>PSKS01000028.1:0-30716 GCA_040289115.1 Chloroflexota bacterium
GCACCGGTCCGTAACGGATATCCTCAGGTAAGTTATCCGCCGGTTAAAGGGGTCGATTAACATCCCCATCTTAAAGCTCCCCCGGCCCAGGTGTCGGGCCGCCCCGTCTGTCGGGGTCGGACGGGATGGGCCACCCCTGAAGCCTCCGCACCTTTCCACCGTAGTTTGAGCACGGACGACTTCCAATCGACTTCCGGCTTCGGCCGCCAGGCCGCACTACCTGGCCGCCGGGCCTGCTTTTCGGGATATAAGTCTGGCTTGGAAGCTTACTGGAAACCTCCGTTGGTACATAAGGGGCGATTGTGATAAAAGGAGCAATTAGAAACCGTAGAATGCGAGCCGATTTCCGGCGGAGGGAGCCCCCTGAAGCTTGGTCCAAGGGGGTTTGGAAGTTTATTGGAAGTTGGCACCACTATCTAAGGGATGAGCGGGATAAACCGAGCTAATCATGGTAAAGTAAGATGTTAAGACGGTTTGTGAGTTTTGCTGGCCCATGGTTAGCCGTCCTCACCGCGAGTTTTCTGCTTACTGGCTGTACCCGGTCGGTGGGGCCGATGGACTGGCTGGGGCCGGTGGCTGGGGACCAGGCGGAGCATCAGCGCTGGATTACCTGGTATTTGCTTTATCTTGGGGCGGCGGTCTTTGTCTTTGTTGAGGGCTGGCTTTTATACAGCATCATCAAGTTCCGGCGGCCCTTAGGGCCTTCGGTTTTGCCGCCCCAGATTCACGGGCACCGGACGGTGGAGATTTTATGGACGGTTATCCCAACCCTGATTGTGGGGGCCATCGCGGTGCCCTCGGTTCCCGCCATCTTCGCCTTCGCCCAGCCCCCAGATGAGGCCGGGGCGTTGCGGGTGGAGGTTTTGGCCCACCAGTGGTGGTGGGAGTTTAGATACCCGGACATCGTTGCCGGCAAGACCATAACGGTGGCCAATGAGCTTAGGATACCGGTGGGCCGGACGGTGATAGCCACCTTAAGCAGTGCCGATGTCATCCACAGTTTTTGGGTTCCGAAGCTTTCGGGCAAAGTCGATGTTATCCCTGGGCGGCAGAAAAACCAGATCTGGTTTAATGCCCGGGAGCCGGGGGAATATTACGGCTGGTGTGCCGAGTTTTGCGGGACCCAGCACGCCCAGATGCGCTTTCGGGTAAAGGCCTTAGCCCCGGCCGAGTTTGAGGCCTGGGTAAGGGCCAGGCTTAGCCCGCCCCCGGAGCCGCAGGGTGCGGCCCGGCAGGGCTATGAGCTTTTCGGGGCCCGGGGCTGTGGGGGATGCCACACGGTCGAGGGCACCCCGTATCAGGGCAAGGTTGGGCCTAACCTTACCAACATTGGGGAGCGGTCGACGGTAGCTGCCGGGGTCTTAGCCAACGACCCCGATGGGCGCGGGCTTTTTAGGTGGATAAAGAACCCGCAAGAGGTAAAGCCTGGGGCGAAGATGCCCAATTTAGGCCTATCCGATGCCGATGTGGGGGCCATCGTGGCCTATTTAAAGACCTTAAAGTAGGGGGAAAGCTGCCATGGCGACGTTGGGTCGAGCGGTTGGGGTTTCGCCTAGGCCCAGTTTTTTAGGCTATTTGTGGTCGTGGTTTACCACCGTCGACCACAAGCGCATCGGGATAATGTATGGGGCCACCACCCTGGCCTACCTGCTTTTGGGTGGGATCGAGGCTTTGTTGATAAGGCTTCAGCTGGCCCATGCTGAAAACAAGTTTTTAGACCCCGACACGTATAATCAAGTCTTTACGATGCATGGGCTTACGATGATTTTCCTGGTGGTGATGGGCTTTAATGCCACCCTCTTTAACCTGGTGGTTCCTTTGCAGATTGGGGCCAGGGATGTGGCCTACCCGAGGCTTAATGCCCTCAGCTATTGGATGTTTTTGTTTGGGTCGGTTCTGCTCAATTTGGGCTGGCTTTGGGGGCAGGCGCCGGATGTGGGCTGGTTTGGGTATGCGCCCCTTACCCGGGTGGAGGTAAACCCCGGGCTTGGGCCGGACTTTTACGTGATGGGTCTGCAGGCGCTGGGGATCTCGTCGGTGGCCTCGGGGCTTAACTTTGCGGCCACGATAATCAACCACCGGGCCCCTGGGATGAGCCTTTTTAGGCTGCCTGTCTTCAGCTGGATGGCCCTTTTTACCTCGTTTTTGATGATCTTTGCCCTGCCGGTTTTAGCCGTTGGGCTTATCGAGGTGATGTTTGACCGGCTATTCGGGACGAATTTCTTCAATGCCGAGGCTGGGGCAAACCCGCTACTTTGGCAGCACCTTTTCTGGGTCTTTGGGCACCCCGAGGTATATATCCTGGTCTTGCCGGCGATGGGGGTTATCTCCGAGGTTGTGCCGGTTTTTTCCAAAAAGCCCCTTTTCGGCTACCCCTTTGTGGTCCTTTCCGGGCTTTTCATTGCGTTTTTAAGTTATGGGGTCTGGGCCCACCACATGTTTGCGGTGGGGCTGGGGCCGGTGGCCAACACGGTCTTTGGGATAACGACGATGCTAATCGGCATACCCACCGGGGTGAAGATTTTCAACTGGCTGGCCACCTTATGGCGGGGTGAGCTTAGGCTAAAGACGCCGATGCTTTTTGCCCTGGCCTTTATCGCCGTCTTTACGGTGGGTGGGATATCCGGGGTGATGCATGCCACCGTCCCCAGCGATTATCAGCAGACGGACACCTACTTTGTCGTGGCCCACTTTCACTACGTGGTGGCCGGGATCGTCTTTGCCATCTTCGCCGGGGTCTACTACTGGTGGCCGAAGTATACGGGCAGGCTTTTGGATGAGGGGCTGGGCAAGGCCCACTTTTGGCTGTTTTTCTTAGGCTTTAACTTAACCTTCGGGCCGATGCACCTTTTGGGGCTTTGGGGGATGCCCAGGCGCCAGTACACTTACCCCCCAGGCCTTGGCTGGGACTTTTTAAACGCCTTTGAAAGTGCGGCCGCCTTTTTGATGGCCCTTGGGACGCTGGTCTTTTTGGTCAATGCGGTCTTTAGCCTGCTAAAGGGTAAGCCCGCCGGGGATGACCCCTGGGATGGGCGGACCTTGGAGTGGATGGTGCCGACGCCGCCGCCGGCCTATAACTTTGCGCAGATACCGGTGGTGGGCGCCCGGGACGAGTTCTGGGTAAGGAAGTACGGGCCCGAGGGGGTCCGGGTTGGGGCAAGCACCCATAACCCCGGGCACGGGGCGGACAATCCCGGCCACGGGGTGGCCATTCACCTGCCAAGGCCGTCATATTATCCGGCGATTTTGGCCTTTGGGATCGGGCTGGGGATGTTTGGGGCGGTGCTGCTGCGGCCCGTCGAGGTCGGGGGCCTTGGGCCCATGGGCTGGGTGGTGGTGGGCCTTGGGGCCTTGATAACGGTGTTTGCCGCCTACGGCTGGTCCTTTGAGCCTGCAAGTTAGGGGGTAAAAAGATGGCCCGGGTCCAACCGGTGGAACATCCGACGAGCCTTGGGGTTCACCCCTCCAAGCTCTTGATGTGGCTTTTTTTGGGCTCAGATTGCTTCTTTTTTGGCAGCTTAATTGCCACCTATCAGGCTTACCGAGGTCAGAGCCTGGTGGGCCCGCACCCGCATGAGGTCTTCAACATCCCGTACACGTCGATAAGTGCCTTTGTGCTGCTTATGAGCAGCCTTACCATGGCCTTGGCTGTAAACAGCATAAGGCTTGGGAACATGCCTGCGACCAGGCTGTGGCTTTTGCTTACGGCGATGCTGGGTTCGGTCTTCGTGGGGGGTCAGGTGTTCGAGTTTACGACCTTTGTGCACAAGGGGCTTACCCTTGGGGTGAACCTTTTTGGGACGACCTTTTATGTGCTTACGGGTTTCCACGGGACCCACGTTGCGGTGGGGATAATAATCCTGCTTTCGCTGCTTTTTGCCTCCCTTTTGGGGAGGTTAGGGCCCGAGCAGGCGCTGACGGTGGAGGTTGCCGGGCTTTACTGGCACTTTGTGGACATCGTCTGGGTGGTGATTTTTACGGTGGTCTACCTGCTGCCCTACTGAAGGAGGGAGCCGATGGCCAAGGCCCGTAAAGCGCAAGGGGCTGGTGAACTCCATGACCTTACGGTGACGTATATAAAAGTTGCGGCGGTTTTGGCGGTGGTGACCCTCCTGGAGGTGGCCACCTATTATGTGGCCCTGAGCAGGGGGCTTACGATAAGCGTGCTGTTGGTGCTTTCGGCGGTGAAGTTTGCGCTGGTGGCGCTTTACTTTATGCACCTTAAGTTTGACCATAAGGTTTTGGCCTTCGTCTTTGGTGGGCCGTTGCTTTTGATGATAGCCGTTGGGCTAGCGCTGATGGCCCTTTTTGGGACGCTGATTTACCCCGGGCCGGTATGGTAATCGGTGGGCTTTACGTGCCGTGGGCATTAGATTATGGGGCGCTGGCCCAGGTTTTGTTCTTAGGCGGGGCCTATCTTTTCTACGTGGGGCCGCTGCGGCGGCGGCTTGCCGGGCCCGAACTTTTATGGGTTTACCCGGTAAGTATAAGGCAGGTGGCCTGCTTTTTAGGTGGGCTTTTTACGATCCTGCTCTTTGAGGGGACGCCCCTGGGGGAGCTTGGGGCGAAGTACTCCTTTGCGGCCCATATGGCCCAGCACCTGGTCTATACGCTGGTAACGCCTGTGCTTTTGCTTTTGGGAACCCCTTCTTGGGTTTTAAGGCGGCTTTTAAGCCGGGCTTACCGGCTGCTGGGCCGGCCGGTGTGGTTAAAGGCCCTTTTAAAGGCGGCGTTAAATCCGGTCTTCGGTTTTGGGCTTTTCAATGCTGGGCTGGTTTTCTGGCACCTTCCGCAATACTATGGGCTTACGAGCGAAAGCGGCTTCTACCACGGGCTGCAGCACCTGACCTTTTTGGGGACGGGCCTGCTGGTCTGGTGGCCGGTGGTGGGGCCGTTGCCTGAGCTTAGGCTCCCTTGGCTTTTTAGGCTGGTCTATCTATTTGTTATGGGGATAATTCCCGGTGTGATTGGGGCGTTTATTACGTTTTCAGACCGGCTAATTTACGGCCATTATGCGACGACGCCGAAGCCCTTTGGGCTGGACCCGATGACGGACCAGCTAATAGGCGGGCTCATAATGAAGGTGTTTGGGAGCGTGCCCTTGTGGGCGGTGGTGGCCGTCGATTTCTGGGTCACCTTTGAGCGAGAGGAGAGGGGGATACCCGAGCCATGAAAGAGAAGCTGCTTTTAGGCCTTGGGGTGCCCTTGGCAGCGATAGCCGTTACGTTCGTCTGGGTCTTTGGGCTTTCCAGGGTCCTTTTAGCCTTGGGTGAAGAGGGGGGTGCCGTCCCCTTCGCCTTGGCGTTGTCCTTGGCCATCTTAATCATCGGCGGCTACTTCGGACTTAAACTCTCACGCCAGCACCCCCATCGGCTTTCCCGCTAGGCAGCGGTTTCAGGCGGCAAAATCCAGCTTCTGGGGGAGGTGCAACCTACAATGGCAGGTATGGACCTGATGCGGGCGGAGCAGGCGTCGGCCCTTGCCGGCGATGCCCGGACCCCTTACGAGACGGTCGCGGAGGTGGTAACCGCCAGCCAGCAAAAGGCCGCCCTGGCCGTGGGGCCGATGCTGGTGCGGGGAGCCCTGAGCGCGGCCCTGCTTGGGGCCGCAACTTTGCTGGCCGCCACCGCCTGGGCCCAGGGGCTTCCCCGGGTGGTTGGGGCCGTGCTCTTCCCGGTGGGCTTCTGCACCATGGCCCTCCTGGGTCTGGAGCTGGCCACCGGCAACTTTGCCCTCCTCCCCGCTGGCTGGTATGCCGGACGGATAACTTTTGGGCAGCTCGTCCGCAACTGGTGGTGGGTCTACCTGGGCAACCTGGCCGGCAGCGTCGGTTTTGCAGTTTTGGCCGTGGCGTCCCTGACGGCCTGGTGGCAGCACGATGCCGGGCCGGTGGGGGAGCAGCTGCGGCAGCTTGCCCTGGCTAAAACCGTCGCCTACGAAGAGCTGGGCTGGTACGGGTGGCTCACGGCCCTGACCAAGGGAACGCTGGCCAACTGGCTGGTGACCATTGGGGCCGTGTTTGCCTTCGCGTCCCGCTCCACCGTCGGGAAGGTGCTGGCCATCTGGCTGCCCATCATGAACTTTTTTGGGCTGGGCTACGAGCACTCCATCGTGAACATGTTCGTGATTCCGGCCGGGATCCTCGCCGGGGCGCCCATCACAGTGGGCACTTGGTGGGTCTGGAACCAGGTACCGGCGACAGTGGGGAACATCCTGGGCGGAGCGGTCTTTACCGGCCTGGCCCTAGCCTGGAACTACGGCCGCAAGAGCTAGGGGTACTACTTCCACTGTCCCGTCGGCCTTTGGTTCGGCCTGCGCAACGGGCGGTTAGACTCGCCCCCGGTCACGTGGTCAGGCTGCCCACCAAGGTGCAGGACCTTGGGAAAATCCCGGCCCGTACCGATTCGAGCGGCCCTCCTGCCGGCATATCCACGCATGCCGCCTCGGGTCAGGCCCAGATGCTCCGTGAGTGTGCAAGGACTGATTTTTGGGTATAAAATCCCTGATAGGAGGCTTTAAAAAATGCCCTTTACAGTAGAGGATTTTAGAGACCTTATTAAGCTTTTAGAAGCGCACCCGGAGTGGCGGGCGGAGCTTAGGCGGATGATTTTGACCGAGGAGCTTTTGCTGCTGCCGGGGGAACTGTCGTCCTTCCGGCAGGAAGTCCTTGAGCGGTTCGACCGGGTGCAGGGGCCACTGGCCCGGCTGGCCGAAGCCCAAGCCCGGACCGAGGAGCGGGTCGGCCGCCTTGAAGAGGCCGTTGCCCGGCTGGCCGAAGCCCAAGCCCGGACCGAGGAGCGGGTTGAGCAACTGGCTATTGGGCTGGAAAGGTTGCGGCAAGAGGTGGGTCGACTAGCCAACACGGTTGGGGCAACCGCTGAGGAGGAGGCGGTTTCCGTTCTGCTGGCCGTCCTTCGGGATAAGGGCTTTGAGCCCCTTGACGAGCCCACTTCAGTAACCGTTGATGGCCGGGAGGTGGACTTGGTGGTCCCTGTGCGGACGGCGGCGGGTGAGGTCCTTTGGGCCGTCGTGGACGTTAAGCTTAGACTCAGCCCCAATCATATTCGGGACTGGTCCCAGCGGATTTCGTCTGAGGGCTTCAGGCGCCAGTTACGTGGGGCCGGAGTGCCCGGGCCCTACCTTGTCTACAGTTATGGCCTGCGAATCCTCCTGGGTGTGCCCGATGCGGCCCGAACCTGGCGGGTCGGGCTGCTTACACCCCGGGGTGAGTTGGTAAGTCCGCCGGCACCAGTCGAACCCGCCGCCTAAGAATAAAGGCCCTTGGGTCTGCCCCCTAAGGGGCTCATTCCCGCCTGCTGAGCCTTGGGTCTAAAAGGTCCCGCAGGGCGTCCCCCAGGAAGTTGAAGCCGAAGACCGCCAGGAAGATGGCCATCCCGGGTCCGAGGCTCATCCACCACTTTAAGTTGGCCAGGTAGCGCTGTGAGTAGTAAATATCCTGACCCCAAGAGGGGTTGGGCGGCTGTGCGCCCAGCCCCAGGAACGACAGGGAAGCCTCCTGAAGAATGGCGAAGGCCGTGGAGAGGGTTGCCTGCACGATCAAGGGGTTTACAATGTTAGGCAGGATATGTCGAAGAACGATCCGGCGGGTCGGCGCGCCCAGGGCCCGGGCGGCCAGGACAAATTCGTGTTCCCGAACCGACAGCACCTGCCCCCGGGTAAGGCGGGCGTAGGCGGGTATGGCCACGATGCCGATGGCAATCATCGCATTCTGAATCTGCGGACCCAGGGCAGCCGTGATGGCGATGGCGAGGATAAGGGCTGGGAAAGCCAGCAGGGCGTCAATGACCCGCATCAGCAGCAGGTCGACTACACCCCCAAGGTAGCCGGCTGTCAGGCCGATGGTCACCCCAACGATTAGGCCGATGGAGACCGAAATCACCCCGACCGTCAGGGAGACCCTAGCCCCGTAAATGACCCGGCTGAAGACATCCCGGCCCAGGTCGTCAGTTCCCAGGAGGTGGAGCGGGCCGGGCGGCTGAAGCGCCCGGCTTGGGTCAACTTCGATGGGGTTAAAGGGAGCAATAATCGGTGCCAGGATGGCAGCTAGGGCCAGGGTGACGACAATAAGCCCACCCACCAGGATGCGGGGGTGGCGGCGAACGGTTCCCCAGACGCCCCGGCGCGGCCGGGCAACGACAACCTCGGTCCGGACCGCAGCCTGGCTCACCCGCGCCGGCCTCCGTAGGAGATCCTGGGATCCAGCCAGGCGTAGAGGATGTCGACAAGCAGGGTGCTGAGCATAAACGAAACAGCTGAGAAAAGTACGATGGTCTGGACGACCGGGTAGTCCCGACCGGCGATGCTGTCCACCGCCAGACGGCCAACACCGGGCCAGAAGAAGATCGTCTCGGTGATGATGGCCCCTTCAATGATGGCCCCGGCCTGGAGACCCACTAGGGTAACCACCGGGATCAGGGCGTTCTTCAGGGCGTGTCTTAAGACGACCAGCCGCTCCGGAAGGCCCTTGGCCCGAGCTACCCGGATATAATCCTGCGCAAGGACATCTACAAGGCTCGACCTTACCTGACGGAGGTTCACCGCCAGGCTGGCGCTCGCCAGGGTTATGGCCGGCAAGATTAGATAACGCAGATTACCCGCCGGGTCCTGGACAAAGGGGACGTACCCGCCTGGCGGCAGGAGCCGCAGGACGACCGCAACCACCAGGATCAGAGTAATGCCCAAGAAAAAGTTGGGTAAAGATACGCCCCCAATGGCCAGTCCGGTCACCAGCAGGTCGAGCAGGGAGTTGCGCTTGAGGGCCGAAATCGTGCCAACCACTAGGGCAACGCTGACCGAGATGGAGAGGGCGGCCACACCCAGCTCGATGGTGGCCGGTAGCCGCTCCACAATAGCCTCCAATACCGGCTGGCGTGTCCGAATGGACCGGCCGAAGTCCCCCTGCAGGGCCCGACCTAGCCAGGCGGCATACTGGACAGGCAGGGGCTGGTCAAGGCCCAGGGAGCGGCGGATTTGGGCCAGCGTCTCAGGGTCCCGCTCTTCGCCGGCGTAAACCAGTACCGGGTCGCCGGGCGTAAGCCTAACCAGCAGGAAGACGATCACCGTCACCAGCAATGCCACCGGCACCATCAGCAGCAGCCGGCGCAGAATGTACTGGGTCATCGGCTACTTTTCAAGCCACGCGTACTGGAAGCGGACGATCTGGTCCGGGTAAGGTTCGAGGCCGCGGACCCGCCGGTTGGTGACCAGCATGGCGACGCCAAACCGGTACCAGACCCTGGCCGGATCTTCGACCACGTAAATCTGCTCGGCCCGCCGCAACAGCTCCCGGCGCCGATTCAGGTCATTGGTGGTCCGTTGCTCATCTAGAAGCCTGTCCACCTCTGGGTTCGAATAGCTGGAGTCGTTGAAAGGTCGACCGGTGTAGATGTGGTCGTAAACGTTCCCGTCCGGGTCGATCCGGCCGCTCCAGCCCACTAGGGTCATCCCCTTAAAGGATTTTTCGTTCTGGAGCTGCAGGATCTGGGCAAACTCCAGTTGGACGATCTCGGCCTTGATGTCGGCCTTGGCCAGCTGGGCCTGGATAAGCTGGGCCAGTTGCAGGGTCTGCGGGTCGCCCGAAGGAACCAAAAACTCGAACTGGAGCTGGCCCTTGCCCACCTCGGCCACCAGCTTTTTGGCCCCCTCGGGGTCGGGCCGCTCAAAGGGCTTAAAGTTCGGGTCGTACGCAAAGTGGGGCGGCGCAATCGCCCCGTAGCCGATGCTCCCCACCCCGAAGAACACCCGGTCCAGGATCTCCTTGCGGTCCAGGGCCATGGCCACGGCCTTAATATACTTAGGCTCGCTGAAGACAAAGCCAGGCCGCCGGTTAGGGATCAGGCTGGCAAAGGCCAGGCCCGGAATCTCCTGGTAAGAGAGGGCAGGGTCGGCCTTGACCGAGGCCACGTCTTTACCGGCGATGTTGTTGGCCACCTGGGCTTCGCCCGTTCGGAGGTTGGCCAGCCGGACGTCGCTGTTGGTGATGGGTCGGACGACCACCTTATCGACGTAAGGGAGGCGATTTCCGAACTGGTCTTTGCCCCACCACTCGGGGTTGCGCTCCAAGGTGATGTGGTCGTCTTTGACCGCCTCGGTCAGGATGAAGGGCCCGGTTCCGGCCTTAAAGGCCTTGCGGGTGAAATCGGCCCCGGCCGCCTCGACCGCCTTGGGCGAAACCATCATCCCGGCCCGGTCAACCAGCTGCGCCAGCAGGGGCGAAAAGGGGGTCTTGAGGTTGAAACGGACCGTGTAGGTGTTCACCACCTCGACGCGCTCCACCGGGGCCAGCTCACCCCGGCGGGCGGAGCCCTCGGTGTTGATATACCGCTCGATGTTCCATTTGACGACGGCGGCGTCGAAGCTGGTGCCGTCGTGGAACTTGACGTCCTGACGCAGGTAGAAAGTTACGGCCTTGCCGTCTGGGGCTATCTCCCAGCGTTCGGCCAGCCAGGGGATGATGTTGCCCTTTGGGTCGATCCTGACAAGCGAATCGTAAATCTGGTAGTGGACGTTGCGGTCGACGAAGGCCCGGGACCGCATCGGGTCGAAGTCGATGACGTCGTTTTCGAGGACGAAGACCAGGGTCCCGCCGTAGTTGGGCCGACCGGCCGGCTGTTGTGGGGCCGCCGGCTGGGCCGGCCCCGGACTACACCCAAAGACGGCCATGACTCCGAGCCCCAGGCCGGCCCCAAGGAACTCCCGTCTGTTAATACGTCGCCTGAGCATTTGCCTGACACCTCCGGTTAGGGAGAATTGGGTCCTTCATAGTATAAAGGCTTTTTTTAAAAACGAGGGTTTGCGGCCTGTTGCGCATGCCGCGCTTATTAACTATAATTGCGGTGAACGAATACGGGCCGTCTCGTTAAAGCTGGTCCGGGTTTGAGCAGCGGCCGTTTTTGCCGATTCGGCAGGTTGGGGGAGGTCTATGGTCAAGGAGCCGGTTCTGGAAGTAAAAAATCTCAAGACGTATTTTTTCACCAGGGAAGGCATCGTTCGGGCCGTCGACGGCGTGTCCTTTGAGGTAGGCAAGGGCCAGGCCCTCGGCATCGTCGGGGAAAGCGGCTGCGGCAAGAGCGTGACATCCCTTTCAATTATGCGGCTTGTCCCCTACCCCGGCCGCGTGGTTGAAGGCCAGGTGACCCTGCACCGAGACGGTCAGGCCGTGGACCTCCTTGACCTTCCCGAAGAGGAGATGCGGCACATTCGGGGTAATGTAATCTCGATGATCTTCCAGGACCCGATGACCTCCCTGAACCCGGTCTTAACCGTGGGTTTCCAGGTCGCCGAGCCCCTCCAGGTTCACCTGGGTCTAAGTCCGGCCGAGGCCCGACAGCGGGCTGCGGAGCTCCTGCGGCGGGTGGGCATCCCCGACGCCGAGCGCCGGCTTGACGATTACCCCCACCAGTTCTCGGGGGGCATGCGCCAGCGGGTGATGATCGCCATGGCCCTGGCCTGCAACCCGAAGCTACTCATCGCCGACGAACCCACCACCGCCCTGGACGTCACTATTCAGGCCCAGATCCTCGACCTGATAATGCGCCTTAACCGGGAGCTGGGCACCGCCGTCATTCTGATTACCCACGACCTGGGGGTTGTGGCCGAGCTGTGCCACCGGGTTGTGGTCATGTACGCCGGTCGGATTGTGGAGGCTGCTGATGCCGACAGCCTATTTAACAACCCGAAGCATCCCTACACGGTTGGGCTTATGGGGTCGGTCCCCCGCCTGGGCCCGAAGGTTAAGGAGCGGCTGAAGCCCATCCGGGGTCTACCGCCCAACTTGCTTAATCCTCCGGCCGGCTGCCGCTTCCGGCCCCGCTGTCCCCACGCCACGGCCCAGTGCGCCGACGAGCCCCCCACGGTATCGGTGGGACCCGACCACCAGGTTGCGTGCTGGCTCTATGTCTGACGAGAAGCCCCTGGCCCGCCCATCCGCTTCGAGTCCGCCGGCCCAGGATATCCTGCTCTCGGTCCGGGGACTCAAAAAATACTTTAAAGTCGGGGGCGGATTTCTCAGGCAGCCGGCCCTTGTCCGGGCCGTTGACGGGGTGAGCTTTGACATCCGGCGGGGTGAAACCTTCGGACTGGTGGGGGAGTCCGGTTGCGGCAAGACCACCCTGGGTCAGACGATTATTCGCCTATACGAGCCCAATGCCGGCCAGGTCATCTTCGACGGCAACGACATCACCCACCTGCCCGAGAGCCGGCTTCGGCCCCTGCGGCAGGGAATGCAGATGATCTTCCAGGACCCCTATTCGTCCCTGAACCCCCGGATGACGGTGGGAGCCATCGTGGCCGAGCCGCTGGAGATCTTCAAGGTCGGCACCCGGGCCGAGCGGGAGGTGCGGGTGAAGGAGCTGCTACGGGTGGTCGGACTCAACGCTTACTTTGTCAACCGCTACCCCCATGAGTTTTCGGGGGGCCAGCGCCAGCGCATCGGTATCGCCCGGGCCCTCGCCCTCCGGCCGAAGCTGGTAATCTGCGACGAGCCAGTTTCAGCCCTGGACGTTTCCATTCAAGCCCAGGTGCTCAACCTGCTGAAGGACCTGCAGGCCGAGTTTAACTTGACCTACCTGTTCATCGCCCACAACCTGGCCGTGGTGGCCTATATTAGCGACCGGGTGGGGGTCATGTACCTGGGCAAGCTGGTGGAGGTTGGGCCGACTATCACCATCATGAACAACCCGAGGCATCCCTACACCCTGGCCCTCCTTTCGGCGGTGGCCGTTCCCGACCGCCGGTACAAGAAGCAAAGGATCATCCTGCCGGGCGACGTTCCAAGCCCCATCCACCCGCCCCCGGGGTGCCGCTTTCACACCCGCTGCCCCATCGCCCGGCCGGAGTGCGCCGAGGTTGAGCCCGAACTGCGGGAAATCGACCGGGACCACCTGGTAGCCTGTCATTATGCTGAGGTTGCCCCGGCGGAACTAAGACGAGCAGGGGGTTAAGATGCTCCGGTACGCCTTGAGCCGCATTTTAATGATTCCGCCCACCCTCCTGGCGATGTCTTTGATCATCTTTATCGTCATGCACAACACTCCAGGCTCGCCCCTTCAGCCCGAGGGGGCCAATCCCCTTAGCCCCGAGGACCTCAAGAACTTGGCGGCGGCCTGGGGCCTCGACCGGCCCCTGCACGAGCAGTACATTAACTTTCTGGTCAAAGCGGTACAGCTTGACTTCGGCTACAGTTACAGCTACCGAACCAGCAAGGTCACCGAAATCATCGGCCGGACGTTCCCGGTTTCCCTCCACCTGGGCACCATGGCCCTGCTCTTTGCGGTGGTGGTCGGGATGACCCTTGGGATCCTGGCCGCCATCAACCAGAACGGCCCCATCGACTACTTCTGCACCTTCACCGCAATGCTGGGGGTGGCTACCCCTAACTTCGTCCTGGCGGTGATCCTGATAATCGTCTTCGTTATGCTTCTGCCCGTCATCCCTCGGACCGGGGGCTGGGACCAGCCGGTGGACTGGATCCTGCCCACCATCACCTTGGGCCTCGGGCCGATGGCCATCATCGCCCGGTATACCCGCGCCAGCATGGTGGACGTCATCCGCTCCGACTACGTCCGAACCGCCCGGGCCAAGGGCCTGGCCGAGCGGCGGGTCATCCTGGTCCACGTCCTTAAAAACGCCCTGATCCCCCCGGTGACGGTGCTGGGCCCGCTCTTTGCAGCGGTGGGCACCGGCTCCCCCTTCGTCGAGCTCATCTTCCGGGTCCCGGGAATGGGCAGGTTCTTCGTCCAGAGCCTTTTGGCCCGGGACTACCCCATGATCATGGCGGTCTTTCTGCTCTTTGGGGCCTTTGTGGTGATCATGAACCTGGTGGTGGACCTCGTTTACGGCTTCCTTGACCCGAGGATCCGGTACGAGTAAGGAGGTCCTGAGATGCAGCTCTTCGAAGCCGACCCCCGGGCCCGACTGGAAAGGGCCCTCGCCGTAGCCACCCCCGAGGAGGAGCTGGAATGGGTCCCCAGCCGCCGGGCGAGCCTCTGGGGCGATGCCCTGCGGCGGCTGGTGCGTAACCGGCTGGCCATGTTCGGGCTGGTCATCATCCTCCTCTTTTCATTCCTGGCCGTCTTTGCACCCATAATCGCTCCCCACGATTACGCCGAACAGTTTTGGGACCACATCGCCGAGTACCCCTCATGGCAGTTCCCCTTGGGCACCGACCTTAACGGACGTGACGTGCTCAGCCGGATGATTTATGGGGCCCGGGTGTCCATGACGGTGGGGCTGGTGGCCCAGTTTATCGTTGTCCTGATCGGGGTCCCCATTGGGGCCATCGCCGGCTACTACGGGGGCAAGGTGGACACGGCCATTATGCGGTTTGTCGACATAATGTATGCATTTCCGACGCTACTGTTTGTTATTTTGATAATGACCATGCTGGGCAAGGGGCTTTTTAACATCTTCATCGCCATTGGGTTGGTGGGCTGGGTTACCCTGAGCCGACTGGTGCGGGCCCAGGTTCTCGCGTTGCGGGAGAAGGAGTTCGTCAAGGCCGCCCGGACCATGGGCGCATCCACTGGCCGGATCCTTTTGCGGCACATTTTACCCAACGCCCTCACCCCCATTATCGTGGCGGTAACCTTTGGCATCCCCCAAGCGATCTTTACCGAGGCGGCGTTGAGCTTCATCGGGGTTGGGATCAACCCCCCAACCCCGTCCTGGGGCCAGATGGTAGGCGAGTACCAGCAGTATATCCGGTCGTACTGGCACATGTCGCTCTTTCCGGCGGTGGCCATCGGCCTGCTCATGCTGGCGTTCACGTTCTTTGGCGATGGCCTTCGGGATGCGTTGGACCCGCGCATGAACGAGTAGCCTTAAAAGTGAATATCATCGGACGGTCTTGAAGCGCTGACACTTGACAATATCGCTGAATTTAACTATTATCATGCCAAAACGACCGATAGGGTGAACCAAATTCGCGGGAAAGGAGGCAGGCTAAATGTCGGATGTTTTTCGCTGGTGGGAAAATGAGGAGCAGCTTAAGCTTTTGGCCCAACGCTTTCAGGCTGTTCGGCTCGGTCGGCGAGAGTTCTTGGCGGTGGTTGCGGCGGCCGCGGCCGCCGGCGGCTACGCCTGCGCCCCGACCCAACAGCCCCAGCAGCCCAAGCCCGAGGAGCTGGGGGAGAAGCTGGCCAAAGAGCAGGTTTTCCGGACCAATACCGAGCAGGACCCGGCCAGCCACGACTTTAACAAGGACCTTTACTGTGGCGGCTTTGCCAACCTCTTTGCCGGCCTCACCATGTTCGACCCGAACTTCGACGTTCAGCCTGACATCGCCGAGCGCTGGGAGCCCAACGCCGATGGCTCCGTCTGGACCTTTTACCTGCGCAAGGACAGCCGCTGGTCCAACGGCGACCCGGTAACGGCCCATGATTTCGAGTGGTCCTTTAAGCGGCAGCTCGATCCCCGCACCGCTGCCCCTTACGCCGGCTTTCTTTATGATTTAAAGAACGCTGAGGCCGTCAACCAAGGCAAAATTCAGGATGTGAACGCCATTGGTGTTCGGGCCAAGGACGACTACACCCTAGTGTGTGAGCTGGAAGGTCCCCGGGGTTACTGGCCGGTCCTCACCTCGTACATTGCCGCCCTGCCGTCCCACCGCAAGTCCGTCGAAAAGTACGGCGACAACTGGACCGACCCCAACAAGGTGCCCGAGGTCGTCAGCAATGGGCCCTTCAAGCTGGTGCGGTGGGAGCACGACAAGGTCTACGAGGTGGTCAAGAACCCTTACTACTGGAAGGCTAAGGATATCAAAATCGAGCGGGTAATCGTTCCGGTGATCGGGGCCGCTGCCAGTCAACTGGCCTATGAGAACAACGAGATCGACTGGCACTGGCGGGTGCCCCTGGGTGAGTGGCGACGGGTTCAGGCGGATCCCAAGCTTTCCAAGGAGGTCATCAAGTTCGACCTGGTGGGCACCTTCTACCTGGAGCTGGGCGTCAAGTATAAGCCTTGGGACGACAAGCGCGTCCGGCAGGCAGTAGCCCACGCCATCGACCGGGAGCGCATCGTCAATGCCGTCCTGCAGGGTCTTGGTCGTCCGGCCTACACCTTCAACCCGCCGGGCTGGTGGGGCTTCAACCCGAAGGTTACCAAGGACCACCCCCTGGTTAAATACGAGGGTAAAGATGCCATCAAGTACCTGCAGGGCACCCCGTATGAGGGCGGCCGCAACTGGCCACCGATAAAGATTTACATGCGGGAGGAAGGCGATGCCCCCAAGGCCGCGGCCCAGGCCATCATCCAAATGCTCAAAGAAAACCTCAACATGAACGCGGAGCTGGAGGTGATGGAGCCGCGGGCCTTCCGGGGCCAGCTCTGGGAGCACAAGCTCCAAACTGTCTGGATCCGCTGGTATATGGATTATCCCGACCCCAATAACCAACAGTACCAGGTCTTCTACTCGAAGTTTGCCAGTGGTCAGCGTCACCAGTGGTCCAATGCGGAGTACGACAAGCTGGTAAGTGAGGCCAAGGGCATCGTCGACCGGCAGAAGCGGGCGGAGATGTACTGGAGGGCCGACGAGATTATGCTAGAGGATGCGGCCTTCGTCTTCGTCTACTACCCGCTGGGTGTTGGCCTCCTCAAGCCCTGGGTCAAGGGGATGCCCAAGACCAAGGACGGCGATTGGCGCCCCAACTGGAACATCTTCGTCCGGATGTACGACTATCTTTACATCGTGGAGCGCTAGCCCGCGCCGACGGAAACACGCCGGGCCGCCGAGGAATCCGGCGGCCCGGCGACTTTTAGGCGTAAGTTTCGGGCCTTTTTGCTAAAATCGCGGGCGTGCAGGGTCCGGGAGCTTCGGTTAAACCTGGCCGCCCGCCGGGACGCGACCTGAGCGTTGCCGCGGCCATCTTCGCCTTCTTGGGGGCAGTTTACCTGCTTACTTTCGGCGGCCGATTCACCTCCATTGATGAGTTCGCCAGCTACGCCCTAACCGAAAGCCTGGTTCAGACTGGCCGGGCCGATACTCCCCAGCTGGAGTTTGCTCGGGTCCACAACCCGGTGGGCCGGGTGGAGCCGGGCCAGGCGCTTATGGCCGTTCCCCTTTATGGCCTGGCCCAGCGGCTGCCGGGGGTAAACCTCATCCAAGGCGTAATGCTTCTCAACGTGATGGTGACTGCCCTGACCGGCGCCGGGCTCTTTCTGGTGGCTCGGGGGCTGGGGTTTGGGCCGGTCGGGTCACTGCTAGCGGCCCTGGCCTTTGGCCTCGGAACCATGGCCTGGCCCTATGCCCGGACGTTTCTGCGGGAGCCGGCAGTGGGGCTGGCCTGGGTTGCCGCCTTGGGCACCTTTTTGGCCTGGGGGCGCTCTGGCCGGGCTACCTTAGCCGTCACCTGGGTTTTATGCCTGTTCTGGGCCACGGTGGTCAAGGTAACGGCGGCCGCGGCCGTCCCGGCATTCCTGGTCCCAGCTCTATTGTTCGGTCCAGGCGGCAAGTCCGCTGGGGTCAGGCGTCTAGTTTTTGGTGGCCTCATCGCCTTCGCCGGGGCGGTAGCCGTTGCTGCCTGGCGGTTTGGGCCGGATGGTTTGGCAAGCTTCCTCCCGGACTATTCCCCCGGGAAGCTGGCGGCCCGGACGTACGGCCAAGTCTTAAGTCCGGCTAAGGGGCTGCTCTTCTTCTCGCCACTGACCCTCGTGGCGGCCCCAGGCTGGGTTGGGGTGTGGGGACGCAGTCGGCCGGCGGCCCTGGCGGCCCTAGGAACGGTCTTGGGCACCCTTCTCGTCTACGGGGGCTACGAGGCCTGGTATGGGGGCCTCACCTGGGGGCCCCGCTTCATGGTTCCCCTATTGCCCCTGCTCTGTCTACCGGTGGCCGCTCTGGTCGAGGGCAGGGGCCCGTGGCCTAAAATGCTGGTGGCGGTCGGGTTTTTGCTGAGCCTGCCCATCCAGCTGGGGGTGGTGGCCGGAGCCTGGGACCGGGCCGTGCTCCAGTTCGACTGGGCCACCGACCCCAATCTTGCCTGGTACGACCTTCGGCTCTGGTACCGGTCGCCGGCCGTCTACCAGCTTACCCATTGGGCACCGGACCAGGTAGACTTCCTCTGGTGGCACCGGCTCAGTGACGGCTCAGAGGTTCGGGACCTGACCCTCGGGGGCCTTATCGGCCTGGGAGTAGTGACGGCCGGCGGGCTGATATGGGCAGCCTTAAGGGGCTTAAAGCCGGTTCTGGTTGGGGCCGCAAGCTTGGGGGTATTCGGCCTCGCCGCGGTCGCCCTGCTCGGGCAGAGCGCCAGGCTCACCCGGGACTTTCCCGGCCTGTCGCTGGCCGAGGCCCGGGGGCTAGCCACCCGGGTGACGGGTTCGGGCCAACCATTTACTCTGGTTACAGTTTCCAATGAGTTTTACATTCACTACTGGCTGGGGCTCGTGAAGGGTCGGTTCGTCCACCACTGGTATTCGCCTGAGCAGCGGACCGGCTTCGAGGCCGTCCTCGCTCACCCGGAGTCAAAGGTTATCTGGCTGGTGGTCGACCGTGCCCACCTGCCGCCCGGGGAGTCCGGACGGGACCTGGAGCTGTGGCTTAACACCCGAGCTTACCGGTTCACCGCCGGGTGGGTCGGAAGTTACGAGGTTTTTGGCTACCTGCCACCGGTCGGGAGCCTGCCCAGGGTTCAGGCGGGTTACGTTTGGGAAAATGGGGTCGAGCTCGTTGCTTTCGGGGCCGAGACCGACCGGGTGGGGTTGGGGGAGGCCTTCCGGCTGGAGTTCGACTTTAGGGCCGTTCGGCCGGTAAACGGCGACTACGACTGGTTCGTTCACCTGTTGGCCCCCGACGGCCGGGTGATTCTAGGCCGGCACGCCCAGCCGGGGTTTGGGGCTTTGCCCACGTCCGGCTGGGCCGTAGGTGCCACCGTCACCGACCGGGCCGGCATTCTGGTGCCCTGGGATACCCCGCCGGGCGAGTACGACCTTATCGCCGGGTTTTTCCGTCCGGGAGCCGGGCCCGTGCCCGTGGCGGGCTGGTCGGGGCCGCCGGCCGAATACGCCATCCTCGGCAAGGTAACCGTGGTGGAAGGGAACCGGGGCTAGCCCGGGACCTGGCCCAGGGCGAACGTCAGGTCGGGAAAGGACGTCGGGCTTGCGGGCTCGTCCGGTCCCACGGTAAGGGCCTGGCGATACTCCCGCCTGAGCCATCCGGTGGCAATCTTAGTGTAAGACCTGGCGGCGTTGCGGGTCGGGGCGTCGTAAGGTATGATTAATCGGAGCCAATGACGGCAGCCTGCCCGAGGAGGGGAGTAAGACAATGATTGTCGGTGTGCCCAAAGAGATCAAGGACCAGGAATACCGGGTGGGCCTGACCCCGGCCGGGGTGGAAATGCTGACCCGGGCCGGCCACCGGGTATTGGTTCAGGCCGGCGCTGGCGAGGGCAGCGGCTTCAGCGACCAGGCCTATGCCCAGGCCGGCGCCGAAGTCGTTGCCGGAGCGGCCGAGGTCTGGCGCCAGGCGGAACTTATTGTCAAGGTCAAAGAGCCGCTGCCTTCGGAATATCCCCTGCTTCAGCCGGGTCAGCTCCTCTTCACCTACCTGCATCTGGCCGCCAGCGAGGAGCTCACTTTCGCCCTGCTGCGCAGCGGAGTGGTGGCCATCGCCTACGAGACGGTTCAGCTGCCCGACGGGCGGCTACCCCTGCTTACGCCCATGAGTGAGGTGGCCGGCCGGATGGCCATTCAGGTGGCCGCCCACTACCTGGAAAAGCCCAGCGGCGGTCGGGGCAAGCTTTTAGGGGGTGTGCCGGGGGTTTACCCGTCCCGGGTGGTAGTTATCGGGGCGGGAACGGTGGGCACCAATGCCGCCCAGATCGCCCTGGGCATGGGCGCCCAGGTGATTTTGGTGGACATCAACCTGGACCGGCTGCGGTATTTGAGCGAGGTCCTGCATGGGAACCTGATAACGTTGATGTCCAACCACCGCAACATCGCCAACGCCGTTCAGGGAGCCGAGGTCGTCATCGGGGCAGTGCTGATCCCTGGGGCCCGGGCCCCAAAGCTGGTCACCCGGGAGATGGTGGCCAGCATGGAGCCGGGCTCGGTGATCGTCGACGTGGCGGTGGATCAGGGCGGATGCGTGGAGACGTCCAGGCCCACCACCCACAGCGACCCAGTCTACGTGGTCGACGGGGTCATCCACTACTGCGTGCCGAACATGCCGGGGGCCGTGCCACGCACCTCGACCTACGCCCTTTCCAATGCCACCCAGCCCTACGTTCTTAAGCTAGCAAACCTTGGGCTTGAGGAGGCGGTCCGGCAGGACCCGGCTCTGGCCCTTGGGGTGAACATTTACCGGGGGCACATAACCCATCCGGCGGTGGCCGACGCCTTCGGTCTGGAGTATGTGCCCCTGGCCGAGCTTGTCCCGGGCCTGGGCCGGCCGGCGCCGGTGGGGAACTGAGGGCTAGCGACTGTGGCCGGGTCCCCCAGGGCGCTCGGAAGGGTTTTGCTGGGGGACCCGGCCCCGATTATGGGCCGGGGTTCCAGCCGGGGGGCCTGCCTTCGGCCCTTCTTTCCCGGCGATCTGCCGAAGCTTTTCGGTCAACTCCTTCTCCCGCCGGCTCAGCTCCTCGGCCCGGTTGGCGTCAGACTCGTCGTCTCCAACCGCCTTAATGATTGCCCGCTGGCGGGCAACGAGGCCAATGGCCCGATTAATCCGGCTGGCGGCTTCGGGCGGGGGAAGCTCGTCGACCTTTTCCAGGACGGCCTTAAGCTCCTCTTCGAATCTGGGAAGGGCCCCATCAGGCGGTGGGCTGCCACTTGCCACCTTAGTTGCCAGGGAATCCAGCCGCCGCTCGACGCCGGCCAGCTGGACGTCGGCCTGCTCGGCTGGGCTCCGGGCAATGGCCAGTTGAAGCCGCTCGGCGGCAACCCGCAGTCCGGAAAGGGGGCCTTCGGTGTTGCCCTGGGCCGCCGCTACTGTGCTGCCAAGGCCGAGCAGAACCACTAAAAGCAGGGCGGCCGCCGTCAACCAGCCGACACTGACCTGACGGTAGAGGGGTCGACGCCGGCCGGCTAGGGCACGGTGCAAGCGGGCTTCTCCGGCCCGGGCGGCGGCCGGGCTCAGGGCTGGACGGGGTACGGACCAGACCTCGGTGACGACCCTTAAAAGGGGCTCGAGGTCGGCCCGGTGTTCAGGGTAGCGGCTCAGGCACTCCTCCAGGGATTCCCCGGCCCGTAGGGCCTCCACGCAGTCGTCAAATGCGGACTCCAGGTCAGGCCCGGCCATTGGGATCCCCCTCTAGCAGACGGCGCAGGGCGGTAATGGCCCGATGCTGCAGGGCCTTGACGGACCCCTCAGTTTTGCCCAGGATTGCCGCCACCTCCTTGATGTCCAAATCTTCGACAAAGCGGAGCAGAACCACCTGCCGCTGCTCGGCCGTGAGCCGGTTCAGGGCGGCGAAGAGCCGGTACCGGTCCAGGTCGGGCGGCTCCGGGTCATCGGACCCCGGTTCTGGCAGGTCTGCTTCTCCCGAAATGAACTTGGTCCGCTCCCGGTAATGGTCAATGACCAGGTTGTGGGCGATCTTAAACAGCCAGGCCCGGAAGGGCACGCCCCGGTGGTTGTAGCGGCCGATATTTTCCAGCATTCGGAGAAAGACTTCCGAGGTAAGGTCGGCCGCCAGGTCCGGGTCCCGGATCTGGTAGAGGAAGTAGCGGTAAAGTGGGTCGGCATAGAGGCGGTAAAGGGAAGCCGCCGCCTCCGCATCACCGCCCTTGAGCCGCTCCACCAGGTTGCGTACGGCTTCGGGCTCGGAACCGGCCACTCGCCGATAGTCATCCCCTCCGGTCGATTACTCAATACTATAACGCAGGGGCTAAGCGGCGGTTACGCCGCCGGCGTTAGCCCTCAGACGTGGCCGCCGAAAAGGGCCGCTAACACCGGCGCAAAGACCAGGGCCGGTAGAAAGTTGGCAACCCGGATGGGCTTAAGCTCCAAAATAGTGAGGCCGATGCCCAGGATGATGAGGCCGCCGGCAGCGCTCATCTCGGTAACCATGGATTCGGTAAGCAACGCCCGGGCCCAGGCTGCCCCGAGGGTCAGGGCCCCCTGGTAGACCAAGATGGTGACAGCGGCAAAGGCGACCCCTATGCCGAAGGTGGCCGAAAGGGCGAGGGCCGTAAAGCCGTCCAGAACCGATTTGATGGCCAGCAGGCTGTAATCTCCGGTGAGGCCGTCCTGAATGGAGCCGAGGATGGTCATGGGTCCGACGCAGAAGATGAGGCTGGCGGTAACGAAGCCCTTGCTGAAGTTGCCGGCCTGGGCCGATTTACCCCCGAAAGAGGCCCCAAAACGGCCCTCAAAACGGTCGCCCAGGACCCGGAGGCTGTGGTCGACACCCAGAAGCTCCCCGACGATGCCGCCCAGGACGATGCTGCCCAGGAGGATTATGGGGTGCTGGGTTTTGAGGGCCATGCTGAGCCCGATGAAGACAGTCATAAGCCCGATGCCGTGCATCACCGTTTCCCGAATTCGCTGGGGCAGGCGAGCCCCTAGGATGGTCCCGGCGGTGCCTCCCAGGAGGACAGTAGCGATGTTGATGAGCGTGCCGGTCATCGCCTCAATGATACCAAAACTAAGCCGAGCATTTTTGACACAGTTTAGAAGCCTAGACTAAAATGAAGATGGTCGGGTGCTTCGGCCCCGGCCGAATAAACTGGGCCGATTCTGCTAGGGGAGCCGAAAAGGCTGAGAGACGGCGTCCAGTTGGGCCGTCAACCCTCGGAACCTGATCCGGGTAATGCCGGCGTAGGGAAGCAGAGGGCCCACCCGCCGGTGGTTGCTTCCTTGCGGAGTAGCATTTGAGTTTCCCCGGGCAGGCGGCAGAAAGCGAGGTGTGAATCATGGTTGACCAGCCCCACGACGACTACTTGGTGATCGCCGACCGCAAGTTTCGGTCCCGCCTGATGATGGGCAGCGGCAAGTTCCGGTCCGAAGAGGAGATGCTGGCGGCCTACGAGGCGGGCAAACCGGAGATCATTACGGTGGCAATCCGGCGGCTGGACCTAGATAACCCGAAAAAGAAGACGCTGCTTGACATCATCGACTGGTCCAAGTACATGATCCTCCCGAACACCGCCGGCTGCCGCACCGCCGAGGAGGCCATCAAAACGGCCCGGCTTGCCCGGGAGGTATGCCGGGGCCTGGAGGGTTACAACTGGATAAAGTTGGAAGTGATCCCCGATCCTAAGTACTTGCTGCCCGACCCCGAGGAGACTCTCCAGGCAGCCCGGGTGCTGGTGCGGGAAGGGTTCGTCGTCCTGCCCTACATTAATGACGACCCGGTTCTGGCCAAGAAGCTGGAAGAGATCGGTACCGCCACGGTTATGCCCCTGGCCGCCCCCATCGGCTCGGGACAGGGCATCGTCTACTTCGGCCAGATCCAGATCATCATCGAGCAGGCGAAGGTACCGGTGGTGGTCGACGCCGGCCTGGGGGCCCCCTCAGACGCCGCCCTGGCCATGGAGCTGGGGGCGGACGCGGTGCTGGTAAACACTGCCATCGCCAAGGCCAAGAACCCGCCCCTGATGGCCGAGGCCTTCCGGCTGGGGGTTGAGGCGGGGCGCAAGGGCTTCCTTGCCGGCCGGATCCCCAAGCTCCCCTACGCGGAGGCCAGCAGCCCCCTGGAAGGGGTTGTGCAGTGGCGGTAGATGACCCTGGGCCGGCTGGGTGAGCCACCCCTGCTGATGCTGGTCACCGACCGGCGAAGGAGCCGCCTGCCCCTAACCGAGGCGGTTGGCCGGGCGGTGGCCGGGGGCGTCGATCTGGTTCAGGTCCGGGAAAAGGACCTGCCGGCGGCTGACCTCCTCGGGCTGGTTAAGGCCCTTCGGGAGGTGGTCGCGGGGCGGGCCAGGTTGCTGGTGAATGACCGGGTCGACGTGGCGCTGGCGGCCGGGGCCGACGGGGTTCACCTTCCCGAAAAAGGCCTTCCCCCAAGGGCAGCCCGGCAACTGTTGGGTCCGGACCGGATCCTCGGGCGGTCCGCCCACGACCCGGCCGGCTTGGACTGGGCGGCTCTGGACTACCTGCTGGTGGGGACAGTTTTTGCAAGCCCCAGTCATCCTGGCCTGCCAGCCGCTGGGACCGAACGGGTAAAGGAGTTTGCCGGCCGAAGCCCAATTCCTGTCCTGGGAATCGGCGGCATTACGGCTGCCAACTGCGCCGAGGTACTTGCGGCGGGGGCGGTGGGAGTGGCGGTCATCTCGGCGGTTCTGGATTCCGACGACCCCGAGGGGGCGGCCCGACGGCTTAAGGCGGCCCTTCAGGCGGCCTGGGGCGCATCCAGGGTAAGAGGGTAAATCGACCATGATCGAGGTAATTATCAACGGCCAGGTTCGGGGTCTTCCCCGGGAAATGAACATCATTGACCTCCTGGACCACCTAGGCGTCCGCCCGGATGGGGTCGCGGTGGCCTTGAACGGGGAAGTGGTCCTGCGGGAGGAGTGGGAAAAGACTCGGATTCGGGCGGGCGACCACGTGGAGGTGGTCCACATGGTGGGCGGCGGCCAATGCTAGGCCCCGAGACTGACCCTTACCGGGCTGCCCTGGAGTTTCTCTACTCCAGGGCCAATTACGAACGGGGCTTTCTGGGCTCCTTGGACCCCTTGGGCCGGGGCCTGGAACGCACCACCCAGCTGCTTAAGCGTCTTGGTTGGCCGCAGGACCGGCTTAAAATCGTCCACATCGCCGGAACTAAGGGTAAGGGCTCGGTGGCCGCGATGGTCGCCTCGGTCCTCTGGACCCGTTACCCCACCGGCCTTTTTACTTCTCCCCACCTGCACACGTTTCGGGAGCGGATCCAGGTCGACGGGTCGCCCATCTCCCCCGTAACCTTCAGCCGGCTGGTGGCGCAGCTGCGGTCCATTGTGGCCGATCTAGACGGACAGGCCGAGGGGCTGGGTCGGCTCACAACCTTCGAGTTGGCCACGGCCCTGGGCCTCCTCCATTTTGCCAGGGTCGGGGCGGAGTGGGCCGTCCTGGAGGTGGGCCTTGGGGGGCGGCTGGACGCCACCAACGTGGTCGCCCCCGAGGTGGCCATTATAACCAGCCTGAGTTACGACCATACCCAGATTCTGGGCTCAACCCTGGCCCAGATCGCCGCCGAGAAGGCCGGCATTATCAAGCCGGGGGTGCCGGTGGTGTGCGCCCCCCAGGAAGCGGAGGCGGTAAAGGTTATCGAGGAGCGGGCCCGAGCACTGGGGGCAACCCTCCTGCTGGCCGACCGCGACTGGTCCTGGTCGGGCAGCCGCCAAAATTTGACCGTCCACGCCCCCTTCGAGACTTACGGGGGCCTGGAGGTAGCCCTGCTAGGGCCCCACCAGCTGGAGAATGCCGCCGTTGCGGTGGCTACCATCGACCTTTTACGGGCGCAGCAGCGGGTCGACCTGGGGCGGGAGGAGATAAGACTGGGCCTTAAGCAGGTTCGCTGGCCCGGGCGGGTGGAAATCCTGCGCCGAAATCCAACAGTGGTAGTGGACGGAGCCCACAACGGGGAGTCGGCGGAGTTCCTGGCCCGAACCCTTAAGGGAGACCTCACATATAATCGTCTCTTTTTGATTTTGGGGACGTCGGCGGATAAGGACATTGGGGCCATTGTGGGTGCCCTGGCGCCCCTGGCCGACTTCGTCGGGGTTACCCGCTCCCGACACCCCCGGGCTGCACCGCCGGAGGTCCTGGCCCGGGAGTTTGCCAGGTTCGACCACGCTGCCAGGATTTTCCCCGAAGTGGGGGCGGCCCTGGGCGAGTTTCTAGGACGGGCCGGGCCGGAGGACTTAATCTGCGTTACCGGCTCGCTTTACCTGGTGGCGGAAGCTCGGGAGTTTCTGGGGGCACCTGGAAGCGAAGAGAAAGACCCGGTTCCGTAAAAACTTGGGGGTATATAATCGAGCGGAAAGGGGGTGTCGGCCAGTTGGAGCGGGTAAATATTAGGCTCAAATTTTTTGCGCTGCTCCGCGAACTCTTTGGGGAAGCCGAACGGGAACTGGAAATTCCGGTGGGGTCCCGGGTGGTGGACGTCTGGGCCCGCCTGGTGGCCGAGCAGCCGGTGCTGGCGGGCCTGGAGGGGGCGGTGCAGTTTGCGGTGAACCGGGAGTACGTCCCGGCCGACTACGAGCTTAAGCCGGGGGACGAGGTGGTCTTCGTTCCGCCGGTCAGTGGGGGGGAGGTACAGCCCATGTTCGAAATCACCGAACGGCCGCTGAACCCGGAGGAGCTCATTGCTGCCGTCCAGACCCCGGAGGATGGGGCGGTGGTGCTCTTCCTCGGGGTGGTCCGAAATAACTCCGATGGCCGGCCAACCCGGTACCTGGTCTACGAGGCTTATCCGGAGATGGCTGAGGCCAAAATCGCCGATATTGCGGCCGAGGCTCGCCGGCGTTGGCCGGTAGGTAGGATCGCCGTTAAGCACCGGGTCGGGCGGCTGGAAATCGGGGAAGCCAGCGTAATGGTTGCGGTGGCCGCCCCCCACCGGGCGGCGGCCTTTGAGGCCTGTCGGTATGTGATGGACCGGGTTAAGGCCGAGGCGCCGATCTGGAAGAAAGAGGTTTTCGTGAATGGGGAGGTCTGGGTGGGCACACCCGAGCTTAAACCGGCCCCGGAAGGGGCGGGCCGGTAACCAAACTCTCGGTTACCGGCCCGCGGTTCAGCCGCGCCGGTTATCAGGTTGGGCGCCGGGTGAACGCCCTATATAAGGTCGGTTAGGCCGCCGGTCGGGGTTCCCAGTCTAAAAGAGCCGCCGGACCGACGCCCAGATGCCCCGAATCCACTCACCAAAGGAGCCCCGGCCAGGCCCTGGGTCGTCGAAGACCGCCTGAAGGTCGGCTACCAGTTTGGCCTTCTGCATCGGGCAGAGGTCCTTGGGCTCCAGCAGGACCTGGCGGCGGTTTCGGGCCTCGCGGTCCAGGTGCTCCTGAATGATCCGGATGGCCTCCTCAACAACCTTGGTGTCGTGCTCGGTCCTAGTTTCAGGCGTCGCCACCAACATTTAAACAGCCTCCTCCCTGCAGGGTTTAAACATCCGCCGGACGAACCCTCTCTGGCCCAGAGCCGGCCCGGGCGACCGGCCCCCGTCGCTGCATAGGGTCACCCCCCCTCGAACCGTTCGCCTCAAAGTCTTCGGCCACACCGGTTTGCTATATGATAATACGCCCCAACACTGTTGTCAACCGGTTAGAACGCCGGGCTTTCCAGCTTTCCCCTCGACCTGACTGAAAGCGACCGCTAAGCTCCTTGGGGCGCACGGCCGTGCGCCCCAACAAGAAACTGCCGATTACCTAGTGACGGCGCAAAAACGTGGAAAGCCCCGGCCACGCCCTTTGGGTCTTGACAATAACCTGGTAGTGGGTTATTGTTAACTCAGAACTTAACCTTCATTAAACTAGCCGGGGGGTGACGAATGAAGCAGGCTGTTGAGGACTACCTTAAGG
Organism: Chloroflexota bacterium; assembly: GCA_040289115.1. Classification (GTDB taxonomy): domain Bacteria; phylum Chloroflexota; class Dehalococcoidia; order JAUQQI01; family JAUQQI01; genus JAUQQI01. Next base: position 27,448 of record PSKS01000028.1, read on the forward strand.
TGATTTACAAAGTCCAGCAGCGCCAGCGGCGGGTCTCCACCTCGGCCATCGCCGAGGGTCTGGGCGTGAGCGCCCCGGCCGCGACCAGCATGGTCCAGCGTCTGGCCGACATGGGCCTTCTCCGCTACACCCCCTACCGGGGCGTCGAGCTGACCGAGAAGGGCGCTCGCATTGCCCTGGAAGTGATCCGTCACCACCGGCTCTGGGAGCTCTTTCTGGCCCGGGCGCTCAATATGCCCCTCGACGCCGTCCACGTCGAGGCCGAGCGGTTGGAGCACACCCTTTCCGATGCCCTTGAAGATGCCATCGACGCCGCCCTCGGCTACCCGACGGTGGACCCCCACGGGGACCCGATACCCTCTAAGGATGGGACCATCAACGAGCCCGACTACGTGCCCCTGGGCGCCCTCCCGGCCGGAACCCGAGCCTGGGTCCGGCGGGTGCCCGACAGCAATCCGGCCCTTCTCCGCTACCTGGCAGACTTGGGGCTGGTTCCGGGGGCGCTGGTCGAGGTGAAAGACGTGGCCCCATTTCACGGTCCGGTACACCTGCGGGTGGGGGAGCGGGAGCACGCCATCGGTCGAGAGGTCTCCGGCCGCATTTTTGTCGAGCCCGTACCGGTTCAGGACTAAGGTTTCAAGGGCCGACCCGTGAACCCTTGGCGTTCGCGCCAGCCCCGGCGGACCGTGTTTAGCGTGTTCCTGGCGGCCGTTTTGGCCCTTTCCGCCTGCGCCCCCCTCGGCCGCGCGGCCGACCCTTCGGAGTTGGCCGGACGGGCGGTGCGGGTGGTGACGACGACCAGCCTGATCGCCGACGCCGTAAAGCAAGTCGGGGGCAGTCGGGTCGAGGTCACCGCCCTGATGGGTCCCGGCATTGACCCCCACCTCTACAAGGCTCGGGAGGGTGACGTGTTGAGGCTTGCCCGGGCCGACATCGTTTTCTACCATGGCCTCCACCTGGAGGCCAAAATGGCGGATATCCTGGCGAAGATGGGCCGGTGGGTGCCGACCTACGCGGTGGGCAATGCCGTCGACCCGGCCGACCTTATCTACCCGGAAGGTTCGGCCGGAAACCCGGACCCCCACATCTGGTTCGACGTCCGCCTCTGGATGCAGGTAGTGTCGTACATCGCCGAGGCTTTGGCCGAGCGGGACCCGGTCCACCGGGAGGTCTACCGGGCCAATTCTCACGCCTACCTCCGGGAGCTGGCTGAGCTCGATGGCTGGGTTCGGGAGTGGGTTGGCCGGATCCCCCCCGAACAGCGGGTGCTGGTTACGGCCCATGACGCCTTCGGGTATTTTGCCCGGGCCTATAACTTTGAGGTGCGGGGGCTTCAGGGTATCAGCACCGTGGCCGAGGCCGGCATCGCCGACGTCCAGGAGCTGGCCGATTTCATCGTGCGGCGGCGCATCCGGGCCATTTTCATCGAAAGCAGTGTGCCGGTTCGCAACATCGAGGCCGTCCAGGAGGCAGTGCGGGCCCGCGGTTGGGAGGTTGCCATCGGCGGCCAGCTTTATTCCGACTCCCTGGGCGAGCCGGACACCGAGGCGGGTACCTACACCGGTATGGTTCGGCACAACGTCCGGACCGTCGTCGAGGCCCTTACCGGACAAGATTTCCCTAGCGGAGGCAGCCGATGACCCAGCCTCTTCCGAAACACGCCCTCGCGGTCGAGGTCGCCGACCTCACCGTGGCTTACCGGGACCGACCGGTCCTCTGGGATGTGGATGTGGAGGTTCCGGTCGGGGTCCTAATGGCCGTTGTCGGGCCCAACGGTGCCGGCAAGACTACCCTCCTTAAGGCAATTCTAGGGCTGGTTCGGCCGGCGGCCGGGAGTGTCCGCATCTTCGGCCAGCCGATAAAGGCCGTGCGGCACCTGGTGGGCTATGTTCCCCAGCACCGGGAGGTGGACTGGGACTTTCCAACAAACGTCCTTGACGTCGTTATGATGGGCCGATACGGCCACCTGGGCTGGTTCCGGCGGCCCGGACCCCAGGAACGGGCCATGGCGCTGGCCGCCCTGGAGCAGGTGGGAATGCGGGAGCTGGCCGACCGGCAGATAAGCCAGCTTTCGGGGGGCCAGCAGCAGCGGGTCTTCCTGGCCCGGGCCCTGGTTCAGGACGCCCAGATTTACCTGATGGACGAACCCTTCGCCGGGGTTGACGCCTTGACCGAGCGGGCGATCCTGAACATAATGCGGTCCCTGCGGGCGAGGGGTAAAACCGTGGTGGTCGTTCACCACGACCTGCAGACGGTGCGGGAATACTTCGACTGGGTGCTGCTGCTTAATGTGCGCCGGGTCGCCTGCGGGCCGGTGGCCGAGGTCTTTACTGAGGAGAACCTCCGCCAGACCTACGGCGGCCGGGCGGTCGCCCTTGAGGCAAGGCGGCCGTGATGGGTCCGCTGGACCTGATGGTCTTGCTCCTCTCCGACCACACCGTCCGAACGGTGGCGGCGGGGGCGGTCCTGATGGGGATTACCAGCGGCGTCCTCGGGGTCTACGCCCTCCTGCGCCGTCAGAGCCTCCTGGGGGACGCGATGAGCCACGCGGCTTTGCCGGGTCTCGCCCTCGCTTTCCTGGTTACTCGGAGCAAGGAATCGGCGTTTCTCCTGCTGGGGGCGGCCTTCGCGGCTTGGGTCGGGGCCCTTGGGGTCATCGCCATCCCCAACTACACCCGCCTTAAGCCGGACGCCGCCCTGGGAATCGTCCTTTCGGTCTTTTTCGGTTTTGGACTGGTGGTGCTGACGGTTATCCAGCGGTTGCCCACCGCTGCCCAGGCCGGCCTTGACAAGTTCCTTTTCGGTCAGGCGGCCACCATCCTCCAGCGGGATGTGCTGACCATGGCGGTTATCGCCGCCCTGGCCCTCTTGGTCGTCATCCTGGGCTGGAAGGAGTTTAAGCTTCTAAGTTTCGACCCGGCCTTTGCCGCTGTGCAGGGATTTCCTGTCCGGCTGCTGGACGTGGCCTTAACCAGCCTGGTGATCCTGGCCATACTGGCCGGGTTGCAGACCGTGGGGGTGGTGCTGATGAGCGCCATGCTTATCGCCCCGGCCGCGGCTGCCCGCCAGTGGACCGACCGGCTGTCGACCATGGTGCTTTTAGCTGCCGTCTTTGGGGCGGCGGCTGGCCTGGGTGGGGTGCTTTTGAGCAGCCTTGGGGACAGCCTTCCCACCGGCCCGACCATTGTCGTCTGCGCCAGCTTGTTGGTTTATGGGTCGCTGCTTTTTGCCCCCCATCGGGGCCTGGTCTGGCGGCGGCTGGTGGCCGG
>PSKS01000108.1:0-3976 GCA_040289115.1 Chloroflexota bacterium
TTGGCGCCCCCACTTCTGGCCCTGGGTGCCTACCTCATCCTGCGTAGCCCCCGGGGTGAGCGCACCCTACCCCTTTCGGAGTTTTACCTGGGCCCGGCCTGGAATGCACTGCAGCCTGACGAGCTTATCACCGACATCGTCATTCCCACGCCTTTCTACACTCAGGGTCTCCAAGCGGTCCGGCGCCGCAAGGCCAACGATTTTGCCATTGCCCAGGCCGCTGTGGCCGTCGACGTGAACGGGGACGGTATATGTCGGGATATTCGAGTGGGCATTGGCTTCGGCTTCGGGGTCACCTTCCCGGTGAGGGCGACCCGGGCTGAGGCCGAGCTGCGGGGAAGGCGGTTGGATCCGCCTGCCATCGAGCGGGCCGCCGCCGTGCTGGCCGAGGAGAGCAGCCCCCCGGACGACGGCCACGCCAGCGCCTGGTACCGGCGGAGGGTAGTCGGCGTCTGCTTTGAGCGGGCCCTTAACGAGGCCCTGGGTCGCCCTGTCATCTAAAGGAGGAGACCATACATGGCTTTAACCCACAATATCCGGCTTAACGTTAACGGCCGCCCCTACGAAGTCACGGTCCGCAGCACCGACAGCCTCCTGGACGTCCTCAGGATGCAGCTCAACATCACCGGACCCAAGCGGGGGTGCGACGAGGGGGAGTGCGGCTGCTGCACCGTTCTTCTGGACGGCAGGGCCGTGGTGTCATGCCTGGTCTGGGCACCACTCTGCGACGGCAGGGAGGTGCTCACCGTGGAGGGGCTGGGTTCCCCGGAGAATCCCCACCCGCTGCAGCGGGCCTTCCACGAGCACTTGGGGACCCAGTGCGGATTCTGCACCCCGGGCATGATCATGGCCGCCAAGGCGCTCCTAGATCAGAACCCCACCCCCACCCGGCAGGAGGTCGTTGAGGCCCTGGCCGGTAATCTGTGCCGCTGCACGGGATATTACAAGATTATCGAGGCCGTCTTGGCCGCCGCCTACGGGGATGGGGACCCCAGGGTGAACTCGGGTAGCAGGTCGGTCTTTCCCGGCCTTAACCGCTACCAGTGGTGAGAAAAGTCTGAGGAGGTAAAGGGTCATGGCAGTTCTGTCTGAAAGCGTCATCGGTCAGCGGTTCCCCCGCATCGAGGGGCTGGCCCACGTCACCGGCCGGACCCGCTATGTGGACGACATTTACCTTCCGGGGATGCTTTACGCCGCCGTCAGGATGGCGGAGTATCACAACGCCCGGATCATAAACATCGACATTAGCGAGGCGGAGAAGCTTCCGGGGGTGGTTGCGGTCGTTACCGGCAAGGACATCCCCAATAACCGGTTCGGGTTCAAGGTCCAGGACCAGCCCGTCCTGGCCGACGACTATGTCCGACACCTGGGCCAGCCGGTGGCGGCGGTGGCGGCCACTAGGCCCGACATCGCCTGGGAGGCTGTCCAGCGGATAAAGGTCGAGTATGAGCCCCTGCCTCCAGTCTTTGACGCTCTGGAGGCGATGAAGCCGGATGCGCCTGCCATCCACGAGGGGGGAAACGTCGAGCCGGTAGCCCCGGACCTGGACCACCGGCGTATCCGGATGGGTGACTGTGAGGCCGCCTTTAAGGAGGCTGATGTCATCGTTGAGGACCGGCTCAGCAAGTCCATGCGGGAGCATACCCCTATGGAGGTCCACGTCAGCGTGGCCGAGCTGGACGCCGTGGGCAAGGTGGTCATTTATTCCTGCAGTCAGCTTCCCCACCTTCACCAGCTGGTTCTTTCGGGGATTTTAAAGCTTCCGCTGCACAAGATCCGGCTGGTCGGCGGCACCGTCGGGGGCGGGTTCGGGTCCAAAAACGACATCTGTACCGACCACCTGGCGGCCGTCCTGGCCCTTAAGACCGGCCGGCCGGTTAAATGGCTTTTTACCCGGGAGCAGGAGTTTCTCCTTTCGACCGGCGACCAGGCCTACCCCCTCATCATCATGAAGAGCGGCGTAAGGCGGGACGGCACCATAATTGCTCGCCAGGTCTACGCCGTTCAGGACACCGGAGCCTTCTGCGTCTTCGGCAGCGCCGGGGTGGACAAGTTCTCCTGGTATGTACGGGGGCCTTACGCCATCCCCAACTACTGGTTTGACGGCTACTGCGTTTACACCAATAAGGCCGCCTCGGGGGCCATGCGGGGCTTTAACGTTGCCGACGCCATCTTCGCTTGCGAGGTCCACATGGAACATATCGCCGAGGTTTTAGGGATGGACCCGCTGGAGCTGCGGCGTAAAAACGTGGCCCACGAAGGCTTCATTAGTACCACATTTACCGAGATGCACGATGTTCGGGCCAAAGAGGTACTGGAGGCCGCGGCCCTAGCCTTCGGCTATGAGCGGATCCGGGAAGCCAAGCGGTCCGGTCTCTATCCGGGGGTGGAAATTCCACCCAACAAGCGGCGGGGGGTGGGCATCTGTCTAGGCTACCAGGGGACCGGTTCCACCGGCGGCAAGGACCCGGCCATGGCCGAGGTTTCGGTCAACGCCGATGGTACGGTGATCTTGCGGGTGGGCTCCCCCGACATCGGCTGCGGGCAGAAAACGGTCCTGGCCCAAATCTGTGCCGAAGAGCTTGGGGTTCCCATCAGCGCCATTACGGTGGTCGCTGGGGACACTGAGGCCACCCCCTACAGCTTCGGCACCGCTGGGAACCGGGTGACCCACCACGACGGCAACGCCGTCAGGCGGGCGGCCACTGAAGCCAAGCGGCTACTGTGCGAGGTGGCGGCCGAGGACCTGGGGCTTAAGCCTGAGGACCTGGACATCCGAGGCGGGGTTGTCTTTGTCAAGGAAGCGCCCACCGAGTGGCAGGCGCCAGTGGCCCAGGTGGCGGCCAAAGCCATCCTGGACAAGGGGCGCATCTTGGTAGGTCGTGGCTACTACATGCCCGAGGCCGGCCCGGTGGACGCCGAGGGCCGGGGGAAGGTCACCGAGCAATACGTGTTCGCCTGCTGCATGGCCGAGGTGGAGGTCGACCTGAGGACGGGGCAGGTGGATGTGCTCCGGACGGTGCTCTGTCACGACGTGGGCCGGGCCATAAACCCGCTGCTTTGTGAGGGACAGATGGACGGAGGCATGGCCTTCGGCATTGGCATGGCCCTAATGGAGGACCTTTACCCCCGCTATCCCAGCGCCGAGGAGGTTGCCCGTAGCCTGCACGATTACAAGATACCCACGGCGGCCGATATGCCCCCGGACCACACCAACGTGGTTCTAGAATTTCCGGGCAAGACGGGGCCGTGGGGAGCCAAGGCTATCGGCGAGTTTACATCGAATACGGGGGCTGCGGCCATTATTAACGCCATTCACGATGCCTGTGGCGTCTGGGTTTTTGACCTGCCGGCCCGGCCCGAGAGGGTCCTTCGGGCCCTGGAGGACGAAAACAAAGGGCTTACCGGGCGGAGCGAGGTTAGCTGGAAGCGGTGATCCGGGCTGATGAAATCCGGCTCGTGACCGTCCTCGGAACCGGGGCCATGGGCCCCGGAATTGCCCTGGATTTTGCCCTCCAAGGCTTCCAAGTAAACCTGGTTGGGCGTTCGGCCGAAAGCCTGGGTCGGGGGCAGCGGGCCGTCGAGGCCGCCCTGGAAACTGTGGTAGCCGAGGGGCTGGTTTCAGCCAAAGAGGCCGGGGCGGCCCTGGCCCGGATTAGCTTCACGACCGACCGGGCGGGGGCCGTCCGGGAGGCCCAGTACCTGGTGGAGGCTGTCGCCGAGGATCTGGGCCTTAAGCAGAAGCTTTTTGCGGAGCTGGACCGGGAGGCCTCGCCGGATGCGGTGCTTACCAGCACCACCTCAGGCTTAAGCCCTACGGTCATCGCCGCCGGGATGGGTCGGCCGGGGCGGTTCGTGGTGACCCACTACGCCCAGCCGGCCCACCTGATGATAGTGGTGGAGGTGGTGCCGGGGATTCGGACGGACCCGGCTACGGTGGAGCTGGCCTGCGAGGTCCTGCGACGCACGAGCCACC
>PSKS01000109.1:0-3935 GCA_040289115.1 Chloroflexota bacterium
CCCGCGGGTCAGCCAGGAGCGCCTGGGCCGGCCCATCGAGCCGGCAAGTCCCCTGATCCAGCACATAGCCCCGGTCCGCATACCTTAAGGCAATAGCCGCATTCTGCTCCACGACTAGAATCGCCACCCCCTGCTCCCTGATCTGCCGCAACTTTTCGAAAAGCTCTACCACCAGCCGGGGAGAGAGGCCCAGGGAGGGCTCGTCCAGCAAAAGCAGCTTCGGCCGCAGCATGAGGGCTCGGGCCAGGGAGAGCATCTGCCGCTCGCCCCCGCTCAGCGTCCCCGCTCGCTGCCGTCTCCGCTCCCGAAGCACAGGAAAAAGCCCGTAAACCTGCTCCAGGGCCGCCCGTTTTTCCGCCCAAGATCTTAATAACCAGCTGCCCAGCTCCAGGTGCTCCTCGACGGTCAGACCGGGAAAGACCGTCCGGCCCTGGGGCACGTAGCTTATGCCCAATCTGGTCCGCTCGTCCACCCTCAAACCGTTCAGCACTGCGGACTCAAACCGGACTTCCCCAAACCACGGCCTGATAAATCCCATGACCGTTCTGACCACCGTGGATTTGCCGGCACCGTTGGGGCCGATAATAACCACCAGCTCCCCGGGACTAACGGCCAGGGAGACGTCGAAAAGGACCTGCTTTTTGCCGTAGCCGGCGGCCAGGTTGGAAACCTGGAGTAGAATCTCACCCGTCATACTATACCGTCCCGAAATAGGCTGCCAGAAGCGCCTCACTCTGCTGGACTTCCGTTGGGGTTCCGTCGGCTACCACCCGTCCCGAATCAAGCCCGATAACCCGGTCGCAATAACGCATGACCACGGCCATGTCATGTTCGATGACCAGGAAGGTGACCCCCTGAGTCCGGAGCCGGCTGATGACGTCGAAGATCTGCAACCGCATCGTGGGGTTGACACCGGCCGCCGGTTCGTCCAGTAAAACCAGCCGGGGACTCAGCATCATCACCCGGGCAAGTTCCAGCAGCCGCTGTTGCCCGTAGGAGAGTTCGGCCGCGTAGCTGCCGATAAGGGGCAGCAAGCCCGTAAGCTCCAGCAGCTCCACGGTCCGTTTCGCCCAGTCAGGACCCCGGCTCACTGCCCGCAAATTCTCCCAGACCGTCATCCGCTGAAAGACACGGCTCAGCTGGAAGGTCCGAGCCAGGCCCAACCGGGCGACCAGATGGGGCGGAAGGCCGGTAATATCCCGGCCCTCATAGTAAACCCGGCCGCCGTCCGGCCGCAGTACGCCGCAGACCACGTCCAGCAAGGTGGTCTTGCCGGCCCCATTGGGGCCGATAAGGCCGGTTATCGTGCTGGGCAAGACTCCAAAAGAGACCCCATCCAGGGCTCGGAGGCCCCCAAAGCTTTTAACCAGGCCTTCTACCCGCAGGATGTAGCCGTTGGTGCCCACTATCACAACCTCAATCTGGCTCCGGTACCGGGATGAACCGCCGGTCCCTTTCCTCCCAGTAAGCCCGCTTTTTGACGAGGAAAATGCGCTCCCCGATAAACACTGTCTTTCCGTCCTGATTCCGACCGGTTACCCGGCAACGGACAATCCCGGCGTCAGGCCGGTCGGCATCTCTAAGCTCCAGCACTTCGGTCTCGGTGTAAAGGGTATCGCCGTGGAATACCGGATTTGGGAAGGAAATGCCAGTGTAGCCTAAGTCGCCGATGGCGTTCTCGCTCAGGTCCTCGCTGCTCAGCCCAATACAGACCGCCATGGTCACCGCCCCCATCACCAGCCGCTCGGGGAAAGCTCCGCCCATCAGCCGGGTGGCATATTCCCGGTTGAAATGGGCCTGGGCGGTGTTAAGGGTCATTAGTGTGATAAGATAGTTATCGAGCTCCGATATTGTTCGTCCCCTGGGATGGGCAAACTTCTGGCCCACACGGAGATTCTCAAAGTAATTCTTGCCGGTGATTGCCATGGCGGAAGACCTTAGCGCTCCCCAAGAATCCGGCGGGCGATCACCTCCCGCTGGATCTCGTTGGTCCCCTCCCCGATCGGAAGGAGGAGGGCATCTCGCAGGTACCTTTGGACCGGCAACTCCATGGTGTAGCCGACGCCCCCGTGGATTTGGAGGGACTCCCGGGCGGCCCGGACTGCCACCTCGGTGGCGAAAAGCTTGGCCATCCCTGCCTCCAGGTCACAGCGCTCCCCTCGGTCGAATCGCTCGGCCGCATAAAACGCCAGTTGCCGGGCGGCCTCGATCTCGGTGACCATATCTGCCAGCTTAAATCTAATCGCCTGAAACTGGGCGATAGGCCGGCCGAACTGAACCCGATCCTGGGCATATTTTAAGGCGGCCTCATAGGCTGCGCGTGCCAGACCGGTAGCCCGAAAGGCGAACTGGATCCGGGCGACCTCATAACCCTGCATCAGGTAGTAAAAGCCCTTGCCTTCCTCCCCCACCAGGTTCTCGGCGGGAACCTTAAGTCCGTTGAAGTAGAGCAGGTAAGTGTTCATGCCCCGGTAACCCAGGGTGCGAATTCGCTTACCGGTAAGGTACGGCGGTATGAAGGATTCACCCCGGGGTTTCTCCACCAGCAAAAGGCTTATGCCCCGGTGCTTGGGGACTGCGTCGTCGGTGCGGACGTAGGTGAACAGAACGTCGGCTACGTCGGCGAAGGTGCAGAAGGCCTTGGTCCCGTTCACCAGGTAGTAACCGTCCTCCCGGACAGCCCGGGTCTGAATGTTGGCCGCATCTGAGCCGGCCTCTGGCTCGGTGCCAGCCGAGGCCGTCTGGACCTCCCCAGTGGCCAGGCCCGGCAGCCAGCGGCGCTTCTGCTCCTCGCTGCCAGCCACGATGAGCGGCCCAGCTGCCAGGCCGTTGGCCATGATGGCGGTGCCGATCCCCGAGCATCCCCAGCAGAGCTCCTCGTCGACCAGGCAGCCATCGAGGGCCCCCAAGCCTGGGCCGCCGTACTCGGGCGGGATGTGGAGGTTCATAAGGCCGAGCTCGTGGGCCTTGGCGATGATGTCGGCAGGGTGAGTCGAGCGACGGTCGTACTCGGCCGCCTTGGGTCGGATCTCCTTCTCGGCGAACTCGTGGGCGAGCTCGCGGAGTGCCCTCTGCTCGTCCGTCAGCGTGAAGGAGATGCCGGCGGCAAGAGCGCGTTCGGCTAGGGACATCGTACTCTCCCGGGTGTCGATTGACTAGTCAGTCAATGGTAGGCTGGCGCGAGGGCGCCCGTCAACTGCGGTAGCGGCGCCTCACTGGCGGCGGCCGCGGTAGGCTGCCGCCGTGGACTTCTCGCTGACGCCGGAGCAGGAGCTGATCCAGGAGACGGTGCGATCCTTCGTGGAGGAGCGCATCCTCCCCAAGGCCATCGAGAACGACATCGCCCACCGGCTCGACCTGAGCGTGATCGAGGGCATGGCCGAGCTTGGCCTGCTCGGCATCGTCATCCCAGAGGAATACGGCGGGGCGGGCCTCGACTTCGTGTCGGAGGCGCTCGTGTGCGAGGAGATCGAGCGGGGCGAGGCCGCCTTCCGCACGCTGATCTCGGTACACCTCGGGCTCAACTCGCTCTCGCTGCTTCGCTACGGCACGGAGGAGCAGAAGCGGAGGTTTTTGGTGCCGCAGGCACGGGGCGAGAAGATCGGCTGCTTCGGGCTGACCGAGCCGGCGGCGGGATCGGACGTGGCGGCGATGAAGACGACGGCGCGACGGGAGGGAGACGTCTACGTCCTGAACGGGCAGAAGAACTGGATCTCCTACGCCACCGTCGCCGATCACGCGCTCGTCTTCGCCAAGACCGACCCCCAGGCGAGGCACCGGGGGATCACCGCCTTCGTGGTCGAGAAGGGCATGAAGGGGTTCACGAGCGCAGAGACCGAGCACAAGCTGGGCGTCTGGGCCGGCTCGACGGGCGAGCTCTTCTTCGAGAACGTCGAGGTACCCGTGGAGAACCGGATCGGCGAGGAGTGGCAGGG
>PSKS01000110.1:0-3805 GCA_040289115.1 Chloroflexota bacterium
TGGCGGCTCGGGTACCCGCCCGCCGGGGATCACCAGCTTCTGCCCCACCTGCAATTGGTTCGGGTCCGAAAGCCCGTTGGGCGCAAAGGCCAGAATGTTCGCCTGGTCTACCCCGTAGTGCCGGGCAATTCCTTCTAGGGTCTCCCCCGGCTGAACCGTGTGAATTACCCCTGAAACGGCCGGAACCTGAAGCACCTGGCCCGGCCGGAGGTAATTCTGGTTCGTCAGGTTGTTGGCCCAGACGATGCTCTCCACGGTCACCCCCAGCCGCTCGGCAATGGTGTAGAGGGTATCCCCGGGGTTCACCGTGTACTCGAGGACCGCCTGGGCCGGCTGGGACGCCCCGCCGGTTGCCGTGGTCGGCTGAAAGCTCTCGGGAAGGGCCATTACCACCAGAAACCCTTCCGGGACCTTGGGTTCGGGGTTCACCAGATCAACCACTTCGGGATAAAGGCCGGTAATCGGGGAAGGAGCTAAAAACTGCCGCTCAATGGGAACCAGCCTGGCAAGCCCGACGCAAACCAGGCCGAGCACAAGATACGCCAGATACCTGGCAATCCTCGGCCAGACCGAGGCCAGCGAGGGTAAGTTCAACCCCCCAAGCCGATCGGCAGCCGATGCCAGGGGTGGTGCTAGGTGCGTTGTAATAGTACGGTACTCGTCCAAGCAGGACAGACCCCTGACTGCGTCTTAGGACCGCAACCATGGCTCCACCCCCAACCACGCCACCACTGGCAGCCCCCCACCCGGCCGGGCGGGTGAGTGGCAGTTCAACGTAACCGGCCCCTATTATACCCGAGGATGTCAAGGGATGCAACCGGCGCACAAAGCGCTCCGCCTACCTCCTGGCCTAGGACCAGTAGGTCAGCGAGGTATAATACCGCAGGTTGAGTTTCGGGACCCGCCGCTGGCCCAGAGGCTTTTTGGCACGCCCGGTTTTGGCTGGCTTTGGCTGCCGGTAAGGGTTTACCTGGGCTACAAGTGGCTCCAGGCTGGCTTAATGCCAGAGCCGTATTCCGGCCGGGGACGGTGGGTCGACTGTCCCCCAGCTCAGGTCAACGGACGTCGTGGGGATGTGGTATAATTCTTCTGACGAAGAAAAAGGTGACACAAGAGGGGTATTCGCAAAAACCTCCGGCAAGGAGCCAATATACCGATGCTAACCAAAGCGCGCAAGCAGGAGATCATCGAGCAGTTCAAGCTACACCCGGGCGACACTGGGTCGCCGGAGGTGCAGATTGCCCTCCTGACCGAGCGGATCAAGCAGGTTGCCGAGCACCTAAGAACCCACCGGAAGGACTTCCACTCCCGACGGGGCCTGATGATGATGGTGGGTCAGCGGCGCAGGCTCCTGCGGTACCTTCGCCAGGAGGATCCCACTCGCTACCAGGCTCTGGTGGCGCGGCTCGGTCTGCGGCAGTGACCGGCGATGCCCCATCGCCGCCTTTAACAGATGTCCCGCATCCGGGTCACCCTGGCGAGCATCCAAAGCCCCTCTAACGGTCACCGGTTGGGAGGTACGTAGCCGATGGTAATGGTCACACCCAAACAGTTTGAGGTTCTGGTTGCAGACCGTCCCCTGCGAATCGAAACCGGCAAGCTGGCCTATCAGGCCAACGGGTCGGTCCTGGTCCAGTACGGCGAGACGGTAGTCCTGGTGACCGCCTGTATGAGCCCGACACCCCGGGAGGGGGTCGATTTCTTCCCGCTCACGGTTGACTTCGAGGAACGGCTCTACGCGGCGGGAAAGATCCCCGGCAGTTTCTGGCGGCGGGAAGGCCGACCAACTCCCGAAGCCATCCTCTGGGCCCGGCTGACTGACCGCCCCATCCGACCCCTCTTCCCCAAGGGCTTCCGAAACGACGTCCAGGTGGTCACCACCACCCTCTCGGTGGATATGGAGAACTTACCCGATATTCTTTCGATCATTGGGGCGTCGGCCGCCCTCTGCATCTCCGATATCCCCTTCGACCGGCCCGTGGGGGCCGTGCGGGTCGGGTATATCAACGGCCAGTTCGTGATTAACCCCACGACCTCGGAGCAGGCCTACAGCTCCCTGGACCTGGTGGTGGCCGGGACCCGGGATGCGGTCGTCATGGTGGAGGCCGGGGCCCGGGAGGTGCCCGAAGAGGTCATTATCGAGGGCATTAGGTTCGGCCATCAGGCCCTCCAGCCCCTCATCGACCTGCAGGAGGAGATAATTCGGGCCGTCGGCAAGCCGAAGCTAACCACTGAACTTCTGCTGGTCCCCGATGAGATTCTGGCGGCCGTAAGCGAGTTCCTGGGAGACCGGCTCATCGAGGCCGCCTACGTGGCCGACAAGGGCGCCCGGGAAAAGGCCCTTGAGGAGCTCAAGCGCCAGCTCGAGGAGCACTTTACGGGTATCTACGACCCCCTGTATCTTAAGCTGGCGTTCGACACCCGCCTTAGGGAGGTAGTGCGGCGGCGGATCCTCGAGGAAAATATTCGCCCCGACGGCCGGGGCCCCAAAGATATCCGGCCCATCTCGGCAGAGGTAAGCGTCCTGCCCCGAACCCACGGCTCCGGCCTCTTCACCCGTGGCCAGACGCAGGTCCTCAGCACGGTAACCCTCGGTTCTCTGAGCGAGATGCGGGAGCTGGACTGGATCGGGCCCGAGGAATTCAAGCGGTTCATGCACCACTACAACTTCCCGCCCTACAGCACCGGGGAAGTTCGGCGAATCGGCGCACCGAGCCGACGGGAGATCGGCCACGGCGCCCTGGTGGAGCGGGCCCTCCAGGCGGTGATTCCGACCGAGGACGAATTTCCCTACACAATCCGGGTCGTCTCGGAGGTGCTCAGCTCCAACGGGAGCACCTCCATGGCCAGCGTTTGTGGGTCGACCCTGGCCCTGATGGATGCCGGGGTACCCATCAAGGCGCCGGTGGCCGGCATCGCGATGGGGTTGGTGATGGGTGAAGACGGCCGCTACTCCATCCTGACGGACATCCAGGGGATCGAGGATGCCCTGGGAGACATGGATTTCAAGGTGGCCGGCACCGCGCAGGGGGTCACCGCCCTCCAGATGGACATCAAGCTGGCCGGCCTGACCTACGAGGTCCTCAAGGAGGCATTGGAACAGGCCCGGGAGGCCCGGCTTTACGTGCTCTCCCGCATGCAGGAGACCATCTCGGAGGTGCGGCCCGAGCTGAGCAAGTACGCGCCCCGGATGTACAAGATTCAGATCGACCCCGACAAAATCCGCAACGTAATCGGTCCGGGCGGCAAGACCATTCGGGGTATCATTGACAAGACCAAGACCACCATCGATATCCACGATGACGGCACCGTAATCATCGGGGCCACCAACGCCGACAATGCCCAGCGGGCCATCCAGATGATCGAGGCCCTGACCCGGGATGTCGAGGTGGGCGCCACCTACACCGGCCGGGTCACCCGGATCCTGCCGTTCGGGGCCTTTGTGGAGATCCTGCCCGGTAAGGAAGGGCTCGTCCACATAAGCGAGCTTGCCCCGGAGCGGGTAAGCCGGGTGGAGGACGTGGTGAAGGTGGGGGACGAGGTGACGGTAATGGTCACAGAGATCGACCGGCTAGGCCGGATCAACCTCTCCCGCCGGGCGGTCTTAACGGGCGAGCTCCCACGACCCCGCCCCACCGGTTCGGCTCCCAGGGTCGGGCCAGGCATCCGCGAGCGGGGTGGGCCCCGTCGATCGGGCGGTGAACGGCGGGGCCCGGCGGCCGTAGGCGAGCGGTCCGGCCAGCGGCCCCAGGAACGGCGGCCCGGCGGGCCGCGACCGGAAAGCCGACCCGGCTCGCGACCGCCG
>PSKS01000111.1:0-3671 GCA_040289115.1 Chloroflexota bacterium
CAGAACTAAAGTAAGGCCATTTTCATGGAGCCGGCGCAGGAGCGCCAGGGTCCCAGCCAGCTCGTCGGGATTGAGGCCGGCTAGCGCCTCATCCAGAAGCAGAAGCCGCGGTCGGCCTGCCAGGGCCCGGGCGATCTCGAGCCGCTTCCGGAGTCCGACCGGAAGCGACCTGGCCTCGGCTCCCGCAAAAGGGGTCAACCCAGTCTCTTCTAGCAGTCCCCAGGCGGTCCGTTCGGCCTCCCCGGGAGAATGACTGTGGACCAGGGCTGCTACCTTCACGTTATCTAGGACCGTCAGATTGGGGAAGGGTCGGACAAGCTGGAATGTCCTCACCAGTCCCAGGCGGGCGACCCGGTGGGGCGGCCAGCCGGTGATGTCGTGTCCGAGAAAGTGCACAGACCCGACGTCGGGCCGAAGGAACCCGGTTATGAGGTTAAAGAGGGTAGTTTTGCCCGCACCATTCGGCCCGATAATTCCGACTAGCTCTCCTGGGCTTATTGAAAAGCTTACCTGATCCACCGCGGTAAGGCCCCCGAAACGCTTGGTAAGGTCCCGAACCTCAAGCACCAGCCTTACCCCATCGCAACAGCCTGAGCATAAGGGGCGCCAGCCCCTGGGGAAGGAAGCGGACCACCAAGATGAGGACGAGACCGTAGATTATTAAATAAAGACCCGTCTGCCCGGCCTGGGGACCGCTCAGGGTAGCCCGCAAGTAGGACTCAGTGCTCACGATCAGCACCGAGCCGATCAGGGGGCCGATAGCTCGAGCCATACCTCCGATTATGGCGATGAGGGCCATCTTCACCGAAAGGTCTATTGAGAAAACGTAAAACGGGTCAACAAAGCCGATAGACTGGGCCCAGAGGGCGCCCCCGATGGCGGTAAGGAGGGCACTTACT
The DNA here is from genome assembly GCA_040289115.1 of Chloroflexota bacterium. GTDB lineage: Bacteria > Chloroflexota > Dehalococcoidia > JAUQQI01 > JAUQQI01 > JAUQQI01. The sequence continues at coordinate 900 of PSKS01000111.1, forward strand.
ACAATGGCCAGGACCTTAAGCCGTCTCGTATCGATGCCAATGGCCTCGGCCGCATCCTCATCCTCCCGGACCGCCGCCAGCAACTGCCCGAGCCGGCCCCGTTCGAAATAGAGGGCGATGGCAAAAACCACCAGGAGGTAAACCAGCATAGCGTAAACCCAGGGTCCCTTGCCCACGAAGGCGAGATTCTCCAGCCCAGGCCGGAAGGGTATCGGCACCCCCTCACCACCCTTAGTGACCTCCCGCCAGCGGCTGAACACCACCAGCAGCACCTGGCTTAAGGCGATGGTGGCCAAGGCAAAATACGGCCCCCGCAGCCGGTTGGACAGATAGCCCACGATAAGCCCTACGGCCGCGGCGGCTAACGCCCCCAAAACAAGACCAAACCAGGCCGACCATCCCCAGTAAACCTGTGGCAGGGCCACCAGGTAAGTACCTAGGCCGAAGAAGGCTGCGTGACCTAGGGAGACCTGGCCGGCAAAACCCCCAGCGATGTTCCAGGCTGTGGCCATGGCGGCCCAGAGGAGGATCAAGGAAATGGTATCAAGGAAGTAGTTGTCTTGGATAACCGCTGGGGAAAGGGCGGCCAGCAAAAAGAGGCCAAGGGCTAAGCCCTGGTCCGCCGAGAGAACGGGGCGAAAGGCCGGCCGTCCCTTCATGCCCGGAACTCCTCAGCGCCGCGCTGGCCGAAGAAACCCGCCGGCCGCACCAAGAGGACCAGCAGGAAAACCATAAAATAGAGGGCTTCCTTCCAGGCTACACCGACCAGAAAGGCCCCAACAACATCGAGAAGGGCGATCACCAGGCTCCCGACAAGGGCCCCGATAAGGCTACCCAGGCCGCCCAAAACCACCACCACGTAGGCAACCAGGACGAACTGCAAGCCGGCCGTCGGGTAAACAGCATAAAGGGGCGCGATGAGGGCCCCGGCCAGGCCCGCCAGGGCTATCCCCACTGCAAAAGCCAGTCCATAGGCCCGGTCCACGTTGATCCCCATCAGAACCGCCGCCTGCCGGTCCTGGGCGGTGGCCCGCAGGGCCATACCCCACCAGCTCCACTTCAAAAAGGCGAAGAGCGCCAAGGTAGCCCCCACGGACACCCCGAAAGCCGCCACCTGCGGAAAGTTCAGGGCAACCCCATCTAGCTTGTAAACGACGTTGGTGTACTCCGTCCGCAGAAACCTGAAGTCGCCTGTCCACAGGAAGAGGGCCAGATTCTGCAGCAAGATGGAAAGGCCCACCGTGGTGAAAATCTGAACGGTGTGGGGCCTGGGGACCACCGGCCTGACCACCAGATAGTAAGTCGCCAGGCCCACCAGCAGGAAAACGGGCCCCGCCGCCAGAACCGCCAGGTAGGGGTCGAGGCGCCAGAGGTTAAAGGACCAGAACGCCAGGTACATTCCCAGCATCAGGTACTCGCCATGGGCAAAGTTCACCAGCCGCATCACCCCGAAGATAAGGGTGAGGCCCACAGAAACCAGGGCATAGACCCCGGCCAGAAGTAGACTCGTAACTAGCAGCTGTGCCAGCGCTTCCATAGGCTCCTAGCGGCGCCGGTCCCACTGGGGCAGCGGGATCCACTTGGCTCGGTTGTCGGTGAATCTCTCCGGCCAGACCGTCACCTGTCGCCCATCCTGCCACTGAAGCATATAGTGCTGGACCCGCTCGTTCATGTTCTGCCCATTGGACTGGAATTTGACCCCCCAGCCGTTGATCAAGGACCCAACGGGCAGGTCCAGGATGAGGGCCGCCTCCCGGAATTTTTCCGGATCGTCCGTCCCGGCCTTATCCAACACGAGCTTTAAAATCCAAAGGCCAGCAGCCGCCAGCTGGTGACCCCCGTAGATGGCCCCAAACCGCTGCTGGGCCCGCTCCCGGAACTCCTTCTCCAAGGCCGCCCCTTCGGGCAGCAGGGCCTCCAGCTTCAGGTCGGCCGGCTCCAGCAAAGTAAAGACCCCGTTGGCATCCGCCCCAAGGGCCTTGCCGAAGTCCGGGGAGCCATAGCCGGTGGCCCCGGCCGAGACCAGCGCCCCGACCTGCAGGTTCTGCTCCTTGGACTGCCGCCAGAAGAGGATAGCATCGTTGCCCCGGCCAATGGCCATCAGGATGTCCGGCTGAAGTTGCTTAAGCTTGACGATTATCGGCGTAAAGTCGTTGATGGTCAAGGCCTGATAGTAATCCACCGACAGTTCCTGCATGCCGAACTCTTCCCGGGCCCGCTTGCGGGCGGCCTCAGTGGTACCCTGACCGTAAGCGGAATCCTCCGAGAGGTAAGCCACCCTTAGTTCGGAGGGCTTCTTGCCCATCTTCCCAGCTAGATACTTAGCGGTAAACTCCACCATGTACCAGCCGAAACCATTGGCGTCGATCTCCGTCCGGAAGACGTAACGGAAACCCCGCTCGGCATAGCGTGGGTCAACACATGACGTCTCCCAGTAGATCACGTTGTTTCGGGCGGCAACTTCAGACGCGGCTCCACAGAGGGTTGAAGAATACGTTCCCGTCAGGATTTTGAGCCCTTCCCGGGTTATGAGCCGGTTGGCCTCGTTGGCCGCGGCCGTGGGATCCGGAACATCCGCGACCACCAGAACCAGCTTACGGCCCATCACACCGCCCTTCTCGTTAATCATGTCACGCATCAGCTCGTAGCCTTCCAGATGCCGCTTGCCCTCGAACGCCAGCGGGCCGGTAAGGGGCTCCAAAACCCCGACCCGGTACTCACCTCGGAGTTCCCCAGGCGCCCCCGGGGGCGCCTGGGCCCCGGGCGCGGGGG
>PSKS01000029.1:0-28770 GCA_040289115.1 Chloroflexota bacterium
GATTCAGTTCCCGCCGTTGCCGGCCTTTCCGGTTGTCGCACCGGCAACACCGGGCGGGATGGCGTGTACGGGCACCAGAACGGCCAGTACGCGACCCGGTCGTGCCCTTCGCAGCGCACGGCCGGCAGGCGGCTGGCTGGCGGTTCACCTCTCCACTCCCCGCTTGTCCGCCAAACGCTGCAGACAGCCTCCGGACCACCGTCCCCCAGCAGTTCCCTCGCCCGAACCGCAGCCCCACTTGGCGGGCACGGGTGACCAGCCTGTCCAGCCGCACTAGCAGGGGCTCCTGAGTCACCGTTCGGACATAGCGGACGCTCTCCCGATGTGGGGGCCGCTTGGGTTCAGTGGCTCAACTCCCATTTCAGGGTCGAACCGGATATACTGCCAGACGCCGCTGCGGCTCCCTCAAAAAGCTCGCCTTTGCCCGGGCCGGCCGGGTCCGGGCAAGCGGTCCCGTGCAAACAGGGTAGTGCGAGCTAGGCTCGGCGCCCCAGGGGCGACCTCGTCTTCGTGACTCCAACGTCGCCCCTGGGGCGGGCCGCCGTCCCGGCTGCCCTTGGCGAGGCGCCCCACGAGGCCCCTCGCCTGCGTTCCCCTGAACCCCCACGGCCAGCTTGCCGCGCCGCCGGCGGGCCTCCTCTGGGACGCCACTCGGCCTCCCCACGCCGCCCGATTTTCGTTCTGCGTAGTGAAGCCGGCAACGCCCGTGGGGGAGTACCCCGTTAGGAACGCAGATGAGTCGGGGCAGCACAGGTGCGTGCAACCAGGTCAGGATACCGGGTTACTTCCATTCAAGCCGACTTAAAGCTCTGGGGGTCGCCCCATTGTAAAACGCGCTCAAGGGGTGTGGAGCAAGGTTTTGTATCCCCTTCTTGTGAGCTATGACGTATTTTTGGAAAGCTATGGGATACAACACAGCGTGATCTTCAATAGCCGTCCGTTGAACAGCCTCATACTTCCGAGCAGCTTCCGTGATGTTCTTTGCCGCTTCCAGATCCATCGCCTCTTCTATCAACTTGTCCACTTCAGCGTTCACGGGACTGAAAGGAAGACCGCTTTTGCTATAGAATTCATCGTAAAACAATGTACTCTGAGCTCCATAGAAAACGCGCGCGAAATCTACGATAACATCCCAGTTGTCCTTGTTGAATTCTTCAAAATACTGCCCTCTCTCCCAGGAGAGAATCTGACTCTTCACCCTATTTTTGCATAATCGGATTGGACGGCTTCGGCTATCTCCTTGAAAGACGGTTCCGGAGCGTAGTACGCAATCCTCAGCTCCAAATTATTCCCGTTCTTATCGACATAACCGTCCCAGTCGGTATCCTTCTACCCTGCCTCCTCTAAGAGGCGCCGTGCTTGACTTGGGTTATACGGAAGGCCGTTCACTGTCTTTTCGACAGAATACAGGAATTCGGGCAGTATGAGAGTTTTAGCTACACCTCCAACCGTTAGATTGTTCGCTATTTGTTCTTTGTTGACCGCCATAGATAATGCTTTCCTCAAACGGCTATCATTGAGTGGCTCATTGATGTGATTAAATCTAGTAATTATCGTACTTGCACTAGCCATCGCCACATCAAAACGCCCATCATGTTTGATCTCTGCAAGAGCGGGCAGCGGCGGATCGAAGGCCAAATCGACATCTCCTCTTTGGAGAGCCAGGAGGCGAGTATTGGGATCCGGAACTGTTTTGAAAAGTATTTCTTTCACCTTTGCTTTCTCACCCCAATACGATTCATTCCGTTCCACTATGACATACTGGTCCTGCTCGTGTCGTTTGAACTTAAACGGGCCCGTACCGACAATTTCATTCTTTTGATAGGCCTCGGGCTCAACGACAATCATGTAAGGATGGGTCATCAGATAGGGCAAAAATGGGAAGGGAGTCAGTGTTTTAACTTCCACGACGTGGCTGCTTATTGCCCTGAAGGAATCGCGACCGACGACGTTGATCAATCGACTTTTGAGAAAACCTTTGGGTTGGTCCAGTACCCTGGTAAGGGCAAAAATGGCATCTTAGGCCTTGAATTCTTTGCCATTGTGGAACTTAACACCTTTCCGGAGATCGAAGCGCCAAGTAAGGGGATCCACCCGCTCCCAGGAAACGACCAGGCCAGGTTGCAATTCCAGTCGCTCGTTCAGAAACAAGAGCGGTTCATAGATATTTGTTTCCTGCCACGCACCCCCGTCAAAGTTGGGTCCAATATAATGCCGGTCCACCGCGACTACTAATTTTTCTTGTGCCGCCCCCTGTTGTGCGGACTGTTGTGCGGACTGTTGTGCTTGTATAGAACTAACGAGCAGTACAACTGGAATCGGCGTCACGAAAGACTTCAGGAACCTTTTTGGCGCGAACACAGGCCAAGGAGATGCAGGTGGGGCTCGGTCCGGCCAAGGGCAAGGCCTTCGCCTATGTCCTGGGACCCTGGATTGTGACCGCGGGCGAGGGCGCCGGTCTTCGCCCAGGCTTTGTGGAGGTGCTGGGACTACCCCGGGGCATGGGCTCGGCCGGGGTGACGCGGTGGGGCGGCAGTGCCGCCCGGAATCTCCGGGGCCCGGAGTTTTTACCGGTGCCAGGCTACGAAGCTGGTGGCCTGGTTCGAACCCAGGCCCAGGTCATGGTGTAACCAGCCGCGGCGAGGCTGGGGAAAGGGTCAAGCTTGTGCCTTATGTCTACGGTCAGTCTAAAAGGTCAAGGGCCCCATCGGCCCGGGTTCCCGCAACCGGCGAAATGCGTGCCCGGACAGTCCGGGGCTTTAAGGACTAAGCTGCAAATGAGGGTGGAACCCAAAGCTCTAAATTCTTGCCATCACTTCGGGGACGGAGCAGTCAGATACAACCCTTGCCTTGGGCTTGAGCCTTAGTATAAAATATAGGCTGGGTCCGGTAGTCCGCCGCCGTTGGCGTCTGCCGGGCGATCCCTGGAGGGGTGGCCGAGCGGCTAAGGCAGCGGTCTGTAAAACCGCCGGGCGGGAGCCCTTCGCAGGTTCGAGTCCTGCCCCCTCCACCGCCTATCACCCGATAAACGGCGCTTTTTGTATATATTCCCCGGTCGCAACCTGCTTTAGCATAAAATCTGCCACATCCCCGGCCGACACTCGCGGACCCGGCGGCCGATGAAGGCTGACTTTGTACCTGCCCGTTCGGGGGCCGGGCACTACAGCCGGTGGCCGCACGGCGACCCAGTCCAGCGTTGGGTAGGCCCGCAGCAGTTCCAACTCCCGAACCTTGGCTCGGTAGATGTGGCGGGCAAATTGCCTTACGAGCCATCCCGCTAGACGGTCGGCCAGCCCCTTGCGGTCACCCGGCAAGTCCACGGCCGCACCCAGAACGGTCACCAACCGCCTAACCCCAAGCTGGTTCATGGCCTCCAGGATATTCCGAACGGCGGCTACGTGGGCCTCTTCGTCCGAGGGCGTGTTGTGCCGGGGACCCAGGGTGCAAACCACGGCGTCGGCCCCCTTGACTGTTTCCACCACCCGGTCGAAATCCCGGGCATCCCCGACCACGACCCGAAGCCGTTCGTGCCGGATACTCAGGCGGCTCGGGTCGCGCACGAGGGCCGTAACCTCGTGCCCGGCGTTAAGGGCTTGCTCCACCACCTGCCGGCCGATCCGGCCGGTTGCGCCGAAAACCGCTAGCCTCACAGGGTTAACTTGCGAGCCGCAAAGGGTCTAGGCTATGATAGCTCCGAACTCCTAAGTTCACCGTCGGAGTGTATCACAATGTACCGCGTCGGCGTTGACATCGGTGGAACCTTTACCGACCTAGTTCTGCTAGATGATTCGGCGGGGGAGTGGCAGGTTGCTAAAACCCTGACAACTCCGGCCGCACCCGAGGAGGCGGTGGTGGCCGGCCTGGCAGAACTCCTGGCCGCCTCGGGCCTCAGGTCCGAACAGGTTGACCGCATCATCCACGGCACGACCCTGGTGACCAATGCCATCATCGAGCGCAAGGGGGCCCCGACCGGCCTTATAACCACCGAGGGGTTCCGGGACGTGCTGGAGATCGGGCGGGAACACCGCTATGACATGTACGATATTTTCATCGAGCTTCCAAAGCCTCTGGTCCCCCGCCACCTCCGCCTTGGGGTCCGGGAGCGGGTCCTCGCCGACGGTTCGGTGCTGATTCCCCTGGATGAGGCCGAGGTCCGGCGGGCTGTCAGGCAGCTGGTGGCGGCCGGGGTGAAGGCCGTCGCCGTGTGCTTTCTTCACAGCTACGCCAACCCAGCCCACGAGCGGCAGGCGGCCGACATCATTAAAGGCGAGGCCCCCCAGCTGTGGGTCTCCCTTTCATCGGAGGTCGCCCCTGAGATCCGGGAATACGACCGATTTTCGACCACGGTGGCCAATGTCTACGTCCGGCCGTTGGTCGACCGGTACCTGGAAACCCTGGTCCGGCGGGTTCGGGGGCTGGGCCTTGGCTGCGAGGTGCTGATCATGCTCTCCGGAGGCGGGGTGGCCACCGTGGAGACGGCCCGCCAGTTCCCCATCCGGCTGGTCGAGTCGGGGCCGGCCGCCGGCGCCCTGGCCGCTGCCTTTCTTGCCGGGGAGGCCGGCTTCCCCGACGTACTGGCCTTCGATATGGGCGGTACCACGGCCAAGGCCTGCCTGATCGAAAATGGCCAGCCCCTTACCTCGCCGGAGTTCGAAGTGGCCCGGACCTACCGTTTCAAGAAGGGGAGCGGCCTGCCCGTTAAAGTAAACGTCATCGAGCTTATCGAAATCGGGGCCGGGGGCGGCTCCATCGCCCGGGTGGATTCCCTGGGTCTTTTAAAGGTGGGCCCGGAATCGGCCGGTGCCGAGCCGGGTCCGGCCTGCTATGGCCGGGGCGGAACGGAGCCCACCGTAACTGATGCCGACCTGGTCCTCGGTTATCTCGACCCGAATTATTTCCTGGGCGGCCGGATGCGTCTGGACCGGGCTGCCGCCGAGGCCGCCGTGGGGCGGCTGGCCGAAAGGTTGGGCCTGTCTTTGGTAGAGGCCGCCTGGGGCATCCACGAGGTGGTCACCGAAAACATGGCCGCCGCCGCCCGGGTCCACGCCATCGAACGGGGAAAGGATATCCGGAAGTTTCCCCTGTTCGCCTTCGGGGGCGCCGGGCCAGTCCACGTTTACCGGCTGGCCCGGAAGTTGGGTCTTAAAAGATTCGTCTGCCCGCCGGGGGCTGGGGCCACGTCGGCCCTGGGCCTGCTGGTGGCCCCCCTGGCCTTCGACTTCGTCCGAAGCTACTATGGCCGGCTCGACGCCATCGACTGGGAGGTGGTAAACCGGCTGCTAGCCGAGATGGAAGCCGAAGGCCGGGCGCTGCTTGGCCGGGCAGGGCTCTCGCCCGAGGAGGTAACCGTGGTCCGGACGGCCGACTTCCGATACGCCGGACAGGGCCACGAGGTAAACGTTGTGCTGCCCGAGGGCGAGCTGGGTGAAGGTTTTGTCGGGGAGATTCTGCGGCGGTTCGTGGCCGAGTACCGGCGGCTCTACCACCGGGCCGGTCCCGAGGTTCCGGTGGAGGCCGTAACCTGGCGGGTGAAGGTCTCCGGGCCCAAACCTGCCATCGCTCCCCGCCGGGCGGGCCAGCGGCCGGGCCGGCCTGAGGATGCCCTTAAGGGTTATCGGCCGGCCTACTTTGCCGAATACGGCGACTTCCGCCCAACCCCCGTCTACGACCGCTACGCCCTCGGTCCCGGGACGGTGCTGGAAGGCCCGGCCATCATTGAGGAGCGCGAGTCCACGGTGGTGCTGGGTCCCCGGGCCGTTGCCCGGGTGGATGACCGGCTGAACCTTGTCGGGGAACTGGTCTGACGGCGGCTGATATAATCTGTCGGGTGGTGGCTTATGCAAGAGGGTTTGTCGAGCGGCTTGCCTGAGCTTAAAGTCTCGGGCACCGTCGTCGAAAAGGTCGAGGAGCTTCGGCGGCTCCGGGAGCAGGCTAAGCTGGGCGGAGGCCCGAAGCGGATCGAGCAGCAGCACACCCGGGGGAAACTGACCGCCCGGGAACGCATTGAATTGCTCCTGGACGACGGTACTTTTCAAGAGCTCGGTATGTTCGTGGTCCACCGGGCCACCGACTTCGGCCTAGACCGGGAAAAATACCTGGGCGACGGGGTCGTCACCGGGTACGGCTACATCGACGGGCGGCTGGTCTACGTTTTTGCCCAGGATTTCACGGTTTTCGGGGGCTCCCTCTCGGAGACCCACGCCCAGAAGATCTGCAACATTATGGACCTGGCCATGAAAAACGGGGCCCCCGTCATCGGCCTTAATGACTCCGGCGGCGCCCGGATTCAGGAAGGGGTTGCCAGCCTCGCCGGATACGCCGAAATCTTCCTCCGGAACGTCCTGGCCTCGGGGGTGATTCCTCAGATTTCGGCGATTATGGGCCCCTGTGCCGGGGGCGCGGTCTACTCGCCGGCCCTGACGGACTTTATCATCATGGTCAAGAACACCAGCTACATGTTCGTCACGGGTCCCAACGTAGTGAAGGCGGTAACCCATGAGGATGTTACGTTCGAAGAGCTGGGCGGGGCGATGGTCCACAATGCTGTAAGTGGCGTGGCTCACTTTGCCGCCGATAACGAGGTGGAGTGTCTTCAGCTCATTCGCAAACTGCTAAGCTTTATTCCCTCGAACAACATGGAAGACCCGCCCGTCGTGCCGCCCACCGACGACCCGAACCGCATGGACGACGAGCTTAACTCCATCGTCCCCGATTCGCCGACCAAGTCGTACAACATGAAAGACGTTATCCGGCGGGTCGTAGACCACGGGGAATTTCTGGAGGTCCAGGAGCACTGGGCCCAGAACATCATCTGCGGGTTTGCCCGCCTTAACGGCCGGCCGGTGGGCATCGTGGCCCAACAGCCGTCGGTCCTGGCCGGGGTTTTGGATATCAACGCCTCGGTGAAGGCCGCCCGCTTTGTCCGGTTTTGCGACTGCTTCAACATTCCCATTGTCACCTTTGTGGATGTGCCGGGCTTTCTGCCGGGGGTAAGCCAGGAGCACGGGGGTATCATCCGGCACGGGGCCAAACTGCTCTACGCCTACTGCGAGGCCACCGTCCCGAAAGTCACCGTCATTACCCGGAAGGCGTACGGCGGGGCCTACGACGTGATGAGCAGCAAGCATATCCGGGGCGACATAAACTTCGCCTGGCCCACGGCCGAAATCGCCGTGATGGGGCCGGATGGGGCCGTGAACATCATCTTCCGGGACGAGATCGCCAATTCTCCCGACCCGGAGGCCACCCGGGCCCGGCTAGTGGAGGAGTATGTAGCCAAGTTTGCCAACCCCTACGTGGCCGCCGGACGGGGCTATCTTGACGACGTCATCGAGCCCCGGGAGACCCGCCCGAAGCTTATAGCCGCCCTGGAGATGCTCAAGAACAAGCGGGATACCAATCCGCCTAAAAAGCACGGCAACATTCCCCTGTGAAGGGCCTTTTTTCCCGAATACTGATTGCTAATCGGGGAGAGATCGCGGTCCGGGTGATCCGGGCCTGCCGGGAGCTGGGGATTTCGCCGGTGGCGGTTTATAGCGAGGCGGATCGCCAGGCCCTCCACGTCCGGCTGGCCGATGAGGCGTACCTGCTGGGCCCCGCTTTGGCCCGGGAAAGCTATCTCAACATCGGGCGGATCATTGAGGTTGCCCGCCGCTGTGGGGCCGAGGCCATCCACCCTGGCTACGGTTTTCTCTCGGAAAACCCAGAGTTTGCTGAGGCCTGCGTCCGGGCAGGCCTCGTCTTTATCGGGCCACCCCCGGAGGCCTTAAGGGCCGCCGGTGAGAAGACCGCCGCCAAGGAGCTGGCCCGTAAAGTCGGGGTGCCCCTGGTTCCCGGGAGCGAAGGCCCCGTCTCCGACCAGGAGGCGGCCGAGCTGGCCCGTAAGGTCGGCTATCCGGTGGTGGTGAAGGCGGCGGCCGGGGGTGGGGGGAAGGGGATGCGCATTGTCCGCTCGGCCGAGGAGCTTCCGTCGGCCCTGCAGCTGGCCCGTAGCGAGGCCCTAGCCGCCTTCGGGGACGACTCGGTCTACATCGAGAAATACATCGACCCGGCACGGCACATCGAGATTCAGGTGCTCTGCGACGGGTACGGCAACTGTATCCACCTGGGGGAGCGGGAGTGCTCCATCCAGCGCCGGTACCAGAAGCTTATCGAAGAGTCGCCCTCCCCGGTGATGGACCCGGACCTCCGGGCCCAGATGGGGGAGGCGGCCCTGGCCATCGTCCGGGCGGCAGGTTATGTGAACGCCGGGACGTGCGAATTTCTGGTGGGGCCCGACCGCAAGTTTTATTTCCTCGAGGTGAACGCCCGCATCCAGGTGGAGCACCCGGTAACGGAGATGGTCACAGGTGTGGACCTGGTGGCCGAGCAGATCAAGGTGGCCGCCGGCCGGAGGTTGAGCTTAAGCCAGAAGGATGTGGTCCAGCGGGGCTGGGCCATTGAGTGCCGGGTTTACGCCGAAGACCCTGACAACAACTTTTTGCCTTCGGCCGGGCGCATTCTGGCCTTAAGGGAGCCTTCGGGGCCGGGCATCCGGGTTGACAGCGGGCTGTACCCGGGCCAGCGGGTCACCATCGATTACGACCCCATGCTTTCGAAGGTGATCGCCTGGGGCCGGGACCGGAAGGAGGCTATCGCTCGGATGCTGCAGGCCCTGGCCGAATACGACGTGGTGGGCCTCAAGACCACCATTCCCTTCCACCGGGCGGTCCTCGCTGATCCCCGCTTCCAGGCGGGGGAATTCGACACCAACTACGTAGCCAAGCACTGGCCGGGGGTGATTCTGCCCGAGGACCTGCTTTTAAAGGCGGCCGTGGCGGCGGCCGTTGAATACCACACTCGCCCCAAGGTCGGGTCAAAGCCTGCAGTCAGCCCGCGGGCGGCTGAAAGTCCCTGGAAACTGGCGGGCCGCTGGGCGGCCCTGAGGGGCGGCTAGGCCCGTGGCCGAATACCTGGTCCGGGTCGGGGGCCAGGAATTTAAGGTTGTGGTGGAGGAGGCCCCCGGCGGCCTCAAAGTTAGGGTTGGGGCCGACGAGTTCTTTGTGGAGTTTCTCCGCCTGGAGGCCGAGCCCAGGCTGAGCCTCATCCTTAAGCCGGCGCTGGAGGCCGAAGGGGGCCGGAGCCTCGAGGCCGTCTGGGCCGGGGAGAACCGGATTTACTTGGATGGGGTAAGCCTCGAGGTGGAGGTACTGCCAGCCCGGCTGGCAGCCCTGGAGCAAGTCAGGCTTGGGCAGGAGAAGGCGAGTCTGCAGCCCGTGGAGATAAAGGCGCCCATGCCCGGCCTGGTGGTGAGGGTTGAAGCCGAAGCCGGCCAGGCGGTGCGGCGGGGGCAGGTGCTGGTGGTGCTCCAGGCCATGAAGATGGAAAACGAGCTTTCGGCCCCCCGGGACGGGACGGTGCGGGAGGTTCGGGTCAAACCCGGGCAGGCGGTCGAACACGGCGAGGTTCTCGCCGTGTTACAATAGTCGTGGAAAATCCCTCTGGAAAAAGGGGCCGGGTTGGCAGACCAGAGCCGCAACGCCGCCGATTGGTACGAGCGGACTTACGGGCCGGCCAAGGCCCGGTCCGGTGAACGGCAGGAGCGGTTCGAAACCCTTTCGGGCATCGAAGTTAAGCCCCTTTATACCCCCGAGGACCTGGACCGCTGGGACTATTTAACCAAGCTGGGCTATCCCGCCGAATATCCGTTTACCCGGGGGATTTACCCAACCATGTACCGGGGCCGGCTCTGGACCATGCGCCAGTACGCCGGCTACGCCGACGCCGAGGAGAGTAACCGCCGGTACAAGTTTCTGCTGGAGCAGGGGCAGACGGGCCTTTCGGTGGCCTTCGACCTGCCAACGCAGATCGGCTACGATTCCGACGACCCCATCGCCCAGCCCGAGGTGGGCAAGGTAGGGGTGGCCATCGACAGCCTCGAGGACATGGAGCGGCTCTTCGACGGGATACCGCTGGACCAAGTGAGCACCTCCATGACCATCAATGCCACGGCGCCCATCCTGCTGGCTATGTACATTGCCGTGGGGAAGAAGCAGGGGGTCGACCCCAAGGAGCTTTCGGGGACCGTTCAGAACGATATCTTAAAAGAATACATTGCCCGGGGGACGTATATTTTTCCGCCGGGGCCTTCCCTCCGCCTTATCGTTGACGTCTTTAAACACTGCGCCGAGCATCTGCCCAAGTGGAACCCGATAAGCATCAGCGGCTACCACATGCGGGAGGCCGGGGCCACCGCCGTGCAGGAGGTGGCCTTCACCTTCGCCAACGCCATCGCCTATGTCTCGGCCGCCATCGACGGCGGGCTGGAGGTGGACCGATTTGGGCCTAGGCTCTCGTTTTTCTTTGCGGCCCAGAGCAACCTCTTTGAAGAGGTGGCCAAGTTCCGGGCCGCCCGGCGGCTCTGGGCCCAAATCATGCGGGAGCGCTTTGGGGCCAAGGACCCCAGGTCGTGGCTCCTGCGCTTCCACACCCAGACGGCTGGGGTGAGCTTGACAGCCCAGCAGCCCATCAATAACGTGGTGCGGACCACTGTTCAGGCCCTGGCCGCGATCCTAGGCGGAACACAGTCGTTGCACACCAATGCCTACGATGAGGCCCTGGGGCTTCCCACGGAGGCCTCAGCCCAGCTGGCCCTTCGCACCCAGCAGATTTTGGCCTACGAGACCGGGGTTGCCGATACCATCGACCCCCTGGCCGGATCCTATTACGTGGAGTGGCTCACCGACCAGCTGGAGTGCCGAATAAAGGACTACATCCGGGCCATTGACGAGATGGGCGGGGCCCTGGCGGCCATCGAATCGGGCTATATCCAGCGGGAGATTCAGGAGTCGGCCTGGCGCTTCCAGCAGCAGGTGGAGTCCGGCGAACGGGTTATCGTCGGGGTTAACCGGTTTACTAGCGGTGAGGAGGTTCAGGTGCCCATCCAGCGGGTGGACCGGGCGGCCCAGCTCCGGCAGATCGAGCGGGTTCGGGAGCTTCGGCGCCGGCGGGACAATGCCCGGGTTCGGGCGGCCCTGGCCCGGCTGGAGGAGGTGGCCCGCTCCAACGAGAACACCATGCCGGTCATCTTGGAATGCGTCGAGGCCTACGCCACCATTGGGGAAATCTGCGGGGTTCTGCGCAAAGTCTTTGGGGAATACCAGGAGCGCATAGTCTTTTAGCCGTGAAGCCGAAACGGGTCGACCACATCGCCATCGCCGTTCGGGACCTGGAAGCGGCCCTGGAGTTCTTCCGTGAGCGGCTGGGACTTGATGTGGACCAGGTGGTCACGGTGGAGCGGGACCGTGTACGGGTGGCCTTTCTGCCGGTGGGGGATACCCACCTGGAGCTGCTGGAGCCGCTGGACGAAGCGGGCCCGGTGGCCCGGTTTATTGACCGGCGGGGCGAGGGCCTCCACCATGTCTGCCTGGAAGTCGAAGATATCGGGGCGGCTCTGGCGGAGCTGGGGGCGGCCGGCGTCGAACTGATCGACCGGGTTCCCCGACCAGGGGCCGAAGGACTGGTGGCCTTTATCCACCCGAAAAGTAGCCACGGTGTCCTTTTGGAATTGGTGCAGAAGCCGGGGGAGGTGACGAAGCCGTGACGGAGGGACGGAAAATTCGGGTGCTCATCGCCAAGCCCGGGCTGGACGGCCACGACCGCGGGGCCAAGGTGATTGCCCGGGCGCTGCGGGACGCCGGGATGGAGGTGATCTACACCGGGATCCGGCAGACGCCGGAGATGATCGTAAACGCTGCCCTCCAGGAGGACGTGGACGTGATTGGGCTCAGCATCCTTTCGGGGGCCCACCTGGAGCTGGTGCCGCCGATAATGGGGCTCCTTAGGGAGCGGGGGCTCACCGACGTCCTTGTCCTGGTGGGGGGCATTATTCCCAACGAGGATAAGCCTGCCCTTAAGTCCCTGGGGGTTGCTGAGGTCTTCGGCCCCGGGACCCCGGTAACGGAGATCGTGGATTACATTCGGCGGGCCGTTGAAGCCAAATCCGCCGCTCCCGGCCCCCGGGCGTGATTTGAGTGCCCCCAGGGGGACTCGAACCCCCGTTTCCACCTTGAGAGGGTGGCGTCCTGGGCCGCTAGACGATGGGGGCAGAAACCTGCCATCAAAATTATAAGGCTAGGCGCCACCAATCCGCTAGTCCCACAGGCCGGGAGCAAGGCTTTACAGTTCCCTTGCCCATCCGATTTCAAGCAACCGCCAGGCAGTCCTACAAAAAGCCTAGCGCTTGCGTAGTAACAGACGGAAACCCCCTAGGCGGCGAAGGCCTCGTGGGGTCCAGGCTAGGTTCCGGGTTACCGGAAATAACCGGCGGGTCATACCGCTATTACTCGGCCATGAGAAGGGTGGCTAGGTTCTGGCGGCTTCAACCGCAGGGGTGCAAAAGCCACCCGGCCCGGGACGCCCACATGTTTTTTTCATCCCTGCGGCCGTCTGGTTTGTTTTGGAAGACGGCTTAAAAAGCCGCCCACAGGTGTTCGGCCGTGGGTCTCCTACCGATTGAACGTTTCGGCGGCCGGGGGTAGCCCCGTTGACGGCTGAAGGGGCGGTGCCATATTTTATTCAGCGGGAGGGCAAGATGGACCCTGAAGCCAAGAAGAAAGTACTTCGCGCCTTCACCTACGGCCTCTACGTGGTGGGCTGCCGTCACGACAACGACGTCAACGCTTTCACCGCCAACTGGCTTACCCAGGTCTCCTTCGACCCGCCCCTAATCGCGGTTTCAGTCCAGAAGGACGGCCACTCCATCGACCTGATCCGGGCTTCAGGGGTCTTTACCGTGGCCATTTTGCCGTCGGGGTCCCGGGAACTGGCAGGATTGTTGGGCAAGCCCTGGAAGCGGGTCCCCGATAAGGTCTTCCAGGTGGAGCACTTCTATGCTGGAAACGGCTGCCCAGTGCCCGCCATCACCCTGGGGTATATTGAGTGCAAAGTTCTCTCCGAAACCGACGCCGGCGACAGCGTAGTTTTCATCGCCGAAGTGGTAAATGCCCACTGGCTCCGGGACGGCCAGCCCCTAACTATGGCTGAGACGGGGTTCCGCCATGCCGGCTGAGTTCAACCGGACCCCGCCCGACCTGCTGGTCCTGTTTGACGTGGACCAGACCCTCCTTCACACTGGCGGTGCCGGCAGCGCTGCCCTCAAACTAGCCGCCGAGGAGGTCCTGGGCCGGCCGGTCGACCTGGACGGGATGCTTTATGCGGGTCGAACCGACCTGATCCTTATCCGGGAAGTGCTCCGCCGGGCCGGCCTTAATCCTGAAGGGTATCCCCACCTTATAGAGGCCATTAAGGCCGCCTTCTTCCGCCATCTGCCGGTGACCCTCCAGCAGTCGACCCGGGGCCGGCTCATGCCCGGCGTGCCCGCCGTGCTGGACATCCTTAGCCGGGCAAAGGTTTGCCTGGGCCTATGCACCGGCAATTTTCGCTACTCAGCTTACCTTAAGCTGAGCCATTTCGGCCTGGCCGATTATTTTGCCGAGGGCGGCTTCGGGGACCTTTACCCCGACCGAGCGGATATCGCCCGAGAGGCAATTCGGCGCTGTGGTCGCCGGTTCGGCCTGCACATCGGTCCCGACCGGGTGGTCCTGATTGGGGACACCCCCGAGGACGTTCGGGCCGGTAAGGCGGTCGGGGCCCGGACGGTGGCGGTGGCCACCGGCATCTACGACGAGGATAGTTTAAGGCAGGCCGGGGCCGACCTGGTTCTCCCCGACCTGTCGGAGCCGGAAAAAGCGGTCCAAAAAATCCTGGAGCTGGTTGGGGTCCCCCGTTAGGCATGCGGCCCGTCGAACCCGGCGTCCACGTCGACGTCGCCCATATCCCCGAAGTCAGACTCGACGGCCCAGTCGCCCGGTCCGGCCCCAAAGTCTAGGGGGCTTTCGGCCGCCTCCTCATTCGCGACGTCTGGCGGCCCGAAAAGGGGTGATTCGAACCAGGTATCCCGGGGTTCGGATTCGGCTTGAGGGGTCCGTTCCGGCTGGGTAGCTACCACCGTGACCGGGTGGCCGAAGAGGCCCCAGAGGAGCAGCAGTTCCGGCAGACCTATGCCCGAATAGCTGGGCCGGTAGTCCCGGCGTGGGTCAAAGTTGGGGTCTTCAAACCATGGAACCTGTCGCCCCCCAGCCTCCACGGTCCGCACCGGGGGCTGCTCGCCGCGCCGGAGGGCTTCGTAGTGCTCCGGGTCCACCACAACCCGGCGGCGCTCAGTCCCCAACTCCAGGACCACCTCCCGGGCCTCATCGGGCCGGAGGGGTCGGGCGCAGAAGAAGCAGGCCAGGGGAAACTGGGCCTCTGGTTGGGCCTCAGGCCGAAGCATGTCGGGCAGTCCCACTTCCTTAAGCTCCGGAAACTCGTCGGCCAAGCTATCGGCCAGGGCCGCGAGCCGGTCCCGGGCTTCCTGAAGCTCCCGGGCGACCTCGGCCATCGCCCGGGGTTTCGGGCCAAAGAGGCCGGCCCGCCCCAAGCGGTCCAGCTTTGAACCGACCTCGACCAGGTGATCCAGAACCAGGTCGAGGCTGCGACGGCCGTCCCGACCTCGGGCCGAGGTCGGGGCCGGGCCGAGCACCCGGTCAAATTCGAGGGCGGCCGCCGTCAGCTCGGCGTGCCAACCCTGCAGTTCCTTAAGCCGGGCCCGTCGGCTGGAGCCTAGTCGGACCGCTAGAAAGGCACCCAGCCCGACCAGGGCCAAGAATCCGAGCCCCAGCAGCAGGCCGGTGGCGGTGCGGCCGGCGGCCTCCCGGGCCTCGGCTTCGGCCACGATGCTGTCGGCCAGGTAAGCCATCCCGGCGGCGTAGCCTTCGGAGGTGAAGACCCGGCGGCTGGCGTCGGTGAGGCCCTGGGTCTCGCCCCGGCCCAGCCGGTCCGTTTTGGCGGAGACGGCATTCTGGCTGGCCACGATGAGCAGGCCGTCTCTGAGGTTAAGATAGCGGTGGAGCTCGCTGGTGAACTCCCCCAGGCTCTGGAAACCCGCCGGCGGCCGGGAGATGAGCGCGAACTTAACCGTCCAGCCCCGGCCCCGAAGTTCGGCCGCCTTGGCGGCCAGCCGCTGCCGGTCAGCCTGGGACATGCGGCCGGCCATGGTCGGCTCCAGGTAAAGGTCCTCCCGACTAAGGACCCGGACCATCTCGGCCAGGTCCGGCTGGGCCCCGGCCGCCGCCGGGAAAAGCCCCAGGGTAAGAATTAAAACCAGCAGGATTGCCCGGATAAGCTTAACCACTCCGGTAAGTAGTATAAATCGGCGGTGGACGGGGAGCTTATTATCATCTTCGACGGAGAATGCGGCTTCTGCACCGGGGTAGTCCGCTGGCTTAAGCGGCTGGACCGGGCCGGTCGGGTTCGGCCCATTCCCTGCCAGCGGCCCGGCCTGCCTGAAGGGCTGGGTCTCAGCCGCCGGCAGTGCGAGGAGGCGGCCTGGGCAGTCGAGCCTGGGGGGCGCCGCCACCGGGGTGGGGCGGCGATGGTGGCGGCCTTAGCCTGGGCCCTGGGTTGGCCCGGGCTGGTCGGCCTGTATTATCTGCCGGTTATTCGCCAGGCGGCCGACAACCTTTACTGGGTTATCACCCGGCTGCGGCCTTACCTCCCCGGAACCAGGCCCCACTGCACCGAGCACCCCGAGGACTGCGGCCAGAGCCCGGCGGCCTGAGTCGTAAGACTTTTACCTACGGCTGTAGACCTCTTTAAGCCTACCCACGGAGAAATCGGGGGAACGGCAGACCTCGATGATGGCCCGCTCCCTGGCCTCCAGCTCTCGGGCCGCCCGGGGAATCTCCCGGGCAATCTCGTGGGGAATCTGGACGACCCCGTGCCGGTCGCCGTGGAGGAGGTCTCCCGGTCGGACGGTAAGGCCCGCCACGGTTACAGGGATGCCTACCTCGACCACGTGGACGTAGGCGTGGGAGACCGAGACGGTGGCGGCGAAAAAGTGAAAGCCCAAGGCTTGCACTTCTTCCAGGTCCCGAACCCCGCCGCTGGTCACCGTGCCGACGCAGCCCAGCGCCTTGTAAATGTTCGCCTGGACCTCGCCCCAGAAGGCCCCCAGCCCCGGCGGGTCGTCCAAATCCTGCAAAACGACCACCCGCGGCGGCGGGGTCTGGAGAACCGCTTCCCACAGGTTGAAGGCCTGAAGGTAGCCAGGGCCCGGCGCCGGAACTGAGGCCCGGATGGTAGCGGTCACGGCATAACCCACCATTGGCCCCAGCTCGGGGAAGAAGCACTGGATGCCGGGCCGCATAAATCCCTCAGTTCGGGGCCGAATGTTGAAAACCTCGATGGCATTGGCCACTGTGGGCGAAGTGAGCCGTCGAAGGGCCTCCAGTTCGGCCTCGGTTAGGGGCTCAAGGGGCATTGATGACCTCCGTTGAAGTTGCAGATTTTTCAGCGCTGATAAATCCTGAGGACGCCGTAAGCAAAGGTGAGGGCAAAGACGACGAAAACGATGCCGGCTACGGCTAAGGCTTCGGCGACTTCATCCAGGCGCAAGGGTCAGTCTCCTTTCGTTTCGCCGGTTTCGGCCGGCATCGGGATCGGCCGCAGGCGCTGGAGGACGAGCCCCGTAACGACCAGGGCGACCCCGATGACATCGGTGGTGAGGCCGGGGTCGATGAGGAGCAACGCCCCGGCAATAAAAAGCAGCCGCTCCAGGATGTTGGTTGGTCGGAGAAAGTAGCCCTGCAGGCCGGCGGCCAGAACCACCGACCCCAGGGTCG
Organism: Chloroflexota bacterium; assembly: GCA_040289115.1. Classification (GTDB taxonomy): domain Bacteria; phylum Chloroflexota; class Dehalococcoidia; order JAUQQI01; family JAUQQI01; genus JAUQQI01. The sequence continues at coordinate 16,701 of PSKS01000029.1, forward strand.
AGGTAATGGTTGCCCGGATAATTTGGGCCGGCTCCCCGATCATGAGAAGCTCCGGGTTAAATACGAAGAAGAACGGCACGATGAAGCCGGCGGCCGCAAACTTCATCGCCTGAAGTCCGGCCTTCCACAAGTCGGCGTGGCCAATGGAGGCGGCGGCGTAGACGGCCAGGGCCACCGGAGGCGAAACGGCCGAAAGGCACGAGTAGTAGAAGATAAACATGTGGGCGGCCGTCCGGTCCACCCCGAGCCGCTCGATGGCCGGGGCTAACAGGGCTGCTTGGACGATGTAGGCCGGGGTGGTGGGCATCCCCATCCCCAGGATGAGGCCGGCCACCATGGTGATGACCAGCACCGGAATGAGGCTGCCGCCGGCGGTGGAGAGCAGAAAGCTGGTAAACTTCAGCGCTAGGCCTGTCTGCAGGATAATGCCGATGATAATTCCGGCGCAGGCGGTGGCCATCGCCACGGGCAAGGTGTTAATGGCCCCTTCTTTGAGGGCCTCCACGGCCTTGGCCGGGGTGATCCGGCTCTCTTTGCGGAGCCAGCTCATCACGATGACCGCGCCGGTGGCGATCAGGGCGGCGTAGCTGGCCGTGTAACCCTGAACCAACAGGATGAACAGGATTATCACCGGAACCAGCAGGTGGCCCTGACGCCAGAGGACCCCCAGCAGGGGTGGGACTTCCTCCCGCGAAAGCCCCCGCAGGCCGGTCTTGATCGCTTCAAAGTGGATGGCGGCAAAGAGGGCCACATAATAAAGGACGGCCGGGATGGCGGCGTGCAGCGCGATCTGGGAATAGGGCTTGCCGACGAATTCGGCCATGACAAAGGCGGCCGCGCCCATCACCGGCGGCATGATCTGGCCGCCCGTGGAGGCCGTGGCCTCGATGGCGGCGGCGCTTTCGGGTTTGAAACCGGTCCGCTTCATCATCGGGATGGTCAACCACCCATCCACCATCACGTTGGCCACGGCACTGCCGGAGATGGTGCCGAAGAGGCTGCTGGAAACCACCGACACCTTGCCCGGCCCGCCCCGGGACCGTCCCATCAGCGCGTTGGCAAAGTCCATGAAGAACTGCCCGGCCCCGGACTTCTCAAGAAAGGCCCCGAAAATCACAAAGAGGATGACATACGTCGCTGACACCCCCAGGGGGATGCCGAAGATCCCCTCGGTCGTAAGGTAGGTCTGGTCCAGGATAAGTTCGAGGGTCATTCCCCGGTGGTTGAGGAAACCGGGTAGGTAGGGTCCGAGGAATCCATAGGCGATGAAGACCAGGGCGGTGATGGGAAGGGCCAGCCCGATGGAGCGCCGGGTAGCTTCCAGCACCAGCAGGATGGAAAGAATGGCCATCACGAAGTCGGCAGGTTCCAGGGGATGGACGGTGGCGAAGCGGGTCACCACGTACTCGTATCGGACCAGCAGGTAGGCCGTTACAATGACCGAGAGGGCCGCAAATACCAGGTCGTAAACTGGGATACGCGGGCCGAGGCCCTTTCGCAACGGGTAGAGAAAGAAGACCAAGACCAGGCTGAAGAGCAGGTGGATGTCTTTAAGGACGAGGGAATCTACCGGCCCGATCCGAAGGGTAAAACCGGGGGCGATGGGCAGGTTAAAGCTCGGCACCAGGCGGTAGTAGATGTGATAAAGGGACATCACCACCGCCGTCACGGCGATAAGCTTACCCACCAGGCCGGCCGGGTTTCTCACGGTAAAATCCTCCGCGCCTTAGCCTTTCCCGGGAGCTTAACCTGGGGCGGTCAGATTGCCGACGGTCGGGTTGTTCGGCGGGCCTTCATTTGACGATACCCGCCTCTTTGTAATATTTCAAGGCCCCCGGGTGGTAAGGGACACCCAGGTCCTGTCCCATCTCCGCCTTCTGGGTATTGCGGATGGCCGAGACAGCCCGGGCCAGCTCGTCCTTGTTTTCTACCACGACCTTGGTGATCCGGTAGACCAGGTCCTCCGGGAGTTCCGCCCGGACGATCATAATGGTTGGGGTCTGGAAGGTTACGACCTGGTCCGGGTGGCCCTGCTCCCGGTAGGTGCCCGCCGGAATGACGTACTTGCGGTAGCCCTTGTTTATCTCCTCGACCTTCTTGAGGGCCTCGTCGTCAAAGCTTAAGATGCGCATCTTACGGCTGGGGCCCAGGTCAAGCATAAAGCTGGCCGGCACAGTGGTAATCCAGCCCATGGCGTCGGCCTGCCGGTTCTTTATCAGCTCTACGTGGTCGGCGATGGAGCCGTAGGAGACCGTCCCGAAATCCTGAATGGTCATGCCGTGGGCCTTAAGGGCGGTCTCCCAGGCGACCAGGGAGGAGTTACCCTGAGGTGGCAGGGCCACCGAGCGCCCCCTGAGGTCCCGCAAGGAGCGGATACCCGAGTCCTCTGGGACGGCGATCTGGAAAACATTGGGGTACATGTAAATCATGTAATAGACGTTGGTTATCTTAGAGCGCATCGGGGGCCGGCCTTCCAGGGCATCATAAAAGCCGTCCAGGTTGGCCCAGCCCAGGTCGGCCTTGCCGGCGGCCAGCTTCTCGATGTTTATGTACGTGGCCCCGGGCTCGACGGTGATTTCGATTTCGGGAGATTTCTGCTTCACCAGCTCAGAAACAGCTCCGGCCAGGGGAATCCACGACCCGCCGGTGGGCCCGCTGCTGAAGACCAGCTTCGCCGGACCCGTCGGCTGGGCGGGGCCCGGTGCCGGGGCGCCCGTGGGCTGGCAGGCGCCGAAAAGCAGGCTTATACCCCCGAAAAGTCCGGCCTTCAGAACTGTTCGCCGTGAAACCTTTGCGGATTCCACGCTCAACCCTCCTTTCACCGGAAGTGTATTTCGGCTGCTGGATTATAAGACCAAGCTTGGGGAATTTGTCAATCTAGGCCGTGGCAACGCAAATATAGCGGTTAACGCTGAAGAAGTATTCACCGGCCTCCGCGGTCCTCCGAAGGGCTTCTAGCCAGGCTTCGTATTCGGCCGAAGAAATCCGGCCGGTGTCGGCCAGCACTTCTTTGATGACTCTCGTTGCCAGGAAGTGGCTGTAGAAGGGCTCCCGGAACTCGGTGTTGTAAAGCACGTAGACGTCCGTCCACATATCCTTCAAGCCCGCCCGCCGTACTAGCCCGAAGAGCTGGCGGCCCAGGGTCGCCCCAGGCCAGGCGTCCCGCAGGGCCCCTAAAACCCGGCGGGTGAGGGCCTCGTCGGCGCTGTGGTAAAGGGCGGTCTCCCAGTCGGTTTGGACGAAAACCAGCCGGCGGCCCCGGGCCACCACCCGGCGGACCTCGGCGACCAGGGCGGCGGCGTCCTGGGCGAAGGCCAGGGCCTCGGTTACCAGGGCGGCCTCGAAGGCGGCGTTTTTAAAGGGGAGCCGCGCCCCATCGAAGCGCACGTAGCTCACGACTGGGGCCAGGCGGAAGTCCCGCAGCTGGGCCAAGGCCTCCCTGAGGGCTTCGGCCTGGGAGTCAACCCCCACAACCCGCCCGTATCCGCCCACGGCCCCGGCCAGGCGGAGGGTTAAGCGGCCGTCGCCACAGCCCAGGTGGAGAATCCGGCTGCCCGGCCAGGGGTCCAAGATCTCCAGGTAGCGCCGGTCCTGGGCCAGGAGGTCGTGGCCGGCCGGCTGAACTCCCCAACCGATTCGGGTTCCGACGCTCATGGGTGGGCGAGGATAACGTCGATGATGGCCGGTTCTCCCGCCCGGACTCGTGCCAGGCCCCGGCGCAGGGCCGGGAGCAGGTCGGCGGGGTCCTCGACCCGCTCCCCGTAGACCCCGACCACTTCCGCCAGCCGGTCGTACCGGGGTGGGGGAATCAGGTCGATGCCGACAAACCTGTCGTATCTGACGGAGTAGCCCTCGGGGTAAGCGGCCACCAGCGGCCGCTTCGTCGCATTATAGCAGCTGTTGTTAAAAATCACGGCCATAAAGGGCGCGCCGGCGCTGGCGGCGGCCCAGAAGGCGGCCAGGGGCTCCCCGAAGACGAAAGACCCGTCGCCCACGGCGAGGACCACGGGGCGGTCGGGCTTAGCCAGCTTCACCCCGAGGGCCGCCCCTAACCCCCAGCCCAGGGCCGAGCCGCCGCTGCCGAACCAGGTGCCTGACTCCGCCGGCCGAAGGTAGGGCCAGAGGAGCCGGTTGCTGGTGACGGTCTCGTCGACGAATATGCAGTCGGGCGCTTCGGCATAGAGCTGGCCCAGGCAGTAGCCGAGCCATTCCGCGGCGATGGGCCGGACGGTGGCTTGGCTAAGGGCGGCCTCTTCCCAGCGGGCCACCAGTTGCCGGTGGCGGATCTCCAGTTGGGACCGCCGGGCTTCCAGCCGGCGTCGGTCGGCGGCCGTGAGCATTTCGGCGGCGTAATCGGCGATGATGTTAAGGGCCTGGCCGGTGTCGGCCCGGACGGCCAGGTCCACGGGGAAGGTCCAGAGGGGTATCCGCTCCTTCACGGGGTCGAGGTCAACCTGGATTATCGTTGCGGCGGGATTTACGCCCTGTCGGGTCGGGATATACGGGACGTCGTGGTCCAGGATCAGCACCACGTCGGCGGCTTCCAGGAACGGCTCCGGGTCGAAGCCCTGATAGAGGGGATGGGTGGCCGGGAAGTTGGCCCGGTCCCGCCATTCAACCACCGGCAGGGCCAACAGTTCGGCCAGCCGGACGAGCCCGGCAAAGCCGGCCGGATTCCGGCCGGTGGTAGCCGTCAGAACCACCGGCGAATGGGCCCCAACCAGCAGTCGGGCAACCTCTTTGAGGGCGGCCGGGTCGCCGGCCCCAAGCCTGGCGGGCGAGAACCGTTCGGGCCGGTAGATTTTGGCCTGGCCCAGATAGGCCATTAGGACCTCCCGGGGCAAGGTAAGGTAGACGGGCCCCGGCGGGTCGCTGGCCGCAACCTGAAAAGCCCGGGCTACGGCCTCGCCGACTTGGTCGGGCCGGCGGACCTCATAGTCCCACTTGACGTAGTTGCGGACGATGCCGTGCTGGTCGGGCTGCTCCTGGAGCCAGTGGATGTAGGTGTCCCGGGTTCCCCGCTGTGCGGCGTCGGTGGTGTAGGGGGCCCGTCCCGCCGAGATGAGGACGGCCGCCCGGCCCCGCTGGGCGTTGTGCACCATTCCCCCCAGGTTCTGGGTGCCCACGTCCACGTGGACCAGGACCGCCTGGGGCCGCCCCGAGGCCGCAAAGAAGCCGTGGGCGGCCGCCAGGGCCACCACTTCAAAGAGGCAGAGTACGGTTTTGGGGACCGGTCGGCCCAAGCTCTCGAGTTTGACCAGGGCCTCCTGAATCGGGAAGGTATCGGTGCCCGGGTTCAGGAAAAGGTACTCGACCCCCTGGGCCATCAGGGCCTCGACGTAGGCTTCAGCCGCTTCCCCAACAGAGCGAACCTCGTAGACCGCCTGACCGAGGGTGGTTTCCCCGTCCACGGCGACCCTCCTGCGGAAACTTTGCCAGAAAGATAATACTCCCTGGGGCCAGGTTGGGAAAGGGTTCCCCTGCGGTTTTAGGCCCGGGCCGTGTAAACTTGGTTTAGAAGGTTGCCTGCGCGGGGAGCGGCGATGACCCCGGCTACCTGGCTTAAAATGGGTAGAATCCTCTTGACGTTGGCCCGGGAAGCCTTCCGGTCGCCCCGGCCTATCAACCCCGTCCGTGGGCCCCGGCGGGGCTGGGACCCCGCCCTCTGGGCCAGCCTTATCCCCCTGCGCCAGGCCCACAACCTGGGCGAGGTCTTCCGGGCTCTCTGGGAGAATCGCGACAACCTGGATTACGCCTGGGCGATCCTCAATCAGGGCGTCTGCGACGGCTGCGCCCTGGGCACCAAGGGCCTGCGGGACTGGACAATGGAAAACATCCACCTCTGCAACATCCGCCTCCGGCTCCTCAGGCTCAACACGATGGGGCCCCTGGATCCCGAAGTTCTGGCCAACGTGGCTCCCCTAGCCGGAAAAACCTCCCGGGAGCTCCGGGCCCTGGGCCGGCTGGCCTACCCCATGGTCCGACGCCGGGGCGAGGCCGGTTTTCGCCGGGTCTCCTGGGACGAGGCACTTGACATAATTGCGGAAACCATTCGGCGGACGGACCCGGACCGGAGCTATTTTTACATGACCAGTCGGGGGGAGCCCAACGAAAGCTACTACGCCTTTCAGAAGGCGGTTCGGGCCATCGGCACCAACAACATGGACAATGCTGCCCGGATCTGCCACTCCCCCAGCACCCTGGCCCTGAAGGCCCAGCTCGGGGTGGCGGCCACCACCTGCTCGTACCGGGACCTCATTGGCACCGACCTGGTGGTCTTCATCGGCTCCAACGTAGCCAACAACCAGCCGGTGATGATGAAGTATCTCTACTACGCCAAAAAGGCCGGCACCAGGGTCGTGGTGGTGAACCCCTACCGGGAGCCGGCCATGGAGCGGTATTACGTGCCGTCCGACCTGGAGAGCGCCCTCTTCGGCACCAAGATTGCCGACCGGTTCTTCCAGGTCCGGCCTGGTGGGGACATTCCCTTCCTGGTGGGGGCAGCCAAGGAGATGCTGACCCGGGGCTGGTTTGACCGGGCGTTCGTTGAAAATTACACCGCCGGCTTTGCCGAGTTCGCGGCCGGAGTGGAGGCCGCCCCGTGGGAGGAGCTGGAGGCCGGTTCCGGAGTCTCCCGGCGGGAGATGGCCGAGTTTGCCAGCCTGGTGGGGCGGGCCGAGCGGGCCGTCTTTGTCTGGGGGATGGGCATCACCCAGCATACCTGCGGCGAGGATAACGTCCACGCCATCATCAACCTGGCCCTGCTTAAGGGCTTCGTCGGTCGCCCTGGCTGCGGCCTTATGCCCATCCGGGGGCACTCAGGGGTCCAGGGTGGGGCTGAGATGGGGGCCTACGCCACCGCGTTCCCTGGGGGCCTGCCCATCACCGCCGAAAACGCCCGCCGATTTGCGGAGCTGTGGGGCTTTCCGGTCCCGGACCGGCCAGGACTGACGGTCCCGGAGATGCTGGATGCCGCCGCGGACGGCCGCATCGACGTCCTGGTGGCGGTGGGCGGCGGGTTCAATGAGGTGATGCCCGACCCGGCCGGGGTTAAGGCCGCCCTGGGTCGCATTCCCCTCCGGGTCCACCTCGACATCGCCCTCTCGGCCCAGATGCTCATCGAACCGGCCGAAACTGTGGTGCTGCTGCCGGCGGCCACCCGGTACGAGATACCGGGGGGCGTCACCCAGACCACCACCGAGCGCCGGGTCATCTTCAGCCCCGAGATTCCGGGGCCCCGGGTCGGAGAGGCCCGACCCGAGTGGGAGGTCTTCATGGAGCTGGCACGCCGGGTGAGGCCTGAGTTCGCCGACCGGCTCACTTTCCGGGATACGGCCGATATCCGGGCCGAGATCGCCCGGTGCATTCCCGCCTACGACGGCATCCAGTACCTGAGCAAACCCGGCGACAGCTTCCAGTACGGGGGGCCCATCCTCTGCGCCGGCTGGCGCTTCCCCACGCCCGACGGCCGGGCCCACTTCAAGCGAGTTGCAATCCCGACCCGGCCAATGCCCGCCGGTCGGTTCCTGGTGGCCACCCGCCGGGGCAAACAGTTCAACAGCATGGTCCAGGAGGATGTCGACCCCATCAACCTGACGCCCCGGGATGCAATTTTGATTAACCCGGCCGACCTGGCCCGCCTTGGTCTGCGGCCGGGGCAGCCGGTGGAGCTGGTGAACGAGTACGGAAGCTTTCGGGGACGAGTCTTTCCGGCGCCAGTGGCAGCCGGAACCCTCCAGGTCTACTGGCCGGAAGGCAACGTGCTGGTGGACCCCGCTAGCCGTTCGCCCCTGGCCCGGATCCCGGCATACAAAGGGATCGTCGCAACCTTGCGGCCGGTGCCTGAGGGGGTTACTCAGCCCGTCGGCGTCCGCCACTGACGGCTTTAGCGGCCCGCCTCCAGCCTGGCCATAAGTTCGGCCGCCCGCTGCCGATAGCGTTCGATTCCGGCCAGCTTGATCCCCTCGTAGCCCCGAATTTCGTCCGGTAGGGCTGCCACGGCCAGAACCAGCTCGTAGGTCGACCCGTCCAGCCGGGCCAGGGCCCGCTCCACGAGGTCCCGATACTCGTCGATGAGGCGGCGCTCCAGCTGCCGCACCCGGGTATACCCGAAGATGTCGAAGGGGGTTCCCCGGAGCCGGCGCATCGCCCGGAGCAGGCGAAACACTAGGCTAAACCACGGCCCGAGCTTGAGCTTTCGTTTGAGGCCGAGAGCCCGGAGGATGGGGGGATGCAGGTGCCAGTAGACCCTGGCACCTGGACCGAAGCGGGCCTCCAGGTCGGTCCGGAAGGCGGAGTCCAAGTGAAGCCGGGCCACCTCATATTCATCCTTGTAGGCCATTAGCTTGTAAAGATAGCGGGCCACCGCCTCGCTGATGGCCGTCCGCCCCGGCGTTCGCTCGGCCTCCACCGCCCGAACGTGCCGGACAAACTCCACGTAGCGGCGGGCATAAGCCAGGTCCTGGTAGTCGACGAGGTCCGGGACCCGGATTTCGAGCAGGCGGCGGAGCTCCCCTTCGGGCCCGACGGAGTCGATAAGCTCCCGAACGGCCGGGGCGAGCTCCGGGGCCGGGCGCTCGGCCCGGCGGGTGGCCCGCATCACCTCGACATCTACCCGGCGGGGGTCAATTACGGCCAGCCGGCCCCAGCGGAAGGCCAGCAGGTTCATGTCGACGGCCACCCCGTTAAGGCGGATGGCCTGCTCGATGGCCTCGGCCGAGATGGGGATAGTCCCCGCCTGGTAGGCGGCGCCCAGGAGGACGATGTTGGCGGGCATATGGTCGCCAAAGAGGGCCTCGGCCACCAGCTGGGCGTCCAGGTAGACGTTGTGCTCCCGCCGGGTGACGGCGTCGACCTTATCGACGAGGGTCGAAAGCTCGGGGAAGGCCAGCCGGTTGTTGGTGACCATTTGGCCGGTGGGCACCCGGCTGGTGGAGACCACCGCGATGGTGCGGTTCGGGTCCGCCTTGGCCAGGCTGGCGGGCTGGGTTCCCACCAGAAGGTCGAACACGAGGTAGAGGTCGGCCCCGGCAGCCGAAACGTTATTGGAGACCCCAGGCTCCCGGTCGAAGAGCTTCAGGTGGGAGACCACCGGCCCGCCCTTCTGGCTCAGGCCGGTCTGGTCCAGGGCCCGCACGTGCTTGCCGTCCAGCAGGGCCGCGGTCCCCAGGATCTGGTTCACGGTCACCACCCCGGTTCCGCCAATGCCCATCATGTAGAGTGAGTAGCCGTCGGTGGGGACCTTAAGTTCCGGCTCGGGCAGTTCCAGGTCGAACGTGGGGTAGCGGCGCTCTCGGTTCCTGGGGCCGTTCCGTACCTCCACCGTCAGGAACGAAGGGCAGTCGCCCAGCAGGCACGAGTAGTCCTTGTTGCAGGACGGTTGGTGGATTTGGGTCTTGGTGCCGAATTCCGTTTCCACGGGCTGGACGCTCAGGCAGTTGGACTTGCGGCCGCAGTCGCCGCATCCCTCGCAGACACGCTCGTTGATGTAAACGTGGGCGGGTGGGTCGGGTAGGCGCCCACGCTTGCGGAGCCGCCGCTTTTCGGCCGCGCACATCTGGTCGTGAATGAGGACGGTGACTCCAGGGATGGAGGCTAAAAGCTCCTGGGCCTCCACCAGCCGGTCCCGGTGCCAGACCTCGGCGTTGCGGGCAAGGCGGACGCCCCGGTACTTGGCCGGGTCGTCGGTGGTGACAATGGTCTTGCGGACCCCTTCGGCCTCGAGGAGGCGGGTGAGCTCCGCAACCCCCACGGCACCCGGGACCGGCTGGCCGCCGGTCATGGCGATGGCGTTGTTGTAGAGGATTTTATAGGTCATCTTTACCCCGGCCGAGACGGCAAACCGGATGGCCAGAGAACCCGAATGGAAAAGGGTGCCGTCGCCCAGGTTCTGGAAGAAGTGGGGTGTCCCGGTGAAGGGGGCGATGCCCACCCACTGGGCTCCCTCGCCCCCCATGTGGGTGATGCCCGTGACCTTGCCAATGGTCTCCCGGTCGGTGATGAGGGCCATGCCGTGGCAGCCGATGCCAGCCCCCACCAGGCTACCCGACGGCACCTCCAGCGAGCGGTTATGGGGACAGCCCGAGCAGAAGTAGGGGGTCCGGGCAACGGTGAGGGCAACGGGACGGGACCGGGCGGCCTCCAGCTGGTGGAGGCGGGCTTTGACCGACTCGATGGGGAACCTCCGGAGGAGGCGGCGGGCTATGACGGGGGCGATGATGTCAGCCTCGAGCTCGCCGTGGGCCGGGATCAGGGGTTGGCCGGCCTCGTCGAATTTCCCGATAACCAGCGGCCGCTCGGGTACGGAATAGAGGATGTCCCGAATAGCTGCCTCGATAAACGGCCGTTTCTCCTCCACAACCAGGATTTCCTCGAGGCCCTCGGCAAACTCCCGCACTGTCCAGGGCTCCAGCGGGAAGACCTGGTTTATCTTAAAAAGCCTTACGCCCAGCCGGCTGAGGGCGGCATCATCCAGCCCCAGCTCGGCCAGGGCCTGCCGGACGTCGTAGAAGGTCTTGCCGGCCGCGGCAATGCCCAGCCAAGCTGGCCTGGTGGGAAGCATGACCTGGTTGAGACGGTTGGCCCGGGCGTAGAGGCGGGCCAGTTCCAGCCGGGTGTAGAAGAGCTGCCGTTCCACTTCGAGGATGGCGGGGGTCGCCATGGCCCGGGGATTAGGTCGGTGCTCGAATGGGCGGCCGTCCAGCTCTAGGGTCGGAAGCTCCGGCCTGATGCGGTCCGGGGCGACCTCGGCCGTTCCGGCCCCGTCGGCCACGTTTGTAACTACCTTGAGGGCCACCCACAGGCCGGAGCATCGGGAGAGGGCGAAGCCGTGGAGGCCAAGGTCCAGCACCTCCTGGACGTTGCCGGGGAAGAGGACCGGCATGCCCAGGTCGGCCAGGGTTGTTTCGGTGGCGCTGGGCAGGGTGGACGACTTGCAGGTGGGGTCGTCGCCGGCGTAGGCCAGCACCCCGCCCGTCCGGGAAACGCCCGCAAAGTTGGCGTGCCGAAAGGCATCGCCGGCGCGGTCCACCCCGGGGGCCTTGCCGAACCAGACCCCGAGGACCCCGTCGTATTTGGGGTTCGGGAAACCGGTGGCCAGCTGGCTGCCCCAAACGGCGGTGGCGGCGAGGTCTTCATTAAGGCCGGGGGTGAAGAAGATGTCGTGCTCTCGGAGCAAGCGAGACTGGCGGACCAACTCGAAGTCGAGGCCCCCCAGGGGAGAGCCGGGGTAACCCGAGATGAAGACGGCCGTTTTCAGGCCCCGGCGGCGGTCGGCCCGGCGCTGGTCGACGGGTACCCGAACCAGGGCCTGGATGCCGGTAAGGTAGATGATTCCCTCTTCGGCAGTGTACTTCAAGTCGAGGGAGAATTGCTTGGGGCTCAGGGTTTCGGCGCGGGTAATCATACTGCCGCCTCCTGGTCAAGGGAATTCGGCCAGATTTGACACCACCTGATGTTAATACAACCGTCCGCCCTTCGGCAACGGCCCGGGCCAGCCCCGAGCTTCCCAGCCACCTTGGTCGTGACTACGTAATCGATAGCCTGTTTGTAGCCGCCCACAGCCGCATCCTTACGGCCCCCTCGGTCACGGCCCTGTCCGAGGGCCCCGGGTCAAGGTTGATTTTATTTTTCAAGCCACGCGTACTGAAAGCGGATGATCTGGTCCGGGTAAGGTTCCAGGCCCCGAACGCGACGGTTGGTGACCAGCATCGCCATCGAGAACCGGTACCAGACCCTGGCCGGGTCGTCCACGGCGTAAATCTGCTCGGCCCGCCGCAACAGCTCCCGGCGCCGATTCAGGTCGTAGGTCATCCGTTGCTCATCGAGAAGCCGGTCGACCTCCGGATTGGAGTAGCCCGTCGTGTTGTTCCGCTGGCCCGTGTAAACCCGGTCGTAAATGTTGGCATCTGGGTCGATGCGGCCGCTCCAGCGGCCGAGCACCAGCCCCTTATGCTGGCCCCGGTCCTCAAGTTGGAGGATCTGGGCAAACTCCAGCTGGACGATCTCGGCCTTGATGTCGGCCTTGGCCAGCTGGGCCTGGATAAGCTGGGCCAGTTGCAGGGTCTGCGGG
>PSKS01000112.1:0-3590 GCA_040289115.1 Chloroflexota bacterium
CCCACGGTCACCTCGCCCCCGCCCGCCCCACCCGCCGGGGAGTGGACGACCCGGGCCCCGATGCCCACCCCCCGGACCGAGGTGGCAGCCGCGGCCCTGGACGGCAGGATCTACGTGGTCGGAGGTTTCGACGGTTTGGGTATGACGGTGGACACCGTGGAGGTCTACGACCCGGCCACCGACCGCTGGACGGCAGGTCCGCCCCTGCCCAAGCCGGTCCACCATACCCACGTGGCGGCCGTGGGCGACCGGCTTTACGTTCTCGGGGGCCTGGCCGGCACGGCAATGACCCCCGTGGCCGACGTCTTCTGGCTGAGGCCGGCCGAGGGCATCTGGCGAACCGCCCGGCCAATGCCCACCCCCCGGGGGGCCGGGGCGGCGGTGGTTTACCGGGGGCAGGTCTACCTTTTTGGAGGGCTGGGACCCGGGGGCCAGAGCGTGGCCGAGGCCGCCCGCTACGACCCGGCTGCCGACCGGTGGGAAGCCCTGCCCCCGATGCCCACCCCCCGGGATCACCTGGCGGCCGGGGTCGTCGGCGACCGAATCTACGTCGTGGCCGGCCGGAACCCGGAGAACCTCCGGGTGGTGGAGGTTTTTAATCCCGAGGCTGGCCGCTGGGAGCAAGCCCCGCCCCTGCCCACTGCCCGGGGCGGCATCGCCGCGGCCGTCCTTTTCGGCCGGCTGTACGTCTTTGGGGGCGAGTCTCCGGCCGGCACCTTCAACCACAACGAGGAGTTCGACCCGGCCGCCAGCCGCTGGACGACCCGGGCCCCAATGCCCACCGCCCGCCATGGACTAGGGGCCGTGGCCCTGGGGGACGTCATTTACGTGGTTGGGGGCGGGCCCCGCCCGGGGCTCTCGGTAAGCGGGGCCAACGAGGTCTACCGGCCGCCCCGCCCTTAGAACCAGAGGCCGACCACCTCCACCGCCCGCCGGATGTCCGACTCGGCGGGACGGTCGCTGGGCGGGGAGGCCAGTAGCCGGATGCGCTCCTCGGTGGGGAGGGCCCCCGGCAGGCCGATGCCCCTTACCGTGCGGCCCAGGACCACCACCAGGGTCCCGACCAGCAAGGGCACCAGCTCCTTTACCTCCTCGTCCAGCTGGCCCGAAAAGGGCAGTTCGGCCAGCCCGTGTAGTACCCGGTGAATCTCCTCCTTAAGGAAGATGGGCCGCAGTTCGGCCAAGGTCCGGCTCAGGCCAGGCAAAAGGGCCAGGTCCATTGCCTGGACCACCGTCCGGCCGTTGGCCAGAGCCCGGCGCTGGGCATCTTCCAGCAAGGCAACCGTCTTCTGCTGGGCAGCTTCCACCAGCCGCTCAACAACGCCCGGCTCGTCGAACCTCAAGCCGGTGGTGCGCAGAAGCAGGTCCTGAACGGCGGCGCGGGTGGCGGCGTCAAGCATCGGCATCCTCTCCGTCAGTGGGTTGGGTCTGGCCGTCGATAGCCAGCACGACCTGCCGGATAAACTGGGCCTCGGGAAGGGCCCCCTCAAACTGGACCCGCTCATTGATAACCACCTTGGGCACCCCCCGAACCCGGTAGCGCTCGATAAGCTCGGGAAACTCCTGGACCTCGATGACGTCGGCCGTAACCTGGGCCGACTCCACCGCCAGTCTGTGGGCCAGCCTGGCCGCCATCGGGCACCAGGGTCAAGTGGGAGTAACCAGCACCCGGATAACGACGGGCGCGCGGATGGCCCGGAGCTGGCGGCGGGTCTCCGCCGAGAGGTCGCCCTCACCCCGGCTCACGTCCAGGAGGTCTTCAACCAGGGTGGCAAACTCGTAGCCGGCCGGCAGGCCGAAGAACCTGACCCGGCCGGCGTTTTTGCCTTCTAAGACGATGGCTGGGACGTCGAAAATATCGTACTGGCGGGCCAGGTCGGCTTCGGCCAGGACGTCGTGGACCTCGAGCTGAATCTGATCCGAAAGTCCGGCCAGCTCCTCCAGGATGAGGCGGGCGTCTCGGCAGGTCGGGCACTGCCTTACCCCGGGCAGCACCAGCTTCGACTCCCGGGTGAAAAGCCTGACCGTTACCGGGTGGGCGAGGCGCTCGGCGAAGAGGTTCTTTAGGTACTCAGTGTCCCGGTCGGAAAGAAAGCCCATGGGCCCAACCCTAAAGGTTAAATTGCCTTCCCGGGTGCATTGTACCACACGGGACGGACGCGGCCGGAGGGCGTATAATCAAGGCCGATGAGACTGAGTGCCGGGGTTGATGCCGTGGAAATCCGTCGCATCGCCGCGGCCCTGGAGCGCTTCGGGGCGCGCTTCGAACGGCGGGTATTTACCCCCCGGGAGCTGGCCTTCTGCCGGGGCCGGGTGCCGGAGTTGGCCGCCCGGTTTGCGGCCAAGGAGGCTGTAAGTAAGGCCCTGGGAACCGGCCTGAGGGGGATCGGCTGGCGGGAGGTGGAGATTCTGCCCAACCGCCGGGGCAAGCCCCAGGTTTATCTTTACGGCCGGGCCCTGTCACGGGCGGCCGAGCTGGGTCTGACCCACTTCGAGGTGAGCCTGACACACACCGATGAACTGGCCATCGCCTTCGTGGTCGCCTATAGCAACGGCTAGGCTGCCCGTCGTTTCGACGGCGGAGATGCGCCGCCTGGAGGAGGCAGCGGCCGCCGCCGGTGTTTCGACGGACCTGCTGATGGAGAACGCCGGGCGGGAGGTGGCCGCCCGAATCCGGGATTTCTACCTGGGGGATGTGGCCGGGCGGGAAATCGTCGTCCTGGTCGGGCCCGGCAACAACGGCGGGGATGCGCTGGTAGCCGCCCGGCACCTGGCCGACTGGGGTGCCCGGGTCCGGGTCGTCGTCTGGAACCGGCAACGGCCGGAGGACCCGAAACTGCGCCTCTGCCAGGAGCGGCGGGTCCCCATCCTGGTCCGGATGGAGGGGGAGGTCCTGGGGGAGGCGGCGGGGTGGGTGGCCGGCGCCGATCTGATCCTGGACGGCCTTTTGGGAACGGGCCGGTTGCGGCCCATCACCGGGACCCTGAAGGCCCTGCTGGAGGCGGTTCGGAACCTTCCCCGCCACCCTCGGCCCCGCCCGTGGGTCTGGCCGGAGCCGACCGGCTCCCTCACCGGCCGGCCGGTGATAGCGGCCCGCCGGCCCACCCTGGTGGCTCTGGACTTGCCCACCGGCCTAGACGCCGACACCGGCATTCCCGACCCGGTGGCCTTCCCGGCTGACTTCACGGTCACCCTTGGCTTTCCGAAGCTGGGACTTTTCAATCCCCAGGCGGCCGACCTTACTGGGCAGCTGCTGGTCGCCGACATCGGTTTTCCCCCAGCCGCCCGCCCCGTCGAGACCGTCTCAGTGCTCACTCCGGGGGCGGTGGCCGCCCTCCTCCCGGCCAGGCCCGACTCCGGCCACAAGGGAACCTTCGGCCGGGTGTTGATGGTGGTGGGCTCTCGCCGCTACGTCGGGGCGGCCCGGCTGGCGGCTGCCGCCGCCTACCGGGTCGGGGCGGGGCTGGTGACCCTGGCGGTGCCGGCTGAAATCCGGGCCCCCATCGCCGCCGGCCTGCCCGAGGCGGTCTACCTACCATACGACCCCGCCGACCCGGCCGCCCCGGAACTGGTGGCCGGGGCCGTGCCCG
>PSKS01000113.1:0-3530 GCA_040289115.1 Chloroflexota bacterium
GGCAGGCTAGCCGCCGCCAGCCTGGCCTCGGGCTCGTTGGTGTAGTGCATGCGCACCAGGGCGCCCGACCGACCCGACGCTCCCGCGGCCAGCTGCTTCCGTTCGCAGAGGACAGACCGCTTGATGCCCAGCCTGGCCAGGTGGAAGGTTATGCTGGCCCCGACGACACCGCCTCCAACCACCACCGCGTCAGCCGTTTCCGTTGTCATCGCTTACCTCCGCCGGAATCTCTCGGGGGTCGAGCCCGTAATCCTCCACGGCCGCCCGCACCGAGATCCGCCCTTCCCTAAGGTCTTGCAGCACCCGCCACCGCTCCCGGGTTTTGGGATCACCGTAGCCGCCGCCCCCCGAGGTGATCAGCGCCAGGCCGTCCCCGGGACCCAGCCGGATGCGGGCCCGACCCTCCGGCCCCGGTGGCAGCGGCTCCACCGAGCCGTTGGCCCGGACCACCTCGGCCCGCTGGGGCGCTCCGGGCAGCCCCCCGAAAAGCCCCCACGGCCGGCTCCGGATTCGGGTGATGTTGGCTCCCGCAAAGACCTCCCCTTCCACCACCCGGATCTCCCGGACAAACCCCATTCCGCCCCGCCATCGGCCCGGACCTCCGGAGTCGGTAATTAGCTCGTACCGGCTCACCAGCAGCGGGTAGGTGTGCTCCAGCGCCTCGATGGGCAGGTTGGAGGTGTTGGTTACGTGAACCTGGACCCCGTCCAGACCATCCTTGTTTCCCCGGGCTCCAAAGCCCCCGCCCAGCGTCTCCATGTAGCGGAATGGGCGGCCGGTTCTGGGGTGGATCCCGTGGAAGCTTACCGAGGAGTTGCCCCCGTTGTGGGCCGCCGTCACCCGATCGGGGATGGCCGGGGCAAGGGCCCCGTAAATCAGGTCCACTACCCGCTGACAGGTCTGAGTCCGGGCCTCCACCGCCGCCGGCTCAATGCAGTTGACCACCGTGCCTGCTGGGGCCACCACCCGGATGGGCCGGTAAAGGCCGGCGTTAGGTGGGATCTCCGGGTCCACCAGGGTCTTGAGGGCGTAGTAGCAGGTAGCCAGGGTTGCCGTCAAGTTCATGTTAAAGGGGTGCGGACCTTGGGGCGGACAGCCGCTAAAGTCTAGGATTATCCCTTCCCGGTCCCGGGTTACGGTCAACACCAGCCGGATCGGTTCCGTCAGGTAGTTCGAATCGAGCTCATCCTCGAAGGGGTAAACGCCTTCGGGGATGACCTTAAGGGCCGCCCGCATCCGCCGCTCGGTGTAATCCAAAAGGTCCTGCTCCGCCCGCAAAACGGTTTCCAACCCGTGCCGGGTACACAGTTCCCGGAGCCGGCGGATGCCCAGCCGGTTGGCGGCGATCTGTGCCCGCAGGTCCCCCAGCCGGTCCCGGGGCAGCTGACAGTTGAGGAGGATCAGCTCCAGTAGGTCCTCCCGGATTCGACCCGCCTCCACCAGCCTGAGGGCCGGTATCCGCAGGCCCTCCTGCCAGATGTGGCGGCCCTCTCCCCGGTCGAAAAAATCGGCGTGATGGCCCAGGTTGGTGACAAACCCCACCAGCCGCCCCTCGAAGAATACCGGGGCGGTAAGGACGATGTCGGGAAGGTGGGTACCCCCGGCGGCATAGGGATCATTCCCGATGAACATATCCCCGTCCCGCAGCTCCGACACCGGAAAGCGCCGGAGCACCGCCTCCACCACCCCCAGGAACGAGCCCAGGTGAATGGGGATGTGGGCCGCCTGGGCCAGGGTCTGGCCGGCCGGGTCGAAGATCGCCGTCGAGGAGTCCCGCCGCTCCTTGATGTTGTCCGAATAGGCTGCCCTGACCAGGGCCTCCCCCATCTCCTCGGCGATGGAAAGCAGGGCGTTGCCGATGACCTCCACGGTTACCGGGTCGGTGCGAAACCCCGCCTCGACCATGCCCGCCTCTAAGCCTCCGTGATAAAAATGTTGCCGAAGCCGTCTACCCGCCCCACCTGCCCCGGCAGGATGAAGGTGGTGGTGTCCATCTGCTCCACCAGGGCCGGGCCGGACACCACGTTGCCCGGCCTTAGCCTTTCGCGGTCGTAAACCGTCAGTTGAAGCCACTCCCCATCCAAATAGACCCGGCGCCGTCCGACCACGGCCGGTTCCGGGTCGGGACCGGAAGCCGGCGCCTCGAGAAGGGGAAGTTTTTCCAGCAGGCCCACAGCCTCCACCCGGAAGGTAACGAACTCGGCCGGTTCCCCAGCCACGGCGTAACCGTAGGCCTGCTCGTGAATCCGGTAAAAGGCGGCCAGGACCGCCGGGATGGTCTCCGGCCCGAAGGCGCCCTGGGAAACCGGGACCACTAGCTCGTAGTTTTGCCCCAGGTAGCGCATATCCACCGCCCGTCGCAAAAGCCTCCGCCCGACCGGAACCCCCTGGTCCGCCAGCCACCGGTTAGCCTCCGCCTCCAGCCGGCCGAAGATCCGGGCCAGCAGGCCGGGATCGGCCTCTTCCACTGGGACCAGGTGGCTCTGGAGGAAGTCGGCCCTGATGTCCGTAACCAGCAATCCCAGGGCGCACAAGAGACCCGGCCGAGCTGGGACCAGAATCCGTCTCACCCCCAGCTGGCGGGCTAGCCAGCCGGCATGCAGCGGCCCGGCCCCGCCGAAGGCCACCAGGGTAAAATCCCTGGGATCGTAGCCCCGCTGGACGGAGACGACCCGGGCCGCTCGGGCCATCCCGGCTACTACCACCGCGACGACCCCGGCCGCCGCGGTGGGCACGTCGAGCCCAAGGCGGGAGGCCAGCTTCCCCACCGCCTTCCAAGCCTTCCCGGGGTCAATGGGCATCTGGCCCCCGAGCAGCCCCCCAGGGTTCAGCGTTCCCAGGACCACGTGGGCGTCGGTCACCGTCGGCTCGTCACCTCCCAGGCCGTAGCAGGCCGGCCCGGGAAAGGCGCCGGCGCTTTCGGGTCCCACCTTCAGCAGGCCCCCTGAGTCCACCCGGGCGATGCTACCCCCACCGGCGCCGATGGTCTTCACGTCCACCATCGGGGCCTTTACGGGATAGCCGGCTACCTCCCGCCCGAAGGCCACCGCCGGCCGCCCCCCCACCACCAGGCTCAGGTCGGCCGAGGTACCGCCCATGTCGAAGGTGAGGACGTCTTTGAGGTCCGCCAGGGCGGCCAGGTGGGTCGCACCCACCACCCCGGCGCTAGGCCCAGACAGGACCGTCCGGTGGGTGTAGCCCGCCGCCACGTCCAGGGTCATTACCCCCCCGTTGGACTGGGTCATGTAGGGTGGGCACGAAATGCCCAGTTCGTCAAGCCGCCGACGCAGACTCTGGATGTAGCGGGAGACCACCGGACCCAGGTAGGCGTTGACTACCGTGGTGCTGAGCCGCTCGAACTCCCGGAACTCAGGCAGGACCCGGTGGGCCACCGAAAGGAAAGCGTCCGGCAGCTCCCCCTTAAGGATCAACTCGGTGGCCAGCTCGTGGTCCGGATAACGGTAGCCGTGCAGGTAGCAGACGGCCACCGCCTCCACCCCCGCCCCTTTGAAGCGGGTGGCCGCCCGGCG
>PSKS01000114.1:0-3528 GCA_040289115.1 Chloroflexota bacterium
GGCCGGGTTTCCATTCGTAGTTCTCAATGAACGGCTTGCCCGAAAGCAGCAGCCGAAGCGGGTTCACCACAAGCGGGAAGGCGTCCCAGGGCCCCGCCCTCGTCCAGGTGGGCTTTTGACCAAATGTAGATACTGAGGAGGCCCGGGTCGAGCTCATCCGGCGGGCCCTGGGGCCAGGCGGGGGGTGCCTTCTAGGCTGATGCCAGGGCCTTTATTATCCCTTTAGCCTCTTCGGGGCGGCGGCATACCCGAAACTCCCAGCGGCCGAACTCACCGTGATGGTTGACCGCCCGCACCCAGCGCCTCGCCGCCGCCTCCTTTTGCCGGTCCTGCTCCGTCTCAAAACCTTTGACTTCCAAAATCACCTTGATTTCTCCGCCGCCTTTAGCCCGGAGGCGGACCAGATAGTCGGGACGGTATTCGTGCCGAACGCCCTGCCATTCGTAAGGGATCGTAAAGTCCAGGTGGTCGTTTCGGGCATAGGCAATCACTTCAGGGATGCGCTCCAATTGATAAGCTACGCTGTGTTCCCAGACGGGGGCGTCCAGCACCACATGGCTAATGTGGCTCTTGGTCGTCCCCACACACGGACGCGTCGTGCGAAAGAGGACCTCCGATGTAGACCCGACCGGGCGGAAGCGCTCGACCACCGGGAGGATCGGCGGCTCCCCGGCCTCGGCATCCGGCTCGATGGCTTCCATGAGCCGTTCGATAATACGTTGCTTGTACTTGAGCAGGGCGATTTCCTCCAGGACAGCCTCGCCCTTCACCACGACCCGCTCTTCTAGATACCGCCAGACGTCCCTTAGTACCTGGGGGAAGAGAACATGCCGGATGGCCCAGTCTGCTCGTTTTTCCTTGAGGCGGTGACAAAGTTCCGCGGCGACCTCATAGACGCTCGCCTGCAAGCGTTTCTCCCGATGGAAGGGGTTCCGGTCGTGAAGCACCTCGGGACCGGGCCCCACCCGGTCCGGGCGGCCGATGCGGAAGCCTACGGCAGGCTTGACCGTCACTTCGGTCGGCTCCGTTGCCGGGTCAATCACGAGATAAGGCACGCTAGCAAGGTTTAAGCGGATGCGGGTTTTTACGTCCAAGACGTACCCCTCGACCCGGGGGAAGGTGATCTCCAGGTGTTTGCGTTCTTTAAGGGCCCGCACGAGGGTGGAGACCTTCGCCACTTCCGTACGACTTATCGGCTTCTTCCTGACCGGGATGACCTCAAAGGGCACCCCGTAAACATCGACATATTCGGGTTCAGAGAAATCGTCGTAATTGAGCCGGCGCAAGCCCCGTCCCACTACTTGCTCACACAGAAGCTGTGAGGTAAAAGCTCTCAGACCCAGGATCTGGGTGACGTTCTGGGCGTCCCAACCCTCGTTGAGCATCCCCACCGACACGACGCAACGGATATCTTTTCCGGGCGGCTCCCCTTCCCCTGCCCACTCCGTCTTACCGATGGTGTCCACCGTCCGGCGCAATCGTTCGGCGGTTTCTTGCCTGGTCTCGCCTTCCCAGGCCGCCTCGGCCTCTTCCAGAAGTTTCGTGTCGATGCGGAAGGTGACCTCCTGTCCGTTGCGGTTTTGAAGCTCCGGTAGCACCTTACCAAGGGCAATGTGCTGGTATACAAGTTTTGCCAGGTCGGTGTTATCACAAACCACGATCATCACGGGCGGAACAGGAGACCCCGCCTGCCGAAAGGCCTCGAAAGTTTTCTTCCACTCCGAGGCCAGGGTTGCCAACGCGCCTTCGGCTTCCCGCAGAACTGACTCGGGCTTGGCCCGCCGTCGGGCGGTCTGTCGTTCTGAAGCCGGCAACCTCTGGTTAATATACTCCCAAAGCCTGAAGTACCGGGGGATCAAAGCCCCGGTGTTGTCGTCCACCGGCACCCGCGGAATCTTCACGATGCCGGATTCGATGGCATCCACCAGCCCGAAGTCGGATACAATCCATGGAAACGGCGCCCCCTCCTCGTAGCCGCTGCCCTTGATATAAAAGGGGGTGGCCGAGAAATCGGCGCAGAAGTTGATGCCCCGCACGGCGGCGATGCGATCTAGGCCACCAACCCAGATGGTGGCTTCCTTCCGCTCGGCGATCTCCTCGGCGGAAAGTTGCGCCTTCTGCTCCTCGGCAAGTGGTGCGGGGCGGTAGGCGTGGTGAGCTTCGTCGTTAATCACCAGAATGTTTTGCTTGTTGCCCAACTCCTTGAGCACCCGCCGGCAGAAGGCGACATCGCTTTCGGGTCCCCGCTGGACCACGCTCCGGGAGTGGCTGTCATCTTTGGGCTGAAAGAGGTGCCAGTTGGTGACCTGGAACCGACCTTGCTGGAGCCGCTCCAGCATCCCCCGCGGCACCAGATCGAACCTCTCGTAGTAGTTTCCGGATTTCCAGGGTAAGAGCACCTGGAGCCGCTCCCGGATGGTGAGGTTCGGACAGACCAACAAAACGGCGTCCGAAAAGCGCGGGTCCCGGGGATTGGCCAGTTTGTTTAGGACCTGCCAGGCGATAACCATCCCCATAACCACGGTTTTACCGCTTCCGGTGGCCATCTTGCAGGCGTAGCGCCTTAGGCCGTTGTCTTTCGGGATCTCGATCCCCTGCTTCTCCGCAGGGGATGCTTCCACCAGCCAGATGAGGATTTCGGCTGCCTCCCGCTGGCAGAAGAAGAGTTTGCGCTCCCGATCCGTGTCCTTCCAGTGGCTTAGAAGCTGTCGGGTAATCGGCGTCACACCCGGATAGCCCCGCTCCTGCCAGGCCTTCACCCGCTCGCGGATCGTGTTCACCAAATCCAGCGGGACGAACTCCTCCTCCAGCAGGGCCGCCTGCGGCCCCCGGGTGCGGGCCTTGAGGTAATAGCCCGCAGGACGCCGGCCCTCTTTCAGGACCGGCTGCCCCTCCTCGTAGGCCCAGTAGCGGGTGGGCTCCTCGAAAGGCGAGTTGAGGATGGGGTTGTCAACGAGAAGGGACTTCAGGCCCCGTCACCTCCGGTCAAGAGTTTAACTTCAGCTTGTCGCAAAGACCTTGCAGCATCCTCAATGGCGGCCTTCCTGTCTTCCGGGACCTGGCTTATCCCTTCCTTCGTAATGTGCCAAATATCTATCGGGGGTCCAAGGCCATACGTCCCTACGGCGATAGCCTCTTCGAGCACCTTGTATGCGACCACGGATGCATTCTCCAGTGCCAACCGCACTCCCTGATACTTTTGCAAAAGAGCATAGGCGAACATATCACCGCTACCAGACAAGGAAAAGGGCCTTCATAAGGTGGATCCTATCCATCGGTGCAACACGGAGCGCCATCAAGACCCAGCGAGCTTTTTCAGTGGTCATGTCTCATCACCTCCCTTAATTCGGTTCTTTGAACGAAACTACCCGCACCACCTCATTCCCCCTGAAATCTATCACCTTCACCGCAATACGGTTGTACTTGCCGGGCTGGAAGGGGAATGAGACAGTCCCACGCATCTTCTCGAAGGCCTCGGGGTCGATCTGCGCCTTGAGCGCCCGCTGGAGCTTCTCCCAGGCGTCGGGG
>PSKS01000115.1:0-3499 GCA_040289115.1 Chloroflexota bacterium
CCCTCCCCGCCCGCGGGGAGGGGGTTCGCCTCATACCGGCCCTTACGGCGGGATTTACGGACTCCCAGTGGGTCCGGCCCCTGGGGGTTGCGGCCTACGGGTTTGCGCCCATCCACCCGGAAAGCGAGACCTTCCGGCCGGGCGTGCACGGGGTCGACGAAAACTTCCCAGTCCGGGACTTGGTGGTGCGGACGAAGGCCTACCTGGCGGCCGCCTATTTTACCCTGGTCGAGGGCCTTTAATTACTCCAGCACCCGAACGGTAACCCGGAAACGGCGAAAGCCGCAGGCGGCAGCCAGCTCGGTGAAGGCGATTACTTCGGCCCGCTTCCAGCCCCAGCCATCGGTTATGACGGCCCCAACGGCCGGCACCGTCTCAGATCCGGTGCGCATAATCTGGCCGAGGGGCCGGTTTTCTGGGTCGAAAAGAAACCAGACGGCCTGCGGTTCCATTCTCCCCTTCTCTTGATCTCCCCCGCCCGCGGGGGAGACTGCCCCCAGTAGGCAGTATAGGTGCTGGGGTCGATGGGCATCCAGGAGCCGGTCAGGGGCCGTCGGGGGCGTCCAGGATGGAGCGGAGCCGGTCTTCGGCCCGCCGGCGGAGGGCCCAGACCGCCCGGGGCTTGACCTTTAAAATCCGGGCAACCTCCTCGACGGACCGGTCCTGCCAATAGGTTAAAAAGAGGACCCAGCGCTGCTTCCGGGAAAGCTTCTTTAAGGCCCGCTCGAGCTGAGGGGATATCCCCTCAGCCTGGGGGTCGGCGGCCGGGTCGACCACCGCGTCGGCATCCCCCTCATTGAGGGGCACCTCCCGACCCAGCCGCCAGCGCTCCCGGCGTAGGAAGTTGTAAAGCCGCCAGCGCAGGTTGCGCTGTAAATAATAACTTAAGCCCACCCCCCGCCCCGGATCATAAGCCCGGATAAGCTCGATGAAGATCCGGACCCCCTCCTGGAAGAGGTCGGCCCGGTCGACCGGGCCGACCAACCGGCCCCCGAGTTGGTTTACCTCCCCAACCACCCGACCCAGGAGGGGCCGGTAACGCTCCAGGAGAAGCTGAAGGGCCCGGCGGTCACCCCGCTGGGCCAGCAGGACCAGGGTTTCGACGGACTCGGCCATGGGTACCTCCCAATGCTTCACTTAAGGCCCCCGTGGGAAGGGGGCCGGTCGCTTAATGAATAGCTCAAATGTTCTAATACTGTCAAGGTGGGGAACCCCCTCCTGGCCTCCCCCGTGGACGGGGGAGGGGTGGCGGCCCGGCCGAGTCGGCGTTATACTATTCTCGGCATGGCTGAGGTTGTCGAGCCCCGCTTCTTCATCGACTTAGACAGGTTCCAGAGGCAGAATCGGGACTTTAAGGTCTTCGTTCGGAGCCGCATCTGCCCGGAGTGTCTGGAGCGGATCGGCGAGGAGGTTGAGGAGCGGCGCCCGACCGTCGACCCCCAGAGCGGCCGGGTTGTTTTCCATACGGTTAAAGTCCGCTACGGTGAGGACCCCTTCGAGTGTTTCCTTACCCACTGCAGCCGGCTGGACGATTTCATCCCGCCCAATACGCCCCTTCTTGAGGCGATATTCAGGGTTTTTCTGGCCAATGGCAACCGGCCCCTGACCATCGACGAGATCCGGCAGGAGTTGGAGGCCTGGCCGGGGGTTGCCGAGAAGGTTCGGGTCCTCTCCCCTGAGATGCTGGAGCGTATCATCAGGTCCGACGACTATTATGGGTTTGCCGAGGTCGCACCGGTCGAAGAGGGCACTACGGCCGCCGGTTGAAGACCGCCTTGGCTACCGATTCGGCAACCCCGACCTGCTCCGCCAGGCCCTTGTCCACCGGTCTTATCTAAACGAAAACCCGGGCTTCGGCCTGCCCGATAACGAGCGGCTCGAGTTTCTGGGGGACGTTGTCTTGAGCCTTATCGTCGCTGAGACCCTCTTCCGCCGTTTCCCCGACCTGCCCGAGGGCAAGCTTACCCGCCTCCGGGCCTGGCTGGTCCGGACCGAAACCCTTGCCCGCTGGGCCCGGGAACTCGACCTGGGCCCTGACCTTCTCCTGAGCCGGGGCGAGGAGCAGACCGGCGGCCGCGGGCGGCCCTCGATTCTGGCCTCGGCCTTTGAGGCCGTCCTGGGGGCCGTTTACCTGGACGGCGGCCTTGAGGCCGCCCGCCGGGTCCTTTTGCCCTTCATCGAGGGGGAGCTGGAAAAATTACAGGACCCCGACGAGGTGCTCGACCCCAAAACCCGGCTCCAGGAGATCACCCAGGCCCGCTGGCAGCTGACCCCGGCCTACGTTACCGTCCACCAGGCGGGCCCCAGCCACCGCCGTAAGTTCACCGTGGAGGTACGCCTCGGCGACCGGGTGCTGGCCACCGGGCAGGGCTACTCAAAGCAGGCTGCGGAGCAGGAGGCGGCCAGAACCGCGCTGGCCCGTCTGGAGTCCGATTCCCCATAGTTTGCCGGATGGGCAGCCCTTTTCGGCTTCGCCGCCTGCGCCTGCGGGGTTTTAAGACCTTCGCCGACCAGACGGAGGTAGAGCTGGTCGCCCCGGTTGTGGCACTGGTCGGTCCGAACGGCTCGGGCAAGAGCAACCTGGTGGAGGCGATCCGGTTCGCCCTGGGGGAGACCAACCCCCGCAGGCTCCGCCTCGGCCGCTGGGAGGAGGCCATTTTCGCCGGCGGCCCGGGTCGGGCCCCGGCTGGTCTGGCGGAGGTGGAAATTACCCTGGCCAATGCCGAGGGCGATGAGGCGGTATTCTGTCGCCGGGTACACCGCTCCGGCGACCACGAATACCTGGTGAACGGTCGGCCGGTTCGCCAGCGGGACTACCTGGATGCCCTTGCCGGCCACGGCCTCGGCCCCGACGGCCCCTGGCTGGTAGCCCAGGGGGCCGCCGACCGCTGGCTAAACCTGCGGCCGGTGGAACGGCGCCAGCTCCTGGAGACCTCGACGGGGCTGGCCTTTTACCGGCAGGAGCTGGCCGAGGCCGCCGCTCACCTAGAGGCGGCCGCCGCCGAGCTCAGCCGGCTAAAGGACCGACTGGCCGAGCGTCAGCCCAGACTGGAGGCCCTGGGCCGGCAGGCCGAGGCCTGGCGGGCCTGGCAAAGTCTAGAGTCCCGCCGGACCGCCCTGCTGGCGGCCATCCGGCGGGAAGAGTGGTTGAACCGGCGGCGCCGGGTCTGCGAAGCCGAGGCCGTCCTGGCGTCGGCCCGGGCCGCCTTAGAGGCCGCTCGGAAGGGGCTGGCCGAACTGGAGGCCCGGACCCAGGAACTTAGGGCCCGAGCCGAGCAGGCCGATCTGGGGGGCCGGACGGCCCGGGAGGCCCTGGAGGCGGCGGAGGCCGAGCTGGGCCGTGGCCTCCGCTGGCAGGAGGAGCTCGAGGACCGGCGGAGGCGGGGTTGGGCCCGGCTGGCCGAGCTGGACCAGGTCCTGGCCAGTGGGGACGATGAGCGCAGCCGGTTGGAGGCGGAGCTGGGGCGGGCCGAGGCCGAGCTTAGTGCCGCCGACCGGG
>PSKS01000030.1:0-28129 GCA_040289115.1 Chloroflexota bacterium
CCCGCCGCCGCTGGGAGGCCAAGCCTCTCCTCCTCCAGCGGGGTCTCCCCCCTCTCGTCGCCGCGGTGCTCGCGGTGGGAATCGCCTGGGCCAGCGGGCTCCCTCCCAGCCCCGCGCTCCTCGTCCTCCTCGCCCTCTCCTACGCCCTCTACCTCTCGCCCCATCGCGTTCGGCGGTGGGCGCTTCCTGTCACCGCCCTCTCCGTCGCTGTCGCCTACCCCTTCTACCTCGAGCACCTGTTCGCTCTGCCGGTGGTGAAGAGCTTCCCCAGCATGGACACGATGGTGGTCATGGCCATCTTCACCATGATGGCCCTAGGCCTGAACATGGTCGTCGGCTACGCGGGTCTTCTCGACCTCGGCTACGTGGCCTTCTACGCCATCGGCGCCTACGTGGCCGCCTGGCTTGCCTCCGACCACTTCACCCAGGTCGACCTCCGCTTCGGCGCCATCGGGGAGGACACCGGCGTGGGCGGGATCCACATCTCGATCTGGCTCGCCCTCGTCATCGCCGCCTGCGTTACCGCCGTGGCTGGGGTCATCATCGGCCTTCCCACCCTCCGCTTGCGGGGCGACTACCTGGCCATCGTCACCCTGGCCTTCGGGGAAGTCATCCGGGTGGTGGTGAACAACCTGGACAAGCCGATCAACCTGACTAACGGCCCCCAGGGCATCCGGGCTATCCAGCGGCCGCCCCTCTTCTTCAAGCCAGCCCTCACAGCGCTGGGGGTAACGGTGGAGGACGCAACCCTCTACGCCTTGTATTTCTACTTCCTGGTCCTGCTGGTGGTGGGCTTTGCCGTGGTCCTGACCCGCCGACTGGAGAACTCCTGGGTGGGCCGGGCCTGGACGGCGATCCGGGAAGATGAGCTGGCGGCCCAGGCGATGGGCATCCCCCTGGTTCGGATGAAGCTGGCGGCCTTTGCGGCTGGGGCCTCCTTTGCGGGGGCGATGGGGATGATCTTCGGGGCCAAGCAGTATTTTATAAACCCCGAAAGCTTTACGTTTATGGAATCCATCGGCGTGCTCGCCATGGTTATCGTCGGGGGGATGGGAAGCCTGCCTGGGGCCATTGTGGGCGCCACGGTAGTCACAATTCTTAACCTGCAGGTTCTCAAGGGGCTTTCGCTCCTACTTAACCAGTTGCGGGCCACCGATGCGGTTATACCCATCCTCAACTACCCCCTCTCCCGGTGGCCGACCCAGCTAGACCCTGCCAAGTACGAGCGGCTCATTTTCGGGATACTCCTCATCATCATGAGCATCCTCCGGCCCCAGGGGATCATCCCTGAGCGGCGCCACCAGCTGGAGCTGGAAGAAAGGCGGGCGGAGCCGGCCCCTACCCTGGCCCCAACCGCGGGAGGTGGGGGCGATGGCTGAGCTGCTGCTGGAGTGCCGCGGGGTAACGAAGCGGTTCGGGGGGTTGGTGGCCGTAAACGCGGTGGATTTTGGGGTGGAACGGGGCCGCATTGTGAGCATCATCGGACCCAACGGGGCCGGGAAAACGACCCTTTTTAATGTCATCAGCGGTTTTTACAGACCCGATGGGGGCGAGGTCTGGTTCGAGGGCCGGCGGATCGACGGCTTAAGGCCCGACCAGGTTGCCGCCCGGGGAATCAGCCGGACCTTCCAGAACATCCGCCTCTTCCAGAACATGACGGTTCTGGAAAACATCCTGGTTGGGATGCACACCCGGGTAAGGGCCAACGTGGTGCAGGTGCTGGCCCGGTCCCGGGCCTTTTTGGAGGAGGAGCGGGCCCTGGTGGAGGAGGCGTTCCGCCTCTTCCGGTTCGTCGGCCTTAGGGCGAACCCTAATGAGCTGGCCAAGAACCTGCCCTACGGCGAACAGCGCAAGGTGGAGTTTGCCAGGGCCCTTGCCGCCAGGCCAAAGCTTATCCTCCTCGACGAGCCTACGGCCGGGATGAACCCGCAGGAGATGGCCGAGACCACCCAGCTTATCCGCCGGCTCCGGGACGAGCTTGGGATCACCGTGGTGCTCATCGAGCACCAGATGCGGGTAGTCATGGGCATTTCGGAGCGGGTGACCGTCTTAGATTACGGCGAAAAGATCGCCGAGGGGCCGCCGGCCGTGGTCCGGCGGGACCCGAAAGTCATCGAAGCCTACCTGGGAAGGGGTGCCGCCCTTGGTTCAGCCGATTAGCAACGTCCGGGCCGCGGCCGCTACCGTCGCCCGGCCGGTCCTGGAACTGCGGGACGTTCACACCTACTATGGCCACATCCACGCCCTCAAAGGGGTCTCCCTGGTGGTTCGACCCGGGGAGATCGTAACCCTCATCGGGGCCAATGGGGCCGGCAAGACCACCACCCTGCGAACTATCTCGGGTCTGGTCAAGCCGCGGCAGGGTCAGGTGCTACTGGAAGGCCGGGATATCACCCGCCTGCCGCCCCACGAAATCGCCGCCCTGGGGGTGGGCCATGTCCCGGAAGGGCGCCGGATATTTCCGCGGCTTACGGTCCTGGAGAACCTCGAGATGGGGGCTTACCTGGTTCGGGACCCCAAGGAGCTTCAGCGCCGGCTCCAGGCCGTTTTCGAGCTTTTCCCCCGACTCTACGAGCGGCAGGACCAGCCGGGGGGTACCCTCTCGGGTGGGGAACAGCAGATGCTGGCCATCGCCCGGGCCCTGATGATGGGGCCCAAGATCATGCTCTTAGACGAACCTTCCATGGGCCTGGCACCGGTTCTGGTGGAGACCATTTTCGACGTGCTCCGCCGCCTTAACGAGGAGGGTACCACCATTCTGCTGGTGGAGCAGAACGCCCACATGGCCCTGCAGGTTGCCCACCGGGGCTACGTTATTGAGACGGGCCGGATCGTCCTGGAGGGGCCGGCTGCCCAACTGGCCCAGGACCCGCAGGTTCAGGCCGCCTACTTGGGTGGCCTCGAATAGGGCCGGTTTGCGCCCGGCCCAAGGGGCGGGTTAGACTTCCTTGGCCAACACCCAGCGAAAGGAGCGGGCAAGATGTCGGAGGTTGCCGATATTCGGGATGAACTCAACCGCCGGCTGGAATCGGACGGCATTATCGTTCGGGGCCGGGTTACCCCAACCTATGCCGAAATCCTAAGCCCTGACGCCCTCCGGTTCGTCGCGGTCCTCCACCGGGAGTTTAACCCCACCCGGAAACGGCTACTACAGCGCCGGGCCGAGATTCAGGCCGAGATAAACGCGGGCAAGTTGCCCGACTTTCTAGCCGAAACGGCCGAGATCCGCCAGGCCGATTGGCAGGTGGCCCCCGAGCCACCCGACCTGCGCCGGCGGTGGGTGGAGATCACCGGTCCCGTCGACCGGAAGATGATCATCAACGCCCTTAACTCGGGGGCCGACGTTTACATGGCCGACTTCGAGGACGCCTTTTCCCCCACCTGGGCCGGTACCGTCGAGGGGCAGGTCAACCTGCGGGACGCAGTGGACGGCACCATCGAGTACGTGAGCCCCGACGGGCGGCTCTACCGGCTGGCTGAAAAGACGGCGGTGCTTATGGTCCGCCCCCGGGGCTGGCACCTTGAGGAGAAACACGTGCTGGTCGATGGGGAGCCGGTGTCGGCATCCTTGTTCGACTTCGGCCTATTCTTCTACCACAACGCCCGCAAGCTCATCGCCAAGGGGACCGGACCCTATTTTTACATTCCCAAGCTGGAGAACCACCTGGAAGCCCGGTTGTGGAACGACGTCTTTAACCGGGCCCAGGATATGCTGGGAATCCGACGGGGGACGGTCAAGGCCACCGTCCTCATCGAGACGATCCTGGCCGCCTTCGAGATGGATGAGATCCTCTACGAGCTCAGGGATCACTCGGTCGGCCTTAACTTTGGCCGCTGGGATTACATTTTCAGCTTCATCAAGAAGTTCTTCAACTTCGCCGAGTATGTTTTTCCTGACCGGGCCCAGGTGACCATGGATAAGCACTTCTTGAGGTCGCTGGCCCTTCTGCTCGTGAATACCTGTCACCGGAGGGGGGCCCACGCCATCGGGGGGATGGCCGCCCAGATTCCGGCCCGGGATCCCGAAGTCAACGAGCGCAACATCGCCAAGGTGCGGGAGGACAAGGACCGGGAGATCTCCCAGGGCTTTGATGGCACCTGGGTTGCGCACCCATGGCTGGTGCCGGTGGTCCGGGAGATGTTCGAGCAACGGATGCCGGGACCGGACCAGCGGCACCTGGTCCACGAGGGACTTCAGGTCACCGCCGCTGACCTCCTGAAGGTGCCTGAGGGGGATATCACCGAGGGGGGACTGCGAACCAACGTGAACGTGGGGGTGCGGTACCTGGAGTCCTGGCTGCGGGGCATCGGGGCGGCCTCCATCAACTACCTGATGGAGGACACCGCTACGGTGGAAATCTGTCGGGCCCAGGTCCAGCAGTGGCTGCGCCACCGGGCGACCCTAAAGGACGGCCGACCGGTCACCGCAGAGCTGGTCCGGCAGGTCTTTCGGGAGGAGCTTGATCGGATCCGGTCGGAGTTGGGAGACGAGGGCTGGACCGAAAGCAAGTTCGAGCTGGCGGCGAGGATCCTGCTGGATGAGGTAATCCTCCGGCCAGACTTCGTGGAGTTTCTGCCCCTAGTGGCCTACGAATACCTGGACTAACGTCCAAACGAAACCGGTTAAACCGTGGCCATTGAGGTTGTCGAAGCCCGGTCGGCGCGGCTGCATCGGGAGTTTGTGCGCTTCCCGCGGCACGTCTACCGGGACGACCCCAACTGGGTGCCGCCCCTTGAGGCTGACGAGTTGGCCTTGTTGGGCGGACGTCACCCCTTTTGGGAGTATGGGGAGGTGGTGCCCTTTCTGGCCTACGCCGACGGTCGGGTGGTGGGCCGCATTGCGGCCATCCGTAACGACATTCACAACCGCTACCACGGCCGTAAGGACGGGTTCTTTGGATTTTTCGAGGCCACGGCTGACCCCGAGGTTGCCCGGGCCCTCTTTGGGGCGGCGGAACGGCAGCTCCGGGAATGGGGATTCAACACCGTTTATGGGCCTGTCTCACCATCAATGAACGGGCTGGTGGGCTGGTTGGTGGCGGGGGAGGGGATGCCGACTTTTCTTATGCCTTACAATCCCCCTTATTACCC
The DNA here is from genome assembly GCA_040289115.1 of Chloroflexota bacterium. GTDB lineage: Bacteria > Chloroflexota > Dehalococcoidia > JAUQQI01 > JAUQQI01 > JAUQQI01. Next base: position 5,092 of record PSKS01000030.1, read on the forward strand.
CCGGCTGGCCGAGGCGTGCGGCTACGCTAAAGCTGTCGACCTCTACGCCTATCTGGCCACCCGGGCCGAACTGGGGAACCCCCGTTGGGGCCGGCTGGTACGGGTGGCGGAGCGGCTGGCAGAGCGGGGTCGGGTGGGTCTGCGGCCGGTGAATATGGGGCGCCTTGAGGCCGAGATCCGGACCTTTGCCCACGAGATATACCCGGCGGCCTGGGGTGAGAACTGGGGGTTTCAACCCATCACCGAAGCCGAGCTCAAACAGATGGCGGCGAGCCTCCGGCCGGTGCTGGTGCCCGAATTGATCCTTTTTGCCGAGACGGTTCCGGAAGACGGGTCCCGGCCGGAGGCGGTGGGGGTCCTTATCGCCGTCCCCGACTACAACCCGGTACTTAAGCGGCTGAACGGGCGGCTTAGGCCATGGGGATTGCTGCGGTTTATCTGGGAGGTAAAGGTTCGGCGGAGCCTCAAGCGGGTGCGGGTGATCGCCTTCGGGATAAAGCCGGCATATCAGCAGAGCGGGGTGGCCGTCCTGATGGTCCACCGGGTGGTGGAGAATGCCCTCCGGCTCGGCTTCGAGGAAATGGAGTTCTCCTGGGTGCTGGAGACCAACCAGCCGATGCGCAACATCATCGAAAACTTCGGCCTAAAGCCGTACCGGACATACCGAATATTCACCAAGGGCCTGGCAAACCATGGCTGACCTGGCACGGCCAGGGGTCGGACAGCTCTGGGCTGGACGGCCCGTCCACGGCGGGACCCGCCCCGAACTACTGCGGTCGGGGGTCGTCGACTTCAGCGTCAGCATCAACCCCTACGCGCCGCCCCGCGGCCTGCGCGCGGCAGTGTTGGCCGTCGACCTCAGGCCCTATCCGGACCCTTGGGCGAGCCGGCTGGCCGGCCTCATTGCCGCTGCCCACCACCTGGAGCCGGACCAAGTGCTGGTGGGAAATGGGGCAACGGAGCTCATCTTTATCATTGCCCGGGCCCTGCTGGGCCCCGGCCACCGGACCCTGGTAGTGGGGCCGGCCTTCGGCGAGTACGCCTACGCCTCGGCCCTGAGCGGCAGCCAGGTCTCCGTCTACCATGCCCCGGCGGAGACAGGGTTCGTCCCCGACCTGGAAGAACTTTTGGAGCTGGCCGCCCGCCTCCGGCCCAGCCTCACCTGGGTGGCCAACCCTGGTAACCCGACGGGGGTCTACCTGCCCCAACACTTTTTTGAGGCTCTCCTCGAGGCGGGCCCTGGAGTCCTGGTTATCGATGAGTCCTTCAGGTCGTTTGTCGAGTCGCCTTGGGCCTCCGAGCCCCTAATGGCTACCGGCCGGGTTCTACTCCTCCGGTCCCTGACGAAAGACTTCGGCCTGGCCGGCCTGCGGCTGGGCTACTTGCTGGGACCGGCCGCCCTCACCCGCCGCATCTGGGCCCACCAGCCGCCTTGGGCCGTGAGTAGCCTGGCACAGGCGGCGGGCGAATTCATCTTTTCCCGGGCCTCCGAATTCACGGAGATGTGCCGGGTCAAAATCGGCCGGCGGCGCCGGGAGCTCCGCCGGGCCCTGGAGGGGCTAGGATTCTGGGTGTCGGAGTCGGCGGCCAACTTCCTGCTGGTAAGGACCGGCGACGGAGCCGCCTGCGCCCAGTTCCTGCTGGAAAGCCACGGCATCGCCGTTCGGGACTGCACTTCCTTCGGCCTACCCCAGTACATTCGGGTCGCGGTGCTCCGGCGGTCTGAAAATCGGCGGCTGGTGGCCGGACTGGCCGCCTGGGCCGAGTTTCGGTCGGGCCCCAGACCGGTCCACCTGGGACGGCAGCCGGGCCCAGCCTCCTTAGGACCTGGACTCGTTTGATGGGATAGGGGCGCCCGCTAAGGCCCAAGGGTTTCCAGTTTGTTGCCTGAATTAATTGGGGCAATCGCCAGGCGGTAATCGGGCGGGGTGCCGGGACGCACGACCGTGCGCCCTTACCAAAGGGCCAACGGTCACATTCTAGAAAGTCCTACAAAGGCCCGGCCGCCCTTGACAGCCGGGCCGCCGCCTGCAATAATTAATCGTACAAATGTTCTAATTTAAGGAGGTTATGTGGTGAAGCGGGAGTTCATGGTGGAACGCGGTGGTCGCACCTTTGTTCTGTATGCCGGGCTACTGGATGAGGCCCACCGGCAGGGGCTGAAGTCGATAACAACCCAGCTGCTCCAGATTCCCGGCCCCGACAACGGCTACACGGCCATTTGTCAGGCCGTTGTTGAGACCAGTAAGGGGGTCTTTTCCGGCATTGGGGATGCCTCCCCTGAAAACGTGCCCCCCCAGATGCGGATGCATCTGATCCGGATGGCCGAGACCCGGGCCAAGGCCCGGGCCCTGCGGGATGCGGTGAACGTTGGGGTGGCGGCCCTGGAGGAGTTGGCCGACGAGGCCGAACCGGTGGAATCCAATGCCCCCCGTCCCTCCCGGCCGGCCCCTTCTCCCCAGTCCACGGGGGAGATCAAGAGGGGGGCTCCGGCCGAGGAGGGGACACCTGGAAGTGCGGCGGTAACGGAGGCCCAGATCCGGGCGATCCGGGCCATCGGTCGGGCCCGCCACCAGTTCTCCGAAGAGCAGCTGGAAGGGCTGGTCCGAGAGCGGTTCGGCAAGGGCCTGGCTGAGCTTTCCCGCCGGGAGGCCTCGGCCCTCATCGATGACCTGCGGGGTAGTCCCGAGGCGGCCGCCAGCTAACACGGCCCGGGCCGTCGGTCTGGTATGATCAATCGTCGGATATATTCCAGGCTGGGGAGACAGTCGCCATCGCCGAATTGGTCGGACCGGCGGTTACCTTGGTTCCCCTCATCCTGGCGGGGGTTTCGGCCCTATATTATTCGGCCCGGGTCGAGCCCTACAGGTGGCGGCTGCGGCGGCGTACCGTTCCCCTGCGGGGCCTGCCGCCGGAGCTTACGGGCCTGCGGGTCCTCCACCTTTCGGACTTCCACATTACCCGGAAGGATTGGCGCCGTTTCAAGGGAATCTTGGCCTTCCGTTCGGTGGAGGCCGATTTAGTGGCCATGACCGGGGACTTCGTCGACGAGGACGATGAGGCCGAGGCCCAGCTGGCCGCCGGGCTGGTTGCCCAGTTCGAGGGCCTGCTGGGGACGTTCGCCGTCCTGGGGAACCATGACCGGTTCCGGCGGGGCGCCCGTCGGGGAATCTCGCTGCTGCGGACTATCCGGTTTTCGCTGACAGGGGTGGAGGACCGGGATCCCGAGCTGGTCAGCACCACCGGCCTTCCCCACGTCGGCCGGATGCTTTTAAAAGGCCGAACCTGTCTCCTGGTGAATGAGGCCCGGCCGGTAAGCTATAACGGAGTCCGGTTCTGGGTTGTCGGCGTCGACGACAACCACCTGGGCTTCGACGACCTGGCCCGGGCCCTGGCCGGGGTGCCGGCTGACGAGTTTCGCATCCTACTGGCCCACAGCCCCACCATTCTGCCAGCGGCCGAACGGGCCGGCATTCCCCTGGTGTTGGCTGGCCACACCCACGGTGGTCAGATCCGGTTGCCCCTGGTGGGCACCATCGCCATCGGGGCCCGCCGGCCGGCAGGGGACGCGGTAGGCCTGCTTCGGACCCGGACCGGGTACATCCACATTAGCCCCGGTCTGGGAAGCTCCCGGAGCCTGCCCTTTCGGCTCGGCTGTCCCCCGGAGGCAACCTTGCTGGAGCTGGTTCCCGCCTAGACGGCGGCCGGCTCGCCCACCAGGTGCCGCCGAAAGAAGGCCAGCGTTTTGGCCCAGGCATCGGCCGCCGCTTCCGGCCGGTAAATTTGGGGCCTGGTGTCGTTGAAGAAGGCGTGGGGTGCCCCCGGGTAGATGTGGAGCTCGAACTGCTTGCCGTACCTCTTCAGGGCTTCCCCCAGCCTCTCGACCTCGCTTGGGGGAATTCCTTGGTCAGCCTCGCCGTAGATCCCCAGCAGTGGGCACCGGATTTGGGCCACCAGGTCGATGGGGTCCGGGTTGCGGCCGTAGAAAACCACGGCCGCGTCCAGCTCTGGCTCGTAGATGGCGGTGAGGAGGGCCAGGCCGCCCCCCATGCAGAAGCCGATAACCCCAACTTTTTTCGGGGCGACGCCCGGGTGGGCCTTTAAATAGGCCACTGCCCGGCGGACCTCCAAAAGGGCCCGCTGTCGGTTCAGCTCCATGGCCAACTTGCGGGCCTCGTCTGGCTCACTGGTTACCTTCCCGTGGTACAGGTCTGGGGCCAGGGCCACGAAGCCCTCCCGGGCAAAGCGGCGGGCCACGTCCTTGATGTGCTCCTCAAGCCCCCACCACTCCTGGATGACCACCACACCGGGGTGGGTTCCCTCTGCCGGTCGGGCCAGGTACCCGGGGCAGGTTCCCCCGTTCACCGGGAACTCCACCAGTTCGGTCACGGTCTCCAGCGCCATGGGTTCCCCTCCTGCCCGCGCTTTAGCCGGCTAGAGTCTGGCCGGGCTTAAGCTCAACGATCTCCAGGCCCGGAATGTCTGAGGTAAGCTCCCTCAAGGCGGCCGGCGTCCCCGTAAGCACCGGGAAGGTCCCAAAATGCATCGGAATCACCGCCTTCACCCCCAAAAGCCTTATAGCCTCCGCCGCCTCCCGGGGCGACATGGTAAAGTGGTCCCCAATGGGCAGCAGGGCCAGGTCAGGCCCGTAAAGCTTGCCGATAAGCTCCATGTCCTTAAAGACGGCGGTGTCCCCGGCGTGGTAAACCTTAAAGCCGTTTTCGAAGGTGACCACGTAGCCGCAGGCCTCGCCCCCGTAGATGATCTGGTCGCCGTCCAAAATGCCGCAACTGTGGACGGCGTGGACCATGGTCACCCGGATGCCGTCGATTTCCTGGGTTCCGCCCTTGTTCATTGGGGAGGTGTTCTGGACACCCTTGCCCTGGAGCCAGTGGCAGGTTTCGAAGATGCCGATGACCTTGCAGCCGGTCTGTTTGGCGATTTCGACGGCGTCGGCGATGTGGTCGAAATGGCCGTGGGTTATGAGCATCAAATCCAGCCGGTCGATGCGCTTTAAGTTTTCGGGGCAGGCCGGGTTGTTCATAACCCAAGGGTCGATTAGGACCCTTTTGCCACCGGGGGATTGAACCAGAAAGGTTGCATGCCCAAGCCAGGTAAGGCTCATACCGGCCGGTAGCTGCACTGGTCTCCACCTCCTTAGCCTGGAATTAACCGTCTAAGCTTAACCCTACCTGGGGCTTCAGCGCAAGCTGATAAAGGGCAACCATACGCGCCCGGCAAACCGACCTCCCGAATCCCAATCAGTCCAGAACACGGCGGCCAGATAATCAAAGGCGGCCCTTGACCCGAACTGGACGGCCACTTCCCGGTTAGCCTTGGAAGAGACCTCGCTGCCGTTAATACTGCCCAGGTGGACCCAGCCCTCCGCCCCGGCCCCCACCAGGACGAGCTTGCTGTGGATTCCCAAGCCGGCGGGGTTCGCCAGGCGACAGGCCAAGTCGAGTCCCTCGGCCCGAGCGACCCGAGTGACGTAATCGCAGGTGGCCCGGTTGCTGGTGGGGTCAGGGGTGTTGCCGTAAAGTCCATCCAGCAGGATTCGTACCCGGGCGCCCCGCCGGGCGGCCGCAAGCATCGATTCTAGGCGGGGGTTGGGGTCGGTCTTGGGGCTGGCGCCGGAACCGCCCCAGAACGGCGGCTCATAAAGGGCCTGGACCAGCACCTCCCACCCCGAACCCGCCCGACCCAGCAGCCGGAAAAGGCCGGCATTGGGGTTAAGGCTGTTTTCCGGCGACCGAATGAGCTCGAAGTCGAAGGCACCGGTCAGGTTCAGGGGGGTCGTGAAGGCGGGGGTGTAGCCGGTCCCCCCACCGGGACCTGGGCGGAAGTCAGGCGGGGGCGAGTCCGTCGCCGAGTTCCAGCGGCGGACATCGGGCCGGGCCGGGTCCAGGTCGGCGGCGAAGAGCCGAAGCAGCTGGTCGACGATGCCGGGGGCGGTTGTCACGAGGATGGCCCCTCGGTTCCCGGCGGTACCGTCGGAGAAGTCGTCGGCGGGCAGTCCGCTGGGCCCGAAGTTTTCGGTGGAGATGACGGCCTTAAGGCCGTCAATTACCGCGTATTTGGCGTGCATGCTCGGGTACCGGCGCCGGCCGCGGTCGGGAATGCTGGTCATAAACCAACACTCGCCGCCGGCGGCCTCCAGCTCCCGGCAGGCCCAGCGCTCCGCGCTGGAAATACCGCCCACCGGGGCGCCCTCCAACAGGACCCGGACCCTGACGCCCGCCGCCAGTCGCTCGGTGAGGGCCCGGACCAGGCGGGGGTGTTCCAGGGTGTAAACCCCTATTAGCACCAATTGGGTGGCCCCCCGGATCGCGTCCTCGACCACGGCGTAGGAGGCGTCCGGGGCCACCGCAACGGTGAGGCCGGCCAGCTCGGTAACCCGGTGAGGCACCAGGTGGTTTTCCAGGTCCCAGCCCGGATAGCGGACCTTTCGGGTGAGCAGTGGATCGCCCCGAAACTGGGCCCAGTCGGCGGCGGTGTCCGAATCGGCCAGGGGCAGGCCGGTGGCCAAGTCGAGGCGGCGGTAAAGAATCTGGGCGGTCTCCGACAGGTCGCCGACAACGTAAGGCTGAACGGACGGCCCGACCCAGCCGGGGGAGGAGGCGTCCCCGGCTTTGTATACCACAGCGTCTGATATGTTGCCGCAACTATCCGTAAGGACCACCTCATCCCCGGTGTTGGCAAAGACCGGGGCGGTGCCCGTCGTGTTAGGAACGGCCGGGTCGGTGTCCGCCCCGTACTCTAGGGCGGGCGGAAAGCCGAACTGGCCCGCAAAGCTTGCGGCCTGCCTGGCGACCCAGGCCCTGGCCCTGGGCCCCAGGCTAAAGGCTGGAAATCGGACCTGGTATTCCCCGTCGGTGAGGGTCCAGCCCTCCAGGCTTACGCCGGCAGGGTTAGGGTTGTAAAGCTCCAGGGCCTCATCGGGCTCACCGGTTAGGGCGGAGTCGTAATGCAGGGCCGAAATAAGGACCTTTACCTGGCAGTCACCGGCCAGGGCCGCGGCACGCGGCATGAGGACCCCGACGAGCACAATTAGCAGCGTCAAACAAAGTCGGACTCGGGCCTGCAAGGTACCCTCTGGTCGCTACCCCGTCGGAAGTTTAACCCACTGGGTGGGGGTTCCGCTAGCTAAGCCAACGCCCGGAATGTGAAGAAGGTCAGCCTGACAGCAAAATAACTGTCGACGTCCGGCGCGTCATTAACCCTACGGAAGGCTAAGCCGGCCAAGGTCTGCAAATTGCGGTTTAATACCCAACACAACTCCTTCGACCTGGTGGTTCTGCCCAGTCCAAAACGCCATCGTCGGTATCAACAACTTCCGGTTGGGTGACCCCATTGGGGCGGCAACCCTGGTGCTGGTAAACGCCGTGGTCTGTTACGTCTACAGCCACCCCCGCCTGGAACGTCGACACCGAGGAGGAGCTTGAGGCTGCCATTCGGCGGGAGGGGCCGGATTCGGTGGCAGAGTGTGACGAGGCGATCCTCGAGGCAAAGGGGACCATCACCGTCATACCCAGGGGACGGGCCTCTGCCAGGGAGGCCCTGGCCCGGTTGGACAGGCCGGAAGGCCTACTGACCGGACCGATACGGCCCGAGGCCGGCCAACCTGGCTAATGGGCAAATGCCGGGCAAGGCGCCAGGGGCGACTGCCGGGGGCAGGCCCCTTGAAAAGGGGAAACTTCTACGGACCCTCCGGGGGCCTGACATTACACCCGTACCCCCGTTCGGAGGTCCCCGCTAGGCGCCGGCCTCGCCTCCCCGCGACCTAGATTCGGAATCAGACTACCGGGGTCGGGGAGCCTGAGCGGCCAGTCTCACCTGACGGCGGTGGGCCCCCCGACCCCGGTCACCCCCAAGCTAAAGTTGGCCCGCCCGGCCTGCCTTTAAGCCAGTCTGGGCTCGGGGGACGGGACCACTGCCGGGTGCCTCAGCTGAGTAATGACCCAGTCGACCACCACCGCCACCAGGGAACCGATGGCCGTGGTTATCAGCCTGAGGCCCCCAAAGGCGGGGTCAAAGGGCAGCACTGGCGGCAGCAGGGTGTGGGCGACAAAGATCCCCAGGAAGGGATAGGCCGCAACCCGCCAGACCCGCTCAGGAAGCCGCCCGGGGAGAAGGTCATACCAGAGGACACCCGTTCCGTAAGAAAGGCCGAGCATCAAGAGGAAAGTCCCGACGTCCATCCACAGCACCTCCCCATAAGGATTGTTTCCAGCCTAATTATATCACACTGTTGCAGTCTCAAAAAGATCCGGCTTCGCACACGACTTTCCGGTTACTTTCTCGGGCCGGAGATCGCTGCCCCCGAGACGCCGTGGTACACCGATGTGGGCAAGGAGGTCTACAATAAGCCTGACCCCGAGCGGGCTAAGCAGCTGATGCGGGAGGCCGGTTACGACGGGCGGCCCATCCGCTGGCTGTCCACTAAGGAATACCCTTACAACTACAACATGGCCCTCTCTTTACTAAACTAACCATGCGACTTTTCTCAACCCGGTCCGGCAGGTCTATTTGGATGAGAGCTGGCCGGGCTGGTGGGTTTCGGAGCGGAAGGACCGGCTGCATCGGCAACTGATGGCCGAGTTCGACATAGAAAAACAAAAGCAGATTGTGGTTGAGCTTCAGCGGCTTCAGTGGGAGGAAGTATCCAACATAAAATGCGGCGAGGCATTTGGGCTTATTGGTCTCAGGAAAGAGGCGAAAAATTTTGTCAATTATCCGAAGTGGTTCTTCTGGAATGTCTGGCTCGGCTAACTTTGGGTAGGAGCTCTGAAGAGCAACTTATCCGGTATAATTCTAGGCGGGGCCGGTAGCTCAGCCCGGAAGAGCAGGGGACTTTTAATCCCAAGGTCGTGGGTTCGAATCCCACCCGGCCCACAAAACTTGCTTAATCGGGCATTTAGACGCCCCATCGGCCGCGGTGCACGGCAGGGGAGCGGGTGTTGATGAGCGCGGTCGGCCCTTGCCGTTAGCAAGCTTAGATTAAGCTGCGGGAAAACCGAGACGAGCGCCCCCGTAAAGGCTGCCCCACCCCACGGCCGGTCTGAACGCACCGGAAAACCTGCTACTCACATCTCAGCGCCGGACCCGCGGTGCGCCACCCGGTGCAGTCGGGCCATGTAGGCGTTCACGAAGCGAATCTGGGCTGTCCGTCTCCCCTCAGCCTCCTGCAAGCGCAGGTCGCCGCTCACCACGATCTGCTAGGGACTGTCGATACTCCGGGCTGCCTGGGGGAAGACACGTCGCCTCAACCCTTCCGTACCCATGCGCAACTCACGCTGCAAATCCAACGCTTCCATCGCTGCCACCGCCATCCTCTGGCTGTAGGTCGGGCGGTAGCTCCCCTGAGAAACCGATTGGGGTGAGTATCCAGCGTTCCCCTTCTTGAGCGATCATCGCTGCGCCTCGCTTAAGGGTGGGAGAAAGGGCGCTGATAACGACCTTTACGCCGTTCAGCTGGTCCGGATGCCGGCAATAAAGACGGGTAACACCGGCCGGATTCCGTGACCTGCTCCTCCGGTAGCGCGTAGCCCATCTCTTCCAGCCATTTCGGGGCGCGGGAGCCTCGGCCGCTGGCGTCCACCATTAGCTCACCTTCCAGAACCTCCTAGGCGCTGCCGCCGGCCTGGCGCAGCACTTGCACGCCCCGCACCGGCTAGCCCGTTCTGATGCCGTACGTGGCCTTCCGGTAACGGCTGGCTAACTCTCAGCGTGCCGGGGCGCCCATCTTCATTATGACGTAAAACGGGCGTGACAGCCGCCCCCGTCGAACCAGGTCACTTCCTCAGGCCGGTTGATGAGTGGTTCCAGGATACCGTCCAGGTGGCGAGCGTAGTTTGCCACGGTGTAGTCAAAGTCCTTGGGCTTATCTGCCTGACCGTAGCCGGGGATGTCCGGCGCTATGGCGCGGGCAAAGGCGCCCACCTGGCCCAGCAGGTCGCGCCAGTCTTTCGACGAGCCGGGGTTGCCATGGACGAAGACAACGGCTTCCTCAGCTCCATGGTTTCCGCTTTCCAGGTAGGGGGAGCGGACGCCCTGGAAGGATGACGTGCAGCCCTTTTTGACGGCCTCCTGGCGCATGCGCTCGTCTAGGGTGTCGACCTGGACTTCTTCGGCGGTGTCCACGCCAGTCTGCTTCATGAGCGGCAACAAGACGCGGGTGAGCTGCTCGATCCAGACATAGATCCTCCGAGTCTAGCCCATTTTCGTAGCGGAGCATGGCCATCGTCTGGGCATTCGGCAGGCCGGCCCGGGCGAAGATGCGCCTGAGTTTCATCCCGCAGCGCATATCCGCACCGAGCCGGGTGAGGGTTTGGTTAATGCGGGTGCCGGCGGCCACGTAGGTTTCACAGGTCGGATCGCACATCAACGCCGGGGGCGGAGTCACCAGAGTATCCAGCCCTTGAGAGGCCACCACTCGTCTGGTCGCACCCAGGAGAGCATCCGCTGCAGCACATTGACCGGATCAGGGAAATACACCAGCTCGGCTTGCTGCGCCCGCTGCCGGGCGAAGCCGCTGGCCTCCGACGCACGGTGCACGCCGATGACCGCGCCTTGCGGGCCTGACCAGTTTGGCCGCTAGAGATTGGTCCGGTCCCCGCCGTTGAAGAGGGGAACTCTGCAAACTCCCACGTTCACCTGTAACCTTTCGGATCGGCTAATCCCAAAACAGCCCGCCGGGCACACGGCCTGCTTCCTCCGGGGCCTGAAGGCCATATTCCGGATCGTAAGGCAGAGTCGTTTGGATGCATCTTAGGTCTGTCATGGGTGTAAAGAACTCCCTTTGCTTTAACCAGTAGGCGGGTACGGGGACCAGCAATTCCGGAAGCCGCCACTTCTCCTCATCATTTGCTTGGAACTGGTACGCCTCTTGTACAAACACTTCGGGAAGCACGTCCACAGATAGCGTTCCCCGGCGGGCTGTGAATCGAGTGCGCATCTCGTCGTCAGAAAGGTCAATGGTGTAGCAACCCAGGATACGCTGGAGTTCGTCGAGCGTCTGACGCCCGTCTTCGAGCTCACGTTGCCACTCAAGACTTGTCATCACGCGTTCGTAGAGTTTGGCTGTTGCTTCGGCGAGTTCGGCATCGGTGGGTTCCAGAGGGAGTTGACCCAGAACCTCCAGGCTCCACTTGAGCACGTCTTCGCCGTAAATCCGGCGAGATCCTTCGGACCACTGCCGGCAAATGATGACCGGCGCCGGGGGATGCTCGCCCCGCCGGTTGACGCGTCCCAACCGCTGGACGAGCGCATCGACGGGAGCGACTTCTGTCAGGAGCACATCGTAGGAGATGTCGAGGCTCACTTCCACAACTTGGGTCGCGATGAAGGTCATGCCAGGCTTGGGCTCGCCGACCCGGGCTTCTTTCTCCCGTCGATCCCTGTAGGTGAAACGCGAATGGAGCAGTTGCCGCTGACCCCAGCGCAACTCATCCCGCAGTTTACGGTACAGTTCCTGGGCATCCCGGACGGTGTTGGCGACGACGAGTACGGTTTTGCCCGATCGGGCAAAGTTCACGGCCTCCGGGATCGCATCCAGGAGCGTGCCTTCTCGCCACTGGAGCCGGTGCCGCCGCCGTTGCCAGAGCGGGTCCTCGGCTTCGATCAGGGTGCCCTTAGGGAAGAGCGCCAGCAGGTCGGTGGGCAGCGTGGCGCTGGCCAGGGCCAGACGGTGAGGCGCTTCACGCGACAGGGCTTCCAGCAAGAGCCCCAGCGTATACGGTTCGTAGGCGTGGATTTCATCGAGGACCAGGGTGGCCTGCTGGGCCAGCGTGCGCCGCTCTTCCCAGTGCCGTCCGTGGAGATGGGCCAGAATGTATTGATCCAACGTCGCCACGGTCACGGGCTTGGCAAACACCGAGCCGAACAGGCGGGCATCGAGCGGCTCTTCGTCGGATTCCTTGTGCAGGACGTAACTCGCCCGCCCGTGGGCAAGCCCCACGCGGTCGTCCCCGTAGATGGGCCGCAAGCGGCGCCACATGGCGTTTGTCGTGGCCTGGGTCGGAAGAAGGTACACGAGGCGATCCGTATCCCCGGCCCAAAGGAGCAGGGCCTCGGTCTTTCCCGTCCCGGTCGGAGCCCGCAACCAGAGGACGTCCGAGCGTGTCCGGGCAGCCCGGCGCTGAAAATCGCGCCAGGTCCTCGTCACGTCCGGAAGCCAGCTCTTGAGCCTCACCTCCAGGTCCGGCCGGTCAATCTGCAGAAACACTGTGTTGGCATCCCGCTCCTTGGCCGAGGCCAGCCAGTCGGCCAAATGAAGCACGGCCTTTACCTGGGCAAATTCTTGCGGAGGCAGGTCCTTGAGGACCTCACGAAGGGTTACGGAACGGCCATCCGATAACGTCCACCCTTCATCTAAAAGCCCGCCGAGAGGCTCCTTCATGAGTTTCTTCCACATCGGACGAAGCGCCTCAATTTGGGGCAGGGGGTCGATTCCAAAGCGGGCCAGAACGTCCCAGAGCGCTTTAAGGAGATCGAGCCAGTGCTCATGCCAGTTGGGCGTCTCAAATCCCTGATAGAGCGTCGGGCCCAACGGTGAATGGTGCGTGAGTACAGCGCCGGTGGCCAAAAGATCGTGCCTGCACCAGCCCATCTGCAGGTTGAGGCGGATTTCTACAGGCAGGACGATCGGGAGTGAGGCGAGAGCGTGCGGAAACCTTTGGCTCCCCCTTCCGCGAACATGCTCCTGAAATTCAACGGTCGCCTTGCCCACGTCATGCAGGGCGCAGGCAAGGAGCGCCTTCGTGCGCAGCCGATCCTCGACCTTAAGCCGATCGGCGATATCGCGCCCCAACCGGAGCACCTCCTCGAGATGCTCCAGGAGCCCAACGTCTGGCTTGGCTAAGAGTTCAACCATGTGAAGCGACGCTCCCGGCATTCCCAAGCGGGAAGAGTGCTGACCTCCACGGTCAATCCCGGCGGCAGGAAACTCAACGGTTTCATGTCTTGGGGATGGCGGATGCCCCTGGCGTCCACCTCGAACCGCAAGGGCAGGGTCTCGACGGTCGGCGGCTCGAAGCGGATGCCCTCGCGGAGCCTGACGCCAATGGGCATTTGCCGAATGTCACCGGGCAGCACCGTGCCGGTAAAGACAGGTTCGCTTTCTCGGGCCGGTGCAAGATCCACCGCTTCCACGAGTGCCAATTCATCTTCCCTGCCCAGCGAGAGCGGATACACCGGATCGACGAAAGCATCCCGAAGACGCTGGAGTACGGCCACATCGCCTCCGTAGACCAGCGTGTAGCGCACGAAGAACAGAAGTTCCCGCAGATAGGGGGAACGCTCCATCTTGCTGCCTTTGATCTTGAGGAGCGTCCACTGATCCCGGGCACGGCCGGGCTCCTCATCCATCCAGACGGAAACCTTGATGCCCCGCAGCGGGCCATCCGGCGCCCACAGCGCCCGGTCTGCAAGCCCCAGGGCGGCTCCGGCGATACCCAAGATCGTCGTGGGCGGCGGCATCGGGAGCGTCCGCTGATAGTTATGGTCCAACGGCCGCCGGAAGGAAGCCACGGGCGCCCGGAGAGTCACGCAAAGCACGGTTTGCATGGTGTGTGACCTCGGGCCAGGGGTCTCCTGTGGTGAGGGCAGGGGTAATGCAGCACGGTTCCCATAATATGCGACCTTAGGACTACGCCCATAGCCCGCCGACGTCCTGCTTCATCCGGTCGATGGCCTCATGCACAGTCAGTACCTCTCCGTGAGGCTTGAGCGCGCTTTGGACTTCTTCTTCATTGCCGAAGATGCCCGGCTCCAGTCCGAATAAGGTGGCTTCCCGATATCCGCTGAACTTTGCCAGGGCATTGAGGATGGGCTGAACCTCCAGGTGCGGCTTGCCGTCTTCATAGAAAGCGCTGAGTGCTTCCAGGAACACTGGGTGTTTGACCTTCAGCCGGGCGTAGGCGATGAACTTCGGGGAGAGGTCCACGAGCATCCGGGCCGTGCGGCCGCCGCCCCACAGGAGGTTCAGGGCCTCCAGGAGCGCCTGCAGGCGCTGGCGCTTTTCATCGACCGATAGTTGACGCTCGTTTCGCTCGCCCGTTTCCAGGGGCCTGAAGACGCCCACCCGGTCCAGTTCGATCAGCATCGTCCCCTTAAATAGGTTGTTGTAAAGTTCGGTCTCGAACATGTTGCCGCCGGCGGCCATGGTCTGACCGAAGCGCTCGAAGGAGCGGGTGCCCAGATCCCGGTCCCCTTGAAAGGCGAAAAGCCCCACAGCCGCCGAGACCCGCACGGGGGACGTGCGCCGGCGCGCACCCGAAGGGTCCAGATACCCGAAGAGGTCCTCATCGATGAACTCCCAGGGACGCACGGGCGGCGTGACCTCTTGCCCGCTCACCTGCGCAAACGGCTCGGAGAGTGGATAGCCCAAATCTTCCAGCCGATCCCGCAGCATGCGGCGCAGGCCCTGACCCGAGATGTAGGGGATGGTGGTGCCGTCGGGGAGCGTGACTTTTTTCGTGACCACGACGTTGCCTTCCGTATGCGAGGCGTTGACGTTCCCCGCCGAAACCTTGGCTAGATAGCCGATTGCAATGGCTTTGCTCATGGTTTAGCCCTCCATTGAGGTTGAGTTGACATCCGATGCTTCAGCAGGTGCGCCCTTGCGCAGGAAACTGTTCATGGCGTAGATAGAGAGCAATGTCTTCACCCGCACCCATGGGACGCCGGCGATGCGCTCGCCTTTCTCGATGTTCAGAAGGGCCGATGGAACTGTGAGATTGAGCCGGAACTGGACGTCGTTGAGCACCCGATAGAAGTCCTCGGGGTTCTTGGCGTTGCGCAAGGCATAGAGGAGCCCCATCTCGTTATGCTCCTGCGCCGCCGTTCCGAGGCTGTGGCCGAACCCGGCCAGGACGCGCTGCAGTCCCTCATCCATGGCTAAGACCTCCTTAAGGTATTGGTTAAACACTTCCAGCGTCCCCGCCCGAAGCGGGTATTTCTTCTCCTCGCGGGCGCGCACCTCGAAGAGAAATTGCTCGATCTTCGGAAACGGATCCCCGAACTCCAGGATAGCCCAGGCGATGCGATCCCGCCAGATGGATTCTTCATAGTTTTTCTTTTTCCCCTGCCGGGTGGAAAACTGGCTCAGGATCGAGACCAGTTGCTGGTGGGGATTGGCGCTGTTGATCAGCCGCAGAGCCTCCAGCCATCGTTCGTAAAGCCGGTAGAGCGATTGCAGTTTCGTGAACTCCCGCAGGGCCTGCATGTTGAAGGCCTGTCCGGGAATCCCAGTGACGGCATACAGCATGAGCGGCGCCGGGGAAGGGTTCTCAACGGCCCCGAGCAACTCGGCCAAGGCTTGCCGCCCTTCATCCGAGAGGCGATCCGACGCCCGTACTTGCCCAAACAACTCCAAAAGCAATCCAAGCGTTGTCTCGTGGATGTATTTCCCCGCAAGGGCTATCCGGACGTTGCCACCCCTGTCACCCTCGACGGTCAGGGGCCGGATCACCACACGGTAAAGTCGCCTGAGTTCAGGTAGGTCAGTGTGGAAGATGAAGAAGTGCAAAACATCTTTCCCTTGCGCCTTCCACAGCCAGCCTAAGTATCCGGCCAGGCCGGCCAGGGCACATCGGGCACACAGGCGCATCCCACGCTTGACGCCGGGATAGAAATTCGCGAACCTCTGCAGGTCCACCAGGAAGGGGAACATCCACATTTTGGCGTCGGTGACGGGAGCCTCATCACCACACATGTCACACAGGCTCGGCTTTTTCGTAAGGTCCAGTTTGAGGTCAAACACGGGCGGTTGGGTGGGGTACTCTTTATCGTTGATTTTTACTTTCTTGCCCGGCTGTCCGGAAACCTTGATGAAAAGGTTCGTCGGATAGACCCAGTTGATCTTCTCGTACTCGCGGAGCCGTCCTGCGGCTTCGTCGTAGTATTGACCGATGTTGCCGGTCTTCTGGGCGATCCGGCTGCGAAGCCACTGGAGGATGTCATTGGCATCGTAGGTTCCCGGTCCAAATTGCTCGAGCAGGACGACCAGCCCCATGTCGATCCAGAAGTTGCCTATTGGCCTGCTTGGATCAAGCCGAATGGTCGTAGGCATCCCCAATTGCCTCCCGGCGTGATCAAAAATGCAGATTTCTCTTAATAGAGTCGGCGGGCCACACTGTGCAACGCATGGGCGATGGCCAGATACAACCAGGTCGGTCCCTGTCCCGTGAGTACGACATCAATCCCCTGGCCGGCCAAGGTCTTGGTCTGTTCAATGTACAGCGGAAGGTCCTCCAGCCGCGCAACATCACCGTAGAGCGCTTTGACATCAATCACCACACGGGCACCCCAGAGGTTCACGTCGCTGGGCAAGTTACCCAGCAAAACCCGGAGGCGGCCGGGAATCTCCCGCGCACACGACTCTATGCCCTGGGCTGGGGCGGCATCTTTGCGCATCCCACAGTGGGCCACATCATTTCTCAACTGGTTAAGCCACGTCCAGATCTCGACTGCTGTCTTGGCCTTGGGAAGAGCGGCGAGCTACGATGGAACTTCGACCGGTTTACCTTCCTGACGTTTCCCCGCAGCGTTTAAGGCTTCTTCGACGGGCTCACGGCTTTTTCGGTCCAGCCAATCCCTATCTCCCTTCTGCAAGCACATCCAGGAGACGAGCCATTCACGCGCCAGCGTGACGGCCTGCACGATGAGGCCTTTCTCCAGGTAATATTCGATGATGTCCAGTTGCTTGCGGAGGTTATCCCCATCCGGTCGTTCGGGTGCCTCATAGGCCAGTGGCTCGGTCTCCTTGCGGAGGCGTTCCAGCAACACACCGAGGGGTTTGGCCCAGCGGGTGATTTCCCATTTGGCCTCCTCCAAAAGTTGGAGCAGGCCATTGGCCTGGCGCATGACATCGAGCGGCCGGCTGAGGTGAAGGGCTCGAGAGAGATGTCGAAGGGCACCTGCGACCTTTTGCAGCTTTACGGGGAGCGTTTCACCGGCGCGCTCTTTCCACAGCCAGCGGTGGGTCTCAGCGAGCTTCTGGCTGAAAAGCTAGGCATCCCCGCGGGCCTGCCAAGCTTCCGCCCCGCTGAGCCAGTCCATGAGGTCGAAAACCGGCGCGCGGTCCTCTGGCTGCGGCGGTTCCCGCAAGGGCTGGCGGGCCTCATAGGCTCTGTAGACGATATGCCGGATGACGACCCGCTTGGTCCGACGCAGGTAAGCGGCCACGGCGAACACGATGAGCGGCAGCGACCGGAAGGCGTGGGTGATATCCAAGAGGACCTCTGCGTCCTCCGGAACAGCTTCCGCACAGCGGTCGAAGACCGCTCAGAGTTCCTCGACGGCCCCCCCGCTCGGGATACCTATCGGTTGGAGTTTGTCGGACACGCGCTCTTGGAGCGCTCGGAAATTCTCGTGCCGCTTTACCTCTTCGGTCACAAGAACGAGAAGCCGCTCCAGCCCAAAAATCCGGACGACGGCTTCGGGGAAAAGATCCGTCGTGCACTCCTGGCTCTGCCAGGTGTAGGTGACCTTCTGATATGGCCCCTTGCCGAGAAAGGAGACGGCGAGCATGTCCCCTTATCAGATCAATTCATAGATCGTCCATGTCTCGCCATTACGGACGACCCGCAATGGCAAGATATAGACGTTTTTCTGCAAGTGAGCTTGTTTGGAATTGCCTCCAAATGGATTGAAGCCATCAAATTGAGAATCCGGGGTTAAATCCGAGAGTTGGACGATGAGTCCGGCGGTATTTGTGGATATCTGCCTAAATGTGCGGGGGCATAAGTTTTCCGGCGGGGCTTCCTCTTTAACGTCCCGGCACCAGCAGAGGGAGTCGGACGTGCCCAACCGCCGAATGCGATGTAACAGATTCTTGATTTCCTCGGCATTTGCTTCGGGAACCTCAATGTAAACCTGCATCGGGCCATTAAGTAAGAAATAATCCCGCACGCCGACGGACTCTTCTGTAGCCACCTTGGAACCAGCGTGGGGCGGCTTGAGCCTCCTAATAAACGCCCGGAACTTTACCAGTCGGCAGGGTGGTATCACGCAAACCCGGAGCGTCTTGACCAAATCAAAGATTCGTCGCCCTTCATTTATGCGCCCACTCCAGCGGATGGCCGTGTCCACCAGGGCTAACTTCACAGTGGCAGGCGACGGTATAGGCACTCCTATCGCAAACTGTGCCGAAGCGTCCGGCTGCCGATAGGAAAAGGTTCCCGGGAATTCGTAATCGGCCCGGAGCCATATCGTCGGCCCCGGCGGGACAGATGGCATGATGCTTTGTGAAACACCTCGCCGCCTCGGCATAATAGAGCCCCCTACTCAGAATTTTCTTCCGATTCTGGTGTATCCTGTCCCTCCGATGGCGTCTCCGACGCCTCTGTTCCGGTATCCTCACTAGACGCACGGGCTCGACCCCGACGTCGCGCCTCTTTTCCGGTATCCTCACCAAACAGCCGAAGCGGTGCAGCGTCTCGTAGTTCAACTAATATGCTGACTAACCCATTGAGATCTTCGAACTTTTTCACTTCCACACCTTGCTGTTGTGCCAATTGTTCCAAACGCTCCCGGTAATCCTCTCGGAGCGGACTCAGCATGGGCACTGGGATGGCTTGCCGAGAAATTAGAACGATTCCCTCCGTTTTCTCAATGTGGGGGAGCCGCGTGCTCGTCATGGCGCCGTCGGGACGCTTGAAGGTCCATTCATAAGCCGTCAAGGCCAACTGATAACGGGTTTTATGCTCGCCTTCATTGATGGCATATGTGTAGTTCACCTCGTTCAGCCCGATCCGCCATGGTTGAAACAGAGTCACAAACGCGTAAACGCCGGAGCGAGTGGGGCGATGATAAGGGACCTGGGCTGGTGCTTGCCTTTCTCTCTCTGTGGACTCAGATTCTTCCGTTTCACTCTCACCCTCAGCGCCCGCCTCTTCTTGAGGCACACCGCGCTCAACAATAGCATGACGGGCATGTATGTGAAAGTCCCTATGGAATTTGTCCGGAATGCCTACAATCCAACCAAACTCGACGGTAGATTGACGATGAATGGTAGGCTTCTGGACCAAAAAACCGTGCAGATCGCAGAGCACGCAGCGGCTGATCGCTTTTCGGAGTGCGGCAGCGTTGTCCTTCCTCGGGAGCTCCGAGCGATCAGCATCTGCCCGTTGGGGCCGTAAAGTCTGGCATGCCGAGCACAATGGTGGAGGATTCTGACTTCGCGCCTGGAGCCATGTCCAGTAGGCATGGATATGCTTCATCATCTCCCCACTGACGCCGTCGGTCTTGTTTCCGTTCCAGAGGACCAACGTCCGAGGCTCGGTCACATTGCCTACGCTCCCTTCGTTGTTGAGCGAATGCAAGTTCCACGTGACTCGGCCGAGAATGGCGATCTCAAATACGTGTTGGTTGTTCTGCATCATGACGCACCTCCTATTGGTTGAGTTTCACTGGTTTCTTGGATTTCCTCTTCCACCAGGGCGTGGCTGATGAGTGCAGCGCGGACCAATTTAACTCCGTATGTGTCTACCAGCCCGGTTAGTTGCTCTAGGGCTTCTTGTGGTGGCCGGCGCAGCTCCATTTTCCGCGCAAGCGTTTCATACCGCCGCAGGAACCTTTTTATTGCCTCTGCAAAAGCCTCTCGCGTTTCGGCGAACTCAAGGTCTGTAATGGAGGCAAAGTCATCGCCCCGGCGTAGGGAGCGACGCAGTGCTGCCCCGAATTCCTGAACAGCAGGATGTGTGTAAAGTTCATGCAAGGAATTAGACGGTGACATTGTGGATCACCTCCTTTATAGTTTCAATTGTTGGGTAATTCTCGCCTTTGACTTTCCCTCTTTTTTGGAACCGCACAAACGTGCGTATAAGGCGGTCATAGGCATCCAGGTCCCAGCGCATCACCAGTTCAGTAGCAGCGAAGGCCAAGTCCTCATTGCCTTTTTCCGAACCCAACCGAAAGCAGTAGTCCAGCCAGCGAAGCATCTTATGGCTTCCATGCGGATCCCGGTTAATGGCATCCAGTAGGGGCTCCAAGCGGATCTGGTGACCCTGGGCTGGCTTTATCTGCTGACCTGCTCCAAACAAGCGGAAGTAAAGCACGGCTGAAAAACGATCCCGAAGACTTTCCACGGCTGCTGCTCGGCTCCGCAATCTTTCTGCCAACTGAACGGCATAGTGGGCAGCGGCATTTTGGACGCTGTGATACCTAACACCCGAAGGGCGCAATAGATCCCGCACGTCTTGAAAGTACCAGAAGCGTATTTGCTGAGGAACAGGTAGAAGCACCAGCCAGTTGCTCTGTTGTTTGCTCTCTTGGTGATAGGTTCCACAGGTTGCCATTCCTAAGCAAGCCAACGCCCAGTGATTTTCTTCTACTTTTAACTGATCCTCCGCGTATCGGGCTCGTGTATCATGTCGTAGCCCTTTGAAACTCGTCGGGTCCAGCCCACCCGGAAGGGTTTCACCGGTTCCAAAGGACACGACATTTGCTGGCTGACATATGTTTGAAAGAATTTGAGCAAGATTGTTTTGCAAAACATTCCTGGCTTTGTCTCGTTTTGTTGTCCATTTCTTTTTAGCGGTCATGAAAACTCGCTGCCAATTTTCATCATTGAACAGAGTTCCCCATTGAAGTTGCGAATTCAGCGATGCTCCGCTTGGAACAGGCAAAACCGGATCTAAGACAAATGTCCATTCTGAATCCGTCAACACAACTTCATCTAAAGTGAGAACGTTCAGCACCACCGCCAGGCCCCAAGCCCGGGCGGTGTCAAAGACGTCCAAACCAGTTTTCGTAATGTAATATAGCATCTTCCCCTCCTCCTGTAGATTTGCGATCCGCCAGCCGAAGCCATCGGGAAATTAACACATAGGCTGTATACAAGCAGTCGTTTTCCAGCGGCGGGAAGCGGTGAGGAAGGTCGGTGTCGCTTTCCTGAGATGTAACGACGCGGTCCAAGGGGATATCCCTAAGCCATAGGGCATTCAGAGCCGCTTGGACCGCTCCTTGCCATGACGGGTGCAAACAATATTTCGGCACCCCTTTTGCCCGAACCGAATGGTGATGGGCAATGGCGAAGAAGACGGCTCTTCCCAAAGTCCGGGACAAAAGCCCGCTTTCAAGAACCGGCCGCAGGGCATATGCGCTCACTGTGGCGTGGGGCGGAAACCCAGCATAGACGCGTCTATCCGTATGAGCCAGAAGGTCAGCGTATCCCGCAGTTTCAAGAATGCCGGCGCGACTTTGCCACTCTATTGTCAGTTTTCCGAAGTCATGGAAGAACGCTGCGAGATATGCCGCAAGGCGCACATTAGCTTCGGACTCATTCAGCAACTGGGCCAGTCCCCGAACGGCATGACGGTCTTGGGCAAGGAGATGGCAGGTTTCTTGGACGGTAACGACGGCGTGATCAATCCAAGTCTCTCGAAGCAAGCGTGCCTCCAACTCCGGTCGCGGTTGGGATGACCTCGGAGTGAAGTCATTTCCAGTTCCCAAATGAAGTCCGAGGTCCGGCGAATATTTCAGCGCAGTTGGGGGAAATACGAGACGATCACCGAGGTTGAGTCGATTGTTGGCTGATAGAGGAGAAATGTTCACCCCAATTTCTTCATCACGGGCGCTCCGGTCCACCTCTACACGCCGTGCTTTCTTGGACTGCTTGAGCCATTCTTTAGCCACGCCGATATGCACACTGATTGTAGGCAAACGAAGCACGTCCTTTCCAAGACTTGCAGGGTCACTATGGATTGTAACTTCGACAGTGTTCACATCCCGAACTGCTGCTTCAGCCAAGGCGCGCTCCCCTTTGAATGCAGCTTTGCTGAGTTGGGCGACGACTTGTTCATAAGACGAGGTTTCCTCCAGGATTTGACGATATCGATCGTCGAGCACCGCGTTCACCCACGATTTGGCCCTGTTCCAGTCCAGGATAGCAGGACATTCTCGCTGGAGAACTTCTCGAGTTCGGTCTACTAATCCTTTTTGGTAAGGCGCTGGGCTATCTACCTCAAACACCCAGACCTCCCCTTCTCCTCCCCACCGTTTGCAACGACCCGCCCGCTGAATCAGAGCATCCACAGGGGCCACTTCTGTAAGTATCAAATCGCAAGAGATGTCCAAACCCACTTCTACGACCTGTGTGGCTACGAGCAGAGCTTTCTGGCCAGATTGTGCGTTCTTTCCAAAGTGTTTTTCCACCCAATCTTCCTTATGCTTGCGGTCGTTAGATAGAAAACGCGAGTGAAGAAGTTGGCACTGGTAGCCTTGATTATGTGCATAATCTTGAACAGCTTGAAAGAGTTGTATCGCTCGCTCGACGGTGTTACACACAGCGATGATTTTGTCTTTACCTTTTTGTAAAGCCTCGTGCACCGCTTGATCGGTGAGGTTGCTCTTATGCCACTGGATGTTTACTTGACGAGAGACGAGTTCGGCCCCATCAATCAGTTGTGCGCCCAATTCTCTTTGCCAAAACTCCACCACGGAGTCTGGAAGCGTGGCGGAGAGGACGGCGTACGGTAGCCCCAGACGATGAAGCCGTTCACAGATGAGGCGGGTAGCCTGAAGCACCAACTCTGGATCAAAAAGATGCACCTCGTCGAACACAACGAATGAACTCATCACCGCACCCGCTGGGATGTTTCCGTGGCGCACGGGCAACGTAAGAGGCGCGCAAGCGTAAGAGGTGATGACTTGGTCAATCGTGGCTACCACAACGTCGGCCGTGAAGAGGACACTTTCTGGCGCCTCGCCGTGTTGAAGGGCAACTCGCCGCGGAGATTGATTCAACCGCCGGGCATAACGCCGAATTCGCTCTACGATCTGATTCGCTAATGACCTCAAGGGTAGCGCGTAGATCAGGCGCGCCGGTAGGCTGTTTGCCCCGTTAGCCAAATACGGCAGGATAATAGCCTCAGTCTTACCGGAACCTGTGGGCGCCCGAATGATAACGCTTTTACCCTGAGCAAGGACCATCCATGCCTGCTGCTGGTGGGTTGCCGGGCTGTGAATACCAATCTTTCCATAACACCGCTGAAATTTATTATTTGACATAGGCTTCCCTCCACAGGTCGGACGA
>PSKS01000116.1:0-3453 GCA_040289115.1 Chloroflexota bacterium
GGGCCAGATTTCTTCGGAATCTGGTCCTGAACAAACCCACAGGCCCTTGACGACAGCTTGGGAGTGTGATATTATCTATGTTGAACGCCGTTCAGCAATGTCGAACGGAACGAACTTACGGGGTTCCCGGCCGGTCAGGACGGTCCGGTCAGTTGCCCGGGCCCTGGCGATCCTTGCGGCCTTCGACCCGGAGCGCCCCGAGCTCGGCGTCATCGAGCTGGCCACCCGCACCGGGCTGCCCAAAAGTGTCGTTCACCTGCTGGCTTCCACCCTCTGTCAGGCCGGGTTTCTCGACCGCAACCCCTTCACCGGCAAGTACCGTATCGGCCTCAAGGCCTTCGAGGTGGGCAGTCTTTACCTGCGGGGCAACTTGCTCGAGCGGGAGGCCCTTCCGGTTCTGCAAACCCTGGTGACCGCCTACGGTTGCAACGGCTACCTGGGCATCCTCGACCGGGGGGAGGTGGTCTACCTGGCCATCGTCGAAAACCCCGGTCCCTTGCGGATCCACGTCCAGGTCGGGTCCAGGACCTACGCCCATACCACGGCCCTGGGCAAGGCCCTCCTGGCCAGTCTGCCAATGGAAACGCTGGACGCCTGGCTTGCCACCCATCCCCTGCCGGCCCTCACCCCCAAGACGATAACCGACCCCGAACGGCTCCGGGCCGACCTGGCTGAGGTTCGCCGCCGGGGCTACTCCGTCGCCCTGGGCGAGAACATCCCCGGTGTCGGGGCGGTGGGTGCCGCCCTCCGGGACCGCAGCGGTGAGGCCGTGGCGGCGATAAGCCTGGCCTTTTTGAGTCACCTCGTGGACGGCCCCGCTATCGAGTCCATGGGCCGGGCCGTGAAGGACGCGGCCGCGGCCATTTCCGTCCGGCTGGGCGCTGGGAGCGCCCCCTGATGAAGGCCGGTCTCCTGGTCCTGGGCCAGTACCCGCCCGAGCGGCTGGTAAGGATTGCCCGCCTGGCCGAGGAGTGGGGCTACGACTACTTCTGGTTTGCCGACGAAAAGTTCTACTGGGACCCCTGGGTCGG
Organism: Chloroflexota bacterium; assembly: GCA_040289115.1. Taxonomy (GTDB): domain Bacteria; phylum Chloroflexota; class Dehalococcoidia; order JAUQQI01; family JAUQQI01; genus JAUQQI01. Next base: position 1,032 of record PSKS01000116.1, read on the forward strand.
TCTCACCCTGGTGGCCGTCAACACCCGGCGGATCCGGCTCGGTCCCGGGGTCACAGAGCCCTACGCCCGGCACCCGGCCCTCACGGCCATGGCCGCCGCCAGCCTGGCCTGCGTCGCCCCGGGCCGGACGGTCCTGGGAATCGGTGCCGGAGGACCCGGCTTCCCCGAGCTGGGGGTGGAGCGAGTAAGGCCGGCAGTGGCCATCCCCGAAGCCGTGGAACTCATCCGGCGGCTCTGGGCCGGCGGGCGAGTCGATTACCAGGGCCGGGTTATCCGGTTCCGTAACGGTCGTCTGCAGGTGCGGCCGCCGCAGCTCGTTCCCATCTTTGTGGCGGCCCGGGGGCCCAAGATGATCGGGGCGGCGGCCCGGGTTGGCGACGGCGTCATCATTGCCCCCTACGCCTCGCCCCCCGGCGTGGCCTACGCCCAGGACCTTATCGAAAAGGCCCTCCGGGCCGCCGGCCGGAGCCGGTCGGAGCTGGAGGTCGCCCTCCGGGTCGACCTGGCCGTTGCCCGGTGCCGGGCGGAAGCGGTGGAGGCCGCCCGGTACTGGGTGGCCCTGCCCCTCTGGGTAAGTTACCCGGACTGGTCCTATCTTAAGCCGCTGGGCCACCTGGCCGTCCCCAAGGCCGCACGGGAGCTCATCGCCCAGCGGGACTACGGCCTTCTGCCAGAAATCGCCGGCATGCTGCCGGAGGCCTTCGTGGCGGAGCTGGCGGTAGCCGGAACCCCGGAGGAGGTGGGCGGGCGTTTTCGGGCCATTGCCCGGCAGGGGGTCGACCAGCTCATCATCCACCCGGTTCCCACCGGGGACTTCGGCCTGGAAGAGACCATCCGGTACTTCGCCCAAGAGATTCTCGGGTCCCTAAGGAGAGAGGTTTGATGCGATTTAGCATCGGTCTGCCGACCTGCACCGAAGGCCTCATGTACCCGGTTCCCTTCGCCGATTTTCCCGAGGTGGTGGCACTGGCCCAGGAGGCCGAGGCCCTCGGATACTACGCGGTGATGGGTAACGACCACTTCACCACGCCCCGGTACGTGCGCCGCGCCTTTCCCCGGCCGCCCCGGTTTTACGAGCCCCTGGTGACCTACGCCTTTCTGGCGGCCCGAACCGAGCGGATAAGGCTGATGACCGGGGTGTTGGTCCTACCCATGCGGGAGCCGGTCCTGCTAGCCAAGCAGGTGGCGACGCTGGACCTGGCCAGCAACGGCCGGGTTATCCTCGGGGTCGGGGTCGGGGCCTACCGGGAGGAGCTGGAGGCGGTCTTTCCCGACCGTCGCGGGCTCCGGCGGGGCGAGCTGATCGACGAGATGATCCCGGCCCTCCGGGCCCTGTTCGGCCGGCGGGTGGCGTCTTTTGCCGGCCGTCACATCCGCTTCGAGGACGTGGAGCTTTACCCCAAGCCCGTCCAGGACCCGCTCCCCATCTACGCCGCCGGCAACGCCCCGGAAGCCGCCCGCCGGGCGGGCCGGTGTTGCGACGGCTGGATCCCGGCGGTGCTTTCGCCGGATGAGGTCCGGCAGCGCCTGGAAATAGTCCGGGAAGCGGCCCGGCAGGCCGGACGGGACCTGGCCGGCTTTGAAGTGGCGCCTCAGCTGGTTGTGGCCATCGGTTCCACGCCGGAGCAGGCCCGGGAAAAACTTCAGGGCTCCCAGCTCTTTGAGCACCTGGTCTCCCTCCGGCGGTCGACCCTACGGGGGCAGGACCTGGCCCGGGTAGAAGAGCGGTGCCTGGTGGGGACGCCCGACCAGATTTGCCGGCAGGTCGAGGCCTACCGGGCCGCCGGGGTCACCCACCTTTCGGGTTTACTCTTTGCGGCGGACACCTTGACCGAATTCCGGGAGCAGATGCGCCTCTTCGGGCGGGAGGTGGTTGCCACCTTTGCCGGACATTCCCCCGGAGGACCCCCATGACGGGTATCTTTGGGCCCCACCAGGGCGAGGCCGGGCCGGTCTTCAACCGGGACCGGTGTCTAGCCCTCCTTGGGGAGGCGGGCCTTGACGGCCTCATCGCAACCACCCCGGAAAACGTCTTTTACCTAAGCGGCTTTTGCGGCTTTTCCGGACGGATCCTGCGCGGGGTGCATGCCCTGGCCCTCTGGCTGGCCCGGGAGCCGGGGCGGCCGGCGGTGGTGGTACCCCGCTCCGACCTGGACATGGTCGTCCAGTTCGGGACGGCCGGCGCCGAGGTCCGCCCTTACGGCCTCTTCTACGTCGAATCCCCGGCCGCCGACGGCCCCGAAGGCCCCGACCGGCTGCTTACTGCGCCGGCCGAACCCGCCGCCTTTGTTGAGGTTGCCCGGGGCCTTTTGCGAGACCTCGTTAGGCCCGGCGAACGGCTGGGTCTAGATGAGGCCGGCCTGCCCCCGGACCTGGTGGAGTCCCTCCGGTCCGAGCTGGGGCCCGGGCGGGTCCGGCCGGC
>PSKS01000117.1:0-3420 GCA_040289115.1 Chloroflexota bacterium
CTGGCGGCGGCCGCCGGCCTGCTGGGCCTCTTTACCCTGGTGGGCCTTTGGCGCCTTCTGGGCGGCCGGCACCCGCCCGAGGCGGCGCGGGCGGCAGCTTTGGGCCTGGCGGTGCTGGGCTTCGCCTACCTGGCCTGGCTTGCCGGCCGGCAATTGGGCCGGCGGGGCATCCTGCTGGGGGCGGGGGTATTGGTGGGGCTCATCCTTTTTGGGTTTACGGTTCGGGCGGCCGTCCTGGCCAGCTATTATCACGGGGATACACCGGTGGAGATGCTGGTCTACACCCAGACCTCACCCGAAATCCCCCGGCTCTTGCGGCGGGTGGAGGAGCTGGCAATGCAGACAGGCCAGGGACGAGACCTGCCCATAACCGTGGACGCCACCAGCGGGTTTTCGTGGCCCTGGGCCTGGTACCTGCGCCATTACAAGCAGGTCGATTACCCGACCCTCAACGCCCCGGCCGGTCCGCCCCGGGGGGTTGTGCTCTTTCTCCATTCCGCCAACGAGCAGGCGATGCGGCCATACCTCGACCGGTACGGTCCCGGCCAGCGCTATCCCCACCGCTGGTGGTTTCCCGAGGACTACAAGTCGGCGGCCGAGTGGATCCGGGCCGTCACCCCGCCCGATGAGCGGGACCGGCTCACCTTCGACCCGGCCTCACCCCCGGGCTTTAAGGAGGCGGTCGCCGCAACCCTGAAGCCTGACGGCCTGGGTCGCCTCTGGCGCTACTTCGTCTACCGGGAAACCCTTAATCCCCTCGGTTCCGAGGACGGCATCTTTTACGTGGCCCGGGAACTATCGCCACGGACCGAGGCCCCGGCCCAGCCCCCCCAGGCCGGCCTTATGGTCCTTTCCAGTTTCGGCCGGCCGGGGCGGAACCCGGGCGAGTTCAACGGCCCCCGGGGCATAGCCGTGGGTCCGGACGGGTCAGTCTATGTGGCCGACAGCCTCAACCACCGGGTTCAGAAGTTCGACCCCACCGGCCGGTTTCTGGCCCAGGTCGGCAGCCAGGGGAGTGGGTTCGGCCAGTTCCAGGAGCCCTGGGGGGTTGCCGTGGGTCCGGACGGGTCGGTCTACGTGGCCGACACCTGGAACCACCGGGTCCAGAAGTTCGACCCGAACCTGCGATTCGTAACGGCCTGGGGCGAGTTTGCGGCGGCCGGGCCCGACCCGCAGGCGGCCCCGGGCAAGTTTTACGGGCCCCGGGACATTGCCGTGGACGGGTCGGGACGGGTCTTCGTAACCGACACCGGGAACAAGCGGGTCCAGGTTTTCGGTCCCGACGGTCAGTATTTGCTGGCCTTTGGCGGGCCCGGGACTGCCCCCGGCCGCTTTGAAGAGCCGGTGGGCCTTAAGTTCGACCTGAGCGGCCAGCTGTGGGTTGCGGATACGTGGAACCGACGGCTCCAGGTCTTTGACGCCGACCTGCGGCCCCTGGCCCAGATTCCAGTGCCGGGCTGGGCGGGCACCGGCATCCTCAACAAGCCTTACCTGGCGGCGGCACCGGACGGGTCGGTGTGGGTGACGGATCCGGAAGGCGGCCGCCTCCTACGTTTGGGACCCGGCGGTGGGCCCGTCACCCCCTTTACCGGCCCCTTCGGCCTGCCGGTAGGCTTGGCCTTCGACGGGGAAGGCCGTCTGTTGGCCAGCGACGGGGCGGGTCACCGGGTGCTGCGGCTGGGCCTGCCGGGAAGTTGAGGAGGTGAAGCGGATGTTTGCGCGGGTTATTTCGGTCACCGTGCGGCACGGGTCGACGGCCGAGGTGGCCCAGGTCTACCGGGAACGGGTGGTGCCGGCCGCCCGGTCCCAACCGGGGTTTAAGGGCGCTCTTCTGCTGGCCAACCCGAGCACCGATAAAATCGTCTCGATAACCATCTGGGAAAGTCGCGAGGCCCTGGAAGCCGGCGAGGCTGGGGGCTACCTGGTCACCCAGTTGGCCCGGCTGGCGGCGTACGCGGCCGGTTCGCCGGTCCGGGAGCACTTTGAAGTTACGGTTCTGGAGCTGGCGGATACTGCCGGTCCGGAGGGGGGCTGAAGCCGTGGTCCACGCCGACCTTGTCCTCTATAATGCCCAGATCCGGACCCTCGACCCGGCACGCCCGGTGGCCGAGGCCCTGGCCGTCTACCAGGGCAAAGTCGTATTGGTGGGAACGAACGAGGCCGTCCTCGGTGTGGCCGGTCCGGAGACCGTCCGGCTGGACGGCCGGGCCCGGTTGGCCCTGCCCGGTTTTGTGGACGCCCACATCCATTTCGCCGCCTGGGCCTTGGGTCGGCGGCAGGTGAACCTGGAGGGTACCCAGAGTCTGGCCGAGGCGGTGGAGCGGGTTCGGGCGGCGGCCGAGAAGGTTCCGCCGGGCGGGTGGGTGGTGGGGCGGGGCTGGGACCACTCCCGCTGGGCCGAGGGCCGTTTCCCCACAAGGGCGGACCTGGACCGGGCGGTGCCCGACCGGCCGGTGGTTCTTATTCGCAAGGACGGCCACAATATCTGGGTCAACAGCCTGGCCCTCGCCCGGGCGGGCATAAGCCGGGCGACGCCGGACCCGCCCGGCGGCCAGATCGACCGGGACGAGGCCGGGGAGCCCACCGGCATCCTCCGGGAGGCCCCGGCCATCCGGCTGGTTTGGGCGGCGGTGGGCCGGCCCGGCGCCGACGTCATCGAGGCGGCCCTGAAGGAAGCCATCCCCGAGGCCCACCGGCTGGGCCTTACGGGCATCCACGAAATCGACGGCCGGGAAGCCTTCCAGGCTTACCAGCGGCTTAGGCTTGCCGGGGACTTAAGTCTACGGGTCCGCCTCTTCCTCAACCCGGCCCATGAGCTTCTCGAACCGGCCTTACAGCTGGGTCTGAGGACCGGCTTTGGGGATGACTGGCTTCGGATAAGCGGGGTGAAGCTTTTTGCCGACGGTACTTTATCGATCTGTTCTTGGCCTTGCGAGAGATTTGCCGTGTTAGCAGAGGAGGGGCGCACGTCGCTTTCGTCGTAGGGAATGTGCAGTATCGGGGCATTCCGATTGCAGTGGACGAGTTCACAGCGGAGATCGGGGAGCAGGCAGGCCTTAGATGCGAGAGGCTATTGGTCGCACGGTACCGCGGCAACAGCGCTCAACAGATGGGTAGGTACGGGCGGAAGCCAGCACGCGAGACGGTCGTGCTCTTTCAAAAGCCCGGGGACTCGGGGTGATACCCACTTTCTAGTCCGTCCTGGAGAACCGGACGGGCTGGACGTGATCGAGGACCAGTACGAGGACGTGTGCTGAGACGCATGCCTCATGATCGCACAGATCGGGTCCTGTCAGGTAGTTATGCGAAGCTCTTTAAACCTGTAATCGCCGTGTTACTCGTCCTCAGTCTGCTCTCCTTCGCTTGCGCCAATAGCCAGCCGGGCCGCATACCGGAAGAGCCGACAACTACACCGTTGCG
>PSKS01000031.1:0-27388 GCA_040289115.1 Chloroflexota bacterium
CCTCACGGTGCCCTCAACACCCTTCGTGAAGCCCCGACCGGCACCATCACGGCCGGACGCCCTAAAGGCCCCTAAACGACGTTTTCTAGCCGCCTAACCCAGGGAAAGCGACCGCTCAGGCCCCGAACCAGCCGGTCATCCCCGTCGCCAACTCCCAGCTAGCCCGGGCCACCAGCGCCAGGTAGGCCGAAAAGCGTTGCCGAATGGCTAGCTCGAAAATTTCCCGGTGCATGCCTTCGGCCGGGAACAGCTCAAGCCCTTGAAAGGCTTCCAGGCTTTAGCGCATCCCGGGCTGAAAGCCGGCATCCAGAACGACCCAGTCCTAGAACCGCCTTGGAAAGGCCGCTGGGGCTTGTCTTGTAAAGCTTGTGGTGTTAAGACGAAGCAGCATAAGACTGACTAAAGTCTTGCAAATGCGACCTAAGCAAGTTTTCCAAGCTTTGCCTTAACCTAGCCCGGGCCAAGCGGGACTTTGACCCAGGGGTAACCTGAACCCGAAAGGCACGCCATTGATCCGGCAGCCTCGGCCGCGATAAAATTCCGTGGGAAACACCCATGGCCGTGCCGCAGGCGAACTCTGCCCAGCTGTACGATATTGAAGAGATAATCGACCGGGTGGGTCTCGGTCCATTCCAGCGCCGGCTGCTGGCCATTTGCGGCCTGAGCTGGGCGGCCGATGCCGCCGAGGTGCTCATTATTTCCTTCGCCCTGCCCGCGATTCGCCAAGAGTGGGGGCTTTCCCCGGCCGAGGCCGGTCTGATTGTGACGGCCACTTTTTTGGGAATGCTGGCCGGTGCCTGGTTTTGGGGCACCATCTCGGACTACATTGGCCGCCGGACCGGCTTTGTCCTCACCGTCCTCATATTTTCGGTCTTCGGAACCCTGGCGGCCTTCGCCCCGAGCCCCCAGGCCCTGGCGATACTCAGGGCCCTGACGGGTTTTGGCCTGGGCGGGGCATTGCCCCTGGACTTTTCCATCTTTGCCGAATTTCTGCCCCGGCAAAACCGCGGCCGCTACCTGGTCATTCTAGAGAGCTTCTGGGCCCTTGGTACCATTATCGGTGCCGGCCTGGCCTGGATTCTGGTTCCGGCTTATGGCTGGCGTCCCCTGCTGGCGACTTCCGCCGTGGCCGCTCTCCTGGTCTTCTGGATCCGGCTTAAGGTACCCGAATCGCCCCGCTTTTTGGCAACCCACGGGCGGCTGGACGAGGCCTGGGCCATTCTGGGTCAGGTCGCCCAGACCAACGGCCGGACCCTGCCCCCGGGCCGGCTGCGGCCGCTCCCCTGGCGCCCCAAGGTCACCGTGGCCGCCCTCTGGCGGCCGGAGTTTTGGCGGGTAACCTTGATGCTATGGGTCGCCTGGTTTTGCATCTCCCTGGCTTACTACGGGGTGTTCAGCTGGCTGCCCCAGCTCTTCGTCCAGCGTGGTTTCGCCTTCCTCCAGACCTATCAGTACGTTTTCATTCTGGCCCTGGCTCAGCTTCCGGGCTACTTTTCGGCAGCCTATCTGGTTGAGCGCTGGGGCCGACGTCTGACCCTGGCGACCTACCTGGTGGCCAGCGGCATTTTCGCCTACCTGTTCGCGGTGGTGGTTGGGGATGTCTGGATTGTCGCCGCGGCGGTTCTTATGAGCTTCTTCTCCCTGGGAGCTTGGGGCGCCCTCTACGCCTACACCCCCGAGCTTTACCCCACCGAAATCCGGACAACGGGTATGGGCTGGGCCAGCGGCATGACCCGGATTGCCGGTTCCATCGCCCCAACCCTGGGCGGCGTGCTCCTTCAGTACGCGGCCAACATCGTTGTTCCCCTTTCGGTCTGGACCGCCGCCTTTATCGTAGGGGGCGTTGTCGTGGCCCTGCTGGGGGTTGAAACCCGGGGCAAGCCCCTGGCCGACACCATCGAAGCCGTCCCCAAACCGGCCGCCTGACGGCCGACGAATCGCCCCCCATAATCCCGAAGTCTTCCGCCTTTTCGGAGTCGGCCCCCGTCTCAGACCGGGCGCCCAGCGCAGATTTTGTAAATTTCGTGCCAGGGTCTGAGCCGCTCGAAAACGGCGCTGGCTGCCAGCACGTCGGCGTCAGCGTAGCGCCGCCCGATGACCTGCATCCCCACCGGCAGGTTATCGGGGCTTAAGCCGGCCGGAATTGAGGCCGCCGGATGGCCCGAAAAGTTGACGAAGTAGGTCAGGCACCAACCGATGAGCGGGTCGACCTCCTCCCCGTTTACCCAGCTCGGACCGACGGTGTTGCCGTCGGTGGCGTTGTCCACCGGCAGGCAGGCTAGGGTCGGCGTTACCAGCAGGTCATAGGTTTCGAATACCCGCTGAATGGCGTCGTAGATTTCGGTCCGGACGGCCTGGTCGCTGTAGAAGTCCAGGGTCGTAAGCTTGTAGCCCCGCTCAACCCATTCCAGGTACTGGGGTGGGAAGTCGTCCCGGTGGTCTTTAAGCAGGTCCAGGCCCTGGCGCTTGAAATTCTCGAGGGTCAGGATGTTGACGGGCATGATCAGCCGGCACCAGAGGTCGCTCAGCTCCCGCTGGTGACGCTTGATGCCGAGGCGCACCTCCTCCACCCGGGCGCCGGCCTCCTCGAAGGCCCTCACCGCCCGGCCCACCACCTCGGCAACCTGCTTCTCCACCGGAAAGACATCGAAGTTGGGGCTGTAGGCGATGCGCCAGCCCTGGATGGACCGGCGGGTTGCGGCCAGCAGGTCTGGTTGCTCATCCAGACTGAAGGGATCCCGGGGGTCGTAGCCGGCCAGGGCCGTAACCACCAGGGCGGCATCTTCAACGGTCCGGGTAATCGGGCCCTCAAACAGAAACGGGGTGTCCCCGGCAAAGGCGTTCGGCCGGGTGATAAAGGGGATGCGGCCGAAGGACGGCTTGTAACCGTAAACCCCACACCAAGAGGCCGGTATCCGGATAGACCCGCCCCCGTCGGTCCCTTCGGCAAAGGGCACTAGGCCGTCGGCCACCGCGGCGGCGCTGCCGCCGGAGGAGCCGCCGGTATTTTTGGCCGTGTTAAAGGGGTTGCGGGACGGCCCGAATAGGTAGTTATCGCAGGTTCCCCGGAAGCCCATCACCGGGCTGTTGGTCTTACCCAGGATAATGGCCCCTGCTTTCTCCACCCGCTCGGCGAAGGCGCAGTAGGCGTCGACAACGTAGTTTTTGAGGGCCCGGATTCCCCCAAAGGTGCTCGGCCAGCCCGGTTTAAAGTCAAACAGGTCTTTGATGGCCGTAGGCACCCCGTGGAGGGCACCCAGGGGCTCCCCGGCCGTAAGCGCCCGCTCGGCCTCCCGCGCCCGGGCCCTGGCGTCGTCAAAGCCCAGGTAAACGAAGGCGTTAATGCTGGGGTTCCGCCGCCCAATCCGCTCGATGAAGGCGTCCACCACCTCCACCGGCGACAGCTCCCGCCGGCGGATGCGGTAAGCCAGCTCCGTTGCGCTCATGTAAGCCAGCTCGTCGCTCAGGGCCATGGCCTTTCACCTCCTTCGAAATTCTTTCCAGGAGCTCGCCGGCCCGGTAGGAGCTCCGGACCAGGGGTCCGGCCGCCACTTCCCGAAAGCCCAGGGCCAGGGCTATCTCCCGGTACCATTCGAACTCCACCGGGTGGATGTATTCAGCCACCTCCAGGTGGCGGTCGGTGGGCTGCAGGTACTGGCCGAGGGTGACGACGTCGCAGCCGACCCTTAGTAGCTCTTCCAGGACCGCCACTACCTCGCCCCGGGTCTCTCCCATCCCCAGAATGATTCCCGACTTGGTCTTGAGACCGGCCCGGTGGGCGTAGGCCAGCACCCCCAGGGCCCGCCGGTAGTCCTTGCGGGGCTGAACTACCGGGTAAAGCCGCGGCACCGTCTCCACGTTGTGGTTTAAGATGTCCGGGCGGGCGGCTACTACTGTTTCCAGGGCCCGAACCGAGCCCCCGAAGTCAGGAATAAGGACTTCGACGGTGGCCCCCGGCAGCCGCTGTCGGATGGCCCGGATAGTTGCCGCAAACTGGCCGGCGCCGCCGTCGGGCAGGTCGTCCCGGGCCACCGAGGTCACCACCACGTGCCGCAAGCCCAGCTGGGCGGCCGCCCGGGCTACCCGGTAGGGCTCCAGGGGGTCTGGAGCCGCCGGCCGACCGCTGGCAACGGCGCAGAACCGGCAGTGGCGGGTGCAGGTGTCGCCCAGGAGCATGAAGGTTGCCGTGCCCCCACACCAGCACTCCCCCATGTTGGGACAGAGGGCCTCTTCACAGACGGTGTGAAGCCGCTCCTGCCGGAAGAGGGCCTCGAGGCGGGCCACCATCTCCCCGGTGGGGGCCGGAGCCACCAGCCACGGGGCCTCCTGAAAACCCACCTGCCATTCCCGCCCAAGCACCCCAGCCAGCTCCTCGCAGAAGGCCCGCTCGACTCCCAGCAGGCCGGGCAGCCGGCCCAGCAACCGGGCCATGGAGGTTACCCCCCGGTCGGCGAGGCCGCAGGGGACAATCAAGTCAAAGTGGGCCAGGTTTGGGTCCACATTGATGGCCAGGCCGTGGAAGGTTACGCCCCCGCTGACGGCCAGGCCGACGGCCGCAACCTTGTCCCGGCCCACCCAGACGCCGGGGTGGTCGGGGTCCCGCCGGGCGCCGATGCCGTAGCGGGTCAGCATCCGGATAGCTGCCTCCTCCAGGGCCCACAGGAACCCGTGGAGCTCCCCGGGGCGGAGCTTAAAGATGGGGTAGAAAACCAGCTGACCCGGGCCGTGGTAGGTGGCCCGCCCACCCCGCTCGGTGAACTCCAGGCCGATGCCAAGGCCGGTCAGGCGGTCCCGGCCCACCTTGAGGTCCTCCTCACCGCCGCCCCGCCCCAGGGTAACGACCGGCGGGTGCTCCACCGCCAACAGAACGTCCCCGATCCGGTCGGCCTGACGGGCCTCAACCAGCCGCCGCTGGAGAAGGTAGGCCCAGCGGTAGGCCAGTCGGCCCAACCTTAGTACCGTAATCATCGGAGCTGACCTAGGGCGTCTTTGGCCGCCTCCGTCAGGGCCTCGGCTACCGTCGGGTGGCCGAGGCCCAGGTCGGCCAAGTCCTCCACCAAGGCCTCAAGTTTAAGGGCCACCGCGGCCGCCGAAATCGCCTCCGTTGCCAGCGGCCCGAGAATGTGAACCCCCACCAGTCGGCCGTGGGGCCTGGCGGCGATCACCTTGGCGAACCCGAGCTCCTGACCTAGGGTTAGGGCCCGGGCGTTAAGCCCGAGGTCGGCCCGGCCAACCACCACCTCGAGGCCGGCGGACCTCGCTTCAGGCTCGGTCAGGCCCACTGCCCCCACCTCGGGCCGGGTGTGGTAGACCCGAGGAATAAGGCGCGGGTCGAACTGGCGGTCAAGCCCCAGGGCGTTTTCGGCAGCCACTGCCCCCTGGGCCCGGGCAAAGTCGGAGAGCATCCGGCCGCCGGTGACGTCACCGGCGGCGAAAAGGCCTGGGACCCCGGTGAACTGCCGGCCATCAGTGACGACGGCGCCGCCCCGGACCCTCACCCCCAGGGACTCCAGCCCGGCCCCCCGCGGCCGCCGGCAGTCGGAAACCAGCAAACGGTCGGCCATCAGGGTCGAGTCCCGGTCGACCACGGCCAGCCGCCCGTCCCTGGCCTCCAGTCGGGTCAGGCTCCGGCCGGTCCTAACCTCAATGCCCTCCTGCTCCAGGAGAAACTTAAGGGCCTCGGCCACCTCGGGGTCCTCGTCGGGTAGGAGCTGGGGCCCCGGCTCCACGATGACGACCCGGCTGCCAAAAGCCCGGTAAAACTGGGCCCACTCGACGCCGATAAAGCCCCCGCCGTACACCACAAGCTCAGCCGGAACCTCGGCCAGGGCGAGGCAGTGGTCGGTGGTCCACACGCCGGGCAGGTCCATGCCCGGCAGGTCGGGCAGGATGAAGGCTGCGCCCGTTGCCAGGACAACTCCCCGGCCTGTGAACCGGTCAGGCCGCCCTGGTCTGCCCGCCACCTCTACGGCGCAGCCCGGCAGAACCTGGCCGGGCCCCTCAACCCGGACGATGCCGGCCTGCTCCAGGTACGAGCGGGTGCCGGCGTGGATGCGATCTACAACGTCGTCTAGCCGCCGCCGAACCAGGTCCAGGTCGGGCTTGCCGACCGAGAGGTTTAGGCCCCAGGGGGTGCTTTCGGTTCCGAGCCGCTGACGGTTGGCGATTTCGACCGCCGTAACGGTTGGCACACAGCCGCGGTGCAGGCACATGCCCCCAAGGCGCTCAGGTTCGAAAAGCACCACGCTGGCCCCCAGTTCCCGAGCCCGCAGGGCGGCGGCCACCCCCGCCGGTCCGCCCCCGACCACCAGGAGGTCGGCGTCGGCCATCGGTCAGACCTCCCCGCCGAAGATGAGGGCCGGCTGGGCCAGCATCCCGGCCAGGGTCTGAAGAAAGGCCGCGGCCGGGGCGCCGTCCACGACCCGGTGGTCGAAAGTAAGGCTTAGGGTCATCAGGCTGCGGACGGCCACCTGGCCCCGGTAAACCGCCGGCTTTTCGGTAATCCGGCCGACGCCCAGGATGGCCACCTCCGGCGGGTTGATTATCGGGGTGAAGGCGTCGACCCCGTACATTCCCAGGTTGCTGATGGTAAAGGTGCTGCCCGTAACCTCGTCCACCGTGAGGGTGCCTGCCCGGGCGGCGGCTGCCAGCCGCTTAAGCTCCCGGTCGATTTCGGCCAGGCTCAGGCGGTCGGCGTTACGAATGACGGGAACGATCAGGCCCTCATCCAAAGCCACCCCGACCCCAATGTTTATCTCATCCAGGAGCCGAATTTCGTCCCCGACCAGGGTCGAATTTAAGATGGGGTGCTGTTTTAAGGCCGCGGCGACCGCCTTCACCAGCACGGCCGTGTAGCTTATGTCGGCCCGGGTTTTGAGCCGGTCGACAAACTCCACCAGACCGGTAACATCCGCCTCGGTGGTGATGGTAACCTGGGCCATCGTCTGCAGGCTCTCCGTCATCCGCTCGGCGATGGCCCGGCGCATTCCGGTAAAGGGGATTACCCGGGCGGCCGGGGGCGCCTCCGGCGCGGCCGGCGCCTGGCGCCGCTGCTCCAGGTAGGCCAGAACGTCAGACTCTTGGATTCGGCCACCGGGGCCCGTTCCGCGAACCTCCCGGAGGTCAATGCCGTGCTCACGGGCCAGCCGCTTGGCCATGGGCGTGGCCAGCGCCTCGGCTTGGGCCGTCGGCCCGGCGGCCGCGGCCGGCGCCGCGGGGGTCACCGGCACCTCCTCCCCCGGGGCGGTGATGTACCCGATGACGGCTCCCACCGGCACCTTCTGCTTGGGGAGGACGGCCTGGCGGAGGACCCCAGCCTGGGGCGCCTTGACCTCGTAAGTTATCTTCTTGCTCATTACCTGGACGACCGGTTCGTCTTTAGCCACCTGGGCCCCGTCTTCTTTAAGCCACTTGACCACCTCCCCTTCGGTCATGGCCATTCCCAGCTTGGGCATAACGATCTGAACCGCCATCGCTAACCTCCCGCCGGGCTGTTTAACGGCTTTTGGGCCAGGTCAAAGGCACCCCGCCGGGTCGCCTCGGCCAGGGCGGCCTCGATATCCACCACTCGGGGTCCGGCCGTGGTGAGCCGGGCGACCACCGTCTGGTGGAGACCCACCTCGACCTCCCGCTCCCCGTCCAGGGCAATGGTGCAGTTGCCGGGGTCCAGGCGGACATCCTCCCCGGCCTCAATGAGTCGGTGCTCCAGGATGCCCACCGGAACCACCAGGCCGGGGGCGACCGGGGCCAGCACCTGTCGGCCCCCAGCCCCTAAGCGAAGATAGAGGCCGTGGGCATTGCGGGGGCTCAGGGTTGCCAGACAGCCCCCAACCGCCGCCAGCCCCACGGTCCCCGGCCGAGCCTGGGCCAGAACCACCTCCCGGAGCCGGCCCGGGTCCCAGAGGGCCCGGCTGCCCACAAAGAGGTCCCGGCTGGTGGCGATGTCTACCAGGGCCACGTCGGCCAACTCCCCGTCGATGTAGAGCTCGAGGCGTTTGGTCCGGTAGCTGACGGCGTCGGCTGGGACCAGGCCGGTGGCAATAACTGCCGCCGCCAGGCCGGCCACCGTCCCCTCGACCATGACCGAAAAGACGTTGTTAGTCCCAGTTGAGACGGGAATAAGGGGCACATCGCCGCAACCCCGGGCAGCGGCCCGATTGGTGCCGTCCCCGCCCAGGGTAATGATGCAAGCTACCCCCCGTTCGGCTAAGATTCGGGCGGCGGTGGCCGAATCCCGGGCGTCACCGTAGACGGGCATCTCAATGAGCCGCACCTCCAGGCTGAGGCGCAGGCTGTCCAGGGCCCGCAACCCCAGCCCGGAGGTGTCCGGCATGATGAAGACCTGGCGAACCCCCAGAGCATCCAGCGCCCGGAGGATTCGCCGGATAATGTTGACCTTTTCGTTATTGTCGAACACTGAGGCCTGGGCTACCAGCCGGCGGATATCTTTGCCCGAGGCCGGGTTGGCGATAATGCCGACTGCCGACATTACTGTCGGCCCAGGGCCGCGTTAACAGCCTGGGTCACCTTTTCCGGCGACGGTATATACAGGTCCTCCAGGGCCGGACTGAAGGGCACCACCGTATGGGGAGCCGTCACCATCTGGGGCGGTCCGTCCAGGTACTCGATGGCCCGGCTGGCGACCAGGGCCACGATATCCGTAGCCAGGCTGCACCGTGGGTTGTCCTCGTCCACAACTACCAGGTGGTGGGTCTTCTTGACTGAGTTGATGATGGTCTCCTCGTCCAGGGGCGAGAGGGTGCGCGGATCCACCACCTCAACGCTGACCCCGTCGCCGGCGGCCAGCCGTTCGGCGGCTTCCAGGGCGATATGGACCATCCGACCGATGGCCACCACGGTCACGTCCCGGCCCTCCCGCTTAATGTCCGCTCGGCCCAGGGGGATGGTGTACTCCCCTTCCGGCACCTCTCCCTCCATGTCGTAAAGGAGCTTGTGTTCGAAGAAGATAACGGGGTCGTCATCCCGGATGGCCGAAATCAGGAGCCCCTTGGCGTCGTAAGGAGTAGACGGCACCACGGTCTTAAGGCCAGGCATGTGGGTGAAGACTGAGTAGTGGCAGCCCGAGTGCTGGCCGGCGGCCCGGAAGCCGGCCCCGATCATCGTCCGAATCACCATGGGCACCTTGGCCTTGCCCCCGAACATATAGCGGAGCTTGGCCCCCTGGTTGAAGATCTGGTCCATGCAGACCCCGAAGAAGTCGACGAACATCAGCTCGGCGATGGGCCGCAGGCCGGTGGCGGCCGCGGCGACGGCGGCCCCGATGAAGGCCGACTCGCTGATGGGGGTGTCCAGGACCCGGGTCCGGCCGAACTCCTTGGCCAGGCCCTTGGTTACGCCCAGCACCCCGCCCCAAGCCTCCTCACCCCGGCCCTCCACATGGGGAAGCCGGGCCCCACCGGCCACGTCCTCCCCCATTAGGATAACCGTGGGGTCCCGGCGCATCTCCAGCCGCATCGCCTCGTTAAGGGCTTCCCGGAACGTGATAACTCGACCGGCCATCTGTACGCCTCCCCTATGGGTATTTGACGTAGACGTCGGTTAAAAGCTCTTCCGGGCCCGGGTAGGGGCTCTCCTGGGCGAACCGAACGGCCGCATCCACCACTTCTTGGGCCCGGCCGTCGATGGCGTCCAGCTCAGCGGCCGTAAGCAGGTTGCGCTCGAGGACCCGCCGCCGGAACTGGTCAATGGGATCCCGCCGCCGGTACTCCTCTTCTTCCTCCTTGGTGCGGTAGGTGAGGGGGTCACCCTGGAAATGGCCGTAATATCGAAAGGCCCTGGCCTCGATGAGGGTTGGCCCTTCACCCCGCCGGGCCCGGGCCACCGCCTCCCCGGCCGCCTCGTAGACGGCGAAGACGTCGGTGCCATCCACCAGCACCCCGGGCATGTTGTAGGCCACGCCCCGGTCGGCGATGTCCTTGGCGGCGCAGTGGTAGAACCAGGGCGTCGACTCGGCGTAGAGGTTGTTTTCGCAAACGAAAATGACCGGCAACTTCCAGATGGCCGCCAGGTTCATCGCCTCGTGCATCGTCCCCTGTTCGGCGGCCCCGTCCCCGAAGAAGCAGACGGTAACGGAATCGGAGCCGGTCACTTTGGCCGTCAAGGCCGGGCCGCAGGCCAGGGGTCCGCCCCCGCCGACAATACCGTTGGCGCCCAGCATCCCCTTGCTCACGTCGGCGATGTGCATCGAACCGCCCTTGCCCTTGCAGGCGCCCGTGACCTTGCCGAAAAGTTCGGCCATCATGGCGTTGATGTCTACCCCTTTGGCGATGCAGTGGCCGTGGCCCCGGTGGGTGGATGTGATGTAATCGCGGTCGGTCAGGTGGGCGCAGACGCCCACGGCGATGGCTTCTTCGCCGGCGTAGAGGTGGACGAAGCCGGGCAGAAGTCCCTGGGCAAAGAGCTCGGCGACCTTATCCTCGAAGGTGCGGATGAGGCGCATCCGTTCATAAATCCAAAGAAGCTTATCCCGGGAAATCTCAGCCACTTTAGACCCCCTCCTTGATTTAGGTCTGGGAAAACTGTGGGGAGAATGGTTGAACCTGTAGGGTTTTGCGCAACCGACCACCCCCTTTCGACCCGGTCTGGCTGCTGATTGCGGCCGATTATATTTCGGTCCGGGTCGCTCCGTCAAGGCTACGGACCTTATCCGGGTTTCGGCCCCGGTTTTGTTTATACTTTAGGGGCGGGCCATTGTGCCGGCCCGGCGCCGATAGGATTGTCGGGGCTGGGATCCCAGCCCCGGGAGATGTCTTATGAAAACCAGGGCCCGACCGGCGGCCGAAGACCAGAACCGCCCCCTTCCGGGCCAGCTTCTCCGGGCGGCGCGGCAGGAGCGGGGGCTCACCCTTGAGGATGCGGAGCAAGGCACCCGCATCCGCCGCGAGTTCCTCGAGGCTCTGGAAGCCGATGCCTACGAACGGCTGCCGGCACCCGTCTATGTTCGGGGGTTTATCCGCGTCTACGCCCGCTGGCTCGGCCTCGACCCCGAGCAGGTGGTCGGCCTTTATCCTATCCGGCCCACGACCCCCGAATTCAGGCCCCTTCCGACGGTTCGCAACCCGGAGTCGGCGTGGCCGGGCTGGCTCCTGGTTGGGCTTGTGGTGGTGGCCCTGGTAGTCCTGGGTTACGGGGTGGTGAGGCTGGCCGGAAGCGCTGGCCCGGCGCCGGCCCCTACCGTTGGTGGTTTGCCGGGTCCCACCTCGGCGCCGGCCCCAACTCGGCCCCCGCCTCCCCCCACCCCGACACCGGCGGTCGACCAGGTTCAGGTTCAGCTTCGGGTAGTGGAGCGGGCGTGGGTGGCGGTTACCGTGGACAATCAGCAGGTTTTTCAGGGTATCCTAGAGGTGGGTGATACCCGCACCTGGACTGGGCGCCAACGGGTGGCGATCCGGTGCGGCAATGCCGGGGGCGTTGAAGTTTACCTTAACGGCCGCCGCCTGGGCCTCCTGGGCCGGCCCGGCCAGGTGGTCGACGTGGAGTGGACCCTCCAGGACGTGCGCAACCTCCAATAAACTAAGCCCAAGGAGCTAAAGTCGATGACGGACCCAATAGCCCTGGAGATCTTTAAAAACCTGTTCGCCTCTGTCGCCGAAGAGATGGGGGTAACCCTCGGCCGCACCGGCTACTCCCCAAACATCAAGGAGCGCCGAGACTACAGCTGTGCCATCTTCGACGACCACGGCCGCCTCATCGCCCAGGCGGCTCACATCCCCGTCCACCTGGGGGCGATGCCCATGTCGGTGCGCACCGCCATCCGCTTCTTCACCTTCGCCCCCGGCGACCTGGTGATCTTAAACGACCCGTACCTGGGCGGCACCCACCTTCCCGATATCACCCTGGTCTCGCCCATCTTCGTGGGCGGGGAGCTGGTGGGGTTTGCGGCCAGCCGGGCCCATCACGCCGACGTGGGGGGAATGTCTCCGGGTTCCATGCCCCTGGCCACCGAAATCTACCAGGAGGGCGTCATCATCCCGCCCCTCAAGCTGGTGGAGGCCGGGCGGCTTAATAAGCCCCTCCTCGACCTCATCCTCCGAAATGTCCGCACCCCCGACGAGCGGCTGGGCGACCTCAACGCCCAGATGGCCGCCCACGAGGTGGGAGCCCGCCGCCTGGCCGAGCTCATCGGCCGCTATGGCCTCGACGAGGTTCGGGCCCAGATGGCAGCCCTGCTGCAGTACTCCGAACGGCTCACCCGCCACGCAATCGGCCAGATCCCCGACGGTGAATATTACTTTGAGGACTTCCTCGACGACGACGGCCTCACCAACCGGCCCATCAAGATTGCGGTGACCCTTAAGGTTAAAGGGGAAGAGCTTACCGCCGATTTTACCGGCTCCGACCCGGAATGCCTTGGACCGGTCAACGCGGTTGAGGCCGTCACCCAGTCGGCCGTTTACTATGTGGTCCGCTGCCTGGCGGGCGAAGAGGTTCCGGCTAACGCCGGCTGTTTCCGGCCGGTAAAAGTAATCGCCCCCGAGGGCACGGTGGTGAATGCCCGGCCACCCCGGGCTGTTTCGGGGGGCAACGTGGAGACCTCCCAGCGTATCGTTGACGTCGTGCTGGGGGCCGTCGCCCAGGCCGTCCCCGACCGGGTTCCGGCGGCCAGTCAGGGCACCATGAACAACGTGGTCATCGGCGGCTGGGACCCCTTCCGCAACCGCTACTTCGCCTACTATGAGACCATTGGCGGCGGCGCTGGGGCCGGCAAGGGCAAGCCGGGCCTTTCGGCCACCCACGTCCACATGACCAACACCCAGAACACCCCCGTCGAAGCCTTGGAGTTCGCTTACCCCCTCCGGGTCAGGCGCTATGCCGTCCGCCGGGGTTCGGGCGGGCCCGGGCAGTTCCCGGGCGGGGACGGCATCATCCGCGAGTACGAAATCCTCGTCCCGGCCACCGTCACGGTGGTGACCGAGCGCCGCCGCTTCGCCCCTTACGGCCTGGCCGGTGGCCGGTCAGGCAAACCTGGGGAAAACCTGCTTCTCATCCCCCGAGACGGGGAGCTGGAGACGCAAAAGCTTCCATCCAAGGCGACGGTGCGGGTGGAAAGCGGCGCCCGGCTGGTGGTCCAAACGCCCGGTGGGGGCGGCTGGGGCGAGCCGCCGGATGCTGGTTGAGCGGCTCAGGCTGGTCAATTTCCGTAATTACGCCCGGCTTGATGTCGCCCTGCCGGCCGGAGTTGTTATCCTTTACGGGCCCAATGCCCAGGGCAAAACCAACTTCTTAGAGGCAGTCTACCTGCTGGCCACTACCAAATCCTTCCGGGCCACCGCCGACCGAGAGCTGATCCACTGGCTGGCCTTCAGCCAGGATTTCCCCGTAACCCGGGTTGCGGCCCAGGTAATGCGCCAAACCGCCGGGCCCCTCACCGTCGAAATTATCATCGCCCCGCAGTCGGGTTACGAGGCCGCCGGGGGCACCGTCAAGCGGATAAAGATAAACGGGGTGGTAAAGCGAGCTGTCGACCTGGTGGGCCAGCTGCGGGTCGTTCTTTTTACCCCGGCAGACATCGACCTGGTGGCCGGAAGTCCCCAGGCCCGCCGCCGCTACCTGGACATTACCAACTCCCAGGTCGACCCCAAGTACCTGCGGACCCTCCAAATCTACAACCGGGTCGTCGCCCAGCGCAACGCCCTCTTGCGTCAGGTGCGAGACCGGCGGGCATCGGCCGAATCCCTGGCCCTTTGGGAAGACCCCCTCGTCGAGGCTGCCGCTTACATCGTCCTTCGCCGGGCCCGGACGGTGACCGCCCTTAACGACCTGGTCCGCCTCATTCACCCGAAGCTTACCGGCCGTCAGGAGCACCTCCGCATTGAGTACCTTCCGGAGCTGTCCGGACTGGCGAAGCCGCCTGACCTTCCCCAGTCCGAGGCGGAACTTGCCGACCTCCTCCGCCGGGCCCTACGGCGGGTCGGGGCCCGGGAGGTGGCCCTGGGGATGTCCCTGGTGGGGCCCCACCGGGACGACCTGAAGTTTTACATCAATGGGGCCGACACCAACCTTTACGGGTCCCGGGGCCAGCAGCGGACGGTGGCCCTCTCCCTCAAGCTGGCCGAGGCGGAGTTTATGCGGGCCGAAACCGGGGAGTGGCCGGTCCTGCTTTTAGACGATATCCTGTCGGAGCTGGATGCCGAACGGCGCCGCCACGTCCTGGGGGGCCTTCTGGCGGCCGACCAGATGCTGATCACCGCCACCGACCTGGCAGATTTTCCGCCGGAGTTTCTTGGTCGGGCTGCCCGCTTCCGGGTGGAAGCCGGCCAACTTACCCGGGAAGCCTAAGCCACCAGTCCGCCACTGCCAAGGGCAACTTATGCCCCTTCGAGGCGGCGAATCTCCCCAAGGATTGAGGCCAGAACTGCCCGGCATGCGGCCGCAAAATCCGGCCCCTGGGAGGCGTAGATGGCCTGCCGGCCCACGGCGATCAGCAGACCCCCCGGCCGGCCAGTGCCCCCGAACCGAACGGCAGCCGCCAGGTCGCCACCCTGCGTTCCAATCCCCGGCACCAGGAATGGCAGCTCGGGGACCAGCCGGCGCAGGGCCTCCAGCTCGGCCGGGTAGGTGGCCCCCACCACCAGCCCGAGGCTTCGGCCCCGAGCCCATTCCCGAGCCTTAAGGGCGACTACCTGGTAAAGGGGCCTTCCTTCCGGGCCGACGGAAAGGTCCTGGAGCTCCCGGGCGCCGGGGTTGCTGGTCCGGGTCAGCAGGTAGACGCCCCGGCCGGGGTATTCCAGGAAGGGCTCCACCGAATCGGAGCCAAGGTAGGGGTTTACAGTTACGGCGTCGAAGGCCCAGGTCTCGAAGACGGCCCGGGCGTAGAACCGCGCACTGTGGGGGACATCGGCCCGCTTGGCGTCGGCGATAAGCATGACTTCGGCCGGGACGGCTTGGCGGGTCTTCTCCAGGGCGGCCAGCCCCGGGAGCCCCTGGGCCTCGTAGAAGGCGAAATTGAGCTTATATGCCGCCACCAGGTCGGCCGTGGCCCCCACCAGCCGGAGGTTAAACTCCACAAGGTCGACCCCAACCGGAAGGCGCTCGGGGTCGGGGTCCAGGTTGAGGCAGAGGGGGCTTCTCCGGCCGGCAACCGCCTTTCCCAGCCGGTCGAAGAAATCCACGGCCTACTGCAGGGGCGAATAGGGGGTGGGCTTGAGGATGTAGTTGGTGATCTTGGCCACCAGGGGCCCGTCCCGTTCGGTCTCGGCCCGGGCCTTGAGCCACTCGGGGTCGGTGGCGAAGGCGTTCCAGACCCGCTCCCGTTCGGCCAGGTCCTGCCAGGCCAGGATGTAAATAAGCTGGTTGGATACTCCCACCACGTGCTCCCAGAAAGCTATTACCCGAATGCCGTGCTTTTCGAAAAACTTCAAAGTAATGTTGGCGAACCGGTCGTTTAAAGCCTGAAGCTTGCCGGGGACGGCGTCGTAAATGCGCATCTCGTAGAGCATGGGCAGCCTCCAGCTATTCCCAGTGTAAAATCCAGACGCAGAGGCCGGCCAGGACTACCGTGGCCACGACCATGGTGGCCAGCTGGGTAGGCAGTAGGTTCACGTCCCGGGCCGCCCACAATAGAATGGCCACCATAGCCACGGCCAGCAGGACGAACTCGACAATGGCCGGGTGCTGCTTAAGGAACCGAGCAAGGCGTCCGAGCATTTTCTAAAACCGATAAACCCCCTCGACGGGCAGGACGAAGACGGTGGCGCCCCCCACCTCCACCTCCACAGGCATGGGAATGAAGACGTCGATGCCCTCCACCGGAGGCGGGAGGGGCTGGACCTGCCGAACCCGGCGCCGGCAGTTCTGTTCCACCAGCTCCAGGATTTTTGGCACTTGCTCGTCCTCGGCCCCGATGAACAACGTCAGGTTGCCTTCCCGAAGAAACCCGCCGACGGTCTTGAGCTTTGTGACCCGGAAATCGGCCTGTAGAAGCAACCGAACCAGGGCATCGGCATCATCCGGGTTTACGATAACCACGACCAGTTTCACGCCGGCTTATTATAGCACGGGGCCTGGCGGGACGGTCGGTTAAGCACCCGCCTTGCGGATGTCGTGATAAAATTCGAAAAAACTATCACAAAGTCAAGCAAGGGGTGACGGATGATTCGAGAGGTCGAGGTTCCCGAAATCGTTGTACGTCGTCTGCCCATCTATGTCCGCGCCCTTGCCCAGCTAGAAGCCCAGGGGGTAAAGACCATCAGCTCCCAGGAGCTCGGCCGCCACATTGGGGTTACCGCCGCCCAAATCCGAAAGGACTTGAGTTACTTTGGGGAGTTCGGCAAGCAGGGCCGAGGCTATGAGGTGAGCCACCTTCTTGGGGAGATCAAGCGCATCCTGGGCCTGACTCGGGTCTGGCCCATGGTGGTGGTCGGGGCCGGTCGGCTTGGGCAGGCCATCGCCAGCTACGACGGCTTTAAGCCCCGGGGCTTTGAGGTGGTGGGGGTCTTCGATAACGACCCGGCTAAAATCGGCCAGCCCATCGGCAGCCTGGTGATTCAGGATATCTCCGAGCTTCCGGTGGTACTGCGGGCCCACAACGTAAAGATCGGCATCGTGGCGGTTCCGGCCCCCGAAGCCCAGAAGGTAGCCAACCTTATGGTTGAGGCGGGCATCAGGGCGATCCTCAACTACGCCCCCACCGCCCTGCACGTGCCGAAGGGGGTTCGGGTCGAAGATATTGACCCGGTGGTGATCCTTCAGAGCATGACCTACTACCTGGTCAGCTCTGAAGCCCTGGATCCCGTGACGAAAGCTTCCCAGGGTGCCCCTGGTGCTTGAGGCGGCCGTCTATAATATTCTTTGGAGAGGTGGCCGAGTGGTTTAAGGCGCCCGTCTCGAAAACGGGTATGGGGTGCTGAGCCCCATCGTGGGTTCGAATCCCACCCTCTCCGCCCCGCCCGAGGCCCGACGGGCCATTTTGTTCTAGACCCGATACCGGGCAATGCGTCCCTCGTCCAATTCCAACCCCAGACCCGGCCCCGAAGGAACCTCCAGCTCGCCGTCCACCAGCCGGGGCGGGTTTTTAAAAAGCCCGAAGGACCACGGCATGTACTCCACCGTAAGGCCATTGGGGATGGCCGCAAAAATGTGGACGTGGACTTCGGGGACCAGATGGCTTACCACCGGCACCTGGTAGGCCTCGGCCAGGGCAGCTGCCTTAAGCCACTCGGTGATCCCCCCTACCCGCAACAGGTCTACCATTAAGATGTCCACCGCCCGCTCGTCCAAAAGCCGCTTTAATCCGGACACCTCGTAGTGATACTCTCCGGCGCAGACGGGCAGGTCCAGAGCCCGGGCCACCTCGGCGCTCCCGGCCAGGTCTAGCATGGGGACCGGGTCCTCGAGCCAGTAAAGGCCGTACTCTTGGAACCGCCGTCCCAGGGCAATGGCCCGCCAGGGGGTCCAGCCCTGGTTAACGTCGGCCATAACGTCCACCCCCCAGCCCACCGCCTCCCGGACAACCCGAACCCTCTCCACCTCCTTTTCCGGGTCGGCCTCGCCCCCAACCCGAAGCTTCACCGCCCGGAAACCCAGGGCCACATACTCGGCCGCTTGGGCCGCCAGCTCAGCGGGACCGTAGTTTCGCCAGAGCCCCTGGCTGGCGTAAGTGGGCACCCGGTTCCGCCGCCGGCCCAGCAGGTCGGCGATGGGCAGGTTAAGGAGCTTGCCCCGCAGGTCCCAGATGACCACATCCAGGGCGGCCATGGCCATGGTGATAAGTCCGCCGGGGCCCACGTTGAAGGCGACCTGCCGTAGGGCATCCTGAAGCTCCCCGAGGTGCAGGGGGTTGCGGCCGACCAGCCCGACCTTAAGCTCATCGATGGTCCCTTTCAGGCTGGCGGTGTTGCGACCGTTCAGGCTGAAGGCCCAGCCGATTCCCACCAGGCCTTCGTCGGTCCGGGCCCGGACCAGGATATTGTCGATAAAGGTGAGCTCGCCCCGGGGGTCCCGGAAGGGAACCTCCAGGGGAAGGCGGACCACTTCGGTATCGACGGTCGTAATCTTCACGTTAAACCTCCCCGGTGTCGCCCCGGCGGGCGACCACCACATTGTGGGCGGCAAAGGCCCGGATGCCCGGAAGCCGCTCCAAAAGGGCCTCAAGGCCGGCGGCCAGGGGCAGAAGTCTGGCCGGGACGAAGTCGGGCACAAACCCGAGCCGGTAAGTCCGAACCTCAGCCACCGGGCACCCTCGAAGGGCCGCCAGCAGCTCCCCGAGGGGCACCAGCCGCTCGGCCCCGGTGTCCTGAGGGATTCGCCGCATAAGCACCGGCCAGTAAGGGTTGTTGGGGTTGTGGTCCCAGAGAACCACCCAGCCGCCGGGCCGGGTTACCCGAACCATCTCCCGGATGGCCCCGGCCACCCGGGCCGGGTGGGCGATGTGGTGGAGCAGGGCCACGCACACCGTCAGGTCAAAGCTGGCGTCGAAAAAGGGCAGGTTTGTGGCATCCGCTACCACCGCGCGTCCCGCCCCCCGACCGACAAACCGGCCCAACATTCCCGGCGAAATATCCACGCCCCAGACCTCGTAACCGGCCTCGGTCAGCGCCCGGGCAAGCCGGCCAGTCCCGCAGCCGACGTCCAGCACCAGCCCGGCCGACACGAGCCGGCGGATAAACCGAACCCGCTTCCGGAGGTAGTGGCCGACGGCCGGCTCCGGCAGGGTGGAGTCATACCGGTCGGCGATGGCGTCGTAGTGACCGGCCTGGGAGACGTCTACGGACCCGTCCACCAGGATGGGAATGCCGGCGTAGGTCTCGAAGCGGCGGCCGCAGGTGGTGCAAACCAGCCCCTCAGCCCCTACCAGGGTTCCCGCCCGGCAGCCGGGACACCGAAGGAACGGCAGGCTGGCAACAGCTCTTTTCAACCTACCTCGGGACATGTTACAATAAATAGTGGCGTAATCCCCGAGGAATTCACGTCCTAGTCTAAAGGGAGCCTGGACGGCGGCGCAAGTGGTCGAGGCGGTTGCCCTCACCAAGTGCTTTATTAATTTTTGGGCCCTCCAGGGAATTTCCCTGAAGGTCTGTCCCGGTGAGGTCCTTGCACTGTTGGGCCCCAACGGCGCTGGTAAAACCACCACCATTCGGATTCTCTCCGCCGTCCTGAAGCCCACCTCCGGCCGGGCTACGGTTTGCGGCCACGATGTGGTGGCCGACGGCCCCCGGGTGCGCGCCCTGGTGGGGGTACTTACGGAACTCCCGGGCCTCTACGACCGGATGTCGGCCCGGTCTTATCTGGAGTTTTTCGGCGAGGTTCACCGGGTTCCCCGAAACCTTCTCAGGCGGCGGGTTTCCGACCTTTTGGACCACTTCGGCCTCGGGCCGGTGGCCGACCGCCGCTTAGGAACCCTGAGCAAGGGCTTACGGCAGAAGGTGGCCCTTATCCGGGCGCTGGTCCATGACCCAAAGGTCCTCTTCCTGGATGAGCCCACCGCGGCCATGGACCCGGCCAGCGCCTGGCAGGTTCGGGAATTTATCGTCGGCCTGCGCCGCTCGGACCGGGCGATTATCATCTCCACCCACAACCTAGCCGAAGCCGAGCTCCTGGCGGACCGGATTGCGGTCATTGTCCAGGGTCGGCTGGTGGCTGAGGGCACGGCCTCGGAGCTTAAGGGGCGCTTTGCCGGTCCGCCTACCTTCGAGCTTAAGTTTACCGGTCCAGGGGAAGCCGCCCAACGGGCCCTCAACGGGGATGTCCGCATTCTAGACTTTGGCCTGGGCTATATCCGCTACCAGGTGGCTGACCCGGCCCGGAATCCGGAGCTGGTAAAGAGGCTGGTCGGGGCCGGGGTTGGGATTCTAAGCCTTACGGAGGTTTCACCCAGCTTGGAAGAGGTTTACCTGCGAATCGTGGGAGGGGAGGGGACCCATTGACCCACCTGCATGGGCCGCTTGTCCTGGCCCGCCGTGAGGTCCGGGATGTTCTGAGCGACTGGCGGATCAGCTTGCCCATGGGGACCCTTACGGCGGTTTTTCCCCTGCTCCTGGCCTTCGCCGTAGGCTGGGGGCTTCCCCTACTGGAGCGCCTGGGCGGGGGCGGGGTAGCCAGCAGGGTGGTTCCCTTTGGGCTCATGCTGGCCGCTTTTATCCCCATCTCCTTTAGCCTGGTGCTCGCCCTGGAAAGCTTTGCCGGCGAAAAGGACCGCAACACCCTGGAGGCCCTGCTCACCACCCCCCTTACCGACGCCGAACTCTTCCTCGGGAAGATGCTTGCGGTGCTGACGCCCCCGGTCGGGCTGAGCTTAGCCGCCATGGGAATCTTCGCCGCCGCCCTTAAGCTCGGGGCCAGCCGCAACATCCCGCCGGATACCCTCCTCCTGATCGGTTTGCTGAGCGTGGCCGAAGCGGTGGTAATGGTAGCCGCGGCCGTAGTGGTTTCCAGTCAAGCTGCCAGCCTGCGGGGAGCCAACATCTTGGCCAGCTTTATAATCCTGCCCATGGCCGGTCTCCTTCAGCTGGAAGCCCTGCTCCTCCTGGTGGGCCAGGGCCGGGTCCTCTGGCTGGTGTTGGCTGGGCTGGGGGTACTGGCGGCTATCCTAGTGCGAACCGGGATTAGAGTCTTTAACCGGGAGGAGCTGGTGGCCCGAGACTATCGGAACCTGAGCCTGAGGCAGCTTGCCCGGAACTTTTGGTCCTACCTCCAGGCACCACCCGGTGGCCCGGCCCCGACCTGGGTGGGCCGACTGCCCTGGCCCCTCCGGTTCTACTTCTACGACCTGCCCCAGCTCTTGCGCCTTCACCGCGTCCCCATCCTGGTGGTGGCCGGTCTGTTCGCCGGTGGCCTGGTCCTGGGCTACCTGCTGGGGGTTCAGAGCCCCAACCCGGTGAACTTGGCCAAGGTCCGGACGGTCCTTGAGGTTGGGTCAGGGCCCCTGGAAATCGGGTTCGGCTGGATTTTGGTCCACAACTTGCGGGCAATTGCGATAACGGTCGTCCTTTCCGTCTTCAGCTTCGGAGCGGCCGCCCTCCTCCTGCTGACGGCCCCCTTTGTTATCGTCGGGTTTGTCACCGGGCAGGTGGCCGCCGGGGGTGAAGATCCCCTCCGCTTCCTGGCCGCCTTTATTCTCCCCCACGGCCTCTTCGAGATCCCGGCGGCCGTTCTGGCCGGGGCCTTCTGCCTGCGACTAGGGCTGGCAGTGATGGCCCCGCCCGCCGGCTACACGGTGGGCCAGAGCCTCCTTTTAAGCCTGGCTGACCTGATCAAGGTCGCCCTCCTACTGGTGCCTCTGTTTATGGCGGCGGCCTACATGGAGGCCAACGTGACCCCCATGGTGATCCGGTGGGTTTATCTGGGAGGACGGTGATGGATATGCTCAGCGTGGAAGAAGCCCTGGAGAAGGTCCTGGCCTACGTGCCTATCCTGGAACCCGAAGAGAAGCCGATCCTGGACGCCCTGGGCCAGGTCCTGGCCGAGGACGTCGTCGCCGGCTTCGACATCCCCCGCTGGCCCAACTCGGCCATGGACGGCTACGCCGTTCGCTGGGAGAGCATCCGGGGGGCCTCGGCGGAATCGCCCCGAGAACTGGCCGTCATCGGCGAGGTTCCGGCCGGGCGGCTGGCCGATTTTGAGGTGGGTTCTGGCCAGGCGGCCCGCATTTTCACCGGGGCCCCAATACCGCCCGGGGCCGACACGGTGGTACCTTTTGAGGTCACCGACGAGGCGGTCAACGGCCGGGCCCGCCGGGAAAAGGTTTTAGTCTTTAAAGAGCTGCCGGTCGGGGCCAACATCCGGCCGGCGGGGGAAGACGTCCGGGCCGGGGCCGTGGTCCTGCGGCGGGGCCAGGTGTTGGGTCCGGCCCAGGTGGCCCTGCTGGCCGCGGTGGGCCGGCCCACGGTTCGGGTTATCCGGCGACCGCTGGTGGCGGTGGTAGCCACTGGCAACGAGCTTGTCCCCCCCGGCCAGGCCCTGGACCCGGGCCAACTCTACGACTGCAACAGCTACGGCATCGGGGCGATGGTCCGGCGGGACGGCGGCAACCCCTGGCTTTTGGGGATCGCCCCCGACGACTACGAGGTCCTGGCGGGCAAAATTCGGGCGGCCATGGCGGCCGACTTGGTGATCACGTCGGCGGGGGTTTCAGTGGGCCATTTCGACCTGGTTAAGGAGGTACTAGCCGAGTTGGGGGAGGTGCACTTCTGGAGCATCCGGATGAAACCGGGCAAACCCCTCGCCTTCGGGGAACTCTTTGACCGTCGGCCCGACGGGACCGTCCGGCGGGTGCCCCACCTGGGCCTTCCGGGGAACCCGGTGAGTGCCCTGGTAACGTACGAGCTTTTCGGCCGCCCGGCCGTCCTTAAGCTGATGGGCCGGACCGATTTCAGCCGGCCCATCGTGATGGCGGTGGCTGCCGAAGATATCCCTGGGGACCGGCGCCGGGTCTACGCCCGGGTTATCGTACGCCGGGGGCCGGACGGCCGCTACGTGGCCCGGCTTACCGGGCCGCAGGGGTCGGGAATACTGACGTCGATGGCCCGGGCCAACGGGCTGGCCGTTGTGCCCGAGGACTGTCCCGGGGTCAGGGCTGGGGAAACCGTTCAGGTTATGCTCTTACAGTGGTTGGACAGCGATGAAGGTCTGGAGCATGGAGTCAACGATGATTTACAGCGCTCACGATTTTAAATTTAACCCACCCCGCAAGGTTGCGTTCGCCCGTCGCATTCTGATTAAGCCGGACGCGTCGGTGGTAGCCGCCCACCCGGCGACGACCAGCCGTGAGACCTTGGCGGCGGTGGTGGCCGGCATCCGACGCCACTCCGACGCCGACATTATTTTCCTGGAGAGCCCCGGTGTCCCCGACCGGGCCCACGAGGTCTTCCGGCAGCTCGGGTACGATTTCCCAAGGGTGATCTCCGTTGACGTCCGGGACTGCAGCTACGTTGAGGTCGAAAATCTGCTACCTAAACCCTTTGTGCTCCAGAGCATCTGGGTACCCAACGTAGTGCTCTCGTGCGACTTTCTCATCTCCGTCTGCAGCTTCCGAGTGCTGGACGAGTCCACCTGCGGCTTTACGCTGAAAAACATGCTGGGTCTGCTGCCGGCGGCCAAGTACGGTCCGGGGCTGAGCCAGCTTCGGGAGAAGTTCCACCGGCTGGACCTCCACGGCCTGATCGCCGACCTTTACTTTACCTTGCCCTG
Source organism: Chloroflexota bacterium (assembly GCA_040289115.1). Classification (GTDB taxonomy): domain Bacteria; phylum Chloroflexota; class Dehalococcoidia; order JAUQQI01; family JAUQQI01; genus JAUQQI01. The sequence continues at coordinate 23,146 of PSKS01000031.1, forward strand.
CGACCTGGGGATAATCGACAGCCGGCTGCGTCAGGTGGGGGGCCGGGTCGAGCCCTTCGGCCGGATATTCGTGGGCGACCCCGCCGAGGTCGACGCTAAGGCCGCCCAGCTGGTGGGCTTCCGAGCCCGCTACCTGGACCTAATCGAGATGGGCCAGAATATGCTCCTCCAGCGGGATAACGTCGACGTTGAGGCACCCTCGGCCAACGATTAAAGGGAGGTAGCAGGCCAGATGCCCCGCAGATTTGGCCTAGGCCACGTTGACCGGATTAAGGCCGAGGCTTTCGGCCTGCCCGGTCAGCGTACCTTCCGGCTGACCGCGGAAAGCGGTCCCTGCCAGGCGTTTCTATGGGTGGAACGGGAGCAACTTGAAGCCCTCAGCCTGGCCATAAACGAGCTTTTGGGGCTGGTTCAGAGCGGGGTTGGCCGGCGCGGGGGCAACCCCCCCGAGGAGGGGGTTTACCAGATCGAGTTTAAAGTGGGGCAGCTGGCCATTGGCTACGACGAGCGCCGGGACCTCTTTGTCATCGCCGCCGACGCCGCCGAAGACGAGGAGGGCCTGCAGGTCCAGGCCGTGAGCCTGCTGGTGGACCGGGAACAGCTGGAAGCCCTGGACCGGCAGATTCAGGAGATCTTGGCTGCCGGCCGGCCCCGCTGTCCACTCTGCCACCTGCCCATTAACCTGGGGGAGGTTCACGTTTGCCCCCGAAGCAACGGCCACCTGAGAGACCTGGTCGAGTAGCCGGGAAGGGACCCTTCAGCCGACGGGCGGGTGGTGCAGGTGCCAATCGGTCCGAAGCTGGTAGGCGTGGGCCACCCCCAGAATCCGCCCCTCGCTGAAGGCCACCCCGGTGAACTGAATGCCCGTAGGCAGGCCGTGCTGGCCGAAACCGTTAGGGACGCTTATTCCCGGCAGGCCGGCCACGTTTTCGGCGGCGCTGATGGGCACCCCAGCTGTCCGGGGGGGCATGTAGGTCCGAAAGTCCTGGTCGATCCCGCCGGCCACCGTGAGCCGGGAAGGGCTTACGACGGCGTCGTAGGGGGCGAAGAGGTCATTAAGAAGCCGTACGGCCTTCTTGCGGAGGCGGAGGGCTCGCAGGTAGTCCTTAGCAGGAACGATCAGGTAGGCGTACGGTCGGTAGCGGTCTTCGGGGGCCGTAAGCTCGGCCACCCGGCCCGAGGTTATGAAATCCTCGAAGACCGACCCCGCCTCGGCAAAGAGGATGGTGCTGGCCAGCTCGTTGAAGGGCAGGCCGGGCAGTTCCACATCCTCCAGGGTACAGAACTCGGCCAGAACCCGCAGGCTTGCCTCGAAGTTTCGGGCCACCTCGGCCTGGGCGTTTTCGGCCGCCCCTTTAACCACCCCAACCCGGAACCGCCGGTCTGGCTCTGGGAGTTCCCAGCTGAAGGGCCGGTCCACGGTTGTCGGGTCGGCGGGGTCGGGGCCGGCGATGGCCTCGAGGACGATGCCGCAGTCGTCGGCCGTAAGGCCCATCGGCCCGATTTTGTCTAAGCTCCAGCTTAAGGGCATGGCCCCGAACCGGCTCACCCGGCCGAAGGTGGGCCGCAGGCCACTTACGCCGCAGAAGGCCGAAGGGGTGATAATCGAACCCCAGGTCTCGGTGCCCAAGGCGAAGGGGACCAGGCCGGCCGCCACCGCCGAACCCGGCCCGTTGGAGGAGCCGCCGCTCCAGAACGCCGGATTCCAAGGGTTTTTACCCGGCCCGGTGAAGGCCGCGTTGGGCTGGGTGTAACCCATGCCCCCGGCCAACTCCACGGTGGCCAGCTTACCCACCAGGACAGCCCCGGCCTCTCGGAGGCGGCGGATGACGGTGGCGTCGTAATCAAAGCGCTGCTCCCGGAAGGGGCCGGCGCCCCAGGTGGTTGGGTAGCCGGCCGCGGCCAGCAGGTCCTTGGCCCCGTAGGGGATGCCGTGCAGAAGGCCCCGGTCCCGGCCGGCCCGAAGGTCGGCTTCAGCCTCGGCCGCCTCCCGCAGAGCCCGCTCCCGGGTGAGGGTCACCAGGGCGTTGTAAGCCGGACCCAGCCGCCCCAGCCGGTCGAGGAAATATTCGGTCAGCTCGGTGGGGCGAACCTTCCCCGACCTTATCCGCCGGGCAAGCTCCCGAATGGGCTGAAAGGCGAACTCAGCCGCCATCGGGAATGGCCCGGAAGACGACGTCGGGCTCGTCGGTAAAGTCAAGGCGGTGGCACCTGAGTTCGGCCGCCCGGTCGGCGCTGGACTGAAGACGGGCCCGCAGGTCGGCCTCGTCCTCCGGCCGGATGCGGTCGGGGAAGGTGGCCTTAAGGAGGGCGAGCAGTTGCTCCACTTGGAAGTTGGGATCAGGCAAAGGCTCGGTCATCTTTCGGCCCGGATATTATACCCCGCCGGCCTTAGGGTGCTCCGAAGGAGCCCCCGCAGGACGAAGAAGAGGTTTTCCGGCCGCTCGGCGATCCGGCGGGCAAAGTAGCCATACCAATCTTGCCCGTAGGGGACATAGGCCCGGGCAGTGTAGCCCTGGCGGACCAGGGACCTTAAAAGGTCGGGGCGGACGCCGTAAAGCATCTGGAACTCAAAAAGGTCCCGCCCAATGGAAGCCTGGGAAGTCCAGGCCTTCAGGCGGTCGATTATCCGCTCGTCGTGGGTGGCGATGGCGGTGTAGTTTCCGGCGCCCAGGTTGCGGCGGGCAAGCCTTACGTAATTTTCATCCACATACTTTTTGGCGGGAAAGGCAACTTTGGCCGGCTCCTTATAGGCCCCCTTCACCACCCGGATGTTGGGCCGCAAAGGCAACAGGCTTTCTAAGTCCTGCTCGCTCCGGCGCAGGTAGCCCTGCAAGACGATCCCCACGTGGTCGTAGCCTTCGGCCCGGAGCCGGCGGTAAAGCCTCAGGGTTACGTCCACGTGGGTCGAGTCTTCCATGTCGATCCGGATAAAACAGCCCCGAAGCCGGGCCCGCTCTAAGATTTCGACGAGCTGGCGGAAGGCAAATTCCTCGCCGATGTCCACCCCGAGGGCGGTGAGTTTAACCGAGACGTAGCGGGCCCAGGGGCGGTCGGCCACCGCATCCACCAGCTCGAGGATCTGGTCCTTGAACCGGCGGGCCGACTCCCCGTCCGCAACCCCCTCCCCGAGGAGGTTTAGGGTGCTGAAGACCCCCTCCTCGTGGAGGCGGTCGGCGGCCCGGAGGGCATCGGCTATGGTTTCCCCGGCCACGAAGCGCAGGGCCAACCGCCGGCCGTTAACCGTAAGTAGGCGGCGGACGGTCGGGTTTCCGGCAATGCCCAGAACCAGGGCCCGGTAGGTGGCCGTGGGGTCCATCGCCATTGCCACCGCCAGGGTAGATTATAAACCAGCTGGGGCAAGGGGTTGCACCGGCCGGACGGCGTCCGTATACTGCTAACGGACGCCGACGTAGCTCAGCGGTAGAGCAGCCGCCTCGTAAGCGGCAGGTCGCGGGTTCGAATCCCGCCGTCGGCTCCAACGGTTCAGCACGCCGGGAGTCTTTCGTGGGCAAACTTCTCGAAAAGCTCCGCCGGGCCATCCGGGCCGAACCCCCAAGACCCCTCGGCTTCGGCCGGGTCCCCGCCGACGCCGTTCGGGTGCCCCCGGTCGTACTCATAGGCCATCTGGACGCCTGGGACCCCAACTTGGTCGGCCGCTTAAAGGAGGCCGGAATTGACACCTTGATTCTTCCGGGTAGTAACCAACCGCCGGAAGCCGAAGTCTTGGCCGGTCTCACCTGGGGGGTAGAACTTGGCGGGAACCTGAACGCCGAGCTTTTGGGCCGCTACTTCGAGGCCGGGGCCGACTTCGCACTACTCGAACCTGAAGCCCCGGCCGAGCTTCTCAGCCCCGACGGCGGCCGCTATCTTCGGCTAACCCCAGATTTCCCCGATGGCCTGCTCCGGTCCCTGGACCTTCTGCCTGTGGAGGGCTTCTGCCTGCGGGCCCCGGCGGCCGGAGAGGCCCTCACGGTTTCGGACCTGCTGGTCTTTTTGAAATTTGCCGCCGTAAGCCGCAAACCCATCCTTTACGAGCTTGGACGTCTGCCTACCCAGGCCGAGCTTCCGGTCCTGCGGGACGCCGGGGTAGTGGGGCTGGTGGTGCCGGCCGCGTTCGCCAACCTCGAGGCCCTGGGCGACCTCCGGGAGGCCGTCGATAAGCTGCCCCGGCGGCGGGCCGCCGGCGCCGAGCAGCCCGTGGTTACTGTCCCGCCCCCATCGGTCCCTACCCCGACCCCCA
>PSKS01000118.1:0-3322 GCA_040289115.1 Chloroflexota bacterium
ATGGCATTGACCACCACATCGCACTCTTGAATCAGCTTCTGAATGATATCCGGCGGGGCCGGGGCACTGGCAACCGGTTTCACCTCCCAGGCGGTAGGAACAAGGTCGTAACTTTTTGCCAGGATTTCCCGGAGCTACCCTAGCAAGATGTCAGCGTTGGGCTTCTCGTTCCAGAGGACACCCAGTCTTCGGCCGGCAAGGGACCCCGGACGGGCCGCCAGTGGCTGCTTCCGGACCCGCATCTCCGCCGTGGGGTTGAGAAACACAAGCTTGCCCATAAAAGTCCTCCTTAAAGCCTGGTCGGGTCTGATGCGCTGGTCTCAGGGGGCTGCCCTCTGCACGGCCTCCAGAAAAGCCGGCGCATGCTGCCGGACAAAATCCAAAAGGGACCCCGAAACCAGCCCTACCCCAAGACACCGGTACCCCGCGACCTGCTCCTCTGCCTTCGGACCGAGCCGAAGCTGGACGCTTACATACTTGCTTGCGGCTACCGCCCGGGCGATGACCTGCCCGATGATCCTATCAACTTCGGACTGTTGGGGCATGCCCCAGGGACTGCCACAGGTCCTTGGGGCCGATGTGAATCGCATCCAGGCCCGCCACGGCCAACACCTCGTCCAGATACCCAACCCCTTCAACCTCTTCGACGGAGGTGATCAAAAGCAGAGCCCATCGTTTGCCGCCTGGGCCCAGCTCGCATCGTCGACGCCAATGCCATAGTTAGCCGGGCGTCCCAGCGCGTAAAAGGTGCGCTTACCCTGCGGGTAAAACCGGGCCCATTGGACCAGAGCCCGGGCCTCGGCCCCGGTGTTTACCCGGGGCACGTGGATGCCCTGGACCCCCGGCATCTAGCACCCGCAGTATCCGGTCCGGGTCCTTGGCCAGTCTTACCACTGGGGTCACCCCGAAAGCCTCGGCCGCCAGGATCATATGCACAATCGGCCGGTCATCTATCGACTCATGCTCGGCATCGACCGTGACGAAGTCGAACCCTAGGGCCCCGGCAAGCTCCACCAGCTCCGGAGACGGAACACCGATGACAGTCCTCACCACAACCCTCCCTGATGCGAGCTTGCGCCTGGTGCGGTTGGGCCGCACCGGCGACCGCTCAGCCCGACCCATTGGTCCTCCGGGTCCTACCTGCGGCAAAGCGCGCCGGGTCCACCAGCTCAAGGGCCAGCGGCAACCGACAACGCCCCTCCACAATCAGGTCGGCGATGACCCGGCCGGTCAGAGCCGCTAGCCGAACCCCCATGGTTCAGTGGCCGGTGGCCAAGTAGGCCCCGGGCGCCCCGGCACAGGTCCGATCATGGGGAAGTCATCGGCCGACAAAGGCCGGACTCCGGTCAGGTTCTGGACAACCTGTACCTCCCCCAGCGCCAGCATAAGCTCCACCGCCCGGCGGGCAAGCTCCTCTAGGGCGGCCAGGGTCGGCCTGACCTCAAAGCCGGCTTGGCCAAGTCCGACCAGGTAGCGGCTCCGGTCATCGAAGTCTCGTCCCGCGGTACTGCCGACGCTTAAAAGGCCGTCGAGCCGGCTGATAATGTGGCCCCGCCTGGGCGAATGGACCAGGACCGGCATGGGCGGCTGCTCAAACCGGAGCATCAGCTGCTCCCCCCGCAGCGGCCGAACGGCCACTTCAAAGCCAAGCCACCCGGAGGCCAAGGCCGACCAGACGCCCATAACCACCGCCCTGGCGTAAATGACCCCATCCGCAACCGTACCCCGACAACCCGTCCTCCCTCACGGACCAGCCCGGTGGCCCGGCGCAACACCACCTCTACCCCCAGCCGCTCGGCGCCCGCGGCCAGCGCCCGCTACACCCGGGTGCTGTCAAGCTGGGCCGATTCTTCAAAATAGGCCGCACCCCGGATCGCCGAGCTCAAGCGGGGCTCGATTCGCCGGACTTCGTCGCCGTTCACCCAGTGGGCAGCCACAAGTTCCTTCTGCCAGCGGAGGGCCGACCAGATCAGCTCCTCTTCGTCATCGACGATGACAATCCGAAGCAGAGGCCGACGCTGGTAAAGCACGTCCATCCCCGTAAGCTCAACCAGCTCGGCGACCAAGTCCCGGGTGAAGCGGTAGCTTTCTAAACTGAAGCGAAAGCGGGCCTCGTCTTTAAAGTCAGTGTACAACAGAAGGCCGGTGGCATGGGTGGAAGAACCGCTGGCGATGGTTTCCCGTTCAAGCAAGGTTACTTTCAGCCCCGCAGAAGCAAGATAATAAGCGCAGGCGCTGCCGATGACACTGGCCCCGACCACTATTACATCGCAGGTCTTATCCAATGAGTTGGCCTCCTGTCCGAATCGACGCCAAACAGCCGGGCTTCCAGCCAAAGCCGCTACACCGCCTCATTCCGCCAGCCAGACGTCCACCAGATCCTGACCCGGGTACGGGCTTGGGGTAATTTTCCAACCCTTAAATTTCGCCCAGTGGATAATGATTCGCTGCCGCCAGAGCAGCTGGATCAGATAGACCTGCTCACTGAGGAGCCGTCGTTCGAACTCCCAGACGAGCTGCTTACGTTTTTCGGTGTCCGGCTCCCGGCTCTGCCGGTCATAAAGGTCATCCAGAACCCGATCGGTGTAGCCTCCGTAATTGAGCGGATTCTTGTCCGAAGACATATATTTCAAAAGCAACAGGTCCGGATCCTCTAGAAATTCGCCCATAAAGTCGGATATGACCTCATAATTTCCCGTACGGAGGTCCTGGGTCCAGGGCCCGGTCTCTAGGATATGATGCTCCACTTTGAGGCCAACCTGCCGCCATTGGTCGATAAGATACACGCCGGCTGAGATATGGGGTTCAAGCTGACGGCTTTTAAGTACGAAAGAAAAGCCGTCAGGAACGCCGGCCTTCCGCAAAAGTCTGCGGGCCTCCGTCCGACTTTGGTCTATGTCCCGCCAGTAGCCAGGGACCTTCTCTGGTTCGGATTCCGGCATTGCAAAAGGCCCACCCGGCCGCATCATTGCACCGACATACTTGAGAAAAGTGGACTGCAAAAGGTACTGGGACGCTCCCCACCGGTCGATAGCTAGGGTCAAAGCTCGCCGAACCCTGACATCGTCGAAATGCTTTCTTCAGATGTTAAAACATGCTAACTGGCCGCTTTGGTAAACTCGACCAGAACCCGCCCGCCCTGCAGGGCCGTAACCATCGCCGAGCGGTCAGTGATAAAGACGGCCCGGAAGCCGTCCAGATAAGGCCGGCCCTTGATGAAGTAGTCTTCATTTTTTTCGGCCCAACACGTGGGAACCGGGAACATACTCGACGAACTTAAAGGCACCCGTCCCCAGCACGTTCTTCTCGTACCAGCGGGGAT
>PSKS01000032.1:0-27134 GCA_040289115.1 Chloroflexota bacterium
TGCCGCCGTTTTAAGCGGCAACCGTAACTTCGAGGGCCGGATAAACCCCCACTGCCGGATGGCTTTCCTGGCCTCCCCGCCCCTGGTGGTGGCCTTCGCCCTGGCCGGGACGGTGGACATCGACCTGGCCAGGGAGCCCCTGGGCTACGACCCCAACGGTGAGCCCGTTTACCTGCGGGATATCTGGCCCACCCCCGAGGAGGTCCAGCGGGTGATAGCCGAGGCGGTCCGGCCGGAGATGTTCCGCTCCCGCTACGCCCGGGTCTTCACCGGCGACGAACGCTGGCAGAACCTGCCCGTCCCCGAGGGGGACCTCTTCACCTGGGACCCTAACTCCACTTACGTCCAGGAGCCGCCCTTCTTTAAGGACTTCACCCTCGAGCCCGGACCCCTCCGGGATATTCGGGGCGCCCGGGTCCTGGCGGTGCTGGGTGACTCCATCACCACCGACCACATCTCCCCGGCGGGATCTATCCCGGTGAATAGCCCGGCCGGCCAGTACCTTATCTCCCGGGGTGTGCCGCCCCAGGAGTTTAACAGCTACGGCGCCCGGCGGGGCAACCACGAGGTGATGATCCGGGGAACCTTCGCTAATATCCGCCTGCGCAACCTCCTGGTTCCGGGCACCGAGGGCGGCTGGACCGTCTACCACCCCACCGGCGAACAGCTCAGCATCTACGAGGCGGCCACCCGGTACCAGCAGGCGGGCATCCCCCTGTTGGTGGTTGCCGGCAAGGAGTACGGGGCCGGAAGCTCCCGGGACTGGGCGGCCAAAGGCACGATGCTTCTGGGGGTGAAGGCCGTGCTGGCCGAAAGCTACGAGCGGATCCACCGGAGCAACCTGGTGGGGATGGGGGTGCTGCCCCTGCAATTTAAGCCCGGTGAGAACCGGGAAACCCTGGGTCTCACCGGTCACGAAGTCTATGACATCGAGGGGATCGCCGCGGGCCTGCGGCCCCGGGCCGAGCTTACCGTCCGGGCCCACCGGCCGGACGGCACTACCCTCACCTTCCAGGTTATCGCCCGGGTGGACACCCCCATCGAGGTGGAGTATTACCGGCACGGGGGCATCTTGCCCTACGTCATCCGGCAGATGCTTAAATAGGCCCAAGGCAGACGGGAACCGGCCCTTCGACCCGAATTTCGGTTAGGCTTACCCGGCAGCGGTAGGCCCGGACCCGAACACCGGCCCGGACCGCCTCCCGGAGTTTTCGGCCGAAAGCCGGGTCAACGGCGTCGTTGGGGGCAAAGGCCCGGGCATCGGACCGCTGGATGATAAAAACCCCGAAGGCTCCGAAGCCCTCCTGGGCAGCGGCCGTCAGAAGCCCCAGGTGCCGCCAGCCCCGCGGGGTTGGGGCATCAGGAAAGAGGCCACAGCCGGCTTCGACCAGCGTTATGCTTTTTACCTCGACGTAGGCGGTTCCTTCCGGCCCTTCCAGCCGGAAATCCAGCCGGCCCCCGTCGAGTCTAGGCTCTGGAACGGCCCGGCTAAAGCCCCCGAATTCGGGAAGCCGGCCCTCAGCCCAGGCCTCGAGGAAAAGCCGGTTAGGAAGGCGGGCATCGGCCGAGGCCAGTATCCCGTTGGGAAGCTCAACCAGCTCTAGGTCGTATTGGGTGCGGCGGGAACCTGACCGGGGGGCAAGCCACACCCGGTAGCCAGGCACCAGCAGCTCCCGGAGACGGCCGGAGTTAGGCAGGTGGGCCCGAACCGTCTCCCCACCGACGGCCACCTCAACGGCAAACCGGTTGAGACGCCGGACGAAGGTAGCCGGGACGAGGGGCGGCCAGAGCATTGGGTCCCGTCCGGCGTGCCCGGGAAGTTCCCGGGCACGCCGGACCAGGCGAGACCGGCTAAGATGCGGCCAGCTTCTTGGCCAGCTCGGCGATCTCAGCTGGGTCAAGGCCCGGGGCGAACTCCTCGGGAACCTCGGGCAGGACCGGAACGGGACCGCCGGCCGGCGGGCCATCCACCACTTGCAGTTCGCCGTCCCCGGTCGGGGCCGGGCCCCGCCAGATGCGGGCGATATCTTTGTAGTCCTCGGGACTGAACCGGTACAGCATTCGGTGGACCCCCTGGGACTCGTACTTGCGAGCCTCGGGGAACTTGGAGTTTTCGATGTTGGGAATAGGCAGCATCTTGGTGATGTTCACCCCGGTAAGGGTCTCCAGCGCCTTGCCGTAGGCGGTGGCATGCACTCCACCCCGAACCAGCAGATAACCGATCATCTCCCGGGCCACGGGGTTGGTGGTCATCTCGTAGACCCGGATCTTCTGGAGCCGGGCGCCGCACTCCAGGAAGAAGTTGTGCAGCAGGTCCAGGACGAGGTTGCCACTGGAAAAGACGTAGTCGCCCGTCCAGAAGGCCCCCATCGAGTTGCCAACTAGCGCCGTCTGGGCGGTGGCAATGAAGTGATGGGTATTCCGGACGTCTTTGCCGACCCGAAGGGGGGCATTTTCGGGGCTGTCGGGCTTGGTGGAACCGGTAAGGAGCAGGTTAATGGTGGCAGCCACCAGCTCGATATGGCCCAGCTCCTCGGTAGCGATGTTGGCAATAAGGTCCCGATAAGGCTTAAGTTTATCCCCGCTCCGGAAGTTGAAGGACTGATAAGTGTAGTTCATCAGGGTGGACATTTCCCCGAACCGGCCGCCGAGGAGCTCCTGGACAGCCCCAGCGGCATTGGGATCGGGGTCTTTGGGTTGAGGAAGCTCGATCTGCAACCGGTCGATCCGCAGAAACACCGTACATCCCTCCTTTATTTTTATTTTTTAGCCCCGGGGCCCGAATTCCCCGGGCATTGCTGCCCGCGTCTGGTCTCGGCACTCAGGACAAAGACCCTCGACAATGACGTGGGCCCGCTCCACCTGAAAACCCGTCTGCTCGGCCACCCGCACCAGGTTGGCCACCAGGTCGGGAAACTGATAGTCCAGGACCCGGCGGCAGTGGCGACAGATGACGTGGTCGTGGCGGTCCACGTTCGGGTCATACAGGGCCGGCCCCTCGCCGAGGCGGACCTCCTGGATGAGGCCCCGGTCTACCAGGTAGGCAAGTGCATTGTAGACGGTGGCGTAGGCGGTGCCCGGTAAGACCTGGCGGACCCGGTCGTAAATTTCCTGGGCCGTCAGGTGCTTTTCGGCCCGCATGACCACCTCAAGGACCACCTGACGGTGCCGGGTGAGGTTTAGGTCAGCCACTTGGTCTCATACTTGGTTTTAGAATTCGTCTAATTTTAATTCCCAAACCCGACTTTGTCAAGCCGCCTCGCCCTTAAAGGATTAGCCGAAGACGATGACCCCCCGCTTAAGTTCCCCCCGGCTCAGGGCTTCGAAGGCCTCGTTTATCTCGTCCAGGGTGTAATGGCGGCTAATGAGGGGGTCGACCTTGACCTTACCGGCCAGGTAAAGTTCGGCCATTCGGGGCAAGTCCACCCATGGCCGGGCCGACCCGTACCAGCAGCCCATAATGACTTTCTCCGTCCGGGGCAAAGACAGAGCGTTAATGGCCACCTCCTCCCCTTCCGGGGCCATCCCCACCACCACCGTGGTGCCCCCTGGTCGGGTCATCTCGTAGGCCTGCCGGATAGTTTGGGCGCTGCCGATGGCCTCGAAGGCAAAATCTACCCCGCCCCCGGTGATTCGCCGAACCTCGGCCACCGTGTCCGTCTGGGTTGCGTCCAGCGTGTGGGTGGCCCCAAACTCTCGGGCATACCCCAGCTTTCCCTCCAGGACGTCGACGGCGATGATGGGGTCGGCTCCCACCAGGGCGGCGCCCTGGATGACGTTAAGGCCGACCCCACCGCAGCCGATGACCGCCACGCTGCTGCCGGCGGGGACCTTGGCGGTGTTCACCACCGCCCCAACCCCCGTCATGACGGCGCAGCCGATGAGGGCCGCCCGATCCAGGGGCACGTCTTTCCGGACCGGGACTGCCCCCGTCTCAGGAACCACCGCGTACTCGGCAAACGATGCCACCCGGGCCATGTGGTAGATGGGCCGGCCCCCCTTGCTCAGGCGGGTTGTGCCGTCGAACATTACCCAGCGGGACGTGGGGATGCCGTCGCAGAGGACCGGCCGGCCAATGTTGCAGTAGTAGCATCGGCCGCAGTGGGCCCGAAAGTTTAAAATCACGTGGTCCCCGGGCTTAACCAGGGTAACCCCCGGTCCCACCTCCTCCACGACGCCCGCCGCCTCGTGGCCCAGGACCATGGGTAGAGGAAGGGACCATTCCCCCTTGATCACGTGGTAATCCGAGTGGCACACCCCGGTGGCCCCGATGCGCACCAGCACCTCCCCCGCCCTGGGCCCTTCCAGCTCCACCGTCTCGACGACCATGGGCTTACCTGGCTCGTAAAGGACCGCGGCCCTGACCTGCCTTGGCATAGCTGTTCCCTCCTCCGAAGGTCTAAGCCCTCGGCCGTTCTCCGGCCGGTCTTCCGTCAGATTATTACACCCTCGGCCTTAAGCCGTTCCAGGTCAGCCCACGAGTACCCTAGCCCCAGGAGCACCTCTTCGGTGTGCTGGCCCAGCTCGGGGGCGGGGCCGCGCGGCGACCAGCGGGTTTCGGAAAAGTCCACCGGGCCCGACACCATCCGGATGGGACCCTCGGGCCCCGGCACCTCTACAAAGGTTCCGGCCGCCTCCGCCACCGGGTCGGTAGCCAGCTGGTTGAGGGTTTGCACCGGGGCCCACCAAACCCCGTGGTGATCAAAGGCCTCGGCCCACTCGGCCAGAGGTTTGGTGGCAAAGACCCGGTCCAGTTCGGCCACCAGCTCGGGCGCATTCTCAGCCCGGGCCCTGGCCGTGGCGAAGCGGGGGTCGGACCGCAGGTCCTCCCGGCCGATGGCCCGACAGAGGTCCGGCCAGTGCCGGTCGCTCTGGAGGCCGATCAGCCAAAACCAGCGGCCGTCTCGGTCTCGGTAGCAGTTCAGCAGGGGATTACGGGGGTGGAAACGGTCGGTGGTCTCGATGCGGGTCCCAAGTCGCAGGGCCATGCTCAGGTCCCAGCCCAGCATGTAGGCCCCGACCCGCAGCAGGGGCACGCTCACCCGCTGGCCCCGCCCCGTCCTCTCCCGGGCCAGGAGGGCGGCAGCGATGGCCCCGGCCGCAATCGCCCCGGTCATGTGGTCACCCATCCCGCCCCGCTGGTGGGGCGGGTGCACGCCCGGCACGGTCACGGAGGCAGCCACCCCGGCCCGGGCCCAGAAGGCCCCCACGTCGTAGGCGGCCCGGTCCCGCTCTGGGCCCTCGGGGCCGTAGGCCGAAATCTGACAGTAAACCAGGCGGGGAAATTGCCGGCGGAGGGTATCGTAATCGAGGCCGAATTTTTTCAGGACTCGGGGCCGGAGGTTGGTTACAAAAACGTCGGCGTCTTCCAGCAGCTTTTCCATGATGCGGCGCCCGGCCTCCATTTGGAGGTTGAGGACCACGCTGCGCTTGCCCCGGTTATCCAATTCGAACTGGGGGACGACCGGGGTAGGCTGTCCCGCCGTCCAGGCGAAATACGCCCGGAAGGGGTCGCCCTCCGGCGGCTCGATTTTGATAACATCGGCGCCCCAGTCAGCCAGGAGAGTGGCCGCCGCCGGCGCCGCCACCCAGAAACCCAGCTCGATCACTTTGGTCCCGGCGAGGGGTCCGTCCACGGGGTCCTCCGGTCTGTTGGGAAGAATTTCTTACCCGAAAGTTAGCCGACCCGGACCGGCCCCGTCAAGATGGGGCTTTTGTGGTCTAAAATCTTCTAAGCCTAGCCGGCCTCCGGCCGGAAGTCAACAATCCCATTCAAGGAGAGGAAGCGTGGCCGCTCAAACCGCCGATGTGATCGTGGTCGGGGGCGGGGTAGTGGGGACCGGGACCGCCTTCCACCTCGCCCGGCTGGGGGCGGGTAAAGTTGTCCTGTGCGAGCGAAGGTTTCTGGCCGCCGGCGCCTCGGGCAAGTCAGGGGCGCTGGTGCGGATGCACTACACCAACGAGCCCGAAGCCAGGCTCGCCCGCTTCAGCCTCGATTATTTCAAGAATTGGGCCGACCTGGTTGGGACCGGCGACTGTGGTTTTATGCCCGTGGGAATGCTCAGGCTAGTGGCTCCCGAAAGTGAGGGTAAGCTTCGGGCCAACGTCGAGATGCTCCGACGCCTCGGGGTCAACACCCGGGTGGTCGGGCCCGAGGAGCTCCTGGAACTGGCCCCCGATTGGCGATTCGACGACGTTACAGCCGCGGCCTACGAGCCCGAATCAGGCTTTGCTGACCCGGTAGCCACCACCTACGGGTTTGCCGAAGCCGCCCGCCGGCTCGGAGCCCAGATTGTCACCGGAACCGAGGTGCTGGATATTATCGTAGAGGGTGGCCGGGCCAGGGGTGTTATCACCTCACGGGGGCCCATCTCGGCCGGGGCGGTGGTAGTCGCGGGTGGGGTCTGGGCGATGGGGCTGCTGGGCCGGCTGCATATTGGGGTGAAACTTTACCCGATGCGGGTCCAGGTGGCAGTGTTCCGGCGGCCGCCGGGACCTCGGGTCTTGCATCCGGTCTGCATCGACGGCCCCAACGAGATGTGGCTCCGGCCGGAGGGTCCGGGCTGGGCCTCGACGCTGGTGGGCATTGCCCAGCGGGAAATTCTGTCTGACGTTGACGACCTGGCTGAGGGGGTGGATGCCGACTACGTTCGGGCCGCCCGGGAGCGGGCATCCCGGCGCGTCCCGGCCTTGGCGGCGGCGCCGATGCGGGGCGGCTGGGCCGGGGCGATAACCTTCACCGAAGACGGCAAGCCCATCATCGACCGCCACCCAGAGGTTGAGGGCCTTTACTTTTTTGCTGGCGACTGCGGGACCAGCTTTAAGACCTCTCCAGGGGTGGGTCTTGGGCTAGCGGAATGGGTGGTGAAGGGACGGCCGGAGACGGTAGACCTCCGGCCCTTCCGGGCCAGCCGGTTTGCCGAGGGCAAACCCATCGTCGGCGAGCACGAATACGGTGACCGGGACTACGACTACGCCCGACTTAAAGTCATCTTGGGCTAGGAATCTTTCAGGGACCCACCAACTGGGGTTGGCTTGGCAGGCAGGTGCAGGCCCGCCTTGCCGGCCGGACCTCTACCTGAACCAGTGGTACGAAAGTACTCCACCTAAGCGGCGGCCAAGGGGTTAATATCCGGTTAGGAGGGGCTGCCGGCAGGAATTACCGGCAGCCGGAGAGAAGGCGAGTCGAGATGTTAGCGGCACGGCGCAGGACAGGCTATGTCATGATCGCCCTGGGCGTTTTCCTCGGCGTCCTGGGCTTTTTTGTCACCTTTGTCTTCGCCCTCCGGGCCACCGCCCGGACGGGCGACATCCCCATGCAGCCGGTGGTGGTCGCGGCCACCGATATCCCGGAACGGACCGTAATCCAGCCGAACCAGGTCCGGGTCATCGAGTTGCCGGCCGACCGGGTTCCCCCCACTGCCGTCGGGTCCCCGACCGAAGCCGTCGGCAAGTTCACCCTGGGCCGCCTCTACGCCGGCCAGCTGGTCGTCCGGGAGGGGCTCGCCGATACCGGTGGCAACGCCGGCCTGGCCTTCGCCATACCCCCGGGCAAGGTCCTAGTTACCGTAAACTTTGCCTCGGCCGCCAATACTGTGGCCAGCGGCACCGTGCGCCCGGGTGACCGGGTGGACATCATCGTCTACACTGAAGGCGATAACGGCAAGCAGGCCGCGGCCACCTTCCGGAACCTGGAGGTCTTCTCGGTCGGGGGCAGGACCAGCGCCTTAAGCGGCCCGGCAGTCCAGGTCCAGGGTCCCCAGCCGGCCACCGTTCTGCAGTTCGTTGTGTCGCCCCAGGAGGCCCTGGAGCTGAAGTTTTTAGAGGGCCTTGGAGCCGACCTGGTGCTGCGGGCCGCCGGGGACCCGGCTACCCCGCCCCTACAAGTGGTGGACATGGATTATATGGCGGCCAAATATGGTCTTGAGCGACCGCGCCGGTAAGGGCGGTGGCGGCTATGCCTTTGTTTGACCGGATTCAGCTTCCTGGAAACCAGCCCACGGGCCGGAACACTCGGCCCGCAACCCGATATCTTCCCGACGGACCCACGACCGAAGCCCTTCCCGACCGGTACCGGGAGCTGCGGCGGAACCTTCAGGGCCGTATTATTCAGGACCTGGATCCAAGCGTAAACGTGGGCCAGGATGAGCGGCTCCGGCAGGAGATCCGCCGCCTCTTCGACCGTTACCTGGCCGAAGAGCCGGTGGCCCTGCCCCGGGATGTTCGGGAGCGGCTTTTCGAGGAGGTCGTCGCCGAGATCGTCGGCTTCGGGCCGTTAGAACCGCTGCTGGCCGATGAATCCATTACCGAGATCCTGGTCAATGGCCCCAATAACGTTTACATTGAGCGGGGCGGCAAGCTTATAAAAACCAACATCCGCTTTGACGACGACGAGCACGTCCGGCGCATCATCGACCGGATCATCAGCCCCATCGGCCGTCGGTGCGACGAGGCCTCCCCCATGGTGGACGCCAGGCTCCCAGACGGGTCGCGCTTTAACGCCGTCATTCCCCCCATATCCCTGGTCGGCCCGTGCATGAGCATCCGGAAGTTCCCCAAACGCCGGCTGACCATGGACGACCTCATCCGGTTCGGCACCCTCACCCCCCAGATCGCCGAGTTTCTCCGAGCCTGCGTCCTTGCCCGCCTTAACATCATCGTGGCCGGTGGCACTGGGTCTGGCAAGACCACTCTGCTCAATATCCTTTCGTCCTTTATCCCCAAAGATGAGCGGATCATCACCATCGAAGACGCGGCCGAACTCAAGCTCCACCAGGAGCATGTGGTCACCCTGGAGACCCGCAAGCCCAACATCGAGGGGAAGGGGGCCATCACCATCCGGGACCTGGTCATAAACGCCTTAAGGATGCGGCCCGACCGGATCGTGGTCGGCGAGTGCCGGGGGGCCGAGGCCCTGGATATGCTCCAGGCGATGAACACCGGCCACGACGGCTCTTTAACCACCCTTCACGCCAATTCCCCCCGGGACGCCTTGGCCCGGCTGGAGACCATGGTGCTGATGGCCGGAATGGAGCTGCCCCTAAAGGCGATCCGGGACCAGATCGCCTCGGCCATCGACCTGATCATTTTCGTCGAGCGGATGCGGGATGGCTCCCGGAAGGTCACCTATGTGACCGAGGTGCAAGGGATGGAGGGCGACACCATCGTGCTCCAGGACATTTTCGTCTTCGAACAGCTCGGTATCGACGAGAACGGCCGGATCGTGGGCCGGCAGAAACCGATGGGCATCCGGCCAAAGTTTATTGAGCGGATCGAGAATGCCGGCATTCATCTGTCCCCGGAGATCTTCGGGGTTGATCGCCTCCGGCCTTGGTGATGGTCTGGCTCGCCGTCCTGATCGCCCTGGTCGTCGGCTTCGGGCTTTTCCTAGTCATCTACGGGGTCAACCACCTCCTCGCCCCAGACGATGAGGTCGTAAGTCGGCTCCATCGGTTTGCGCCGGCTGGCCCGGGAACCCCAGAACCACCCGAATCCTTCATCGTCTCCCGGGTTGACCAGGTCATCCAGCGGCAGGGGTTCGCCCAGCGGCTCGCCCGGGACCTCGCCCGGGCCGACATCAAGCTGACTGCCGGCGAGTTTCTCATCCTTCAGTTTCTGACTACCGCCTCCGGCGGCTTTGCAGGCTATCTCCTCTCCGGCAAGAGCCTCTTACTGGGCCTGGTGGGCCTTTTTACCGGCTACTTTATCCCCCGCCTCTGGCTCAACCGCCGGATCGCGGCCCGGCTGGGGGCCTTTAACAGCCAGCTCCCAGGCACCATCGACCTACTGGCCAACTCCCTGCGGGCCGGCTACAGTCTACTTCAGGCGATGGAGACGGTATCCCGAGAGGCCCCGGAGCCGACCGCCACCGAATTCCGGCGGGTGGTCCGGGAGGTGGGCCTCGGGCTTTCACCCCAAGAGGCCCTCGGCCACCTGGTTCGGCGGATGCAAAGTGATGACCTCGAGCTTATGGTCACGGCGATAAATATCCAGCACGAGGTCGGCGGAAACCTGGCGCAGATTTTGGAGAGCATCGCTCACACCATCCGGGAACGTGTCCGGATTAAGGGCGAGATCGCCACCCTCACCGCCCAGCAGGTGGTCTCTGGCTACATCATTTCCGCCCTACCCATACTGCTCGGCCTGGTGCTCTACCTGATAAACCGGGAGTACATTATGGGGATGTTTGAAGGCATCTTTATCTGCATCCCCATCATCGGGGCGCTAATGATCATCGTGGCCTTTCTAATCATCCGCCGGATAACGGCCATCGAGGTCTAAAGATGACCGAGGCCGCATTTGTTTCGGCCTTGATGGTAGGGATGGGAGTAAGTCTACTTTGGTTTGGGCTGGTGACGGCCCGCCAACGGGAAAAGGTAACCGCCCGGCTCACCAACTACACCGTCCGGCCCCGCACCCTCGAAGAATTGGAGCTGGCCCAACCCTTCGTCGACCGGACCATCAGGCCGGTCCTCCGGGCCGTCGCTCGTTTTTTGATGGCCCGAACCCCCCAGAACACCCTCGAACAATACCGGCTGCGCCTCCAGTACGCCGGCAATCCCCTGGCCCTCAATGATTTCCTGGGCCTTAAGGGCTTCGGGGCCGTTCTGTTGGGGTTGAGCGGGGGGCTGCTAATGCTTCTTGGGCGCCAGCCCCTTCTTTATGCCGTACTCGCCTTCACGGCCGGGGCCATCATCGGGTTCGTATTCCCGGACATCTGGATCCGCCAGCGCATCGACTCCCGCCAACGGCAGATCGAGCGGGCCATGCCGGACGTCCTGGACCTGCTTACCGTAAGCGTCGAGGCCGGGCTTGGGTTCGAAGGAGCCGTACAGAAGGTGGTCGACCGGTGGCAGAACCCCCTCACTGAGGAGTTTGCCCGGGTCCTGGCCGAGAACCGCATCGGCCGCCACCGGCGGGAGGCCTTCCGAGACATGGCCGCCCGCTGCAACGTCCCGGACCTCACCAGCTTCGTGGCGGCCGTAATTCAGGCCGACCAACTCGGGGTGCCCATTGCGCGGATCCTGCGGGTTCAGAGCGAACAGATGCGCCAGCGCCGCAGGCAGCGGGCCGAAAGGCTCGCCCGGGAAGCCCCCATCAAGATGACCATCGTTATGGTCCTCTTCATCCTGCCGGTGATGTGGCTGGTGATTCTGGGGCCGATGATTCCGAAACTCTTCCGTATGCTGGGGCTCTCGTTCTAAATCGTTTAGCGGCCGGCAACTTCGGCGGCCAACACTTTAAGGAGCATGGTTCCGTAGGCCCCCGGCGGAAGCTTAAAGCTGAGAACGGCCCGGTCAGCGGGCCCGGAGTTCCCCGAAAGTTCCAGGGCCAGCCCGTCGGGCCGCACCCAGATGGGCCGTCGGGTTGGGGGCGGCCGGTCGGGGAGCCGCCCCCGGGCCCCGAAAGCCCCCAGGTCAACCCCCTCGGTCTCCAGCACCCCGGTCACGGCCAGGTCCCAGGGGGGCGGATATTCTGCCTTCGGGTGGGGCAGCGGCAGCCCCGTCGAAAGCCAGGATTCCTGGACCTCGGCCGGGACGGCCAGCCGGCAGCCCACCACCGGAACCCAAAACCGAACCGGGCCGGCCGCCTCAAAGAAGCGGGACAGGGCCAGGTTCCAAACCCAGCTCCGGTAGGCGTCGACGGCCAGCATGAGAAGCCGGCCGGGAATGAGCCGGACCGCCCGCCGATGGTCGGCCGGGTGGTCCCGGAGGAAGGTCAGAATGCTCCGGAGGTTGGTCCGGGCCGGTGCCAGCCTAAAAAGCCGGTCCCAGTCGCCCCAGCTGCGGGCGACCTCGGCCTTAAAAGCCCGAATCCGGGGCGGGTCCCCGACCCACGGGACCGCCAGGTAGAGTTTAAGGACCGTTTCGTCGTCCTCCCGCAAAAGGGCCCGCCCAAAGGGGCCGTAGCCTTCCACCAGCGAGCCGAACCGCTGGTCGTCGAAGTAGTTGGGGAAGCCCGCAATCTCCAGCCGCCGGAGGGCCTCAGGCAGGGCCCCGGCCTCGGCCGCCGAAAGCTCCCGTAGGACCACCCGAAAGCGGTTGCCTCGCAGGCTTCCGGGCCCTGGGGGCCGCCGGGCAAAACCCACCCGCTCGGCTACGAAGCCTCTGCCCACAATTCGCGGCGGCCCACCACCCCTTACCCAAACCCACTGGACCGTTCGGGCAAAAGCGTCTTTAAGGGCGGGGAAAATCACGTCGGCTTGAGCCTTCTTCAGCCGGTGGGCGATTTCCGCCCGGACCGAAAGGGAATCCCGCCCGGTCTTTTCGAGGCGGTAAATCGTGTAGGGCCCGGCCGGAACCAACTCGAGGTCGGTCTCCTCCTCAACGACGAAGTCTTCCGGAGCGGCTTTCCAGCGCATTAACCGGACGGTCCCGAGTTGCCGATAACCGTCCGGGCCGGGGGCCGTTCGTGCTGCTCGACCTCGATGACCTCAAGGTAGAGACGCTCGGGGTCGTAGTGGGGAAGCTTAAGGCTGGGGCTCAGGCTGACTAGGACCTCCAGCCGCCGGCGGCTTTCCAGACGACGCAGCAGCCCCTGCAGAACCGCAAAGGCCACCCGCGCCGGGGCCGCCCGGGGCGGGTGCTCCACCTTTTCTTCGAGGTCCACCTGGGCGATCCGTTCCAAGCCGTAGCGGCCGTAGATGTCGATAAGCAGGCCCAGCTCCACGGCCGGGCCGGTAAGAAAGGGCACCTCAAGCAGGGCCTCGCGGCGGCCGGCATGCTCGGCGCTCAGGGGGAGAATAAACCCGGAAAGCTCCGGCAGGAGCATGTTAATGGCCGGCCGAACCAGCACCTCAGTCACCGGGTCGGCCTCGGACCAGGCGCCCGGGTGGGGCTCAAGCCCGCCGGGAAGCCGCCAGTAGCCCTTCACGTAAACGAGCCTGGGCTCCCGAAGGAGGGGGCCGACGAGACCGTAAACAAATTTCGGGTGGGGGTTCTTTATCCCGGCGTCGACCCAGGCGACGATGTCGCCCCGGGCAACGAGAAGGCTCTTCCACAGGGCCTCCCCCCGCCCGGCAAAGCAGCCCAGGTCCGACCGAATCTCCCGGTCCAGGTAGACCACCGCCCCGTGGGCCCGGGCGATTTCGGCGGTCCCATCGGCGGAGCCGCTGTCCACCACCAGGATCTCATCCAGAAGGGGCACCTCCTCCTGGAGGTACTCCCGGAAGGTGCGGACCACCCCGCCGATACTCTCAGCCTCGTTCAGGGCGGGGAGCACCAGGCTAATGGTGAGCCCCTGCTGGCGCTTGAGGCGCACCAGGTCGGCCAGGTCAGAAAATTCCCGGGCGTGGAAGGTGTTTTCGGCAAACCACTGCTCCACCAGGAGGGTTGGGGGCTCCCGCAACTCCCGGAAGTGAACCTGGAGGGGCTGGCGGGTTCGGATAATTATGGTGGGGACGTCCACCCGCCGGGCGATGCGCTCGGGGATAGACCCAAGGGGCTCCTCGGCCACCTCACCGGCCCCGGCGGCGGCCCCCAGAACCAGCAGGTCGTGGTCGCGGGCCTCGGCCACGATGGCCGCCTCCGGGTCGTCGGCTTGGACGGTAACCACCGAGAAGCGGGGACACCGTTCGGCCAGGCGGGCGACCCCGGCAAACACGTGCTCGGCCCGGGCCCGCTCCCGCAGGGTCTGGCCTTGGGGCCGGACGTTTAAGACCGTAACGTGCAGGTCCAGGGCCTCGGCCAGGGCCGCCGCCCACCGGAAGGCCAGCTCCGCCTGGGGCCCACCCCGCACGGCCAAAAGCAGCCGCCTCAAGGGGCGGTCCGGGCGGGCCCCCCGAACGATGGCCAGGTCGGCCGGGGGGTCCCGAACGATGGCCGCCAGGGTGGTGCCGAAGACCTCCCCGGCCCAGCCCAAAACCACCAGGTCCACCTGCTCCTGGAGGGCGACCCGCCGGATCCCCTGCCAGGCCCGCCGGGAGACCCGAACCGTGCTCCGAACCTCCACCTGACCGGCGTCCGGCAATCCGGCGCAGAGGCCCTGAAGCCGCCGGCGCAACTCCCGGGCCCGGGCAGCCGCCTGGGAATAGGCCTGGCTATCGGGGACTTCCAGCACCCCGAGGGCGATGACCCGCCCGGGCCGGCGGCCCAGCAGAGCCGTGGCCAAGCGAAGCAGCGGCTCGGCCTCATCGGGGTGGGCGATGGGCACCAGGATACGGGTGGGCCGCTGCCCCATCACGGTAATAAACTTACCAGATGCGGCGACGGGTCGGCTCAGCCCGTCCGCTCCACCCCGAGCCGGACCAGCCGGCCGTTGAGGCGAACTTCAGCGCCCCGGGCCGAGGGCGGCGTCGGCCCCTTGTGGAGCCGAACGGCCAGGGTTTCGGCGGCGATGTAGTCGCCGTGGCTTGCAAAGACGGCCTCGACCTCCGGGTCGCCCTCGTAGTAAACCACCACCCGGTCCGAAAGCTCCAACCCAGCCTCCTTCCGGAGGGTCTGGATCCGCCGCACCAACTCCCGGGCAAGACCCTCAGCCGCCAAGTCGGGGGTCACCTCGGTGCTGATGCCCACCAGGTAGCCGGCCTCTTCGGCGGCGGCATACCCGGCCTTTGGGACCACCTCCACCGCCAGCTCCTCGGCCGAAACCTCCAGGCCGTCCAGCACCACCCGACCGGCCGTTCGAAGCTCCGCCACCACCTGGCGAGGATCGCGACCGGCAAGAGCCCGGGTGAGCCGCGGGAGCTCGGCCCCCAAACGGGGTCCCAGGAGGTCAAAGCGGGGCTTTACCCGGTACTCCACCAGGGCCGCCTCGTCCTCAAGCAACACCAGCTCCTTGGCGTTGAGCTCTTCCAGCAGGTGGTCCGCCAGCCGGCGGACCAGCCGAACTTCCTCGGGGAACCGAACCTTGACGAAAAGCCGGCTCACCGGCTGCCGAACCTTAAGGCGGGCCCGGTCCCGGGCGGCCCGGCCCAGACTGGCAAGCCGCATAATGAGGTCCGCCGCCGCCATCAGCTCCTGATCCACCCGACTCAGGTCGGCCTCGGGCCAGTCGGTCAGGTGGACGCTCAGGCGGGCGTCGGGGTCCACCCCCCGGACCAGGTTCTGGTACATAGCCTCGGCAACGAAGGGCGTAAAGGGGGCCAAAAGCTGGGTTAAGGTTGTCAGCACCGTATAGAGGGTCCAGTGGGCCGCCCGCTTGTCGGCATCCTGCTCCGACTTCCAGAAGCGGCGACGGTTGCGGCGCACGTACCAGTTGGAAAGCTTGTCAACGAAGGCCTCGATGGCTCGGCCGGCATCGGTCGGGTTGTAGGCCTCCAGCTCGTCGGTTACGGTCTTTATCAGCAGGTTCAGCTCCGAAAGGACCCACCGGTCCAGCTCGGTCAGGTCGGCTTCCGTCGGCCGAGGGGTTATGGTCGGGTCAAAGCCGTCCAGGCTTGCGTAGGTGACGAAGAAGGCGTAGGTGTTCCAGAGGGTCAGGAAGAAGCGGCGGATCCCCTCCTCGACCTGTTTGGGGTCGAACCGGCGGGCATTTCCGGGCGCGGTGGCCGTGAACAGATACCAGCGCAAGGGATCGGCGCCATAAGCACCGATCACCTCCCAGGGGTCCACCACATTGCCCCGAGACTTGCTCATCTTCTCGCCTTTGGCATCCAGCACCAGCCCAAGGCAGACCACGTTCCGGTAGGCGATGCTGTCAAAAAGCATGGTGGCCAGGGCGTGGAGGCTGTAAAACCAGCCGCGGGTCTGGTCCACCGCCTCGCAGATGTAGTCGGCCGGAAAGCGCGTTCGGAAAACCTCCTGGTTCTCGAAGGGGTAATGCCATTGGGCAAAGGGCATCGCCCCCGAGTCGAACCAGACGTCCATCACCTCCGGCACCCGCCGCATCACCCCGCCGCACCGGAAGCATTCAAAGGTCACCTCATCCACATAGGGCCGGTGGAGGTCCAGCTCCCGCAGGTCCCGGCCTGCCCGGGCCGAAAGCTCCGCCACGCTCCCGATGCACTCCCGGTGGTCGCACCCCTCGCAGACCCAAATGGGAATTGGCGTGCCCCAGTACCGCTCCCGGGAGATGGCCCAGTCGACGTTGTTCCGCAGCCAGTCCCCAAACCGGCCCTCCTTGATATGTTCGGGCACCCAGTTTATCTGCCCGTTGAGTTCGACCATTCGGCCCTTAAAGGCTGTGGTCCGGAAGTACCAGGAGGTCTTGGCGTAGTAAAGCAGGGGCGTCTCGCACCGCCAGCAGAACGGGTAGGTGTGGACGTACCGCTCGCTCCGGTAGACCAGCCCCCGCCCGGCCAGGTCCTGAATGATGAGGGGGTCGGCGTCCTTGAAAAAGCGGCCGGCAAAGCTTAGGGGCAGGTCGGTGCGCACTCGGCCCTGCAGGTCGACAGTGTGGACCACGGGCAGATTCTCCCGCCGGCCCAGCTCCAGGTCGTCCTCGCCGTAGGCCGGAGCGATGTGGACCACCCCGGTACCCTCCTCCAGGGAGACGAAGTCGGCGGCCACCACCCGGTGGGCCGGCCGGTCCAGGGGCACCGGCCGGTAAAGCGGCTCATACCGAACCCCCACCAGCTCCCGGCCCTTGACCGCGGCCAGCTCCCGGTAAGCCCCGGTGAGGGACTTCCCCAGGAGGGCCCGGGCCAACACCATCCGCTCCCCTGACTCCACCTCCACCAGGGCGTAGTCGGCGTCGGGGTTTACGGCTAGGGCTAGGTTGGCCGGCAGTGTCCAGGGGGTAGTCGTCCAGGCTAGGATATAGACGGGCCGGTCGGCAAAAGGCTTAAGGGCCGCCGGTAGGGAGTCGGCCACCAGCGGGAACTTCACCCAAAGGGAGGGGTCGTCGGCGGTATCGTAGCCTAAGGCCACTTCGTGGCTGCTCAGGGACGTGACGCACCGGGGACAGTGGGGGGTAACCTTGTAATCCTGGTAGACAAGTCCCCGGTTCCATAGCTCCTTAATGGCCCACCAGCACGATTCAATGTAACGATTTTCAAAAGTAATGTAGGCATTTTTCATATCGATCCAGAAGGCGATGCGGTCGGTGAGCTCCTCCCACTCCCGGACGTAACGCATCACGCTTTCCCGGCAGCGGGCATTAAATTTATCGATCCCGTAGGCCTCAATTTCGGGCTTGGTGGTTATGCCCAGCTCCTTTTCAACCTCTAGCTCCACCGGCAGGCCGTGAGTATCCCAGCCGCCGATCCGGGGGGCGTAGTAGCCCCGCATCGTCTTAAAGCGGGGCATTATGTCCTTAAACACTCGGGCCAGGACGTGGTGAATGCCCGGCAGGCCGTTGGCCGTGGGGGGGCCTTCGTAGAGGATGTAAGTGGGCCCCCCGGCCCGCAGCTCCAGGCTCCGCTCGAAGACCCGCTCCCGCTTCCAGAAGTCCAAAATCTGCCGTTCCAGTTCCGGGAAACTGACCTTAGAATCGACTCGCTGAAAGCCCATCGGCCTGACCCCCTTTCAATCCACCAGGACGATCTCCAGCCGCCGGTTAAACCGGCCCTTGTTCTCTGTCCGGACGACCTTTATGCCCTTAACCTCCGCGGTGTTACGTACGTGGGTGCCGCCGTCGGCCTGCAAATCCAAGCCTTTTATGTCAACTACCCGGATTTCTTTGATGTGTTCGGGTATAAGGTTTACCCGTGTCCGGATGAGGTCGAGGTTTTTGAGGGCCTCTTGCCGGGGTAAGAAGTAAACCTCCACCGGGAGGGCCCGGGCCACCGCCTCGTTGCACTTAAGCTCGATAAGTCTTACCCTTTCTGGGTTCAGGTCTTCCAAGGTGAAATCCATGCGGGCCCGGTCCGGGTACATCTGAGTACCGGTAACGGTGGCCCCGAACTCGTGGTAAATTACCCCGCACAGGATGTGCAGGGCGGTGTGGGTGCGCATCAGCCTGTAGCGCAGCTCCCAGTCGATGACTCCCCGAACCCGGCTTCCCTCAGCCGGGGGCTCCCCCGCGACATAGTGGACCACCTCCTCGGGCCGGTTCTCCAGCCGGACGACCTCCCAGGTGCGGCTGCCGTCGGTTAAGAACCCCCGGTCGGGCGGCTGGCCCCCACCGCCGGGGTAGAAGGCCGTCCGGTCCAGGACCACCCCACCCCCGGGCTCCACCCGGGTGACGGTGGCGTCAAACTCCCGCAGGTAAGCATCCGTCAGGTAAAGCCGTTCGGTCACGACCCCTTGCCTCCTACACAAAAGGCCCCGCCCCAAAGGGGCGGAGCCGAAGCCTCCGCGGTACCACCCTTTTTGGCCCGCCCGGTTCCGGGCAGACCCCCTCAGCGGGGTGCCATCACACCCCCGTGCCGATAACGGGGCACGACCCCGGCCAAGTCTACTGGTGCCCAAGGGCCCGGGCACGTTCGGTTGGCGGCTCGGGAGGGATTTTCGGGAAGCTCACCGCACCCGGCTCCCACCAGCCCCGGGCTCGCTCGGCGGCTACCCTTCCCTACTCGTCTCCGTCGTCGCCTTTTCCACGATAACCTAACACAGGCCGTAATACTATGTCAAGCGGCAGCTGGTTTCGGCCTCTGTTAAAATTGGTTGACCGAACCACACGGGAGGGCGCCAAGATGCGGCTCGTTACTTACGGCCACCGGGGTTGGGAACGGGCCGGGGCGGTTCTTGACGACTGGGTGGTGGACCTTCAAAGGGCCGCCGCCGAGTGCTTCGGGGCCCGGGGCGAGGCCCTGGTTCCCCAGACGGTGCGGGGGTTGCTGGAGCTGACCCCTGAAAGTTTGCGGCTGGTCGCCGAGGCCCTGGACCACGTTCGGCAGAACTTTACCAGGGAAGCCGACCGGTTCCAGGCCGAAGGCATCCTCTTCAGCCTGCGAGAGGTCCGGCTACGCCCCCCAATTCCCAATCCGGCCAAGGTCATCTGCCTCGGTTTGAACTACCGGGACCATGCCGAAGAGTCGGGAGCGCCGGTCCCGGAGGTTCCGGAGCTTTTCGCTAAATATGCCAACGCCCTCATCGGTCCCGGTGAACCCATTCGAATTCCCCGGGTAAGTACCCAGGTGGACTACGAGGCCGAGCTGGCGGTGGTCATCGGCCGCGGGGGACGGTATATTCCCGAGGCCGAAGCGTATGAATATGTGGCCGGCTACACCGCCTTTAACGATGTGAGCGCCCGGGACTTCCAGTTCCGGGGCCGACAGTGGATGCCCGGCAAGATTTTCGACGGCTTTGCGCCCATGGGGCCTTGGCTGGTCACCCGGGATGAGGTCCCCGACCCCCACTCGCTGGAAATCAGCCTTGAAGTCGGGGGGGAGCGCCTCCAGCACTCCAACACGGCCCACATGATCTTCAAGATCCCCCAGGTGATCGCCTATATCTCCCAGATTTTGACCCTGGAGCCGGGGGACATCATCGCCACCGGCACCCCGGCGGGGGTCGGTTTCGCCCGGAAGCCTCCCCGCTTCTTAAGTCCCGGAGACCTGGTCCGGATTACCATCGACCGGATCGGGACCTTGGAGAACCCGGTGGTAAAGGAGGCCTAGGGGGCGGGGTCCGGCATCTGCTATGATCTAAGCTGGAATGTTACTCAACCTGGGGAGGCTGTCGATGGCCGGTGTGGACTTGAGCCGTTGGGAGGGGACGCCCGGAAAAAAGACCCGGCTTTACCGGCTCTTTTACCAATACGGGCCGGGCGACGGGCTCGGCATGTTCCTGCCCGTCGACCACGGGCTGGAGCATGGGCCCATCGACTTTCTCCCTAACCCGCCCAGCGCCGACCCCGAATACATCCTCCGCCTGGCCGTCGAAGGCGGCTATTCCGGGGTGGTCTTCCAATACGGCATTGCCAGCCGCTACTATGCCCCCTTCGCCGGGCGGATACCCCTGGTCCTGAAGGTTAACGGCAAGACCAACATCCCCCCGGCCGACGAGCCGGTCTCGCCCCTCACCGCAACCGTTGAGGACGCTGTGCGGCTGGGGGCCGACGCCATCGGGTACACCCTCTACGTGGGCTCGCCCCGTCAGGACCAGGACTTCAGGCAGTTCCTTGAGGTCCGGCGGGAGGCCGAGCGGTTCGGGATGCCTGTCATCGTCTGGGCCTATCCCCGGGGTAAATACGTGGAAGAGAAGGGCGGCCGGGACAGCCTCTACGCCGTCGAGTACGCTGCCAGGGTGGCGGCCGAGCTGGGTGCCGACCTCATAAAAGTCAACGTTCCAGAGTTCGTGCCCGAGAAGATGGCCCGCCTGCCCAAGCCCTACGACGCGACGGTCCTGGACGTAAAGGAGGCCATCGCCCGGGTGGTCTGGGCGGCCGGTGGGGTCCCGGTGCTCGTCTCGGGTGGAAGCAAAATCGGCGACGAGGACCTCCTGGCCCGGGCCAGGGCCTCCCTCGAGGGCGGGGCCGTCGGCCTGATCTTCGGCCGCAACATCTTACAGCGGCCCTATGAAGAGGCCATCCGGCTCAGCCGACGCATCGTAGAGGTGATTCAGGCCGTCCGCGGTATCCCCGTCAAGTCCTGATACGGCCCCTTTTACCGGCCCCAATGTCCGAGCCGAACCCGGTTCCCCCGCCCAGGCGGGTTGTCATCGGCCGAATCTACCCCGAAATCGATGGGGGCCGCTTTCCGGTAAAACGGGTCGTCGGCGAGCGTGTAACCGTTGAGGCGGATATCTTCGCCGACGGCCACGACGAACTCGCCTGCGAGCTCCTCTACCGGAAGGAGGGTTGGCCGAGCTGGCAGGCGATGCCCATGGTTTCGCTGGGCAACGACCGGTGGCGGGCCGAATTTACGGTCGGAGAGCTGGGCCGGTATTTTTATACCGTTCGGGCCTGGGTCGACCGGTTCAAGACCTGGCGACGGGACCTGCGTCAGCGGCTTGAGGCCGGCCAGGATCTTACGGCCGAATGGCCGGTGGGGGCCGAACTGGTGGAGGCCGCCGCCCGCCGGGCCGAGGGGGCCGACCGCCGACGTCTGCTGGACCTTGCCCAGGCCCTCCGGACGGATGGTCCCGAGCGGGTTGCCGTTGCCTTTGGCGAAGAGCTTGACCGGCTTATGGGGGCCTACCCCGACCTGGAGGCAGCGACCCGCTACGACCGGGAGCTAGCGGTTATTGTCGACCCGGTGCTGGCCCGGTTCGGGGCCTGGTACGAGATGTTTCCCCGCTCGGTCTGGTCAACGGACCCCGAACCCCACTTCGTAGGGGGCAAACTCCGGCACGGAACCTTCCGGGACTGCGAGACCCGGCTGGAATACATCGCCGGCCTCGGGTTTGACGTGGTTTACCTGCCCCCCATCTACCCCATCGGCCGGACCAACCGCAAGGGCCGGAACAACTCCCTTACGGCCGGCCCCGACGACCCCGGCAGCCCCTGGGCTATCGGGGGCCCCGAGGGCGGTCATACGGCCGTCCACTGGGCCCTGGGGACCTTGGAGGACTTCCGCCGGCTGGTCGCAAAGGCCCGGACCCTGGGCCTGGAGGTGGCCCTGGACCTGGCTTTCCACTGCTCCCCGGACCACCCCTACGTTCGGGAGCATCCGGAGTGGTTCCGCCGCCGACCGGACGGAACCATCCGGTACGCCGAAAACCCGCCCAAAAAGTACGAAGATATCTACCCCTTTGATTTCGAAACCCCATGCTGGACCACCCTCTGGGCCGAACTGAAGGCCGTTGTTGAGTTCTGGGTGGGGCAAGGCGTAAGAATCTTCCGGGTGGATAACCCCCACACGAAGCCCTTCGCCTTCTGGGAGTGGCTTATAGGCCAGATAAAAGCCGAACACCCCGACGTTATTTTCCTATCAGAGGCCTTTACCCGCCCCAAAGTGATGTACCACTTGGCCAAGCTGGGGTTCAGCCAATCGTACACCTACTTTGCCTGGCGAAACACCAAGCCGGAGCTTACCGAGTACCTGACGGAGCTTACCCGGACGGAGATTCGGGAGTATTTCCGACCAAACCTCTGGCCCAACACCCCCGACATCCTCACCGAATACCTTCAGCGGGGCGGTCGGCCGGCCTTCATGGTCAGGTTCATCCTGGCTGCAACCTTAAGCGCCAGCTACGGCATCTATGGCCCGGCCTTCGAGCTTTGCCTGAATGTCCCCCGGGAGCCCGGAAGCGAGGAGTACCTGGACTCGGAAAAGTACGAGCTTAAATACTGGCGCATAGACGACCCGGCAAGCCTGCGGGACCTTATCGGCCGGGTGAACCGGATCCGACGGGAAAACCCCGCCCTCCACGCCAACGACTCCCTCCGGTTTCACCCCACTGACAACGACCAGCTTATCTGCTACAGCAAGCACACCCCCGGCTTCGAAAACCTAATCGTGGTGGTCGTCAACCTGGACCCCCACCACGTCCAGGCCGGGACGGTCGACCTGCAGATCCACGAGCTGGGCCTCGACCCGGACCGCCCTTACCTGGTGCATGACCTGCTCACCGGGGCCAGCTACACCTGGCATGGCTGGCGAAATTATGTCGAGCTGAACCCCCACACCCTCCCGGCCCATATCTTTCGGGTGGAGCGGCCGTGACGGAGCCATCCCTTTGGTATAAAGACGCCATCATCTACGAGGTCCACGTCCGGGCCTTTTACGACAGCAACGCCGACGGCATCGGCGATTTTCCCGGCCTGATAAGCAAGCTCGACTACATCCAGGATCTGGGTGTGACGGCCGTCTGGCTGCTACCCTTTTATCCCTCGCCCCTGCGGGACGATGGCTACGACATCGCCGATTATTTCGACATTCACCCCGCCTACGGGACGTTGCGTGACTTTAAGCGCTTCCTGCGGGAGGCCCACCGCCGGGGCCTGCGGGTGATCACTGAGCTGGTGCTCAACCACACCTCCGACCAGCACCCGTGGTTTCAGCGGGCCCGCCGGGCCCGACCGGGCAGCCGCTGGCGGAACTTCTACGTCTGGAGCGACACCCCCGACCGCTACCGGGAGGCCCGGATAATCTTTAAAGACTACGAGCCCGCCAACTGGACCTGGGACCCCGTCGCTCGGGCCTACTACTGGCACCGCTTCTTTTCCCATCAGCCCGACCTAAACTACGAAAACCCGGAGGTGCGCAGGGCCATCTTTCGGGTGCTCGATTTCTGGCTGGAGCTGGGGATTGACGGGTTCCGGCTAGACGCGGTGCCGTATCTCTTCGAGCGGGAGGGAACCAGCTGCGAAAACCTGCCCGAAACCCACGCCTTCTTAAAGGAGCTGCGCCGCCACGTCGACGAGCGGTTCGGGGAGCGGATGCTCCTTGCCGAAGCGAACCAGTGGCCGGAGGATGCCGTCGCTTACTTCGGTGACGGGGACGAATGCCACATGGCCTTTCATTTTCCCCTCATGCCCCGCCTGTTTATGGCCATCCACATGGAGGACCGCTTCCCCATCGTCGACATTCTCAACCAGACACCCCCCATTCCCGAGAACTGCCAGTGGGCCCTCTTCCTCCGGAACCATGACGAGCTTACCCTGGAGATGGTTACCGACGAGGAGCGGGACTACATGTACCGGGTCTACGCCCGGGACCGGCAGGCCCGGGTGAATCTGGGGATTCGGCGCCGGCTGGCGCCCCTTTTAAACAACAACCGCCGGCGCATCGAACTGATGAACGGCCTCCTCCTCTCCCTGCCCGGGACCCCCGTCATCTATTACGGGGACGAGATCGGGATGGGGGATAACTTCTTCCTGGGCGACCGAAATGCGGTCCGGACGCCCATGCAGTGGAGTGCCGACCGCAACGCCGGCTTCTCCCGGGCGAACCCCCAGCGCCTCTACCTGCCTGTTATTACCGATCCCGAGTATCATTACGAGGCCGTAAATGTTGAGGCCCAGCAGCAGAACCCCCAGTCCTTGCTCTGGTGGATGCGCCGGCTCATCGCCCTGCGCAAGCAGTTCCGGGCCTTCGGCCGGGGCAGCCTGCAGTTCGTCAACCCCGATAACCCCAAGGTACTGGCCTTCGTCCGGGAATGGCAGACGGAGCGGGTGCTGGTGGTGGCCAACCTCTCCCGGTTCGCCCAGTACGCCGAGCTGGACTTATCGGCCTTCGGCGGCCTGGTTCCGGTGGAGGTCTTCGGCCGGACGGAGTTTCCGCCCATCGGGGAGGGGCGCTACCGGGTGATGCTGGGGCCCCACTCATTCTACTGGTTCGCCCTGAAGCCAGCCCGGGTCGAACTCCGGCTGCCGCCCCAGCAGGCCGGTCGGGTCCTGGAGATGGCAGGCGAGTGGACGGCCGTCTTTGCCGAGGGCAAGGCCGCCCTGGAAGAGGCCCTTCCCGCCTACCTGATGCCGCAGCGCTGGTTTGGGGCCAAGGCCCGCCAGATTCGGGCCGTCCGGCTGGTGGAAGCCGTTCCGTTCCCTTACGGCCAACGGCTGGCCTATCTTGTCCTGGTGCAGGTCCACTTT
The DNA here is from genome assembly GCA_040289115.1 of Chloroflexota bacterium. Lineage (GTDB taxonomy): Bacteria > Chloroflexota > Dehalococcoidia > JAUQQI01 > JAUQQI01 > JAUQQI01. The sequence continues at coordinate 24,301 of PSKS01000032.1, forward strand.
ACCGACGGCCAGCCCGAAACCTACCTTCTGCCCCTGACCTTCGGGCCCGCCGAAGGCGTTCCCAAGGAGGCCATCGTCGCCCGGCTGCGCGTCCGGCGGGAGCGGGGCGACCCCATCGAGGGGGCGCTTTTTGACGCCCTGGTCGACCCTAACTTTTTAACGGCCCTGCCCGACGCCATTGGCCGGCGGCGCCGCTGCCGGGCAGCGGCCGGGGAGGTGGTGGGCGAGCCGACCCACTTTTTTGGCCAGCTTCGGCGGTCGGGCCGGTCCCCCAGGCCAGTTACCCTCGGCGACGACCAGTCGAACAGCTCCGTCTTCTACGGCGACCTTTACGTTTTAAAGCTTTACCGGCGGCTCGAGGAGGGCCGAAGCCCCGAATTCGAACTCGGCCTTTACCTGACCGAACGGGCCCGCTTCCGGTCCACCCCACCCCTCGCCGGGACCCTGGAATACCGGCCGGAGCCAGGGGAACCCGTCACCTTGGCTGTGCTCCAGGGCTTTGTACCGAACCAGGGGGACGCCTGGCGGTACACCCTTGACTTTTTGGGCCACTATTTCGAGGAGGCACTGGCCGCCGCCCCGGAAGCCGACCTTCCGCCCTTTAAGGTGGCCCGGCTGCTCGACCTGGCCGGGAGCCCCATTTCGGAGACGACCCAGCGGCTGATGGGCAGCTACCTGGACTCCGCCTGGCTCCTGGGTCGGCGGACGGCCGAGCTTCACTTGGCCCTGGGGGCGGCCGGGTCTGAGTTGGCCGATTTTGCACCCGAAGGGTTCACACCGTTCCACCAGCGGGCGGCATATCAATCCTTTAGGAGCCTGACGGCGCATGTGCTGGGCCTGCTCCGGAAACGAATCGACGACCTGCCCGAGGAGCTGAAGCCGCTGGCGCGGGCGGTGCTGGAGCGGGAAGAGGCAATTGTTGGGGTCTTTGGTCGGTTCCGGGATGCCAGACTCACGGTGGGGCGGATCCGGGTGCACGGTGACTATCACCTGGGCCAGGTGCTTTACACCGGCAACGACTTCGTCATCGCCGACTTCGAGGGCGAGCCCGCCCGGCCCCTGCGGGAGCGGCGCCTTAAACAGCCGGCATTGCGGGACGTGGCCGGGATGCTCCGGTCGTTCCACTATGCCGCCGAGGTTGCCCTTCAGCAGGCGGTGGCCCGGGGCGTGGGTGGGCCTTCAGTCCTGTCGCCCTGGGCGGCCTTCTGGGAAGCGTGGGCGTCGGCCCTCTTCCTGCACGGCTATTTTGAGACCGCCCGGCCGCCGGTGGTGATTCCCGAGTCCCGGGCCGAAGGGGAGCTTCTTTTAGAGGTTTACCTCCTGGAAAAGGCCATTTACGAGCTGGGCTACGAGCTCAATAACCGCCCCCACTGGGCCGCAATCCCCCTCCGGGGGATCCTGCGCCTCCTTCGGGAAACTTAACGCCAACCCGAATTATTACCCTATCGCGACATTTTCGCCGCCCACTACTAATTTGCTCTGGGCTGGAAGCATTCTTATCCCAGCCACCCTTGGCGATGCCGAGCGACGAAACCCGAACCGATCCTGACCGATATGGGGAATTTTCCCTTGGCTTATTGAGCCAAAACCTTTGCCACAAAGAAAAATTAATCAATTCACCCATATCTGCTAAGCTTGGCGCGTGGAGGCTCTAGACCACGGATCTCTTTTTGAAGAATTTTAGGCGGCCGCTTATGTGGCGGGTCGCAGCCCAGGAGATCGCGCCGCCTTCCTTACCGGCTAGGCCCGACGGGTCCATATCCCTGGTCTCCCGGGCTTGGGCGGCCCGGGGTCGCCGGCCGGCGTTGTCGTAAAATAAGGTGTGTTGCGGGCAGAAGATTACTTCGACCTGACCGAGTTCGAGCACCGGGACCTTTTCGCCAACATCGAGTACGTCTGGGAAGTGCTGAACCGAATCGGGGCTTACCTGGCGGACTGGTTTGTTGGTCGGGAGGGGCCCATCATCCTTGGGTCAGTGGAGCCCGGCGCCTGGCTTGACGGCCGCCAGGTTTACGTGGGGCCGGGGGCCGTGGTGGAACCTGGGGCGTATGTCCGGGCCCCGGCCATCATCGGGCCTGGCTCGGTCGTCCGCCACGGGGCATACATCCGGGGCAACGTTATCGTTGGGAAAAACTGCGTCGTCGGCCACGGAACCGAGGTTAAAAACGCCGTCTTCCTGGACGGCGCCCAGGCTCCCCATTTCGCCTACGTGGGCGACAGCATCCTTGGAAACCGGGTGAACCTGGGGGCCGGGACGGTGCTGGCCAATTTTAAGTTTGGGGGCACCCCGGTAACGGTAACCTGGAACGGCCGCCGGCTCCCGACCGGCCTCTACAAGTTCGGGGCGGTGGTTGGGGACGACGTGGAAACCGGCTGCAACGCGGTGTTGAGCCCCGGCACCCTGGTGGGGCCCGGGAGTCTGGTCTACCCGAACGCCACCGTCCGGGGTGTCATCCCCCCACGCTCGGTAGTCAAGGTCCGGGTCCAGATCCAGGTCGAGCCCAGGGTTGAAAGGTCCGTCCAATGACCGAAGCCGACATTGAACAGACCACTGCAATCCCCACCGGCTGCCGCTTCTGCCCAAAGCCTGCGGTCGCCCGCTGTAGTGCCTGCGGTCTCCCCTACTGCCCGGACCACGGCAGCCGACTCTGCTTTAGCTGCCTTGCGCCCACCGGCCGGACGGTTCCGCCGACGGCGGTCCTTCCCTCAGGGCTAACTTACTACGTGGCCCTGATCTTGCTGGCGGCCGGGCTAATTTTTGCCGGTTTCCAGGCCGTTCGACTGGCCGCCCGGCCCGGCACCGGCCCGTCGGCGGCCCCAGCGCCGACGGCGCA
>PSKS01000119.1:0-3277 GCA_040289115.1 Chloroflexota bacterium
TCCCCAGCCCAACCCAGCCCCCGGGCCCCACCCAGCGGGAGTACGTGGTCCAGCCAGGGGACACCCTCTGGACCATCGCCCGGCGGTTCGGGGTGAGCGTTGAGGCCCTGGCCGTGGCCAACGGCATCCAGAATCCCGACTCCGTCATCCTTCAGGTGGGCCAGACCCTCAAGGTCCCGGCCCAATAGACCCCAGTGCTTCGAGGATGATGTCCCCGAAGGGCTGGGGCTGATAGGCCCGAACCCGGCCCCGGCCGGCCAGGACCAGCAGGGCCAGGAATGCCGCCACCGCCTCGTCCCGGCTGTTTAATTGGGCAAGAAAAGCCGAGAAATTAAGCCGGCCCGTTGCCAGCAGGGCGACCTCCAGCCGCCTTAAGAGCACCACCAGGGGTACCCGGGGGGCCAGGGAAATTGTCTCCACGCCGGCAGGCCCCCGGCGCAGGCAGACCTCGAGGGCCTCGGTAAGCTCCTCAAGGGTGATATCCCACCGGTCCGCCGCCTTTGGCCGGGCCAGGGGTCCGAAAGACTCCAGGCCGGCCGCCTGCCTTTCCTGTAGGAAGGCCACCACAGCCCCGACCGCCTCGGCCAGGGGCGGGGGCACCCCGGCCACGGCCGCCGGTTCGTCGGCCGGCGAGACCGCATCCCAAGGCCGGATAAGCCACCTCAGCTTCCAGACGAGGAGCTGGGCGGCGGCCAGCAACTCCCGACAGACCTGGCCCAGGTCTGAGGTTTCGATTTCGGCGGCCAACACCGCAGCCAGCTCGGCCAGCCGCAACTCGGCCGGGGGGCGGCGGGTCCGGCGGACCTCCGAAAGCAGCAGGCTTGGCCGAAACTCAGTTGCCAACGGGCTCGGCTGCCGAATGCCGGACCGCTATCCACCGGCCTACCGCCGCCGCTACCCGCTCCACTTTCGGAACCAGGTCGGCAAAATTCTCGCAGGTCAGCGATTGCATCCCGTCAGAAAGGGCCTCTTCGGGGCTCGGGTGAACCTCCACCATTAGACCGTGGGCGCCCGCCGCCACAGCTGCCACAGCCAGGGGTTCCACCAGGTCCCGGTGGCCCGTACCGTGGGATGGGTCGGCGAAGACGGGCAGGTGACTCAGCTTGCGCACCACCGGTATGGCCGTGATGTCCAAGGTGTTGCGGGTGTAGGTCTCGAAAGTCCGGATTCCCCGCTCGCAGAGGATTACCTGTTTGTTGCCTTGGTTGAGCACGTATTCGGCCGAAAGTAGCCACTCTTCGATGGTAGCAGCCATCCCCCGCTTCACCATGACCGGCTTGCCCGAGCGACCGGCCGCCTCCAGGAGGGGGAAGTTCTGCATGTTGCGGGCCCCGATCTGGAGGATATCGGCGTACTCGGCCACCAGCGGCACATCCTCCGGCGCCAGCACCTCGGTGATGACCGGCAGGCCCGTCTCCTCCCGAGCCTCAGCCAGCCAGCGGAGGGCCTGAACCCCAAGTCCCCGGAAAGAATAAGGCGACGTTCGGGGCTTGAAGGCGCCGCCCCGCAGGATGTGGGCCCCGGCGGCCTTGACGGCGTGGGCAGTCTTCAAAAGCTGCTCTCGGGACTCCACCGAGCACGGCCCGGCAATAATGACCACCCCGTCGCCCCCGATGGGCACCCCGCCCACCTCGAACCTGGTGTCCACCGGCTGAAACTCGCGGCTTGCCAGCTTGTAAGGCTTTGTAACCCGCAGGACCTGCTCGACGCCGGGCAGGATCTCCAACTGGTCCTTCAGGCTCGGATAGACCTGCCCGACGACGCCGATGACCGTCCGCTCGACGCCCCGGGAGATGTTAGCCCGAAAGCCCAGCTCCCCAAGGCGCCTCACCACGGCTTGAATCTGGTCTTCCGTTGCCCGACTGTTCATAACCACAATCATCCCGGCTCACCTCCTGGATAAACTTTGTCGGTTCGCAGGACCTTCGCTCCACGCAAATAGACGTGGACGACCTCCGCCTGGGAGCGGTCGCTATTTACCAGCAGGAGCACCCGAATGCACCGGCGCAGGCTGCCCGGAACGTCCATCTCGTGGCTGCAGAGCAGGGCCACGTCGGTCCACCCAAGCTGCCGGGCCGCCACCGCCGGAAATTCGGCGTTAAGGTCGGTTGTTGTCGTAAAAATCGCCGCCGCGATGTCCGCCGGGCACAGGTTGTTGGCCCGGACAATTGCCTCCAGCAGCTCCCGGGTCGCGCCCAGAATGGCCTCGGCCGTATTTTCGTCGACGGTGGTTGCGCCCCGAATTCCCCGACAGGCCATCGCCCTGCTCCGTATACAAAAAGCCCTTCATCCGCCAAGGACGAAGGGCTCTTCGTGGTACCACCCTGGTTCGCCCTGACATCGCTGCCAGGGCCTCGCCGGGTGCGGCCGTTAAAGTGGCCCCACCCCGGTGCTTTAACGGGCACCACCGGCCCAGCCTACTGACCCGGTCCCGGGCGTTCAGCCGGCGACTCCGGAGTGTAATTCGGCTGACACTGTGCCACGGGCTTGCACCGTCCGCCCGCTCTCTGGGGTTACCAGTGCCCGCCTACTGGGTCTCCTTCGCCGTCTTTAGCCTTATTAGATTTTCGACCCAAATTATAGGCCGGGACCTGGCGCCTGTCAAATCCGGCTGGGGCGGCGCAGGGGGTTAAGGGCCAGCACCGTTCCCACCTGCAGTGGTATCAGGATGAGCCAGCCCAGGGCGTAATTTCCGGTGGCCTCCACCAGCTTGCCGAAGAGGGGCGGCGAGGCCATGCTGAAAACGTAGACGGCGGTAAAACCCAGGCTCACCGCAATCGCCGGCGCAACGGGGGAAACTTCGGCCAGGAGGGCCACGTGCAGACCCTGCCAACCGAGCAAGGTCAGACCGGCCCCAAAGGCCAGCGCCCCGACCAGCGGCCCACTGGCCCCGTTCAGGGCCGGCAAAACCGCCACTGCGCCCAGAAGGGCAGCCCCCAGCAAGGCGGTCAGGGAGAGGGTTTCCAACCGCTCACCCCCAAAGACCCGGTCAGATACCCACCCCCAGCCCAGCCGCCCGACGATGGCCCCGGTGTGGACCAGCGCTAAGGTCCGGGCGGCATCCGCTTGCCCCCAGCCGAACCGGTCCACCAGGTACAGGGGCATATACCCGGTAAAGCAGAACTGCCCCACAACCAGCAGGCAGCCGGCCACAGAGGTCCGGAAGAGGGCCGGGTCCTTGAAGAGCAAACCCGGCCCCGGCACCGTCTCGGCCGTGTCCCCTGAGTCCGGCCCGGTTCTGGGCGGGAGAGTTCCCAGGGCGAGGAAGCCGGTAGCG
>PSKS01000033.1:0-26762 GCA_040289115.1 Chloroflexota bacterium
CAGGGCGGGACCCTGCCCGACGCAATTTCAATCGCACCATAGTGGGATTGAAACTTCAACTCCGGGTCCCCAGGCGTCCCCACATACTCTGATTTCAATCGCACCATAGTGGGATTGAAACGTTGTAGTAGCCCGAGAGCCCTGGTCGCCCGCCATTCATTTCAATCGCACCATAGTGGGATTGAAACGTTTCCGGGTCTTCAATCCGGTACAGGAACCACGGATTTCAATCGCACCATAGTGGGATTGAAACAGTACTCTTCGTTGTGCTCGCCGGCGTGCCAGGCTACTATTTCAATCGCACCATAGTGGGATTGAAACGACTTACCACCTTCACCTCCTCGGCGCGGTACCCGAAATTTCAATCGCACCATAGTGGGATTGAAACGGTGCTCTCGGGGATAGCGTGTAAATTGTGTCGGTGGGTGGCGGGGGCGGGCACCTCAGGCTGAGGGCGCAGGCGGTGGTAAAATAGCCCTAGGACCGGATGCCAAAAAGGCTTAAGACTCGCACTACCCCCTTCGGGTCTCCCGCTCGCATAAGCCACGACTCTTCCCGCTTTTACTCAGGCCGCCTCTACGAAAGTTTCCCCAAGGAGCAGAAAGTTCTGTACCAGGAGAATCCCCTACCGTCCGAGTGTGTCAACCGGATATTCTGCAAGTCCGCCGAATCCATGGCTGAACTTCCAGACTCAAGCGTCCACCTCGTCGTTACTTCCCCACCATATAACGTGGGCAAAGACTACGACCAAAACCTTACCCTCAACCAATACCGGGCCTTCATCCGGAAGGTCATGGCCGAGGTCTACCGGGTGCTCGTACCCGGGGGCAGGCTCTGCCTTAACATCGCCAACCTGGGCCGCAGACCTTACCTTCCCCTGCACGCTTGGGTTATTACCGACCTTTTGGACCTGGGTTTTTTGATGCGGGGCGAGATTATCTGGGATAAGGCCGCCAGCGCAAGTCCCTCCACCGCCTGGGGCTCCTGGGCTTCCCCAGCCAACCCCACCTTAAGGGATACCCATGAATACATCCTGGTCTTCTCGAAGCAGACCTTTACCCGGGCGAAACCGGCCGTGCCGGCCGGTCGGCACCCCACCATAACGGCCGAGGAGTTTTTGGAGTTTACCAAAAGCGTCTGGCGGTTTCCGGCCGAGCAGGCCTCTAGGGTTGGTCATCCGGCCCCCTTTCCAGTGGAATTGCCCTACCGGTGTATCCAGCTTTACACCTATTCGGGTGAGGTGGTCCTAGACCCTTTCATGGGCAGCGGCACTACGGCGATAGCGGCCCTTCGGACGGGCCGCCGCTACGTGGGCTACGAAATCGAGCCGGACTACGTCCGGCTGGCCGAAAGCCGAATCGCTCTGGAAGCCTCCACCCCGCACCAGGGCGGGCTTTGACGGCCCACAACCCCGGTTGGTAGGATTATAATTGCTATGACCGACCTCGACCTTGCTACCGCCGTCGCCAACTACTTGGAAACTCTGCCCGCCCAGGAGCGCCCGGCGGCCGCCGCCGAGCTTCAGCGCTTCATCGGCTGGGTCGGTGGCCATCAACCCGTACGGGCCCTGAAGCCCGCCGACATCGAGACCTACGCGGCTAACCTCGACCGGGCCGGGGATGCCGGCATCCAACGGGCCCAGGTTTTAAAGGACTTTCTAGGCTACCTCCACCGCCGAAAGCTTACGGCCCAGAACCTTGGGGCCGCGGTTAGGGTTCGCCGGGCCGCCGGCCGCAAGGCCCCGGCCGAGAAGCCCCTTGAACAAACGGCCAACGGCCAACGGGTCGTTCTGACCCCCGAAGGCTACGAGCGGCTTAAGGCCGAGCTCGCCGAGCTGGAGGCCGCCCGGCCCCGGATTGCGGCCGAGATGCGGCGGGCCGCCGCCGACGGCGACCTCTCGGAGAACGCCCCCTATCAGTACGCCCGAGAGGAGCTTGCCCGCATCCAGTCTCGAATCCAGGAGATTCAGGCCCTGCTCCGGGTCGCCGAAGTTTTGGGCGGCCCCGCCCACGACCGCACCGACCGGGTCGCCATCGGCCGCCGGGTTTGCCTGTTGGACTTGGATACCGGCGAGCGGCTCGAGGTGACCCTGGTGGGGCCGGGCGAGGTGGATGTCCGGGCCGGCCGCATCTCCATCCAGTCGCCTCTGGGCCGGGCCCTTCAGAACGCCCGGCTTAACCAGGAGGTTGTGGTCGAAGGCCCCGCCGGGCCCATCCGCTACCGGGTCGAGGCCATCGAATAAAAAGTCCGGCCGGTTCACTGACCGGCCGGACTTTGCTGTTCAAACCGTCCGGCTTACGTAGCCCGCACCTTGATGGCCCGTCGCCGCACCTCGGCCACCTTCGGTAGCCGGACGGTTAGCACGCCGTTCTCATACCGGGCGTCCACCTTATCGGCCTCGACCGGGAAGGGCAGGCTGATGGTCCGGCTATAGATCCCGGGCAGCCACTCCCGCCGCAGCCACTCCACATCGCCCTCAACCGGCTTGATCTCGGCCCGAACCGTCAGGGTGTCCCCCGTCAGGTCAACCTGGATGTCGTCCGGCTTGGCCGCCGGAATGATGAACTGGCAGAAGACCTCGTCGGCGGTGTGGTAGACGTTGACCGGCATCACCTGCTCCCCGGTCGGACCGGCCACCCGGTAACGGAAAGTGTAGGTCGGGGCAAGGGTCCGGAAAGCCTCATCGATGAACTCGTCGACCATCCGCTGCAGCGACCGAATCTCCCGGGTTGGATCCCAGCGCTCAAGCATCTTCGTCACCTCCCAACCAGGTTTTGGTTTTCCGCCGGGGTATCTGCCCAGGCGGTTTCACTTTAAACCTTAGTGTGGGGTTTTTCAAAATCCACCAAGAGAACCCTCAAAAGCTGCCAGAAAAACTCTTAAAAACTGGTTAGCGCCGTGGCTGCCGGGAGGCAGGGCTACTCGGCCGAGCCGGACCCAGACTGACCTTCCGCCTCGGGTGGCTCGACTACCACAATTAACGCCTCCGGGGCCGTCAAAAACCTGGTGCCCGGCGGGGGCTCCAGGTCGCCCACCCGGATGGCGTCGTAAAACCGTTCTAGCCGAGAGATATCTACCTCGATAGCTTCGGGTATCTGGTCGGGCAGGGCGCGGACCTCGACGGCCTCCAGCTGCTGGATCAGTACGCCGCCGGCCTTAACCGCTGGGGATTCGCCGGTGAGCACCACCGGCACCGATACATCCACCTCCTCTCGGAGGGGAACGGCCCACAGGTCGATGTGGTGAAGCCGCCGGGTTATGGGGTCAAAATATGCCCCCCGAATCAGTACCGGAATCACCTCCGAGTCGACCTGCAAATTGATGAGCTGGCTCGTGCCGGCCTGCTGGATCGCTTTGAGGGCTTCCCTTTCAGCCACCTGAATCGGCCTTGAACCGACATCCTTGCCGAAAACCACGGCCGGCACAAGCCCGAGCCCCAGCAGCCGCTTAACCTTCTTGCCCTTAAGCTCGCGGGGTTGGGCCTGCAGGGTCAAGCGTTCTCGCAACGTACTCACCTCCCCTCGTTGGTTATTTCAACCGACGCCTTCTTAAAATGTCGGCGTGACCCAACCGAAGACGCCTCCCCTTTGGGGATCATACCATCCCCCTCGCAGGTAGGAGCGGGGGCGGGGCCGCTGAAAGGCCCCGCCCCCGCTTAACGGTTCCGTGGCTAATATCGGCCGGCCTAGGCCTCTTCTTTGCCCTCGGCGATGTAGCGCTGACGCATCTCTTCCACCACCGCCGGGTCGGTCAGGGTCGTGGTATCACCCAGGGCCCGCCCCTCAGCGATGTCCCGCAGAAGCCGGCGCATGATCTTGGCCGACCGGGTCTTGGGCAGGTCGGCGCAGAAGAAGACGTCCGATGGCCGGGCAATGGGGCTGATCTTCTGGGCGACCCATTCCCGAAGCTCGTCCTTAAGCCCCTCGTTAGGCTCGTAGCCGGCCTTGAGCACCACGAAGGCCGAGACCGCCTGCCCCTTGAGGGGGTCGCTCCGGCCGATGACGGCCGCCTCCGCCACCGCCGGGTGGGCTACCAGGGCGCTCTCAATCTCGATGTTCGAGAGCCGGTGGCCAGCCACATTCACCACGTCGTCCACCCGGCCGGTGACCCAAAAGTAGCCATCCTCGTCCTTGCGGGCCCCGTCGCTGGTGAAGTAGCGGCCGGGGAACCGGCTCCAGTAGGTCTGGACGTACCGCTCGGGGTCACCCCAGAAGGTTCGGAGCATGGCCGGCCAGGGCCGGGTGAGCACCAGGTAGCCGCCCACGTTGGGCGGGCAAGGGTTGCCCTGCTCGTCGACCACCTCGGCCCCGACGCCTGGGAAGGGGATAGTGGCTGAGCCCGGCTTGGTAGTGACCACACCTGGGATCGGGGTGATCATGATCATGCCGGTCTCCGTTTGCCACCAGGTGTCGACGATGGGGCAGCGGCCGCGGCCGATGTGCTCGTGGTACCACATCCAGGCCTCGGGGTTAATGGGCTCGCCCACGGTGCCCAGGAGCCGCAGGCTGGAGAGGTCGTGCCGGGCCGGATACTCCGGACCCCACCTCATCACCGTCCGAATGAGGGTGGGCGAGGTGTAGAGGATATTGATGCGGTACTTCTCGACGATGGCCCAGAAGCGGTCCCTATCCGGCCAGTCGGGCGCCCCCTCGTACATCACCGAGGTGCCCCCGTTGGAAAGGGGCCCGTAGACGATGTAGCTGTGGCCGGTCACCCAGCCGATGTCGGCCGTGCACCAGTAGTAATCCTCGTCTTTGAGGTCGAAGACCCACTTGGTGGTCAGGTGCACCCCCAGCAGATACCCGCCGGTGGTGTGAAGGACACCCTTGGGCTTGCCGGTGGTGCCGGAGGTGTAAAGAATGTAAAGGGGATGCTCGGCATCCAACGGCTCGGCCGGGCAGACCGGGTCGGCTTTGGCCATAAGCTCATCCCACCAGAAGTCGCGGCCCTCCATCAGCCTGGCCCCAGACGGTTCCCCAACCCGCCGAACGACCACCACTTTCTCCACCGACGGGCACTCCTCCAGGGCCTTATCCGCAAACTGCTTAAGGGGCACGATATTGCCCCGCCGCCAGGCCCCATCCTGGGTGATGAGCACCTTGGCCTGGGCGTCCTGAATCCGGTCCCTAAGGGCGTCCGAGCTGAAGCCACCGAAGACCACGCTGTGGGGGGCCCCGATCCGGGCGCAGGCCAGCATGGCGATGGGCAGCTCCGGAACCATCCCCAGGTAAATCGTTACCCGGTCGCCCTTCTGGACGCCCAGGCCCTTGAGGACGTTGGCGAACTTCTGGACCTCCCGGTGCAGGTCCTGGTAGGTGAGCACCCGCCAGTCCCCAGGTTCCCCCTCCCAGACGATGGCCGCCTTAGTCCGGCGCCAGCTCTGGGCGTGGCGGTCGACACAGTTGTAGCAGGCGTTGATAAGGCCGCCCACGAACCACTTTGCCCAGGGTACGTTCCATTCGAGGACCTTCTCCCACTTGCGGAACCAGTGGAGCTCGGCCTCGGCGTGCTTAGCCCAGAAGCCTTCTAAGTCCCGCTCGGCCTCCTCCCAGGGCGTCCAGTCCTTTACCCAGGCCTTCTCTCGGAACTCCGGCGGCGGCGGAAACCTTCGCTCCTCCTTAAGGAGAGTTTCAACCACTATCTGATTGCGGACTTCGGTGCGCTCGTCGCCGTTAGCCATTCGGTATCGACCTCCTTAGGTTTAACTGTCGCTAACCGGGGCCTGAATTTCGGCCCGCATCTGCTGCCAGGCCTGACGCGCCTCCTCCACCGAGCCTTCGTCTTCAATGGTGGTTATGTCGCCGGGATCCCGGTTGAGGATAACGGCCTTAAGAACCCTTCGCATAATTTTACCACTACGGGTCTTTGGCAGCATGTTTACAAAGTTTACCTCACCGATGACGGCCACCGGCCCCAGTTCCCGCCGGACCGTCTCGATAAGCTCCCGGCGAAGCTCTTCTGAGGGCCGATAGCCCTGCTTAAGCACCACAAATGCCGAGATCACCTCCCCCCGGACCTCATCGGGCCGGCCGGTAACCCCAGCCTCAGCCACGGCCGGGTGCTTGAGGAAGGCCGTCTCGACCTCGATGGTCCCGATCCGGTGGGCCGCAATCTTGATAATTTCGTCGGCCCGGCCGGCAAACCAGACGTACCCATCTCCATCCAGCTGGGCCGAATCGCCCGTGAAGTAAACTTGCCGGCCGGGAATCCGCTGCCAGTAGTCCCGGGCGTACCGCTCGGGCTCGCCCCAGAGGGTCGGGGTCAGGCTGGGGAAGGGCCGTTTGATCACCAGGATTCCCTTCTCGCCGGGTCCGCACTCCTGCCCCTCCGGGGTCATAACCCCCACCTCCATCCCCGGTAGGGGGATGCTGGCCGAGCCTGGCTTGATGGGAAGCATGGCCAGACCATAGGGGTTACCGATGACCGGCCCGCCCGTTTCCGTCTGCCACCAGTGGTCGATGACAGGTACCCGGTCATTAAGGACGTCTTTCTGAAGCCACTCCCAGGCCGGGGCGTTGAGCACCTCGCCGGCGCAGACTACCCGCTCCAGGGACGAGAGGTCGAATTTACGGGCTGGCTCCGACCCGTAGCGCATAAGCAGCCTTACGGCCGTGGGCGAGGTGAAGATGCCGGTGACCCCAAAGTCCTCCACCACCCGCCAGAAGGTCTCCGGTCCGGGATGGTCCAGGGCACCCTCGTAGGCGATGGTGGCGCAGCCCACCAGCAGGGGGGCGTAGACGATGTAGCTATGGCCCACCACCCAACCAATGTCCGAGGTGGACCACCAAACCTCTCCGGGCCGCAGGCCGAAGCACCAGCGGCCAGTGCTGTGGATTCCCACCTGGTAGCCGCCGTGGGTGTGGACGGCCAGCTTGGGCTTGGCCGTCGTGCCGGAGGTGGCCAAGATGTAGGCCGGCTCGTTAGACTCCATCTCAACCCAGCCATCCGGCTGGCCCTCGGCCCGCTTTAAGAAGTCCGCCCAGAAGAGGTCCCGGCCGGGGCTCATCGGCACGTCCTGGTCGGTCCGGCGCCAGACGACCACGTGCTCAACGGTGTCGCCGGCGGCCTTCAGGGCCTCGTCGACGATCTCTTTGAGCCGGACATCCCTCCCCTTGCGGTAGGTTACGTCGGCGGTAAAGACCAGCCGAGACCCGCTGGCGGCAATCCGGTCGGCCAGGGCCCCGGCCCCGAACCCGGCAAAGACCACCGAGTGGATAGCCCCGACCCGCACCGTCGCCAGCATCAGCATGATGGCCTCGGGGCTGGTGGGCATGTAAATGGTGAGCCGGTCACCCTTTTTAATGCCCATGCCCCGAAGGGCAGCCGCCAGCCGCCGGACTTCCCGGAGGAGCTGGGCGTAGGTGTAAGTCCGGCGCTCACCCCGCTCGTTTATATAAATAAGGGCGGCCTGGCCGGACCGGCCTGCCGCCACGTGGTAGTCCAGGCAGTTATAGGCTAGGTTCGTGCGCCCCCCAATAAACCACCGGAACGTGGGGAAATCCCACTCGAAAACCCGGTCCCACCGGCGAAACCAGGGGAGCTTCTCGGCCGCCCGCGCCCAGAACCCCTCCGGGTCTTCCCGGGCCGCCTCAACCCACCGCCTGACGACGGGGTTAATCACCTGCATCGGTTGCACCTCCCGGCCAGGTGTGCAAAGGGCATGCTCAAGGGGCGGAACCAGTACCCGATCAATGCTAAGGGGTTCAAAGCGTGCTTCTCAACGGGGCCGGTGCTGTTCGACCCCTGAAAACTGCCGGTCGGTTCCCCTTTTCGACCATTCACCGGCAATTTCCGCCAGCCGCCTCAAATTCCTAGAAGATTCCGCAGGCTGCGGACGTGTCCCCGGCTGACGGTAAGCTCGGTGTGCTCCTTGTCGTCGACTTTTAGCAGGTAGACCCCGTTAAAATACGGCCGGATCTCCACCACCCGCTTCAGGTTGACGATAAAGGAGCGGTGGATCCGCAGGAAAGGCGGATTAGGCAGCCGGGCCTCCAGCTCGTTCATAGTGAACCGGACGGTGTAGACCTGGTCGTAGGTTTTGACCAGGACCAGTTCGTCGTGGGCCTCGGCGAACCGGACTTCGGCCAGGTCGATGAGCAGGGTCCGGCCGGATTTCTCCACTGGGAGCCGGTCGATGAGCTGAAACCGGGGCGGCTCGGGCTTCGGGGTGGGGTAGCGCCGCTCCCGGACCCGTTCCAGGGTCTCCATCAGCCGCTCGACCCGGACCGGCTTGAGCAGGTAGTCGGCCGCCCGCAGTTCGAAGGCCCGGACGGCGTACTCGTCGTAGGCGGTGACGAAGACCACCACCGGCGGCCGGTTGAATTCGGCCAGGAGCTCGGCCAACTCTAGACCCGTAAGGCCGGGCATCTGGATGTCTAAAAAGACCACGTCGAAGTCCCGCTGGCGAATCAGCCGGAGGGCGTCGGTGGCCGTGAGGGCCACGCTCACCTGCACCGGCCAGCCCGTCTCCTGAAGCCGGTATTTTAGTTCGATGGTTGCCGGCTCCTCATCGTCCACGATAAGGGCCTTTAAGGTGGGCAAACCAACCGTTAGCGGGCTTAGGCCGCTCATAGCCGCGCCACCGCCACCCCGGCGTGGAATTTGGGTATGACGAACCGCACCTGGGTGCCCTGGCCGGGGGCCGATTCCACCTCAAGGCCCCGCTCCGGCCCGTAAATGCCCTTAAGCCGCTCGGAGACGTTGGCCAACCCAAGGCCGCTACGCTGGCGGGGCTCCGAATTCAGCACCTGCTTGACCTGCTCGGGGGTCATCCCAACCCCGTTGTCGCTTACGGTGATGAGCACCTCGTTGCCCCGGTCCTCGGCCGTAATCACCACCCGCCCCGGCCCCACCTTCCGGCTGATGCCGTGGCGGATGGCATTTTCCACCAGGGGCTGCAGGACCAGAACCGGTACCGAGACCGGCAGCACCTCCGGGTCAACCCGGTAGACCACCTCCAGGCGGTCGCCGTAGCGGGCCTTCTCTAAGGTCAGGTACTGGTGGACGTATTCCAGCTCATCGGCCAAGGAGGCAAACTCACCCCGGCGCTTGAAGGCCCGGCGGGTGAAGTCGGCAAACTCAACCAGCAGCTCGTGGGCTTGCTCCGGGTTGGTCCGGATGAAGGCGGCGATGGTGTTTAAGGTGTTGTAGATAAAGTGGGGGGAGATCTGGGCCTGCAGGGCGGCCAGCTCGGCCCGGGCCAGCCGCTCGGTGTGGCGGTCCAGCTCGGCCAGCTCCATCTGGATGCTCATCAGCCGGGCCAGGCTGTCGGCGATGCGAATGCGGGTGGGGGTAAGGGCCTGGGCGCTGTCATAGTAGACCTTGAGGCAGCCCACCGTCCGGCCCCGGACCCGCAGGGGCACCACGACAGCCGATTGGAGGGGGCAGTTCGGGTGGTTGCAGCCGATGGCCTTGACGTCGGGGGCGACAATGGGCCGCCCCGTCCGCAGCACCTCCCGGGTGACTTGGGTGAGGGTCTGGGCGCCGGGCCGGTGGTGGTCGCTGCCGGCCCCCACAAAGGCCAAGATCATGCCGTTGCCCACCAGGGCCACGGCGCTGGGCCGCAGGTAGTCGTAGATAAGCTTCACCGTCTGCTCGGCGGTGTGGGGGGTGAGGCCGTGACGAAGATAGGGCAGGGTGTGGTTGGCCAGGTGAAGGGTCTCCAGCATCGCCTGCTCCCGACCCTCACTGACAGTCCGGTTCCGCCGGGCGATAAGCAGGGCAATGCCGCCGGCGAGGGCCGCCAGCGCCATCAATTCGGTCAGGACCAGCGGCAGGGTCTCCATTTGGGTCCGCCATTTTATTCTCTAATATACTCCGTCCGCAAGCCAAGCTGTTCCGGCACGTGCATCCGCAGCATCTTCAGGTTAATGTCCAAGGGCACCCGGTCTCGGGTCAGTCGGGAGACGCCCACCATCGTCCCGAAGGCGATGGGGATGGCCCAGATGGCCGGCTGGGCCAGGAGGGTCCAGAGCAGGGACTCCGAAGCCCCCAGGTCCAGGGGCGCCAGCCACATGGCGGCTAAGATGGCCACCGAGGCCGAGATGCCCCCGATGACGGTGCCGGCCATCGCCCCCGGCAGGGTGAGCCCCTTCCACCAGATTCCCAGGGTAAGCAGGGGGAAGAAGGAGGCGGCGGAGATGGCGAAGGCCCACCCCACCAGCATGTTGATGGCGAACCGCTCCACCTGGATGCCGGCGACGATGGCGATAAGGCCGGCCAGGATGGCTGAAGCTTGGAAGGCCAGCCGCCGGGCCCGGGAGCTGGCCCGGGGCCGCAGGGTACGGGTGTAGATGTCGTGGGCCAGGGCCCCGGCCACCGCCACCATCAGCCCGGAGGTGGTGGACATGAAGGCGCTGAAGGCCCCGGCCGCCACCACCGCCTCCAGCAGTCGGCTCAGCCATTCCGGCCCGACCGCCGAAGGCACGGCCAGCAGCAGCCGCTCGGTCTCACCCGAGGCGTAAAGTTCGGGTACGAGGGACCGGCCCAGGGTGCCGATGAGGGGTGGGAACAGGTAAAAGAGGCCGATCAGGCCGACGACAATGATGGTCGTCTGGCGGGCGGCCTCCCCGTCCTTGTTGGTGTAGAACCGGACCAGGATGTGGGGCAGGCCGGCGGTGCCCAAAACGGTGGCGATCATCAGCGAGTAGGTGAAGATGAGGGGGTAACCGAGGCCGCTGGTGAAGGGCCCGAAGGGCTTTGCCCAGCTCTCCCCCGCCGGGGCGTTGGGTACGGCCGATCCGGCCTGGTATTCAAGCCGTCCACCGGCCACTATCCGGCTCTGGCCCGGCGGCAGGGTAAAGGCCGTGCCGGCGGGTATCTGCCGGAGCTCCCCGCCGGGAAACTCAACGGCTACGGGGTCCAGGGCTCGGACCCGGGCGGCCTCCGGAAGCCTTAAGACGGTTCCGGCCTGGTGGGCAACCACTTTCGCCTCGGGGAACCTTAAGGGTTCCGGGCCGCTCACCCGCTCAAAATGGTGGCCGTACCAGCCGGCCACCGTCATCACCCCTAGGCCCAAAAGGGTCAGGGCGAAGAGCTTGACCCAGAACTGGAAGGCTTGAACATAGGTTATGCCCTTCATCCCGCCCAGGGCCACGTTTAAGGTGATGACGCCGCCCACCACCACAACCCCCACCCAGTAGGGGGCCCCGGTCAGCACGTTGAAGGTGAGGCCGGCCCCCTTCATCTGGGGCAGCATGTAGAAAATGCCCACTATCAGCACGAAGATGACGACCAGCCGGCGGAAGGTCGGCGAGTCGAAGCGGCCCTCGGCAAAGTCGGGGATGGTGTAGGCCCCGAAGCGGCGGAGGGGGGCGGCCACGAAGAGCAGGAGAAAGAGGTACCCGGCGGCGTAGCCCACCGGGTACCAGAGGACGTCGTAACCGAAGGCCATTACCATCGCCGCTACCCCCATAAATGAGGCGGCGCTTAAGTACTCCCCGGCAATGGCCGACGCATTGAGCACGGGGCTCACCATCCGGGAGGCAACGAAGTAATCCGAGGTGGTCCGTACGACCCGGGTAGTGTAAAGGCCGACCCCGACGGCGGCCACGGCCACCCCGAAGAACGTCAGGAGCGAGAGCCAGTGAATACCGCCCGGGGTGAGCATCCTAGCGCAGAAGCTCCCGGAATTCCTCTTCGTAGCGACGGGCTCGGTGGGCGTAGAACCAGGCCAAGGCCCAGACGAAGGGGTAAATAATGGCGGCCGGGATGAGCCAGCCCAGGGGCAGGCCAAATAGCCGCAGGCCCATAAGTTCGGGCATAAACAGGTAGGCGATGGGCAGGCTGAAAAGGCCCCCGATGAAGAGGGCGGCCACCCCCAGTCCGAGCCGGAGCTGGCGGCGGATCAGGTCTTCCAGGAGGATAGCTCCGTAGGTGGTCTGTTCGGCGACCTCCTGAATGAGGGCCTGCTCCTCCTCCGCCCAGAAGCGGCCCAGCTCGGCCAGGTAGACCTCGATCTCATCGGCCGTATCGGCCAGCTCCAGGGCTAGCTCGGTCGGCTGCCAGTCGCCGGTAGGTCGCTCAGCCCCTTCGGCCACGGTCGGACCTCCTAATCGGCCACCAGGTCGGCGTAATATTCCTGACGGACCACGCCCTGGGCCCGCCCCACCGCCTTAAAGGCCTCCTTAAGCAAGCTCCGTTCCAGGGCCGAAAGCTGGCCGGGGTCGATGAAGTTGTCGGGGGCCTTTCCCGCCTGGATTTTGGCCCACTGGGTCCGGATCCGCAGGCCCAGGATGAACTCGAAGGCCTGGGTAAGCTCATCGGCCAGGTCGGCGGGAATTTTGCCGGTAGCCTGAAGGGCCTCCAGCCGGCCGACGGTGCTGGTCTCGGTGATACCGTGGCGTAGGGCCAGAAACCGCACCAAATCGAGGATGGGCCGGGTCCCCCGGGCCTTAAGGTCGAGCTGGTTGCGGTGCTCGCCCCCCGGTTCTACAATGAACCGGCCGAGAAAGCCCAAAGGCGGCGGGGTCTTGGTGGAGAGCTGGGCCAGGTGAACGAGAAAGAGGCGGCTGCTGGCCAAAAGCCCGTTTAGGTACTCCCGGAGGGCATCGGCCAAGGTCAGGTTCCCGTAAATCCCCCGGAAATCGAAAAAGATCAGGGAATTTAAGACGGCCTCTGGCTCCGGATTTGCCAGCCAGCGGCGGAAGTGTGCCCGCCAGCCCGAAAGGGGCTGGACCCACTCTGGGTTGTCGGCCGTATAGCGGCCGGGACACGCGGGAAAACCCACCTCTACCAGGGAGGCCACGGCCCGCCGGCCGAACTCCAGAAAGTATTCCCGAACGGCCTCGGCCTGGGAGTCCGGGGGGTCGGCGTAGATGAGGGCGTTGTCCTGGTCGGTGCGGAAGGTTTGCTCCCGGCGGCCCTCGCTGCCCAGAACCAGCCAGCAATAGGGGACCGGGGGTGGGCCCAGAACCGCCCCGGTAAATTCCAGGACCCGGCCGATAATCCGGTCGTTGATGTCGGTCATGAGCCGGCCAAGCTGGCTGGCCCGGATCCCCTGGCGCAGTAAGAAGGGAACCACCCGCTGGGAATCGGCGACCAGCTGGCGGAGACCCGGCAAGTCGTGGCGGCGCTCAATGTCCCGGGCGACAAAGAGGGCCGAAGTGCCCTGCAGGAGGATCAGGTCGTGGCCGGTAATCATGCCGGCTGGGCGGCCGGCCTCGGTAACGACGATGTGGTGGATACCCCGACGGACCATCTCGGCGACTACCTCATAGACGGGGGCATCCGAGTCGACGCTGATGACCGGGGAACTCATCACCTTGGCCACCGGCTGACGGATATCCCGGCCGGCGGCCACGACCCGCTCCCGCAGGTCCCAGTCGGTCAGGATGCCGGCAGCCCGACCGTCGGGGCCGAGAACCACCACCGAACTGACCCGGTGGTGGCTCATAAGCTGGGCGGCCTCCTGAATGGTGGTCTCAGCCTGACAGGTGACCAGGGGCCGGTGGGCCACCTCCCCGGCCCGGGCGGTAAAGGCGAGCCGACCAGACCCGGTGAGAACGGGCAGGCGCTCGAGCTCTTCCAGGCTCCAGTCCAGGTAGCGGCGGATGGAGAACTCGTAGAGAAAGCGGGCGATTTTTGGCTGGGTATCCAGCAGGTCCTCGACCACGGCCCTTGGGATGGCGTAACAGAGGGTGTCCTCAAGGGCGATAACGTCCAGCCGGCTGCGGTCGCCCTCCAGGGCCGAAAGTACCCCGAAGATTTCCCCCTCCCCGACCACCTCGACGGTAATGTCGCCGACAGCCTTTTTAACGCCGCCCTTCTCGATGACGTAAAGATACCGGGCCGGGGGACCGTCCCGCTGGAGGATGCAGGTGCCCTTGGGAAAGAAGTGGATTTCGGCTTGGGCAACGACCCGGGCCAAGGTCTCCCGATCCAGGTACCGGAAGGGGGGAACCTGGCTTAAGAAGGCGACAGCCACCGCTTGAGCCGACATTCCCGCTGCGCCGCCCGAACTTTCACTCCCAGTATAATGTCAATCCGCCGCCTTTTTCAACCAATTACCGGCCATTTCTGCAAATCACCGTTTGGAGTTGTTAACCTGAGATATCATAAGACGGCGAAGAGAGTTTTGAGCATAAACCCGTCGGCTAATCGTTCCTGGAAAGGGGGGATAATTATCGCAAAAATGGTGTAAAGATTCCGTGAACCGGAATTATGAAGGTTTAAGCCCATTTCCAAGGAGGTGAGTCCCGTTGGCAGCCACAAATTCCCGCAGTTACTATGAGGCCGTGGAGCCGGGCTACCTGCGGCTGGTCATCGGCGCCTCTACCCTCGGCACCATTATTGAGTGGTACGATTTCTACATTTTCGGTAGCCTGGCCACCATCCTTTCCCGGGAGTTCTTCCCGCCCGGCGACCCGGTGGCAGCCTTCTTAAGCACCGTCGCCATCTTCACCATCGGCTTCCTCATCCGGCCCCTGGGAGCCTTTGTCTTCGGCCGCATCGGCGACCTCATCGGCCGCAAGTACACCTTCCTGGTCACCCTGACTGGCATGGGCCTTTCCACGGCCCTCATAGGCCTGCTGCCCACCTACGCCCAGGCCGGCCTGCTTGCGGCCTTTATCCTCTTCCTCCTGCGCCTCGTCCAGGGCCTGACCCTGGGGGGCGAGTACGGGGGCGCCATCACCTACGTGGCCGAGCACGTGCCCGACCAGCGGCGGGGCTTTTACACCGGCATCCTCCAGACCTCCCCGTCCATCGGCCTGATGATATCCCTGGTGGTGGTCGTCGGCACGAGGCTACTCCTCGGGGAACAGACTTTTAACGACTGGGGCTGGCGCATTCCCTTCTTGCTCTCCTTCCTCTTGGTGGCAATCTCTGTGTACATCCGGCTCAAGCTTCAAGAAACACCCGTTTTCGCCCGACTTCAGGCCGCCCGGCGTACCAGCCGCTCCCCCTGGCGGGAGGCCTTTCTCTCGCAGAACATTAAATATGTCCTTACGGCCGCCGTTGTCGTGATCGGGCAGGGGGTCGTCTGGTACAGCGGCCAGTTCTGGGCCCTTTACTTCCTGCAGACCATCAAGAAGGTCGACCTGGTGATGTCCAGCGCCATCGTCGGGACGGCCATCCTGCTGGCGAGCCCGATGTTTATAATCCTGGGCGCCCTCTCAGACCGCATCGGCCGCAAGCCCATAATCCTGGGGGGCATGGCCCTGGCGGCCATCACCTATTATCCCCTTTACAGCGCCCTGGGGGTTGTGGCCGAGCCTTCGGGCCTGGCCATCGGCAACCCCAACTTCTGGCTGTCGGTGGTCATCATCTGGGTGATGGTCGTCTACGTGGCCATGGTTTACGGGCCCATCGCTTCCTTCCTGGCTGAGTACTTCCCGGCCCGCATCCGTTACACCAGCGTGTCGGTGCCTTACCACATCGGTAACGGCTGGGGTGGCGGCCTGGTGCCCTACGTGACCTCGGCCATGTACGCCGCTACTGGCAGCCTGTTGGCCGCCCTGGCATACCCTATCATAATCCCGGCCATCATGTTCTTACTGGCCCTCTTCCTGGTGCCCGAAACCAACCGCACCCGTATCTGGGAAGAGGCGGCCCTCGCCCCAGAGGCCGGAGGCGGAGGCGATTAGGCCGGACGGGTCTGACCCCGGGGCCGGGCAGAAGCCTTTGGCTTCTGCCCGGCCTTTTTATCCCCGTATCTTTCGCTAATCCGGAAGGTGACTTATGAAACTTGGGCCAACTCTAGTGCTGTTTTGGGGCATTTTTCGATAGTTCACCGGCAGATTCTGCTTAAAGGGACAAAATTGGGCCGCGGCCGTTTTATCATCCCAGGGAACCATGATGGCAAAGCTGGCGGCGCGTCTTTGCCGGGGTGCGGTGTTCGGGGTGCCCTCTGACCTGGGTCGGCCCCTGGACGAGGTCGGCTTTGTCGTCCTGGACACTGAAACCACCGGCGTCCAGGAAGGGGTCGACGAGATTTTAGAGGTCGGGGCCGTCCGGATGGTGGGGTGCCGGGTCCTCGTTGGGCAGACCTTCCACCGGCTGGTGCGGCCCAGGCGGGACGGTTGGGGTCCGACGGTGCCCATTCACCGGATCCGGCCGGCGGATGTGGCCGCGGCTTCGCCCATCGAGGCCGTGCTGCCGGAGCTCGAGGAGTTCTGCCGGGATAGTGTCATCGTCGGCCATAAGGTCGGCTTCGACCGGGCCTTTCTTAAGCGGGCTGGGTTTGCGGTGAAACGTTTCCGGTGGGTCGATACCGGCCGGGTGGAGGGCTGGCTGGAGGCCCAGGCCGCCGGTGCCCCGCCGGCGGACCCAGGGGTGGTCTGGGACCTGGAGTCCCTGGCCCGGCGGTATGGGGTGGGGCTGCTTATGCCCCACAGCGCCCTGGCCGATGCCTTGGCAACCGCTCAGGTATGGCAGCGGCAGTTGGCCCGACTTGAAGGCCTTGGGGTCAGGACCCTGGGGGACCTGCTCCTGGCCGTTCGGGGTATTTAGGACAAAGGGGGTGATGCCCAGGAACGGTGGCCCAGCCAACTCAGACATGAGCGGAGCCCTGCTTAGACTTAAACCTTGACCGAAGGAGGAGGCTTATGCAGCAGTCACCGCCGGAACGCACCGGTCAGGATGAGCGCATTCGGGCCTACTGGCGGGCGAACAGCCGGCTTATACTGTTTCTCTTCGTCCTCTGGCTGTTGGCTGGCTACGCCCACCCGCCATTTGCCAAGGCCCTCAACAATATCACCATCCTGACCGGCTTCCCCCTGGGCTATTACCTGGCGAGCCAGGCTTCGCTCACCATCTTCGTCCTCCTGATCTTCGCCTACGCCCTCATCATGAACCACGTTATCGACCGCAAGCACGGTTTCGAAGAAGAGGAGTAAGGGGGTCGGCCGATGTCGCAGGAAACCTATTACACCCGGGTATCCAAGCGCGAGGTTAAGGTCTTTCGGCAGAAGCTCTTTCGGATTTACGGCGTCTTCGTCATCGGGCTTCTGCTCTTTACGACCGTCTTGGCCGTTCTCGAGGTCAACTTGGGCCTTTCCAGGACGGCCATCGGCTACGCCTATCTGCTTCTTACGCTCCTCCTCTACGCCGTCATCGGCATCCTAAACTTTACCCGGCGGCTCGACGAGTACTACGTGGCCGGGCGGCGGGTGCCCGCCTTCTTCAACGGGATGGCCACCGGCGCCGATTGGATGAGTGCGGCGTCCTTCATATCGATGGCCGGCACCCTCTTCATCCTGGGTTACGACGGCCTCGCCTACGTCATGGGCTAGACGGGCGGCTATGTCCTGCTGGCCCTTTTCTTTGCGCCCTATCTTAGAAAGTTCGGCCAGTTTACGATTCCAGACTTCGTGGCCGCCCGGTTCCCGGAGAAGGGCCGGACGGTCCGGGTGGTGGCCGCCATCTGCGCCATTGTGGTCTCCCTCACCTACGTTACGGCCCAGGTAACGGGCGTGGGCATCATCATGTCCCGGATCGTCGGCCTACCCTTCGAGGTCGGCGTCTTCGTCGGTCTGTCCGGCATCCTGGTCTGCTCCTTCCTGGGCGGCATGAAATCCATCACGTGGACCCAGGTGGCACAGTATATCATTCTGATTATCGCCTACCTGGTGCCGGTGACCTTCCTTTCGCTAGTCCGGACCGGCGTGCCCATCTCCGAGCTCATGTACGGGCGGGCCCTCCAGGAGATCACCCGGATCGAGCAGCAGCTCAACTTGCCCTCCTACGTCGAGCCGTTCAAGTGGACTTTAAACAACGCCTCGGCCCTGGCCAGCATCAAGCAGATCAACGACGCCACCGGCCTTAACCTGCCCTCCCCGCCGGCCATCACCGTCACCGACTGGCGGGGCTTCCCGTGGGAGTTTCTGGCCCTCACCTTCTGCCTGATGGCCGGCACGGCCGGGCTACCCCACATCCTCATCCGTTACTACACGGTGCCCGACCCCAAAGAGGCCCGGATAAGCGTGGGCTGGTCCCTGTTCTTCATATACCTGCTGTACTTTACGGCCCCGGCCTACGCCGCCTTCTCCCGCTGGGAGTTCCTGACGAATGTCGTCGGCAAGCCTATCAACCAACTCCCGGGCTGGGTGGATGCCTGGGCCCGGACGGGCCTCCTCGCCATCCGGGATGCCAACGGCGACGGCATCCTCCAGTGGGCCGAACTGACCATTAACCCCGACATCGTGGTCCTGGCCACCCCCGAGGTAGCCGGTCTGCCTTACACCATTGCGGCCCTGGTGGCGGCCGGTGGGCTGGCCGCGGCCCTCTCCACCGCCGACGGCCTGCTACTGGTGATCGCCACGGCCGTAGCCCACGACATCTACGCTAAGACCATCAACCCCAACGCCACCTACGCCACCCGCTTCCTGATGGGCCGGGTGATGATCCTGGTGGCGGCGGTGGTGGCGGCCTTCCTGGCCTTCCCGCGGCTGGCCCTCATCGTCCAGCTGGTGGCTTGGGCCTTCTCCTTAGCGGCATCCACCTTCTTCCCGGTCGTCCTGCTCGGGATCTTCTGGAAGCGGGCCAACGCTTGGGGGGCGATTTCGGGCATGGTCGGGGGTCTGCTGGCGTGTCTGATTTACATGTGGGGCAACTACCTGTTCCCCACGTTTAACCTGTTCGGCCTTTCGCACCTCTCCTCGGGCATCTTCGGGATGGCGGTGAACTTCGGCCTGCAGGTTGCGGTGAGCCTGGCCACGGCCCCGCCGCCCCGGGAGGTCCAGCAGATGGTGGACGAGGTTCGGATCCCGGTGGGCGAGATGGTTACGGTTCCAGGGGCGGCCCCGGCTCCCCGGCCGGCCCCGCAGCCCGGCGCCGACGACTGAGCCCGGCCGGACGGCTCCTGGCGGTGCGGGTACGGCCCCTCGTACCCGCACCGCCTTTTTAAACCGAGCAGCGGTGGTTGCAGTCCTGGCCGAGGCCCTAAACTGGCTGCTGGCCCTCTTTATGTGGGCCATTATCGGCCGGCTGGTTCTGGAGCTTATCACCGGCGGCCACCGGAGCATCTTCAGCGAGTTTCTCCGACGGCTCACTGACCCCCTCTTCTGGGTGGTCCGGCAGGCCATGCCCCGATTTGTTGGGGACCGGTTCATCCCGGTCCTGACCCTCCTGCTGGTGATAGTTCTGCGATTGCTGCTTTTGCCCCTCCTGGGGGTGCGGGGCTAATATAATTGGGCGGGGGCGATGGCCGGGGAGACCTTCGAGGCCGAGCTTCAGGCCTGGGTAGACGAAATCTACCGGCGGCGGGCCCAGTTGGTCCGTCGACGGGTGGAAAGGCAGGTTTTCGAGCTTTTCGAGCGGGAGCGGCGCTGGCTTACGGCCCTCACCCTGCTGGTGCTTCTAGGCATCTATGGAACCCCGTTTGTCGGGGTGGCGGCGGTGGCCGGGGGCCTGGCGGTTCTCTACGTCGGCTCCATCGCCAGCGGCCTCATCACCGTCCGTCAGGCCGGCCGCATCGAACGCGGTGTCGACCCGGCTGCCGAGGCGGTCCGGGCGGCGGCTGAGGCCTGGGCAACCCGGCCGCCCCTGGGCCCGACCCAGCGGGCCCAGCTTTTGCGGCTCAGAAACCTCTTTCAGGTGGCCCACCTGCCGGGGGCGCGGGAGCTGTTGCTGGCCGAGCTCCGGGAAGCTGCTGCCGGCCAAGGTTTTGCGGACTGGCGGTTCATCCGGGACCTGCAGGAACTTATCCTGGCCGAGGGCCCGGTCCTGGGCTGAAGGCCGTGGCCCAGGTTGAAGCCCTCCGTTACTGGGACCCTGACCCCTACGCCGGTTTCCGGCGGCTGATCCGGAGCCTCGACCCAGCGGCCGCACCCACCGCCGTCGTCGTCTATCCGGCCGGGGGTGGGGGGCGATTGGGGGTGCTTCCCGGGTCCTTTAATCCCCTCACCTCCGCCCACACCCTGCTGGCCGAGGTCCCCCTGGACCGGGGGCTGGTGGACGGGGTATTCTTCCTGTTGGCGATTCGCACCGTCGACAAGGAGCGGCCTGAGGGCCTGAGCCTGCCCGACCGCCTCTGGATTCTGACGGATTTCTGCCGGGCCCGGTCGAAGCTGGGGGTTGTCCTCACCAACCGGGGCCTTTACGTCGAGGAGGCCGAGGCCCTCCGGGCCGGACCGGTGCCCCCCGAAAAGGAACTCTGGTTCCTGGTCGGCTTTGATAAAATCGTACAGATTTTCGACCCACGCTACTACGCCGACCGGGATGAGGCCTTAAATCGGCTCTTTGCCCTGAGCCGGTTCTACGTGGCCCCCCGCTCTGGCCGGACCGAGGCCGACCTGGCCGAGGTTTTAGGCCGCCCCGAGAACCGAGCCTTCGCGGCCTACGTGCGCTACCTGCCCCTCCCCCCAGAGCGGCACGACCCCAACCTTTCGGCCACCGCCGTCCGGCAGGCCCTCGCCACCGGCACCCTGCCGGCGGCGGTCGTCCCCGCCGAGGCCCGCCGGTTCATCGAGACCACCGGGGCCTTCCGGCCGCCCCAGTTAACTGAGGATGGGGAGCTTTTGGACGCATACGGCCTGCGGGTGAGGCTTCTGGAGCTTATCGCCGCGGTCGGTCCTCCCTACCCTCCACCCGGGGCCGTTTTTCGGGTCTGGGCTGGCCTCCTGGCTGAAGCTGAACGGGGCCGCCGGGGCCGGGAGCTTCTGCGGGCTGCGGACTTAGCCGGGCTTTTCAGCCTCTTCCCAGAGGTCCAGCAGTAGGCTGAGGGCCGCCCGGGCGAAGGCTCGCCGGTTTGTGGTCCGCCGGCTGCTCCCCGTCCTCACCTCCAGGACCCGCTCGACGGGCCCCGAGACGGCCACGTAGGCCAGCCCGGCCGGCTTAGGGGAACGCCGGCCGACCTGGGGCCCGGCGATGCCCGTCTCGGCTACGCCCCAGTCGGCCCCGAAGTGGCGGCGGGCTCCCCGGGCCATGGCCAGGGCAACCTCGGGGCTTACGGCCCCGGCGGTGGCGATGAGCTGCGGGGGAACCCCGAGGAGCTGCACCTTGGCCGGGTTCGAGTAAGCGACGACCCCGCCGACGAACCGGTGGCCCAGGCGCCGGCTCAGCAGGAACGCCAGCTCGCCCCCACAGGCCCCCTCCCCGGTGGCGACCGTCGGCCCGACTTCAGGTCCGGTCGGCCGGCTCGAAGTCGAAGAGTTCCGGGGCAAGCTCTCGGGCCAGCTCGGTGTGGTCCCGCTCCCAGACGGCCTGGGCCCGGGCCTCAAATTCGCCGGGGAGCAGAACCCCCTTCTCTTCGAGGAGCTCCAGCAGGGCCCGCATCCGGACCCGGGCCGAGATAAGCTCGTTGCTCAGGTTCCAGATGAGGTCGAAGAGGTTGAAGCCGGTCATAGGTCGGCCGTCAGAAACTCCAGCACCAGCCGGTTGAACTCGGCCGGCCGGGTCTCGTGGGGATGGTGGCCGGCCCCGGGCAGGACCTCCACCCGGGCCGCCGGCAGCTGCCGGCGGAGGTGGCCGATAACCCGGCCCGGCACCACCCGGTCCGCCCCGCCCCAGATGGCCAGCAGGGGGACCCGCAGGTCCGGAAGGTCGGCCGTTAGGTAAGGGTCGATGGGCGGCGACCTTAAGATGGCCACGAAGGTGTCGGCCGAGCCCCGGACCCGGTAAAGCCGCTCGAAGTGCTCCGCCACGCCCTCGGGCACGGGGTCTGGGGCGTAGGTTCCGGCCACGCCCGACCGGAACCGGCCCCCGGCGATGAGCCCGTAGTAGAAAAGGGCCTTAAAAACGGCCGGCCCAAGCGGGCCGACGGTCGCTACCCTCCGGATGAGGCCGAAGGGGAGCCTGGGGGGCTCGAGGGGGCTATCGACGACCACCAGTCGGGCCACGATTTCCGGGTGGTCCAGGGCCAGCCGCAGGGCGATGGTGCCCCCAAGGGAGTGGCCGATGATGTGGGCCCGGCCGATGCCCAGCTCCCGGATGAAGTCCCGGAGGGACCCGGCCTGAGTTCGGACGGCGAAGCGAGCCAGCCGGGTCCGGGCCGAGGCCCCAAAGCCTGGCAGGTCGATGGCGACTGCCCGAAAGCGCTCGGCCAGGGCGGGCTGGTTCAGCCGCCAGGTGTAATAAGAGTAGCCGAAGCCGTGGACCAGCACCACCGGGAAGCCGGCGCCCCGGTCCACGTAGTGGACTTCGGCCCCGTCCGGTAAGGTTAAATATTGGCCGTCGGGGGCCCGCAGCTCCCAGTAATCGAGGGTTTCCCAACGGGCAAGGCGGACCTGGGCATTCACCACCGCCCCGGCCGCTGCCCCCAGCCCGAGTCCGAGGCCAGCCGCGGCTAACCTGGGCAGTCTTCCGGCTACCATCTCAGGCTACGGCGCAAGCAGTTCGATTCGCCAGTTTTCACCCTCACGGGTATATCTTACCCGGTTGTGAAGGCGGTGGGGGCCTGCCTCCCAGAACTCGAAGCAGTCCGGCTCCACCCGAAAGCCGCCCCAGAAGGGTGGAAGGGGAACTTCCCGACCGGCAAACTCCGCCCATTTGGCCTCGAAGGCCGCCTCCAGAACCTGACGGCTAGGGATGACCCGGCTTTGGGGCGAAATCATGGCCGCGATCTGGCTTTCGAAGGGGCGGGTCCGGAAGTAGGCCTCGGACTCCTCCCGGGAGGTCCGGGTGGCCCGGCCGGCAATGCGCACCTGCCGGCCCAGACGGGCCCAGTGGAAGAGGAGGGCCGCGTACGGGTTTTCGGCCAGGTCCCGGGCCTTTGGGCTCTCGTAGTTGGTGAAAAAGACGAAGCCCCGCCGGTCAAGGCCCCGAAGCATCACCATCCGGACCGTCGGCCGGCCATCCCGGCCGACAGTGGCCAGGGCCATCGCATCGTAAAGCTCGATGCCGGCCGCCCTGGCTTCGTCGAGCCAGCGGCCAAACTGGTCAAAAGGGTCCGGGTCGAAGCCGGCCAGTTCCGGCCCCGACCGGCTGTCAAGTTCGGTCATCTGTGGACGCCCCCGGGGAAGTTTCGGCGGCGACCAAAGTGGCTGCCTTCAGAGCGAGGCCGAGGGCCGCCGCCCCGGCCAGTCCGATCCCGAGTATATACCCGCCGGCCAGTCCGAGCCAGCCGATGAGGGCGTAGCCGAGGAGGGGTCCGCTGGCCGAGCCGAGGTCTTTAAAGGTGGCAAACACGCTCATGGCCCAGGCTCGGGCCCTCACCGGGGCCAAGTCGCCGGCTAGGGCGTCGAGGACGACGGCCAGGGCGATGTCGGACAGGTAGGCCAGGACAGCCGCGGCCAGGACCAGGGGTAGGAAGCGGACAAAACCCAGCAGGGCCAGGGCCACCCCAAAGGTAGCAAGGGCGGTCAGGGCGATCCGGAGCCGTCCGAGTCGGTCCGATAGATAGCCGGCGGTGGGGCTGAAGCCCAGGTCGATAGCCCAGCGGGTGGCCAGCAGGGCGCCGGTGAGGCTGGCAATGCCTGTGGCATTGCCGGTGGTCTCCCGGAGGACCAGACCCAGGGTGGAGGTTACCAGGCCCGGGCCGAGGAAGCCGCTTGCGAAGCCGGCCAGGTAGACGGGGTAAGAGTGGCCCCAGAGGATCCCGCCTTCGGCCGCTGGGGCTTGCTGGCCGCCAGGGGTGCCCTTCCAGCCACCCCACCCCACCCCCCGCGATTCGGCCCAGGCCAGAAGACCGCCCCCGGCCGTTGCCAGGGCGAAAAGGCCCAGGGTAGGGCGGGGTCCCACCAGGTCGGCTAGCACGCCCCCCAGCAAGGTACCGGCGAGGCTGCCGAGGCGGGAGACGCCCGAAAAAATGCCCATCAGCCGGCCCCGGGTCGCGGCTGTGGAGAACTCCAGGGCGGCGGTGTAACCCCCGAGCCGGATCAGGGACCAACAGCAGCCCCAGGCCAGGCGGCTGACAAGGAAGGGCACCAAGCCGTGGACGAGGGCATAGGCGGCCGTGGTAAGGGCGGCCCCAACCGCCCCGGTAAGAAAGGGAGGTATCGGACCGGCCCGCTGAAACCAGCGGCCGGCCACCGGGTTGGAAAGGAGCCGGATAAACCGGTTCGCCGACAGGATTATCCCTACCCCAAAGAGGGGCAGGCCCCACGTCGGGTAATAGGCTGGGAGGACGGCGTAAAGCATCGAGTCGCCCAGCAGGCTCAGGGCGGCCGTGACCGAGACGGCCAGCAGCGGACGCGGCACCATCAGTCGGCACCCAAGCCGAGGAATTGGGAGCCGAGCATGCGGGCGATATCCAGGGCGGCGGCCGGCCGGCCGAGTTCGGCGGCCCGCTGGGTCATGCCCGCCCGGTAGGCCTGGTCGGACCGGAGCCTTTCCAGTTCGGCCTGCAGTTCCCGGGGCTTAAGGCCCATCCGCCCGGCCCCGGCCTCGACCACGTAGGCGGCGTTGCCCTCCTCGTGGCCGGGGATGTAGCTAATGAAGACCAGGGGCTTGCCGGCGGCCAGGCCCTCGCCGATGGTCATCGGTCCGGCCTTGGTCAGGACGACATCGGCGGCGGCCATAAGCTCCCAGATGTTTTCGACGAAGCCGTAAACCCGCATCAGGGGGTCGGCTTTGGCCGCCAGCCGGCGGTAAAGGGCCCGGTTGCGGCCGCAAACGACCAGGATCTGCCCGTCGGGACAGGCCTGGCGGGCAACTTTCACGACCCGGCCGATCTTGCCGACCCCCTCCGCCCCCCCGACTACCAGCAGGGTGAAACGGTCCGGCTCGAGCCCCAGGTTTTCCCGGGCCTGGGCGGGGGTAAGCCGGTTGAGGGCGAAGCGAATATCGACGGGCAGACCGGTGAGGATGACCCGGTCGGGAGGCAGACCGTGACTAACGAACTCTTCCCAAGCCGGCTTGCTGGCGACGGTGTAGAGCTGGAACCCCGGATACCGCCAGCCCGGATGGACCACTACCAGGTCGGTGTAAACCACAGCCATGGGAAGCCGGGCGTTAACTTGTGGCCGGGCCCGAACCAGGAGGGGATTGGCCAGGGGGTGGACCGATACGACCAGGTCCGGCCTGGTCTCGGCCAGGAGCCCCCGAACCTTGGGCAAGAGGGCCGGGGAAGCCGCCCGGACCACCACCTCAAAGCCCACCTTCTGGCGGAAAACGTGCCAGATGACGGCCCACAGGGCCGGCGAGTAAACCGTTATCGGCCCGTAAAGGTCAGTAAGCTTCTCCCAGACAGTTCGGCGGCCGCTCCGGAAGATGTCGACGACCTCAACCTGAACGTAGCCGTCGTAGAGATACCCAAAGGCCCGGGCGAGGGCCAGAGCGGCACTCCGGTGGCCCCCTCCCGTCTGGGACATAACAATAAGCACGCGCGGCACGGGCTCTAAAGGTTATTTTAACCAAAATCAGGCCAGGCTCAGCCCTCGCCCCGACCCCCTTACCTCCGGCCAATGACGGCCGGCAACCAGCTCAGACAGCAGACCGGGCTCAGGCGGCCGGCCGAAGGCTGGGGATTGGGTCGGAAGGGTCCGGTGGTGGCCGGCAGGCGCTCCAGGGACCACCCCGGCCGGACTAAAGGCAGGGCCGGCGGGTAGGCATCGTCGGCCCCGTAGCTTAAGGCGGCAACGACGGTACCGTCCGGCGCCCGCAGAACCAACCGGTCGCCCTCGTTGCTTAAGCCGTTGCCTATCCGGCCGGTGGGCATCACCACCAGCACGAAGGTGCCGTCGGCCTGGAAAGTTAGGGCCCCGGCGGTGGCCGCAATGATGGCCACACCCCCGGCCGGGATTATCGCCCCAGGAAGGGGGTCCGACCGGCCGTTATCGGCCAGGGTCCAGTTCCGTAGGTCGATGGGACTTCCGGTCGGGTTGACCAGTTCCACCCACTCGCAGGCGGTGCCGCAGCCGGAAATTCCGGCGTCGTAGAGGAACTCGTTAATAACCAGGCTGCCGGGCCCATAATGGGGCGGGGTAGGGCTGGGCGTGGGTTCCCCCGGCCCGGGGGATGGGGTCTGGGAGGGTGCGGCCGGGTGCGTGGGGGTCGGGCTATTGGTGGCCGCCAGGAACTTAAGGCTTACCCCGTCTACGAACATGGTGGCCGTGGGACCGGCGGCCGCCGGCTGGAGCTGGACCCGCACCCGGGCGCTGGTGGCCGGGCCGTCCACCAGCGCCTGGCCGGCAAGAAGCCCGGCCGTCCCAGTGTAAACCAGCCGGTAGTCCCGGATGATGGGGCCGGTGGCGTCGGCCGAAGGGTACCACTCGGTAATTATCCGGATGGCCCCGACGTTTTCGCCCCCCATGACCCACGCCGAGACCTCGTAAGTTCCGGCCCCCGGCGCCCGGGACACCACCTGCCAGACCTCCCCAACCCGGCCGTCCGTCACGGTCAGTTTAAGGCCGTAGCTTCCATCGAACCTGGGCTCGGTCACCCGCTGAGCCTGGATATTAGGGGTGAAATACCAGGGCGGGCCCAGAAGGTCCTCAAAGCCGCCGTTGACCAACAGTTCCTGCCCCTGGCCGGCCAGGGGGGCGCCAAGGCCGAAAAGCCCCAGGGTCAACAGGGCAATTAGACCCCAAAAAACTCCCGGACGCAGACCGGCATTCAACCAGCGGCCTCAATCGGGCAGTAATTGCAAGCATTTTAAAGGGCGGTCGGATGCCGGGTCAAACGAGACTAGCGGCGGACGAGGAGCAGTCGCCAGAGGGCGAAGCCGGCGGCCCCTAGGGCGACAATGGCCGCTCCCCCGAGGAAAAAACCCACCGGCGGACCGGCATTGGGCGCGGCCGTCGTGGGGGTCGGGGTGACGGCGGGCAGGACCGGCGTGGGGCTGGGGGTGAAGCTTGGGGTGGGCGGCACGGGGGTCGGACTGGGAGTCGGGCTCGGCTCGGGGGTGGGAGTCGGAGTCGGCAGGATTGGGGTGGGCGGGACGGGTG
>PSKS01000120.1:0-3204 GCA_040289115.1 Chloroflexota bacterium
CCGGCCGCCGCGGCCGCCGCCGGGGCCGCGGCCACCACCGGAGCGGCACTCACCCCGAATTCGGCCTCGAACCGCTTGACAAGCTCAGCTAACTCGAGGACCGTCATGCTTTTGATAAGCTCAATTGCCTGGTCAACCTTGGTAGCCATCCTTTTAACGCTCCTTTCGTTTCAGGTTCCCAATTGGCCCGGTTCCCCGCCCCCTTCCAGCTGCCGCCGGCGGGCATCCAGGGCCCAGACCACCCCGGCCAGCAGACTGTGAAAGGCCCAGGCCAGCCGGTAAAGGGGCGACTGCATGCCCCCAATCACCCGGGCCAGCAGCTCGGACCTGGACGGGAGGGAGGCGAGGATACTTACTTCTGCCGGGGTCAAGAGCCGGCCGTCCATTAGGCCCGCCACTACCTTAAGGGTACCCCGGGCCCCGCGCTCGTACTCGACGAGGCTTCGGGCGAGGGACACCTCGTCGCCAAAGCCGAAAGCGATGGCCGTGGGACCCTGAAGGAACTGGACTAGCTCCGCCTTGCCGACCTGCTCGGCGGCGATGCGGGTAAGGGTATTCTTGACGACCCGATATTCGGCCCCCGCCTCCTTGAGCCGCCGGCGCAGCTCGTTCATCTCCGATACCGACAGGCCGCTAAACTGGGTCAGGACCACAAAGCCCGCCGACCTAAGCAGTCGGGCAATTTCGTTTACTTTGTCGACCTTTTCCGGTCTTGGCATCGCCCCTCCTAATAAAGATTAACCCCGGGCCGGAGACCCAGGGCGTCGCCGCGGCCGGTACGAAACCGGCGGGGTGTTCAGCCTCGGCAGGCGGGGCCTGGCCGCCCCTTTAGGCCCGAAGGCACCTGCTGTCTCCGGCCAGATATTCGGTTTTGCCGCCAGAAAGTCCTTATCAGGCCGCCTTGGGCAGGGCCAAGGTTGCCGGGACATCCAGCTTGATGCCCGGCCCCATGGTGGTGCAGAGGGTGACCGAGCGAATGAACTGGCCCTTGGCCCCGGGCGGCCGGGCCTGGACGACGGCGTCGATAACAGCCGCCAGGTTTTCCAGAAGCTGCTCCTCGGTAAAACTCACCCTGCCAAGGGGAATGTGGACGTTGCCGCTCCGGTCAAGCCGGAACTCTACCCGGCCCTTCCGGGCATCCCGGACCGCCCGGGCCAGGTCGTCTACCTGGACGGCAGTTCCGGTCCGGGGGTTCGGCATCAGGCCCCGCGGCCCTAAGATGCGGCCGAGCTGACTTACCTTGCCCATAACGTCCATGGTAGCGATGGCCACGTCGAAGTCAAGCCAGCCCTCCCGGATCTTCTGGATCAGGTCGTCCAAGCCCACGTAATCGGCCCCGGCCTCCCGGGCGATCCGCTCCCCTTCCCCTTGGGTGAATACCAGGATCCGCACTGGCTTACCCAAGCCATGGGGAAGGACCACCGCGCCCCGAAGCTGTTGGTCGGCGTGCCGGGGGTCAAGGTTTGTCCGGATGTGAACCTCG
Source organism: Chloroflexota bacterium (assembly GCA_040289115.1). Taxonomy (GTDB): domain Bacteria; phylum Chloroflexota; class Dehalococcoidia; order JAUQQI01; family JAUQQI01; genus JAUQQI01. The sequence continues at coordinate 1,484 of PSKS01000120.1, forward strand.
ACCGTCTCGTCAAAGTTGGCCCGGGCGGTCTGCTTCACCAGCCGGACCGCTTCCAGGGGCAAGTAAGTGCGGCCCCGGTCCACAAGCTTCAAAACATCCAGGTACTTTTTGCCGCGCTTTGCCATTTCGGCCTTCCCCTTAATCGACGACCTCGATCCCCATGGTGCGGGCCGTGCCCTCCACCATCCGCATCGCCGCCTCCAGGTCCTTGGTATTGAGGTCGGGCAACTTTAGCTGGGCGATCTCCCGGACCTGCTGGCGGGTTACCCGCCCCACCTTCTGGTGACCAGGGGCGCTGGCCCCCTTTTCAACCCCCGCCGCCTTTTTAAGCAGGTCAGACACCGGCGGCGTCTTGGTTACGAAGGTGAAGGACCGGTCCTCGTAGATGGTAACGACAACCGGTATGATCATCCCGGCCTGGGCGGCCGTCCGCTCGTTGTACTCTTTACAAAAGGCCATAATGTTAACCCCGTGGGGCCCCAGGGCCGTACCCACTGGGGGCGCCGGGGTAGCCTTGCCGGCCGGGATCTGCAGCTTTACAACGGCACGTACTTTCTTAGCCATCGGCGCTCAAATTAACCGGACTTTGGTTTCAGAGGCGCTCGACCTGGAGCAGGTCGAGCTCCAGGGGAGTCTCGCGGCCGAAAATGGAGACCAGCACCCGGACCTTGCCCTTCTCCGGGTAGATCTCGTCGACGACGCCGGTGAAATCGGCAAATGGGCCGTCGATGATGCGGACCGTCTCGCCCTTTTTGAAGCCGATCCTGATGGGCCGTTCCTCCTCGGCCCGGCGCATCCGACCCAGGATGGCCTTTACCTCGTCCTCGGAGAGGGGCGCAGGCCGGTTGCCGCTACCGACGAAGCCGGTCACCCCCGGCGTGTACCGCACGACCTGCCACGACTGGTCGTCCAGAATCATATGCACCAGGATGTAGCCTGGGAATATCTTGCGCTGGACGGTCCGCCGCTGGCCTTCCCGCAGCTCCACCTCTTCTTCGGTGGGGATGACGATGTCGAGGATCTTGTCTTCCATCCCCATCGACTTGATGCGCTGACGCAGGTTGGCCTCGACCTTATTTTCGTAGCCCGAGTAGGTGTGCACCACGTACCAGGCTGCCTTCCGCTCCCCCTCGGTCGGGGGTCGTTCCGCCTCGGGCTCAACTTCGACCCGCTGGTCCTGCCGGCCGGTCTCTTCCATATCTACCACCTATCTATGATAGTAACAGTTGCTCCATCAGCCAGGTAAAGACCAGGTCTACCGCCCCAAGCAGGGCCCCCACGGCCACCGAGACCACAATGACCACGAGGGTCAGCCGTACGACCTCGTCTCGGCTGGGCCAGGTGACTTTTTTAAGCTCGGCGATGACCTCCTGGACGAACCTGACCCCAAGCCGGGGCCGAAGGCGCCGCGCCAGGACCCCCGGCCGCCGCTCGGGCCTGGGCCTAGTTTTGGATGCCGGCTTGGCAGTTGGCTTAACCGCCATCACCTCGTCTCACGGTGAAGGGTGTGCCGCCGGCAACGGGGGCAGTACTTTCGGAGTTCCAGCCTGTCCGGGTCGTTACGGCGGTTCTTCTCAGAAGTATAATTCCGCGACCGGCATTCTGTACAGGCGAGGGTAATGACCACCCTGGCCTCGCCCTTCTTGGCCATCTTAGCCCACCCTACTCGATGATTTTGGTCACGACCCCGGCCCCCACCGTCCGGCCACCCTCACGGATGG
>PSKS01000034.1:0-26232 GCA_040289115.1 Chloroflexota bacterium
AAGAGGCCCAGCAGGCCGGCGACCGCCGCCAGCCACGGCCGGGGGTCCTTAAGGGGGTGCAGGTCACCCCCCGACAAGTCCTGGGCTGCCCGGCCGGCCGCCAGGATCAGGGGCAGGGTCAGGTGGACCCCGAGCCACGGCATCTTTTCACCGGCGATGGCGTAGCCGATAAAGGTCGCCGCCGCCCAGAAGATTAAAAACAGCCGAAACTCGGCCGTCAGGTCCCTGACCGGGGCCAACCCGAGGGCCAGCAGCCCTAGGCCCAGCAGCGAGAGGGCCCCGAGACGGCCGGCCTCACCTGGTAGAAAAAGGGCCGTCAGGGCGGCCAAGGCGACCGAGAGGGCCCACAGCCGAACGGGGGGAGTCCGGTGGGTCCACAGGACCAGTCCGGCCAGGCCGAGGGTGATGGGCAGAAACTCGTAGATGGGGAGAAGCAGCAGGTAATAATACCAGGGCTGGGCGCCCCGCTGGACCTCGTGCTGGAGGAGCCAGTACTGGAGGGAGCCCCAAATGCCCGAGCTAAAGCCGGGCAGGTTGGTCAGAAAGGTAGTGTAAAGGAGGGTATACGGCACATAAAAGACCCCTAAAAGCACGGGCCAGAGGCGACGCTCCCAGGCGAGGCCGACCCCGACGGTGAGGCCGATTAGGGCCGCCACCACCAGCCCGGCCCAGGCGGGGGGAGGCCCGCCGGACATAAGGGCCACCCGGTAGATGAGGCTCGGAACCAGCCCACCCCCGGCGGCGAAAAGGCTCAGGTCGGCTGGGGCCGGCCGGCCCGCCAGGCCCCAGGCACTCAGGGTGGCGCCGCCGTAAAGGGCCAGGTTAAGGAGCAGTCCCTGGAAATGGTCGGGCGGGGCCGGGGCCAGGGGGAACACCGCCCCGAAGGGCAGGACCGCCAGCCCCAGGGCAAGGCCCGGCCGGATGCCCAAGAGTCCGGCGCCGAGGCTGCCGGCCACCAGGGCCCCCGCCAACCCCCCGGCCGCCAGCCCGGCCCACGGGGGCGGGTAGGCCGGGTTTGGGGCCAGGGGGCCGAAGCCCAACCAGGCGGCCGGTAGCTCTACCCCGGCCGAAAACTGTGGCAGGGAAAGACCGCCCACAACCACCAGCGGTGCCAGGTAAAGGGGGGCCTTCGCCGGGGAGGTTAGGGTCCGGAGGGCGGCCGCCGGGTCGGGGCCGGCGGCCTCAAAAAGTTCCCGCAGCAGCCGCAGGCCGAAGAACACCCCGAAGATGGCCACCGTAATAAAGGTCACTTCCTTGGTGGCAAATCCCAGGCCGATGGCCCCGGCGGCCAGGATCAGGGCGGCCGGCCGGCGCCGGGCAACATAATCCCAGAGGCCCAGCACGATGAGCAGGTTCCAGAAGGCGATGATGATATCGTTGCGGGCGAACCGGCTGAAGTAAAGCATGATGGGAGAAAAAGTCAGGAGCAGGGCCGCCGTCAGGGCCCCGATTCGCCCCAGCCAGGGCCGTAGCCAATAGCAGGCCCCGATGGCGGCCGTTCCGCACAGAGCGGCCAGCAGCCGGGCGGTGGCATCACTATCCCCGAAAAGGAAGTAGATTAAGGCGAGGGCGTGGAACTGGAAGGGGCCGTGCATCATCGGGTCGTGGGCGTAGCCCCGGCCCTGGTAAAGATACCAGGCGAAGAGGGCGTGGAGGCTCTCATCGTGGTGTAGGGCCCGACTTCCCAGGTCGTAAAGGCGCAGGCCCAGGCCCAGGGCGGTGAGGGCCACGTAGGCCCCCAGCTCGGCCGGGGCGGGGCTGGCACCGGTCCGTTCGGCAGGTCCGGCCACCTTTAACCGCCTCCCTGCTTGAGCACAAAATCTAACGTTTGCAGCCGATCATACTCCCGGTAGAACAGCCAGCGCAAAAACTCCCGGGCATCCTTAAATTCCGGATAGCCGACCGGCAGCTTGACGGTTGCCAAGGCCGGCTCGGGGCCTTTCGGCTCGAGGCGCAGGGTCGGGCCCTCCCCACCCTCGGCCAGAGTACGGAGGGCCCATCGAAGGGGTGGGGGCGCGGCGGCCACATCGACCCCCTGCCGGGCCAGCGGGTGGCCGGCCATCCCTTCGGCCTTCCGGACCAGGAGGTCAAGGTCGGGCCCCGGCCGGGTAGGTCCGAGAAGCTCGGGACCGAACCCGTAGTTGACCCGCCAGAACTGGTGGAGGGAAAGGCCCCCCAGGACGACAAGGCCGGTCAGAAGCAGGAATCGGCGGCCAGTAGGGTCCTGATAAAGCCAGAGGGCCGCCAGGGCCAGGGTTACCAAGGCCGAGGCCAGCGCTATTAGCAACCTAAGCCCGGGAGCAGCTAGGTTAGAAATACCGGCCGAAGCCGACCCAAAGGTTCCCAAGATTGTAAACCCCGTAAAGCCGCCGGCCGCCCCCAGCAGGACGGTGCCCAGAACCACCCGGCCCTCAACCCGACCGACCGGTCGGCCGAGAACTTCTCCCAAGGGGCCGGATGCCCCCAGGCCGAGGGCCAGCGAGGCCGGCCCCAGGCGGGCCAGGGGGTCAACTGGGACGGGTAGAAGCAGGCCTGCCAGGGCCGTGAGCGGCCAGATGACCCCCAGGGCCGAAGGCCAACCGGACCGAAGGTCCGACCGCAGCTTGGGCAGACCCAACAGCCAGGCCCCGAGGGGGAGGGGCTCGTAGACGGCCAGGAGGACCGAAACCGGGAGGGGCGGTTGGGGAAAATCGGCCGTGGGGCCGGGGAACCCGAAGGTCCCCAGCCCCAGTGCGAGGAGGCTCACCCCTGCTGCCAGGGCGGGCAGGGTCGTCCCGGCCGCTGGGATCGGGACGGATCCGGCGGCCAGCCCGCTCAGGGCCCCGGCCACCCCCAACCCCCCGAGGGCGGTCCAGCCGGCTGGACCGCACCCCAAAAGAAGGGTGGCCGAGAGAATCCCCAGGAAGAGAAAACTTCGCCGACCGGTCCCGGCCCAGCGGATCAGACCGAACGCCCCCAGGGCCGTCAGCAGGTTAACCCAGGCAGCCGAGCCGACGGTTCGGCCGGCCAGGGCCAGCGCGGGCGAAAAGGTCCAGAGTAGGGCCAAGCCGAGCGCCCGGGGCCGACCGAGTTCGGCCGCAAGCCCCCATGCCAGGGCTGCCAGTGCCGCCCCGGTGAGCATACCGGGAAGCCTGACGGCAAAGTTCGAATCCCCGGCCAGAAGAAGACCTAAAAGGGCCCCCAGCACCGGCACCGGCTCCCCCAGGGGTTCCGAGTGGCCCAGGAAGAGTCCCCGGGCCTCAAGGGCATAGCGGGCTTCCGGGTCCCCCAGGGACCATGGCGGCGGGGCAAGCCACGCCCCGGCTGACACGGCCAGGAGCGCCCCGAGAACCAACTCGTCTTTAAGCTTCAATCCGGGGGCACCTCGAAGATGACGACCCCGCCCTGCCGGAACACCGCTCGCAACTGGGAGCCGAGCCACTCATCGGCCGCCCGACCGTAGCGGGTCCGCTCCAATTCCCCGAAGTAAACGTAACGAACCCGGTAGCGGGCCAACAGCTCGCCCAACCGGGCGGGATCCCGGCCGTCGTAAATCTCAGCCACATCCCGCTCCCGGCTCCGGAAGAGGTAGTCGCTTCCCCGCCACTGGACCTCATGCCCGGGCCAGCCCAGAAGGGTCGGCAGGCCGGTCCGGGCGCTAACCCGGCCGAACTCGCTGTAAGAGGGTCCCACCGCCTCGACTATAACTGGCGTTCCCCTAACATTTGCCCACAGCCAGTCTAAGGCAGCCGCCTCGTCGGGCTGAGTCGACCGCAGGTAGGCGAGGCCGTCGAGGGTGGGCGGGCCGGTCCGCTCGAGGCTCCGGGACCAGACGGCCAGGGGTCCGTAAAGAAGGCCGGGGGCCAGTGCCAGGGCAGCCACGGCCGCTGCCATCCTTCCCGGCCGGGAGGCCAGGAGGAGGTAAAAGGCCCCGGCCGAGGCCAGCCCTAGGAGGGTCCAAGCTTGGTAATAGAGCTTGAAGACCGTGTTCATCCGGGTGCCGAAGAGGTCCCGGACGAAAAAAAGTTCGACTCCGAGCACCAGTAGGGCCCCGGCGAAGGCCAGCAGGCCCACGAATCTGACCGCCGGCCGTTTGGCCTCGCCGAACGCCTGGCTGGACGCGGCCGCCGCCAGCAGAAGCTGGGGAATCAGCTGGGCCAGCCGGCCGGGCGCAAAGACTCCCGACCAGATGGACCAGCTGGCCCAGGCCAAAACGGGCAAGAGGGAAAGGAGGGCGGCCGCGTTCGGCCGGGTCTGCAGGCCGAGCCAGGCGACCAATGGGGCAAGGAGCGCCCCCCAGAAGAGGACCAGGTGGTGCGGGCGGGTACCCACCGGTCCCACCGGGGCCAACCCCTGCACCTGGCTTTCCAGGGTGAGATAGAAGGGCAGGTAAAGGCCCACAGCCAGCGGGGCCGAAACCACCCCCAGCTCCGCCCCCGCCAGGAGCCGGCGGCCCCAGGACTCGCCGGTGGGGCCCATGGCCCGGGCAAGGATTAGAAGGCCCCCGAAGGTGGGAAGGTCCCAGGTGTTAATAAACCCGAGGGCCCCGAGGAACCACCCGGCGGCCACCTTGACGCCTGGCCCGGTGTCTTCCCCGGCTAGGAATATCCCCAGGGCGAGGGCAACCGCCCCCAATCCGAAGGGCAGGGCCATCAGGTGGGGATGCAGGTCACCCAGTATGAAGCTAAAAAGGGGGAACTCGGTAATGGTGTAGTCAAGACTCGTTTTGCCGTCGGGGGTCAGGGTATCGATGACCCGGGTCGACCGCCACCACCACCAGCCAGCCTCCGGGGAGGTGAGGGCCGGCCCAGACCCGGCCAGGTCCTTGATACCGGCCCACTCGACGGGAACCCCGTAGGTCCGGAGAACCTCCAAGACCACCACCCAGTTGGCCACCAGCAGCAGAAAGACGGGGCCGAGCAGGCCGGCCAGGGTAGCCCTGGCCTCGGGACTTCCGTTCAGGCGGGCGAGGGCGTAGACCAGCCCGAAGGCCCCCTGGGCCGCCAGACCGAAAAGGGTGGCCAGGGCCAAGTTGTAGCCGACGGCGGTGGGGGTCCCGGCCAGTTTGGTTACTAAGCCCATGAGCAGGTAGCCGAAGTAGTAATAGCTGACCGGGTAGCCCGCAAGCCAGGGATCTGGTGGGGGAAAGTGTTCGGCCCGGAAGGCGGCGTTTAAGAGGGCCAGGTCCATCGGCTGTTCGGTGTGGCGGATTTCAGGGAAAAGACTCCTTAAGGCGGCCCCGCCCCAAAACCCGACGGCAAAGAGGGCTTCGGAAGCCCCCAGGAAGGCCGGGCTAAGGCCCCGCAGCGCCCGCAGGCCCTCAACCCGGTTGAAGGCCCAAATGGCCGCGGCAGCCACCAGACCGGTGAGCAGGAGGGCAGGTCTGGTGGTGGGAATAAGGCCCGTGGTGGCCCCCAGCCAAGTGATATACCCCAGACCCAGGAGGCCGAAGGCCCGGCTCCAGGCCCAACCCTGTCCTGGCAGGCGGCTTAGCAATCGGTGGGTAAGGGGCCAGGCCCCAAGGCCGAGCCCGGTCAGCACAACCCACCAGGCGAGGGCCTCAAGGAACATAGGGCTTTAACCCGGGCCCAGGGGACCGGGACAAGGGACGCTACTCCTCCAGCAGGGCGGCCACGAACTGGCGGGGGTCAAAGGGGGCCAGGTCGTCGAGCTTTTCCCCCGTGCCCACGAATTTGATGGGGATTCTGAGCTGGTCGGCGATGGCAAACACGATGCCGCCCTTGGCGGTGCCGTCCAGCTTGGCCAAAACGATCCCCGTAAGGCCCACTGCCTCGGCAAAATGCCGGGCCTGGCTCAGGCCGTTCTGACCGGTGGTGGCGTCCAGCACCAGCAGGGTCTCGTCTGGGCCGCGCCCGTCCGCTTTCTCGATGACGCGGCGGATTTTTTTAAGTTCTTCCATCAGGGGGACCTTCGTCTGGAGCCGGCCGGCGGTGTCGATTATAACCGCCCCGGCCCGCCGGGCCCGGGCCGCTTGGAGGGCGTCGTAAACCACCGCGGCCGGGTCGGCCCCGGGCTGGTGGGCGATAATTTCGGCCCCGGCCCGGTCGGCCCAGATCCTGAGCTGGTCGATGGCGGCCGCCCGGAACGTATCGGCGGCTGCGACTATAACGCGGCGGCCCTGCGTTTTCAGCAGGTGCGCCAGCTTGCCGATGGTGGTGGTTTTGCCACTGCCGTTTACCCCGACGACCAGGATGACGGCCGGCTCATCGGTCCGGAGGTTGAGGCCGGACCCGTCGACGCTCAGAACCTTGACCAGCTCCTCGGCAAAGGCCCGCATCGTTTCCTCGGGTCCGACGAGGGCATCTTCCCGAACCCGGTGCCGAAGCCGCTGGAGCAGCTTCTCGGTGGTCTCGACCCCGACATCGGCACCGATGAGGAGCTCTTCCAGGTTTAGCCAGAAGTCTTCATTCAAGGCCCGGCCGGCAAAGAGCCGACGGACCGGTTTAAACCAGGCCTCTTTCGTTTTGGCCAGGCCAGTCCCAAGCTTGTTGCGGAAAGCGTCTAACACCATGGTGGCGCCTTACATCCCTGAAAAATAATACCACCCGGGTTTCAGGCCGGCGCTTCCGTGTTGGGCCAAGCACCGGCCCGTAATGATTACCACGCCGATAATGCCGCGCTTACGACGATGGCCGCCCCTTATCGGCCTGGCTGTCGGGCTGCTGGCCGGGTTTCTCGGGTAGGTAGGGCGGGGCCCGGCCCGGGGAACCTTTTCGCCAGCTGGTGCCGTCCGAATCTGCGTCGGGCAAAGCCGACGAAACCGAGCATAAGCCAGGGCCCGATAAGGACGTTTATCAGGCAGTGGCCCAGGACCGGACCTGTAAGGCTGCGGTTGCCGTAACGTGTAAAGTAGCCCCAGGCCAGGCCCAAAACGAAGGTGAAGCTGATGCCCCCTAGATTGAATCCAAGTTGCAAAGCAGGTTATGTTCGGTTTCCGGGTTTACAATTGTACGCTGCAGAAGCTACGGAGGTTGCGGACGGCACGTTTCCGGCTGCAGGTTGGGCAGACGGTACTTTATCGCAAGCCAAAAGTTCTGACACCGGGATCCAAACCCCAGCCTTCAACGGGGCAGGGGCCTTGGCCGGGGCTGTAGTTGCCTTCGGGGCGGTGGCCCGGTCTGTCAAGGCCTAAACATCCTCCTGAGTCAGCTCTGGGCCCATTCGACCCCGGCTCGCGGCCGGGGCACGGCCAAGTAACCCTTACGCCGGGCACCTACTTGTACGTGTTGCCGGAGCTGTAGTCGGATGCGGCCGAGCGGGTAGGATAGGCCCTCTTCTAAAGCCGATTCAAGCCCGCAGAGCTTATCCGCCCGCTACATTCTGAGGTCCTGGCCGGTTAGAGGCTCGATGGCTGGTGGCAGGGGAGGGATTCGAACCCCCGACCAAGGGCTTATGAGTCCCCTGCTCTACCGCTGAGCTACCCTGCCCTGCTTCCGTGAAGATTATAAAAACCTGTGTCTCCGCCGTCAAGACCTATGTCCCTGACCTTGGGGTCCGAACTTTTGCCCCAAGGTCAAGCGGGACCCCCGAAGTTCGGGTCCCCCATTGCCTAGAGCCGACGGCAAACGACACCTTTGCCAGCGCAGCCCTGGGCCGAGGTCTGAATGGGATATAAGGTTGAGGAGCCCTCCGGTCGGAATATTAAGCGCTTTTTGTAACTCCCAGCCTGGGGCAGAAATCCGCCAGCGGGCAGATGCCACACCGGGGTATCCTGGGCCGGCAAATATGCTTTCCGAAGGGCACCAGCAGCCGGTTAAGGTCGAGCCAGTATTGCCTTGGCACCCGGACTTGAAGGGCCCGCATCGTCTCCGCAGGCGTCCGGGCCGACACGTAGCCCCACCGGTGAACGACCCGGTGGACGTGAGTGTCCACCGCCACCCGCGGCTGGCCGCAGGCGATCCCGAGCACGAGGCCCGCGCACTTGGGTCCGATGCCTGGCAGGGAAAGGAGAACCCCTTCATCGCAGGGAAGCTCACCCCCGAATTCCGTCACGGTCCGCTCAGCGATGGCCCGAATCTGCCGGGCCTTAGTTTCGGCGAAGGCCGACCCCCGAATCAGGCCTTCAAGCTCGGTCAGGCTGAGGCCGGCTATTTGGGCCGGGGTCTGGGCCCGGGCAAAGAGCCGCCGGACCACCCTAAGGGTCACCTCATCCCGGGTCCGGGTTGAAATGATGCAGCCGACGGCCACCTGGAAGGGGCGGTCGAATCCCGTCTCGGCCAGCTCGAAGAGGGCGGCCTTGGGATACCCCCTTACAGCCGCCTCGACCCGGGCCAGGACTTCCCCGATGTCTGGGGGCAGTTTGGCCGGGGGCAATGGGGCCGACACGGCCGGCTACCGGGCCGGGCTCCGGCCAATAAAAAACGGCCCGGGAAAGCTCCCGGGCGGGGCTGCCCGAGCAGGACTCGAACCTGCAACCAACCGGTTAACAGCCGGCCGCTCTACCACTTGAGCTATCGGGCAGCGTCCACTAACAAATTATATTCGCACCCCGCCTTAGCGTCAAATTTGGCGGTTCCGGACGGGCCGGGTAAGGCCGGCCTCAGGGTACCCACCGTTCCGATGGGTTAGGGGGCGGAGCCAGAGCCGCAGCCGGTATGAAACGATGAGCTTGATCATCCGCAGGCCCACCATCAGGGCCTTGAGGCGGGAGCCGGTAATCTTTGACTGCCCAATCCGGCCCCGGTAATTTACCGGGATCTCGATGACCCGCAGGCCCGCGGCCAGTCCCAGGATTACCATCTCCGGCAGGAAGTGCGAACCCCCAACCGTAAACCGGCCCAGCAGCCGCTCCAGGGCCGGTCGGTGGATAAGGCGCAGCGTGCAGCCGCAGTCGGAAAGGGACGGGCCCCCAAAAAGGAGCTGCAAAAGCTTGGCCACCGCCCAGTTGCCCACCCGCAAAAACCAGCCCATGTTGGCCTCCCGCCAGATGAGCTCCCGGGTCGTCCGGGTCCCCAGCACCAGGTCGAAATCTTCTGAATAGGCCAGAAGCTTCAGGATGTCCCGGGCGGTGAAGGTCCCGTCCGGTTCGGCCAGGATTATCAGGTCGCCCGTGGCCTCGGCCATTCCCCGCCGGAGGGCGAAGCCGAAGCCCTGATGGGACTCCTTAACCACCCGCGCCCCGGCCCGGGCCGCCAGCTCCCCGGTACCGTCCGTCGAGTTATTGTCGACGACGATGACCTCGTCCACAAAGGGGGATGCCTTGAACTCCCGAACGGCGGCCTCGATGCCCGCCGCCTCGTTGTAGGCCGGAAAGACGACGGAAACCGTGCGTCCCTGATACATTGGCCCCGGCTTATGGGACTGCCGCCGTCTGGCAAGCTTGAAAGTACCGGCTGGCCGGTGGCCGGTTGAGGACCCCCAAAATATACCTGGTGGCGTCCATCACCTTGGCCAGGTCAACCCCGGTTTCGACGCCCATGCCGTGGAGCAGATAAAGTAGGTCTTCGGTGGCCAGGTTGCCGCTGGCCCCCGGCGCGAAGGGACAACCCCCCAGCCCGCCGGCCGAGCTGTCGAACACCGAGATGCCCATGAGCAGGCCGGTTAAAACATTGGCCAGGGCCGTGCCGCGGGTGTCGTGGAAGTGGAGGGCCAGCCGCTCCGCCGGAAGCTCCTTGAGCACACGGCCAACGGTCTCTTCCACTTGGCGGGGGGTTGCGACCCCGATGGTGTCCCCAAGGGAGACCTCGGCCACCCCAAGTTCTGCCAGTCGGGCCGCGACCGTGAGGACCTTTTCCGGGTCAACTTTCCCCTCGTAGGGGCAGCCGAAGCAGACCGAGATGTAGCCCCGGACCCAGAGGCCGGCCGCCCGCGCCTCCCGCACCACGTCGGCGATAACCTCAAGCGACCGGTCGATGCTCATGTTTATGTTCTTGAGGTTAAAGGTTTCCGAGGCGGCGGTGAAGACCGCGACCTCCCGGGCCCCGGCCTTAAGCGCCCGCTCTAGCCCCTTTAAGTTGGGAACCAGCACCGGATAGCGAACGCCGGGCCGGCGCCGGATCGCCCGGAACACCTCCTCGGCGTCGGCCAGCTGGGGCACGGCCCTGGGACTGACGAAGGAGGTCGTTTCGACCGCTTCAAAGCCGGCTTCCGAAAGCAGTTCGATAAACCGGACCTTGGCTCCGGTGGGTACGAACCCCGCCTCGTTCTGGAGGCCGTCCCGGGGCCCCACCTCCACGACCCTCACCCGACGGGGAATCGCCGAAAAGAGTCCCACCTGGATACCTCCTTACTCTAGGTCGAGGAGCACCGCCCCCTTGGGAACCCGGTCTCCCTCCCGGAAGTAAACCCGGCGGACGGTCCCGGACCGGGGCGCATGCACCACGTGCTCCATCTTCATCGCCTCCAGCACGGCCACCGGCTGCAGGGTCTCGACCCGGTCGCCCTCCCGGACCCGCAGTTTAACCAGGAGCCCGGGCAGTGGGGCCACAAGGCCCTCGAAAGCCCCCACCCTGCCCCCAAGAGTCTCAACCCCGGCCTCGGCCCGGCGGTCCATCTCGAAAACGTAGCGGTGCCCGGCGCAGAAAACTTCGATACCCGATGGGGTGGAAACCGCCCAGAGCACCCTTCTTTTGGAACCCATCTCGACGGTAAACCGTCCCGGCCGATCCGGGTTGGACCTTACCCCGAAGACGCCGGCGTCAGATTCCACCTGCCAGATCCCTTCCCCCAGCCGCCGGACGGCGGCCCCAAGGGGGCGGCCCTGGTAGGAGAGGCGCACCGGAACCGGCATTCCCGGAAGCCGCCAGGCCTCGGCCAGCCAGGGGGCTTTCGGTTGCGGCCCTTTAAGGCCTAAAACTGCTGCCACCGCCGCGGCCTCCCCAGGTGGGGCTTCCGGGAGAGCATACCTGTCGAAGTGGGTTTCGATAAAGCTGGTAAAGGTCGAGCCGGCCTGAAAGTCCGGATGGCTTGCAACGTCCAGCAGAAAGCCGATGTTGTTGGCCACCCCCAAAACGGCGTACCGGCCCAAGGCCCACCGCAGGCGGGCTACAGCGGCCGGCCGGTCCGGGCCGAAAACGAGGAGCTTGGCCAGCATCGGGTCGTACTGGAGGCTCACCGTCATCCCGGCCTCGACCCCGACGTCGTTGCGGATGCCGGCCCCCATCGGCGGCTCAAAAACCAGCAGCTTCCCTTCCGCCGGAAGGAAGCCGGCCGTGGGGTCCTCGGCGTAGATTCGGGCCTCGATGGCGTGGCCTCGCAGGTAGACCTCTTCCTGGCGGAGGGGTAACCTTTGGCCGGCGGCCACCAGGAGCTGGAGTTGGACCAGGTCGAGGCCGGTCACCAGCTCCGTGACCGGATGCTCCACTTGCAAGCGGGTGTTCATTTCCAGAAAGTAAAAGTCTCCCTCGGGGCCCACCAGAAACTCCACCGTGCCAGCGTTCACGTACCCTACCGCCCGGGCAAAGGCCAACGCCGCCTCGGTTATCTGCCGCCGCAGTTCTGGCCCGACCCCCGGCGCCGGGGCCTCCTCGATGACTTTCTGGTGGCGGCGCTGGATGGAGCATTCCCGCTCGAAAAGGTGCAGGATGTCGCCGTGGGCGTCGGCCAGGACCTGTACCTCCACGTGGCGGGCCGGACTGATAACCTTTTCCAGCAGGAGGCGGGGGTCACCGAAAGCCCCCAGGGCCTCCCGCCGGGCGCTTTCCAGGGCCTGGGGCAACTCTGCGGGGGTACGGACCAGCCGCATCCCCCGCCCCCCACCCCCGGCGGCGGCCTTTATCATCACCGGGAAACCAAGCCTTTCGGCCGCCTCAAGAAAGGCCCGGTCCGACTGGTCGTCCCCATCATAACCGGGAACGGTGGGAATTCCGGCCCGGCGGGCGACCTGCTTAGCCTGCACCTTATCCCCGGCCAGCCGGATGGCCCCAGGTGGGGGACCCACGAAGGTAAGGCCGGCGGCGGCGCAGGCGGCCGCAAAGTCCGGGTTTTCCGCCAAAAACCCGTAACCGGGGTGGACGGCGTCGGCCCCGACCCTAAGGGCGATTTCGATGATGTGGGGTCCGTTCAAGTAGCTGGCCTCGGGAGCCGCCGGGCCCACCTCGTAGGCCTCGTCGACCCACCGGGTGTGGGGAGCACCCCGGTCGGCTTCGGAGAAGATTCCCACCGTTTTGAGGCCCAGTTCCTGGCAGGCTTGGGCCACCCGGACGGCTATCTCGCCCCGGTTGGCGATGAGGACCTTCCTCACGGCTCAACCCAGGGGGGCAGGCGACGCTCTAGAAAGGCCCGGATCCCGGCCTGGCCCTCCTCGCTCACCCGCAAGCTAGCGATCAGCTCGGCGGTGTATTGGCGGACGGCTGCCGGGTCCATTCGGGGGACCTCCAGGGCCAGCCGCTTGGCGGCCTCCACCGCCAGGGGTCCGCCCCGGCGGATGTGACCGATGACGTTTTCGACGGCGGCGTCCAGCTCCTGGGCGTCCACCACCTTGTGAACCAGGCCGAGTTCACGGGCCCGCTCGGCGTCGATGGCCTCCCCGGTTATGAAGAGGGCCCGGGCATGGCCCTGGCCCACCTTGCGGATGACGTATGGTGAGATAATAGCCGGTACGATCCCCAGCCGGACCTCGGTGAGGCTGAAGCGGGCCTCCCGGACGGCGATGGCGATGTCGCAGGCCGCAATCAAACCGATCCCCCCGGCGAAGGCCGACCCGTTCACCCGGGCTACCACCGGCTTGGGGCAGTTTTCCACCGCCTCCAGCATATCGGCCAGCCGGAGGGCGTCGGCCACGTTCTCCTCAAAGCTCCAGCCCAGGGCCGCCTGCATCCAATTAAGGTCGGCCCCGGCGCAGAAGGTCCGGCCCCGGGCGCCGATGACTACCACCCGCACGTTGGGCATCGTCGCCGCATCCTGGATGCAGCGCCGGATGGAGTCCATCGTCTCCCCGTTTAGGGCGTTGTGCACCTCCGGCCGGTTGATCCAGACCCACAGGACATCCTTGTCCCGTTCCACCGCCAGATGCGGGTAGGTTGGTGCTGCCTCCTGCATTATGCCCAGCCCTCAAAAGCTTCTGCCCCGTCGGGTGCCTGGCCCCAAAGTTACATCCGGAAGACCCCCATAAATTCGGGGCCCGGAATGGGCGCATTCAGGGCCGCCGAAAGGGCCATGCCCAGCACCCGGCGGGTATCGACCGGGTCGATTATACCGTCATCCCAGAGGCGGGCGGTGCTGTAGTAGGGGCTGCCCTCGTAATCGTAGCGCGCCAGGATGGGGGCCATAAAGGCCTGCTGTTCCTCCTCCGTCATGGTCTGTCCCTGGGCCCGCAGCGCCTCCAGCCGAATCGTAAGGAGCACGCTGGCCGCCTGCTGACCGCCCATTACCGATATCCGGGCATTGGGCCACATCCAGAGGAACCGGGGCGAATAGGCCCGGCCGCACATAGCGTAATTGCCCGCCCCAAAAGAGCCCCCGATGATGATGGTGAACTTGGGCACCTGGGCATTGGCCACGGCCATCACCATCTTAGCCCCGTCCTTGGCAATGCCCCGGTTCTCGTATTCTTTGCCCACCATAAATCCGGTTATGTTCTGTAGAAACACCAGGGGAATGCGCCGCTGACAGCAGATTTCGATAAACTGGGCCCCTTTTAGGGCGCTCTCCGAGAAGAGCACCCCGTTGTTGGCCACAATTCCCACCGGGTAGCCGTAGATCCGGGCAAACCCGCAGACTAAGGTGTCGCCGTAAAGGGGCTTGAATTCGTGAAAGCGGCTGCCGTCGGTGATGCGGGCGATAACCTCCCGGACGTCGAAACTGCGGCGCAGGTCCCGGGGGACGATCCCGTAGAGCTCGGTCGGGTCGTAGCGGGGTTCCTCCGGCTCAGTGATTTCCCAGGGCAGGTCGGGTTTCTTGCCGGGAAGGTTGGCGATGATCTCCCGGGTGATGGCCAGGGCATGCTCGTCATCCTGGGCGTAGTGGTCGGTGACACCGGAGATCCGGCAGTGGACGTCGGCCCCGCCCAGCTCCTCGGCCGAAACCTCCTCGCCCGTGGCGGCCTTGACCAGGGGCGGCCCGCCTAGAAAGACCGTTCCGGTCCCCCGGACGATAACCGTCTCGTCGCTCATGGCCGGCACGTACGCCCCGCCGGCGGTGCATGGACCCATCACCACCGCAATTTGGGGTATCCCCTGGGCCGACATTCGGGCCTGGTTGTAAAAGATCCGGCCGAAGTGGTCCCGGTCGGGGAAAACTTCTGCCTGGAGGGGCAGGTACGCCCCGCCCGAATCGACTAGGTAGACGCAGGGAAGCCGGTTCTGCTCGGCGATCTCCTGGGCCCGAAGGTGCTTTTTGACCGTCATCGGGAAATACGAGCCCCCCTTGACGGTGGCGTCGTTGGCCACCATCATTACCTCCCGGCCGTGGACAACGCCGATCCCCGTGACGATGCCAGCCGATGGGGCCTCGTTATCGTACATGTCCCAGGCGGCCAGTGGGCTCAGCTCCAGGAAGGCGGTCCCGGGGTCGATGAGCCGTTCGATGCGCTCCCGGGCCAGGAGTTTGCCCCGCTTCCGGTGGCGGGCCACTGCCTCCGGCCCCCCGCCCTGCCGGACCTTTTCCAAGCGCTGGCGCAACTCGGCCACCAGGGCCTCCATGTAGGCCTTGTTTTCCCGGAATTCGGTCGAGTTGGGGTCGACGCGGGTTGGAAGGAGCCCCATCTTTACCAGTCGATGGGCCGCCGGCCGGCGAAACCCGTATCCAGCTCGTGCCAGTAGGCTACCCGGGATTCACCAAGCCGCCAGCAGAGGTAGATGGGACGGCCGTTGCGCAGCGCGGGGAAGTCCACCAGCCCCAGCTCCAGGTCCTTGACCTCGCAGCCCAGGGCCTCAATCTGCCCCACCAGATCCCGGATCTCCTCCGCCAGCCGCTGGGACCGACGGGTATCGGCCCCCAGGTTCGCCAGCGGTAGGTGGCCGTTGCTTCGAACCTTCCACTGCCAGGCAGCTATCCGGCCCTGAACCTCTAAAAGCTCCTGGTTCACTTGCTGGAGCCGCCGCATGAGCGGCTCGATCTCGGGCAGAAGGGCATTAACCTCCTCGACGGTGAAAAACTTCGCGGGCATCCCGCCTATTCCAGCCAAGAAAGTCTGGACAGCTCCGAGGGAAGCCGCCGGCCGATGACCAGCCGCTGGACCTCGGACGTACCCTCCCCGATGGTCAGGATTTTGGCGTCCCGGTAGAGGCGGGCCACCGGGCCGTCCTCGATAAAGCCTAAGCCGCCATGGATTTGCACGGCCGCCTCGGCCGCCCGGACGGCCAGCTCTGAAGCGAAGAGTTTGGCCATGGCCGCCGCCGTGGTGTAGGGCTCGCCCCGGTCCTTAAGGTAGGCCGCCTTGTAGGTTAGAAGCCGGGCGGCCTCCAGGCCCACGGCCAGGTCCACCAATTTGAACTGGACGGCTTGGAACTCGTAGATGGGCTGCCCGAACTGGCGTCGGTTCCGGGCGTACTCCAGGGAGGCCTCCAGGCAGGCCTGGGCCAGGCCCACTGACATCGCGGCGATACCGATGCGACCGCCGTCTAGGGTGATCAGTGCCTGTTTGAAGCCCGCTCCCCGCTTACCGAGGAGGTTCTCCGCCGGGACGACGCAGTTGTCGAAGACCACCTCATGGGTGTCCGAGGCCCGCCACCCGAGCTTTTTATACGGCGGGCCCACCCGCAGCCCCGGGGCATCCCTCGGGACGATTATGTTGCTGATTTCTCGGCGGTCGTCCGCTTTCCCCGTGGCCACGGTGGTCACAAGGAACCCAGTGATGGGGGTGCCGGAGTTGGTGATGAAGGCTTTGGTGCCGTTGATCACCCAGCGGTCCCCTTCCAGAACGGCCCGGGTCCGGACGGCGCCGGCGTCGGAGCCGGCTTCAGGCTCGGTGAGGGCGAAGGCCCCCAGCATCTGCCCGGCGCAGAGGGGCGGCAGCCAGCGGCGCTTTTGCTCCTCGTTTCCGAACATGTTAATGGGGGCGCCGGCCAGGGTAACCCCAGCCGAGACGGTTACGGCCAGGCTGGAGTCGACCCGGGCCAGCTCCTCGATGACGATGGCCAGGCTGAGGGTATCGCCCCCGGACCCGCCGTAGGCTTCGGGAATGGTGAGGCCCAGCAGGCCCACCTCCCCCAGCCGTCTGACCAGCTCCAGGGGGAAACGGCCGGTTTCGTCCAGCTCCCGGCTTACGGGCCTGACCTCCCGCTCGGCAAACTCCCGCACCAGCCGCCGGATTGCGCGGTGTTCCTCGCCGACCAACTCCATCCTAACCCCAGTTTAGTAACCCCGTTTTTAGCCTGTCAAATTGGGCCCCAGCGGCTTAGGGTGTCCGGTTGGTTGTGGGGATCCTACGGCCGTGCACCCCTACAGCCTAGGGGAATAAAAGCCCTGCTGGAACGGGCGAAATGGAGCCTGGGCCGCAGGCGGGTCGGCAGGCAGAAGTCTCAGGCTTCGCCCGGTGGGGAAATTTCCCGGCCGGTAACATGCCCTGGGCCAGCGCCTGGCCGGCGCTGGGCAGCGGTCAGGGCCGCTCGGATGCCTCCAGCGGGATAAGGATGTCGGCGTCGCTGCCTGGCATGGTCCTCGGCCAGGGAGCCCAAAAGGTAGACCGCCCGGACCCTGGGCCGTTCTTGAACCGGCCGCCGGGCAGCCCCGTTTAGCCGCTCATCGGCCGCATTCAATGGAGTTGTCCTATGACGCCCCGTTCTCACCGCCGGGAACGCCAGGCGCAAAAGGTCTGGAGGGAGAGTCCGATAGTCGGCCTAAATGACGTTGTCCGTCAGGTTTTTGACCTGGCCGAGGACCTGCCGGTTTAGCCAGCGCCGGTCGGGCAGGACGTAAAAATACACCGAGTCGGTGCGCGGGTCAATAATCCGGCCCAGGCCGGCCTTGACCTTGGCCAGCCGGCTCTCGGTAAGCTCGCCCTCGAAGGCGCTGTTCTGTACCCAGTGCAGGTGCCGGCGCAAATAGTTGCACACCCGACTTACCCGCTTTTGCTCCACGTCGTAAACCACGATAACGTACACGGCAGGATCGCCCCCTCCCTCACCACCAGGCCCGCAGGGCCCGGTAAGGCTCGATGCCCAGCAAGTGCTTGACAAGCTTGTAGCACTCGATTCGGATGAGGCCCCGGTAGCTGACGTTGCGGCCGAGCCGCCGGTGGCGCACCGTGGTTCGAAGGCGCTCTTCGAACTCTTTAACCACCAGCTTCCGGCCGGCTTCGTCCAGGTAGGCGTAGTTGACCTGGCTGAGAAGGTGTTTTTCGGAGACCATGCCGGTATTTATCAGCCGGAAGACCAGCTTATCCACGACCACGGGTTTAAAAACCTCGGCGATGTCCAGGGCCAGGGAAAAGCGGCGGGCGGATGGGGCGTGAAGGAAGCTTACCGTTGGGTTAAGGGGCGTCCAGTAGATCTGGCTCAGCACGGCGGCGTAGAGCAGGCTGTTGCCGAAACTGAGCAGGGCATTTACCAGGTTGTCCGGCGGCCGTTTAACCCGGCCGGCAAAGGGGGTTTCGAGGCGGAGCACCTCGTTGAACGCCTGGTAATAATTGTTACGGATGCGCCCCTCGATGCCCATAAGGGTGCCGACGTCCGGTGCCTGGTCGATGGCGGTGGCTTCGGCCTCCATGGCGGTAAGGGCGTCGTCAACCGGCTTGCCCCGATTCCGGTAGTAGGCCAGGTTGCGGCGCAGGTTCTGGTAGGCGCCCTGGACCAGCTCCCGGGCGATGACAAGCCGCCGGGCGGGGTCGGTGCTGTGCTGGACCTGGCGGATAAGCACCTCGCCGGACACGTTGCCCTCCCGCGGGTAAAATGACCCCGTGTAAAAACCGTGGTAGTTAAAGACGTGGATCGGGATTTGCAGGCGGCCGAGAAAGTTAAGCAGCTTGGTATTGAGGGTTAGCTCCCCGAAGACGTAGAGTTCGGAGATATCTTCGACGGGGATAACCTTGCGGGCCGTCCCGCCGGCCTCCTCAGGGGGTGTCTCTGGGTCGCCATCGGCGTCGTCCTCTGGGTCCGGCGGTTCCTGAGGGTCAGGGGGGTCCAGGTAAAGGGTATTATGTTTTCGACGGAGGCGGCCGCTTCGGAAGATATAGTAAGCCTGAGGCACGGCGGGCTAACCCCAGCACAGCTCGGCGTAGGCGCAGACCCGGCAAACGGGCATAAAGTCGACCTCGGGTGGCTCGGCCATGGCCTCGACCCTGGCGACGCCCCTGAGGGCCCGGGTCACCTCGGCCTCCAGCTCGGGGCTCAGCCTGAGCTCCTCCCGGCGCCGTTCCCGGGGAAAGCGGAGCTCGCCCACGAGGTCCCCGGCCCCGAGGCGGCGCAAGTAAAGGAGGTAATAGGCGAGCTGAAGTCTCGCGGCGTCGATGAGCTTTCGGGAATATTTGACCTCCAGGAGCTTGTTTTCGGATTCGAGGAGGTCGATTTTAATGAGGTTATCGATGAGCAGTTCCCGCCGGCGGGCGTCGGGGTAAGCCTGCTGGTGGAAGAGGCGGCCGAGGGCGACCCGGTCGGAGAGGGGCTCCAAGCGGACGCCCTTGGCAAAGAGCCACAGCTTACGCGGACACACCGCCCAGTAGTTTACCTTCGTCCCATTCGTCCGCAGTTCTTCAAACTCCTCGTCCGTAAGCGACTCAAAGGATATTGACATCTAAGTCCACTTCTTTGGACAAGATACCGAGCTCATCATCGTACACGACATCTGCTAGATACGTGCGGTCAGCTAGTTGCTGTATTCGACCTTGCTGCTTTAGCATATGAAAAGTACCCAATGGTATTGGAACAAATAACTCAGATGCTAAGAGATAATGTTTTTGCTCTTGATACTGAATAAATTCATGATAAAATTTACGTGGGAGTACCTCGACACTTTGAAACAGACCATAAAATGTTTCTTTGGCCTCGGGAAGATGCCGCAGGGGGCGTAAAGCGCTCAGAACTTCTTTAAAGGCGGCCCGGGCGGACTTAAAACGGGACCACTCCTGCTCCGTCCAGCCGTTAAGATAAACATCCTGCACCCAACGCCTTCCCACCACGGCGCTGAGCAATGTTCCATCGTTCGGCGCCGCTTCCAGGGTACGCCGTAGCCATTCAAGCTGGTAAACCCATTTTAGTCGGTCGGCATCGTAGAGCCGTGCCACGTGGACGTCGACTGCCCCGGCGTGTTCGCCGTAGCGGTTGACCCGGCCGAAGCGTTGGATCAGGTCGTCGACGGGGGCCACCTCAGTAAAGATCAGGTCGAAGCTTATATCCAGCGACACTTCGATGACCTGCGTTGCGACCAGTACCCGAATATTCTCCGAACTTCGCCTCCGCAACTCGCCGATTAGCTGCTGCTCCCGGGTAACCCGGTCCCGACGGGTAAGGCGGCTGTGCAGCAGGTGAACACCGCCCATCTTGCGGCTGAGGAACCTGAAAAGCTCCTGGGCCTGAGCGACCCGGTTCGCAACGACCAGCACTCGCCGCCTGTCTCCGGCCGCCCGGATAATCTCCGGGCAGAGCTGTTCAAGGGTTGCATCCCGCCACCGGAGCCTGTGCCGGGCAGTCATTAGAAAGTCGTGCGCCCATTCGTCGATACCTGATTTTCCCAAGATAAAGTCCGCCGGCTCCCCGGCAAGGGTCTCCTTAAGGAGGTCTTTCAGAAATTCGGGGAACGTGGCGCTCATAAATAAGCAGCGGCCGCCAAGCGCTTTTATCACACGGACCATCTCAAGGATGAGGGCCACAACGTGGGCATCGTAGGCGTGAATCTCATCAAAGACGAAAAGGCCGCCAACCATTTCACTTACCCCCACTTCGAAGCGGGGGATGCCGAACAGCCACTTTAGCAACTGGAATGGTGTTGCAACCTTAACCGGTTTGTGAACCAGCTGGTTAAGCTCAGCTTCGGCCTTAGCGGCGGTATAGGCTGCCTCGTACTCTTTAGATTCTTCAAAATATTCCCGGAAGAGGTAGTCAAGGGCCCGGGCATGGAGCACGCCCACATTCTCCCGTCCGAAGTACCGTTCAAGGGTGTCAGCCATCGCCTCGATGCTAGCCTGATAAGGGAGCAGGTAAAATACCCGCTCACCGCCGCCCCGGTTGCTAAGGACCCAGCGGAGGGCCGCAACGGTCTTGCCGGAGCCAGTGGGTGCTTCGAGGAAAGCGTCCCCTTTATGTTGGCCCAATAGCTCCTGAAACCGGCGGGAAGCCGGGAATATGGGTCGGGGCAACGCCGCTTTAAACTCGAGGACGCCGGCACTTGCCGCGTGGTCTGAGGCCATAAGCCAGCCCCTGGTTAGAAGGATTGCAAGGGCCAAAGGGTTGCCCGGCAACTCAAGGGCGTTCAGGCGGCTTTGAAGCTCTTTGAGAAAAGCGCTGGGGGGCTGGAGGCTGCGGGGGCCCCTGGGCAAGGGCAACTCCCTCAGGTTCGGGTGCGCCTGCCAGAACCTACGGAGCCAGTCCCAGTAGGGTTCAAGCTCGAGGGCTTTGGCCCTGAACTTTCCGATGGCCTCGGCAACGATATCTGGGTCCGGAAGGGGGGTCCAACCCGAATTAGTTCGAAGCTCCGGGTCATCTAAGTCCCGATGATGGGTAAGCACCGCCGCAACAGCCAGGGTGAGCCAAAGATCCTGAGGTGGGGGGGCAACAAGTAGCAGGGCAGCTGAAAGCACCTCGTGCCGAAATTCCCAGCGGTATTTGGAGTCAAGAAGGGACCGCTGAAACCCTTTAGTAGCCTTACCGAGGTCGTGGCTTACAGCGGCGAGCACCAGCGCCTTCGAAACGGCTTTGGCAAGAGGGGCCCCCAACAAACGGACCCAAAGCCGGCGATAGGCGTGCACCACCGCCTGGGCATAGGCTGCAACTTGCTCCAGGTGGGCGTCCAGGTAGCTCAACGGCTGCCCGGATTTCGCCAGCGGGACGTCGGTTGTGACCCCGTGGCCCCGGCCAAATCCTGGGGACCTATTCACCCTGGATGCGCTCCTTTATCCATTCCCGCTTCCATATCGGCAGTACAATCCCCGTCTCGGTATCCCGAATGAGCCAGCCATCGGCCCGGACCAGGATTGGTCGTCCGCGCCCATCGACCACCCCAAAGATGTCGCTGCCCAAACGGCGGCGGTATGGCTCAGCAGATAGGGCTATCGGGAGGTTGTGCAGCCAAACGGTACCGGGGCCGCCAACCGTTTCCACGAGCTCACGGGGCAAAAGGACGCCGGCAACAAGACCCTCACCCGCGCTTTCAAGCCGAACGGGGGTCAGAGATTCGACGGTGGCCACGTCCTGGGTCCGGCCAAGGAGGAGCTGAAAACGGGGTCTCTGGAACGGCCCGGTCCACTCGGGAGGCAGGTAGAGAGTAAGACGCGGTAATACCAGAAACTGCCGGTTTATAACATTTCTATCGCTAAACTGCGGCGATTCGTCAGGCCTTTTGCGCTCGACCTGGATAATCGCCTCGAGGTCAAAGGCCTGGTCTTCGTACTCTAGCCGGTACGCGAACCAGGCGACATCGTCCGGGGTCACCCATTCGCCCCTGGCCGCAGCGAGAAGGCCGTAAACGGTCGAAAGTGGAGGGACGGGCAGCGTAAGCTGGTGCCCGACGAAGGCCGGCACCCGGAATGACGCCGTATAGGCCGTCAGAATGACTCGGATCCCGTGAAGCATACGCCGGTTCGGGTTTCAGGGAACATGCCGTTCAAAAACGGCGGGGACATTCCCGACGGCTTTCTCAAGGGCGTCCTGGGGGCTGCCAGCAATGTCTATGCAGGTGCTGAGCACTTCGTCGGAGCGAAAGGCGTCTAAAACCTCAGCCTCATTCGCCAAAACCGTGGGGCGATAGCCGAAAAATATCCCCCGGCCGCCGTCCACAAGGAACCTGTCCCGGTAGTCTCCAATGACCGAGCGCAGCCGGGTCAGGTTTAGATTGACCCGCTCATAGTTCTCATCCGGCTGGAAAATCCGCTGGAACGGGGCGTTGCCCCCATCAAGAAATCCAACTAAAACAACAACCGGGGTTACATCTGAGAGGTTCCGGGCCAGGTGCGCCCCACCCCGGAGCTGCTTTAGGGCCCGGAGGACACTCTGTACCCTAGCAATTCGGGTATCCCGGGAAAGTCGATAAACCCTCCGGCCGTTTACCGTCCCCTGACTAAGCTGAGCCTGGTAGTTTGATAACATCTCTTCCGGGAGGTCAAGCATCTCTCCGACTTGAAACTGGCCGACGTCACTTAACGAGATAGTAAATACGCCCTGAAGGAATGTGGTATAATGTTCAGCTTCAAACGGAATGATGTCGGACCCTATAGGTAGATTTCGGGAGAAGTGCCCGAAATCGCTGGTAATAACGTTGGGCAGAACCGAAATCAAAAGGCTGTTCTTAAGGGGCGAGATGCGCCGGTAAGTGCCGCCGACCCCGGCCTCCTGGGATTCGGCCCCCGCGCGGCCACGGGACCGCTTCCGGGCTGCCATGTAGCCGAAAAGGTCGTCCTCTTCGTAGGCGATTGGGTCACCCTTTGTGTAGGCGCTCTTAGCTTCGCGGGTAATTTCGCTCGGCTTCCAGCCGAAATCCTGGTAGAGCACCTCCCGCCACCAGCGGCGCCAAGCCTGTCCGGACACGTACGGGTATCTTAGTCTTCCTATACGGATCTGCTTTACGACGACGGCGTTCTCTGCCCGCGCGCCCTGATCAAGCCCGGCATTATTTAAAGCCGCGCCGGGCGCTTCAATCAGCACGGCTCCGGTCAAAACTGGATACGCCACTACGCAACACCTCCATCGTTAAAAGTTTCCTCGAAGGCCTCTTGGCCAACTGGAATCTTCTCCCGGGCCCTGTCGAACAGGAAGGCTAGCAGGTAATCCCTCAGGGTCCACAGTTGATGACGGTCTCCGAGGGGCGCTAGGAAGATAAAATCTTCGAACCGAAGCGCACCCTGCTGGACGGCAGTTAGATACGTCGCCCGAATTCGGTCACTACTCCGGGCCGTCTGGAGCTGGCCGACCCAACGACCCGGATTAACCAGGTCGTCAAGTAACTTGTGGCCAATTTGCTGAAGGCGTGCCAGGGTCTCGTCGTCCGTCAACACCGGAGGTTCGGTTAGGGTTGGGAACTCCTCCCCCCGCTCCTGACACCGCTGCCACTCATAGATAATTGCAAGTAGGATATCGCGAATTTCACCGGCGCTTGTATCTTCATTGGGGGGCAAGAGGGTATAGAGCTCCTCGTGACTCAGTCGTCCAGCTCGAACCAGCCGGAGCAGGATTGCATAGATGTCGTTTCCTGTCCGGACGGTTCGGAGTTCGTTAGTTATCTTCTTGGCGTCGTCTGAACCGGCAATGTCGATGCCAAGTCGCTCAAGGATTATCAGCCGTGAAACAGGCATGCCGAGCACCTCCACAAGATAGCGACGGTGACCAAGCCAGCCGCCCCGCAGTTCGGTCCTGTCCTGGTCCAGACATAGCCCGATAATGCCCCGAGCGGTCAGTATACGCTCGGCAATATCCTTGACAAATTCAATGCGTGGCCGGCGTTGCCGCTCGTTATTAACGCCGTCCGGAACGACCAGCAGTTCCCGCCAGAACCGCTTAAATGCGGCTTCTGAGGCCAGCCTGAGCTTTACCAGGAAACGGAAAAGCTGGTTAGGGATCAGCAGGGCATTGACAAATCCGCCGCGAGTATCGTTAGAAAACACGTAAACTGTAGTCGGCAAAGGATCCTGATAAGCGGCCTCGAGCTGGGTTTCGAATCGCTCGAGAAGCTCGCAAAGCAGGTAAAGCACCGTGCCCGCTTCGCCGGCCGTTCGCCACCCGCTGTAAAAGTCCAGTGCTTCGTTTCGGGCTATCGCCTGGTTGAAATACTGCCACCCGTAAGCCTTCGAAATGGCGAAGGCCACAGCCGGCGACTGGGTGTGGATAAACCAGAGCCGATTGGTAACCCCGGCCCGCATTATGGACATGGGTAGGAATCGCACCGCCAGGGCGCAGAGGCCGCACATCTCGACTCCCCAGGCCCAACCCGGGTAAAAGTTAACGACCCCTTTCAAAAGGGGCATCTTGTCATTGCGAAGATTAACCATCAAGTCCGCCGGGTAGTACTCGCCACAGGCAGGACACGATACTTCTCCGCCGGACGACTTCAAACAAGCCAGGGCCCGCTCCAAGTCTGTTTTAAGGGCCGATATAAACTTGGTTCGGGCCCCGTCGGTGCCACCCTTCCAGTTCGACGGGTTAACCAGCTCGCTGTTAGGGAAAACCTGAGAAAGGGGACCTTTGACGAAAGCCTTCCCGACAATGCCTAGTCCCAGTGCCTGGTGGCTCAGGAGGATTCGTGAGAGCTCTTCACAAGCCCGATTTAAGTGATGCCCTTCGAGCCTATCCAAGCTCGACACCCCAACCGCCGCGGCGAGGGCCGCAAGCCCGGCATCCACAAAGGGGTGACCCGTCCACCGAATTTGCGCCATAGCCGTCACCCCGTTTCGGAACCCTGGACGGACGTGAACCATCGCCCGGTGCTCCCGCCAGCCTCGGAGCTGTCCGCCAACCGTTCCTGGACAGGCCCAACGTGCCGGAGCATGCCGAAGCCCTGGGAGGTGCGCTCGCCAAGACCCGCCTCGTAGGCCAGTCGCAGTAGGGGCACCGGGCCCCGCATCCTGAAGGTTACCTGCCAACCCCGAACCTTAACCCCGTGGCTGGTAAAAAGCCTCGACTTCGACCGCCCCAGTATCTCAAAGTTCACCGGCCCTTCCGGCACCGCAAGCTCGCAGGCTTCAGCCTTGCGCCAGAGGTTCTGGGCTAGCACCCGGGAAAACTCGGGGTCCTCGGGCCCCAGAAACCGGCGCCGAAACCGACCTTCATCGTCCATCCCGTCGCCCGTCGAGGCCACAATTGGCGAGATGGTCGTAAAGACGGCCTCGGTCCCAAAATCTGGCAGGGGCTCAACGCCAATCCGGATGAGGTGTCCCCGTAAAGGCCCAACCTGGATTTCGTCCATACCCAGCAAGCCCCCGGCCAGCGCCTCCACCAGCCCGACCACCGGCGACGAAAACCACCAGCGCACCTCCCCCGCAATTTCCAGGCCCCCTTCCACCAATCGCGGCCGGACCCGGGGATAAAGGAGGGAGAAAGTAAAAAGCCGGAAGCGCTTCCCACCCCCGGCAAAGCCTTCGTCGTGAATCTTTCGGGCAAGCCTTGAATCGTACTCGCCCAGGGCCCGGTAAACCAGGCCCTGAAGGTGGTTGAGATAATCCCAGCGCAGCAGACCCCGCCCGAAATCGAAATCAACCACCAGCCTCAAGGTCAACCACCTGAGCCTTTAAAAGCTAGTCCGAATTATAGCACGCCTGTTCGATCTTGTCAAGATTCGCGGCCAGCCACACAGCGGCCGGCCCGTTTTATCGGGTGATTATATACCCTAATCGTAATCTGGGCAAGCGAATTTAAACGCCGGGCTGGTCGGTCGTTGTCAAGCTCCGGAAGAGCCGGGAATGAACGCGGGGTTCGCTCCGGCCGGTCCAGAGTCGGAGCCAACTTGCGTTAGCCGGCCGCAGGGAAAAGCTGGGGCTTTTGACAGACTGAAGGTCTGTAGACCGAAAAACTGCGAACCAAATCGGGTCGATGCTGGCCAGCAGGCCGTAAAGGGCCTGACGGTACCGTAGTGGAACCTGCTGGAAGTGCTCCTGGCACTCACTTAGCGGCCAAGGCGTGGTGATGGCCTTCCCAGGGCTGACCGACAGGCGGCGCAGGTTGACGCCGGGCCCGTGGGACCGGGTTAACTGAACCTAGGGCGGAAAAAAAGCCTGCGGCACGTCTACTTTATCCCCGTTTAAGTTGCCAGTGTTTCGTTGTATAATATAACCAAACCCACCAAGCTGGCTTTTACCCGACTCTTTGGAACGGACCGCTCGAATGACCGGTTGGCAACCGGACGGACTCATGGGAACACCTTAGGCCGCTCCCGAATTTGGAGGTTATGCCATATTCGAAGTCTTTTAGACCTTGGACCGGGAGGATTGTGAACAATGCAGCAGCTGAGCCTCAGGCTGGAGGCCGTAACGCCGCTCTTCCTGGGAGGCGCCGATCATAGATATTTCTATGTCGAAGCGTGCCAGAGGGCTCTTTGGGTATATGTTGCCAGCGTGCTGGTGTCGCGGAGGAAACCACTGATGCGATCCGGTGACATTCTTCGCTTATGTTTAGATTTAGACACCTTCACGGAACAGTTGCGGGAGGCGTCCTACCTTTACGCGGACACCCGGATCCCGAGCGTGCGACTCTATGATCACCTTCGCCTCACGGCTGG
>PSKS01000001.1:0-141843 GCA_040289115.1 Chloroflexota bacterium
CCCCGCCAGCCGGCGGCCCCGGCCGCGGCCGGGAGGAGGGCTGCCGCCAAAAGGCCGCCGAGGGGCAGACCCGCCTGACGAATCCCCATGGCCAGGCCCCGCCGTTGGTGGGGTATGAGCCTGACGATGGCCTGGCTGCCGGCGATGTGGCTTGAGGGCAGGCCCACCCCGGCCAGGGCCAGGGCCCCAACCTGCTGCCAGAACTCGGGCAGGAGGGCCGAAAGGGCGGTCAGCAGTCCCGTGGCCAGGGCGCCCCCGGCCAGCACCGCCCGCTCCCCGGTCCAGATGGTGAGCCGCCCCACCAGGTAAAAAGCCAGCAGGGCCCCCCCGTCGAAGGCGCCCAGCAGAAGGCCCACCTGGCCCAGGGACAGGCCCGACTCCGCCCGGATGAACGGGGCCAGGGCCGGCAGGCCGAACCGGATGAAGGTGAGGCCGGCCTGCTGGATGGTGGATACGGCCACGATAACCCAGGGGTTGGGGCGATTACCGGCCACGGTAGCGCCTTTATTTTACACCAGCCTGCAGGCAGGTTAACCCAGGAGTATGGTAGAATCCCTGGAGGAGGCCTTTACCAACCTGGCGCACAGCCGGCTACGGCGACACCTTGCGGAGGTCACCATGGCACAGATGGCCCTTACCCGGCAGGTTTATTTTCTGCCGGGCAGGCGTGACGAAGCCGTTAACCTCTTAAAGCAGAACGAGGCGATCCGCCGCCGGTACGGTCTCGTCCAGCAGCTTATCCTTCGAAAGAACGTCGACCCGTCCGTCCACCTGATTATCCAGATCTGGGAGAGCGAAGAGGCCTACCAGCGCTGGCTAAAAAGCGAGGAGCGGGCCCGGGTCTGGGCCGAGGAACGCAAGCTTCGGGCCCGGGAACCAACGGTAACCTTCACCGTTGTGTAAACTTTTCGGGAAGGTATCTACCATGGCCGCCGTCGAAGCCGAAATTATTTGGCAAGGCCAGATGGCCTTCGTGGGTGCCGGTAGCGCGAGTAAGTTCCCGGTGCAGATGGATGCCCCCGCCGAGACGGGGGGCACAGGCCAGGGAGCAAGGCCGATGGAGCTGCTCCTTATCGCCCTAGGCGGCTGCACCGGTATGGATGTGGTCTCCATTCTTAAAAAGATGCGCCAGGAACTCACGGACTATCGGATAAAGGTTCGGGGCGAGCGGGCCGCCGAACATCCCCGGGCTTACACCCACATAACCGTTGAGCACATAATCCGTGGCCGCAACCTTAACCCAGAACTGGTGGAAAAAGCTGTGCGGCTTTCCGAGACCAAATATTGCTCGGTTATGGCCTCGATTAACAGAACCGTTCAGGTGGAGGTCAAGACCACGATAGTGGACGAGGCCAAGGTCCCTTGAACGCCTACTCCAGGGCTCCTGACGCCGCCAGCTCGGCGATCTCCTGGTCGGTGTAACCCAGAAGCTCCCGCAAGACGAACTCGGTATCCTCCCCTAGACACGGGGCTGCCCGCTCCAGCCGGCCCGGGGTCTCCGATAGCCTGAAAGGAATGCCGTCGTAGATGGTCGGACCCATCTCACCGTGCTCGAGGGTGACCCAATGGCCCCGGTGTTTCAGTTGGGGGTCCCGGTGGAGGTCGGAGCACCGCTGAACCACCCCGGCCGGGACGCCGGCCGCCTGGAGGGCGGCCATCAGGTCGAAGGGGTCCCAGGACCGGGTCGCCTCCGCGATAAGTTCTTCGAGCAGGCTCTCGTGCCGGCGCCGGCTTAAGAATGTGGCAAAGCGGGGGTCCTCGGCCCATTCCGGGTGGCCGAGGACCCGGCAGAGGGCCCGCCACTCCTGGTCGGTGGTGACGGCGAGGGCCACCCAGCGGTCCTCCCCGGCGCAGGGGAAAGCTCCGTGGGGGCAGGCGAAGGGGTCCCGGTTTCCGGCCCGGGTGGCGACGCGGCCGTTGACGGCATAGTCCAGGAGGGCCGGTCCCAGAAACTGCAGGCCGCATTCGAACTGGGAAAGGTCCAGGTACTGACCTCGGCCGGTCCGGCGCCGGTAATCCAGGGCGGCCACCAGGGCAGCCAGGGCGAAGGGCGGGCAGATAAAGTCGGTGTAGGCCCCGTAAGGCCCGGCTGGCTCCCGGTCGGGCCAGCCCGTAAGCTCGTAATAGCCCCCCAAGGCAGCGGCCAGCTGGCCAAAGCCCCCGAAGCGGGCGTGGGGTCCCGTCTGCCCCTGCTGGCAGGTGGAGATCATCACGATGTCCGGCCTGACCTTAGAGACCGATGGGTAATCCAGGCCCCAGGCAGCCATGGTGCCGGGGGTGAAACTTTCGGCCACCACATCGGCCCACAGGATCAGCCGCCAAGCCACCTCTCGACCTTCGGGAACGCTCAGGTTCAGGCTCAGGCTCAGCTTACTTGTGTTGTAGTTGGCGAAGAACTGGCTCCGGTTCAGTCCGGGCTTACCCTCTTTGAAGGGCGGAAGGAGGCGCAGAACGTCCGGCCGGGTGGTCGATTCAACCCGGACGACG
Source organism: Chloroflexota bacterium (assembly GCA_040289115.1). Lineage (GTDB taxonomy): Bacteria > Chloroflexota > Dehalococcoidia > JAUQQI01 > JAUQQI01 > JAUQQI01. The sequence continues at coordinate 2,488 of PSKS01000001.1, forward strand.
GTGGCGCCGTGGTCGGCCAGGTACTTGGTGGTGATGGGGCCCACCCCAACCCAGCTAAAGTCGGCAACTTTAAGGCCTTCGAAAGCCTTAGCGCCCATGGTCAGATGACGTTTAGGGACCGCAGTTGCGCCAGGTCCGTCCGACTCAGACCCAAAAGGCCGCAGTAAACCTCTTCGTTGTGCTCACCCACCAGGGGCGGCCGGCGCCGAATGCGGACCGGGTTTAAATTCCCCTGGACGAAGGGGCCCGGGTAGGTCACCCGAACCCCGAGCTCGGGATGCTCCACTTCTACCCAGAAGCCCCGGGCCGCCAGCTGGGGATTTTCGAAGAGGTCGGCCACAGTGTTGACCGGCGCCAGGAGGATACCATATTTTAGGGCCGCCTCGTAAAGTTCGGCCTTGGTCTTCTGCCGGCAGAAGTCGGCAACTACGGCCTCGAAGGCCTCCAGCTCCTCCTGGGCGGTGGCGAACCGGTGGGGGGTTGCCAGGTCCCAGTTCTCCCAGTCAACTTCCTTGAACCAGGCGGGAGCAACCCCGGCGTCTTCGAGTAGAGCCAGGAGCCCCCGGATGAAAGCGGCCCCGGGGCCACCCACCAGGATCAGCAGGCAAACGTAGCCGTCCCGACAGGGATAAATCTGGCGGATGGTCAGCCGGCCGGTCCGCCGGCGGCCGCCGGCCCGGCTCAGGTCGAAGCCGTAGAAGTCCGGCAGGGGGAAGGGGCTCTCGTTCATCAGGGTCCAAATGACGGCCTGCTGCATAGAGACATCCACGTGCTGGCCCCGGCCGGTAGCCGCCCGGTAGTAGTGGGCAATCATGGCCCCGGCGGCGGCCTGGGCGCCGGCGTGGAGCCACGCCTGGGGCACGCTCACCCGGACCGGGGGCCGGTCCGGGTCGCCGGAGATGGCCATCATACCTCCCATGGCCATGCCGACGATGTCGGTGGCCCGGTAGCGGGCGTAGGGGCCGTCCCGGCCGAAGGCACTTATGGAAACCAGGATGAGCCCGGGATTCAAACGGCTCAGCTCCCCAAACCCCAGGCCTATGCCGTCCAGGTAACCGGGGTCAAAGGATTCGATGACAAAGTCCGAAAGGGCGGCCAGCCGGCGGAAGAGCTGGCGCCCGTCCTCGGTCTCCAGGTTGAGGGTGATGCCCCGCTTGTTCAGGTTGAAGGCCCAGAAGTAGAGGCTCCGGTCGGGGTGGGGGATATCCTGGTAAAAAGGCCCGAACCTCCGGCCCGGGTCGCCACCGGGCGGCTCAACCTTGATGACGTCGGCCCCCAGGTCGGCCAGAATCCGGCCGCAGACCCAGCCCCGGTCGTCGGTAAGGTCCAGCACCCGGTAAGGCGCCAGGAGACCCTCGTCCATTACCCGGAAGTAAGCTCCCTGAGGAAAGGGTTGAGGGCCTTTTCCCGGCCAATGGTAGTAGGGGGGCCGTGGCCGGGGTAAACCACCGTCTCATCGGGCAGAACCAGCAGCTTGTCACGGATGCTTTCGATGAGCTGGTGCCAGTTGCCCACCGGGCGGTCGGTCCGCCCCACCCCACCCTGGAAGAGGGTATCGCCGGCGATGAGGATGCCGGCGTTGGGGAAGTAAAAGCAGACGCTCCCCTGGGTGTGGCCCGGGGTGTGCAAGACGGTAAACTTTAAGCCGTCCACCTCCAACTCCTGCCCGTCGGAGAGCTCCAGGTCGGGGTCGGGGACGGGTTCGACCAGGGTGCCGAACCACTGCACGTACTGGACGTGGGCCCGCTTAATAAGGGGGACATCGGCCGGGTGGATGGCGAAGGGCACGCCGGTAATCTGCTTCAAGGTGCCGACGGCCATCACGTGGTCCACGTCCCCATGGGTGTTGGCGATAAGCTTGAGCTGGAGGTTGCGGGCCCGGAGGGCCGCCAGGATACGCTCAGCCTCGTCGCCGGGGTCGAAAATCACGGCCGCCCGGCTGGTCTCATCGCCGACGATGTAGCAGTTTTCGGCAAGGGCACCAAGGGTGAGGGTCTCGACGAACATCTTAGGCCGCGCTCCGGCTGGTATAATTTTGCTGGGGCCATGGAAATGCCCCCTTAGCAAAATTTTATAATCGGGTGGTGATCTGTAAAGCAAGTTGACGGCGCCAGTCAAAACCAGACCTGAGGCTAAGGAGATCGCCCGCCTGGCGGCCGAAGCCGCCTCCGAAAAGCAGGCGAGCGACATTTTGGTTCTTGATATTCGGCGGGTTACCCTGCTCGCCGATTATTTTGTCATCTGCTCGGCCCAGACAGAGCGCCAGCTGGAGACCGTCGTTGCGGAGGTCGAGGAGCAGCTGGGCCGGGCCGGCGTCCAGCTGCTGGGTCGGGAAGGGACGGCCGATTCCGGATGGGCTGTCCTGGATTTCGGCGACGTTATCGTCCACGTTTTCCGCCCCCAGGAACGGGCCTACTATCGGCTAGAAGAAGTCTGGGCCGAGGGGACCCCGGTGGTCCGGATCATCTGATTACTCTTCCAGGACCCAGCGGTCCACGGCCCGCTCAAAGCTTATAAGCTCGCCCTCCCGGAAGAAAATCCCCACCTCCCGGGCCGCCGCCTCCGGCCCGTCGGAGGCGTGAACCAAGTTTCGGCCAATGGCCAGGCCGAAATCCCCCCGAATGGTTCCGGGTTCAGCCTGCACCGGGTTGGTGGCCCCGATGGTCCGGCGCACCACCTCCACGGCATTGGGCCCCTCCCAGACCGAGACCACTACCGGACTTGAGGTGATGTAGCGGATTAGGCCATCGTAAAAGGCCTTGCCCCGGTGGACCGCGTAAAGCTCCTCGGCCTGCTCCAAGGAGACCCAAATAAGCTTTAGCCCCACCAGTTTAAGTCCCCGGGCCTCCAGCCGGCGGATAACCTCCCCGACCAGGCCGCGTTGAACCCCGTCCGGTTTGACCATAAGCAGTGTGCGCTCCATCTCCTCGGCCGTTGGCGTAAAATTCTCCCGGCATTCTAACATAGATGGCCATGGGCGATTACGGGGCCCTTCGGGAGCGGGCGTTCCGGTTCCTGACGGCGGCCGGGGGGCGGGCTTCCTTGGCTGAGCTGGCCCGCCACCTCTTTGGGACAGCGTCCCCCGACCCCTGGGTCGGCCTCCTGAGCCGGGTTTTAGGCCCGGAGTTCGTCATCGGCGGGGGGGAGGTGGCCCTGACCTGTCCCGGCCCCGCCCCCGATACGCCCCTGGACCGCCTTACCCTGACCGTCTTGGACATCGAAACCACCGGCGTCGACCCGGCCTCCAGCCGGCCGATTCAGGTCTCGGCCATCGGTCTGCGTCCAAACGGCCAACCGGCGGCGGTCTTTCAGACCATTGTCCGGCCGGAGCGGCCCCTCCGGCGGGGACTTAAAAGGTTTACCCGGGTGTCCGAACTGGATGCTGCCCCCGACCTCAAGACCGTCCTCCGGGAACTGGCCGAATTCGTCGGGGGTGTGGTCGTCGGGCAGGACATCCGCTGGCAGTGGGAGTTTTTGGGCTCCATCGCCCGCCAGCTGGGAGTTAGGTGGCCCCATCTTCCCCTCCTCGATTCGGCGGTGCTGGCCCAGTACCTTTGGCCGGACCTGGGTAAGCCGAGCCTGGAGCGGCTTGCGGCCCGGCTCGGGGCACCGGTCTTACCCCGGGACCGGGCCGATTACGATGCCCACATGCTGGCGGCGGTCGTTCCCCGGCTGCTAGCCGAGGCCGCGAGGCGGGGCATCCGGAGCTGGGGAGAGCTGGAGGCGATAGCTGGCTGGCCCGCCCTAGGCCGGATTCGGCTGCCCGAGGTGAGGACGGTTCCCGAGGGGCCGGGGGTTTACATCCTCCGGGACGGCCTCGGCCGGGCCCTTTACATAGGCAAGTCCCGGAACCTTCGGGCTAGGGTCCGCTCGTACTTCAGGCGGCCCCCGGCCTACAACCGGCACCTGGAGGGCCTGACCGCCCTAACCTGCGCGGTGGAGGCGGTTTCCTGCGGGTCGGAGCTTTCGGCCGTTCTGTTGGAGGGCCGCCTTATCGCTGAGCTTGACCCACCGTATAACCGCGTTAGGCGGCTTCGGGGTCCGGTCTTCGTTTACCGGACGCCCGAAGTACCCTCGCGCTGGCACGTGGGCGGCCGGGTTCCCCCGGCCGCCCCCTTCTTTGCCGCCTTTGACACGCGCAAGGATGCGGCGGCGGCCCTCGCCGAGGTGCGTAATACCCTACCCCTGCCCGGGTGCCGGCGGCGGATTCCGGCCCGGCAGACTACCGGCTGCAAGCTGGCCCCATTCGGGGACCCCTGCCGGGTTTGCCGGGGGGAACTTCCGGCCGAGGGCTACCGGGAAGTCCTAAACTTAGCCGAGGGGACCCTGGCCGGCCTGGCCACCAGTTTCGGTCTTATCCTCTTCGCCCCTGGGGATGCTGAGGTGCACCTCTGGGTCGGGGGTGCTTACCGGGGGTGCCTCGAAGGGTCGGCCCTGTCGGCCGAGAAATTAGGGGCGCTCTTCGAGAGGCGGCCGGACCCCCTTCAGACGGCCCTTTTTTGGCGGTGGTGCCGGCTCAACCCTGGCGCGGGCATTAAGATTCCCCTGGAGTACCCACCGACCGGGGGCGACCTTCAGGCCCTGGCCGACCGGCTCCGGTCGGTCCTGGTCCCCGGCTAGTCGGCGGCTGCCGGCCAAGGCCTCAGGTCGGCCTCCCGAGCCTCGATTCTGTCTTCGCCGGATTTCCGGCAGATAAACACCAGGGTCGTGCCCAGGTAATTGAGGGGGCCGATTTTGCTCAGGGCCCGGTCGAGCCGAAGGAGCCCGCGGAAAACCGGCCTGACCCCCTTTGGGGGCTCGGGCCGGATGGCCAGGGTGCTAGGGACAAGGGCCCCAGCGATGTGGACCCCCCGGACAGCCTCGACTTCAAAGCCGGCCCGGCGGACGAGGTCCACGACGAAAGCGGGTGGGTCCAGCCGAAGGCCCACGTAGACCGTGCTACCATCGGCCCGGACCAGGGGATAGCGGAGCCTCACCGGCCGGTGCGGCGGGGTAAAGAGGGCCCTTAGGGCCTCAGACCGGGATACCCCGTAGCCCAGCGGGTCGCCCAAAAGGCCACTCAGGGCCAGCCAGAGGGTATCAAGGCTGAAGCGGTTTTCGGCATCGAAGATGAGCCAGCCGCCCGGCTTCAAGGCCCGGTAAAACTCCCGCAAGGCGGCGGCCGGGTCCTGGACAAAGGCGAACACGCTGCCGCAGCAGACGACGGCATCCGCACAGCCATCGGCCACCGGCAGGGCCTCGGCCACCCCAACGCCGAAGGCCGCACCCCGCAGCCCCCACCGCTGGGCCTTGCGGCGGGCCTGGGCCACCAGCCCCCGGGCCGGGTCAAGGCCAAGGACCTTCGCGCCCCGGCGGGCTAGCTTCAGGGTGTAGAGGCCGGTCCCGCAACCCACATCCAAGACCACCTGCCCCTCCAGGTTGCGACCCAACGTGGCAACGATGAGCTTCTCCAGCTGGGAATCTAAGGCGGCGTACCAGTCGTCCTGGACGGCGTCATAATCAGCGGATATAGCTTCAAAGGCCTCGATAACCGGCAACTCCACCACCATATCCGTGCACCTCCTTAGTGCATGGATAGGGTAAAAGAAGAGCCGCTGGAACCGAGGCCCCCGGCCTCTACCAGCAGCAGTGTGCGTGATTATCCTAACAGGTCATTTACCAGACTGTCAAACGCGTGTATGAGTTGGTTCTGTCCCAGAGGTGGTGGGAGGAATTTAAAGCCTTGGGTCCCCCGCTCAAAGGACCAGAATTTGCAAGACTTTAGTCTCGCAAATGCCAATCGCCCGCACGGTCGGTTAAGATGACCTGGGCCCCATAAGCCCTAATGGGGGGTTCGAGCCAGGCCACCGGGGCCCAGGGGCTTCCCTGCACCCAGGTCCACCGCCACCGGCTGCGGAGCCTAGTCCTCGGGAAAGCTTCCAGCTGCCCAAGCATAAGCCGGGCGCCTGCCCGCCCACTACCTCCGGGACAGAACCTAGGTGTGCGGGCGCTTGTATTTGGGGAAACGACGGTGATATACTTCGAATAGGGTCCTTAACCCAACGCACAAGCAGACTCGTTGACACTGGGGCGGTCCGGCTGGACGGCCCCAATTTTGTGACGGAGTGTTTTGCACCCAAGGAGGGGCTTGGGAGAATGCTTGCACGAACAGAATTCGCCAGGGCTTTAACCCAGCTGGCAACCGAAAAGAACCTGCCGCTCGAGGTCGTGGTGGACTTGCTTAAGCGGGGCATCGTCACCGCCTTCAAGCGGGAGCTTGGCACCCCCAATGTCCGGGCCGAAATTTCGGTTTCGGCCGGAACCATTCGGGTTTACGTGGCCAAAACCGTCGTCGAAAAGGTTGAGGACCCGCGCACCCAGCTAAGCCTGGCGGAGGCCCGCCGCATCAAGCCCGACGTTAAGGTGGGCCAGACCATCGAAGTCGAGGTTCCCCAGGACTCTGTCGGCCGCATCGCCGCCCAGACGGCCCGGCAGGTTTTCCTCCAGGGCATCAAGGAGGCCGAGCGGGAGGATATCTACCGCAACTACCTGGACCAGGTCGGCGAGATCGTCACCGGCATCGTCCAGCGGGTAGACTCCAAGCAGGTAACCCTCGACCTGGGTAAGGTCGAGGCGGTCCTGCCGGCCTCGGACCAGATTCCCGGCGAGGTTTACCGGCCCGGCCAGCGGCTTAAGGCCTTGCTCCTGGAGGTGCGTAAGACCCCGAAGGGCCCCCAGCTCATCGTCTCCCGCACTCACAAAGACTTCCTTAAGCGCCTTCTGGAGCTGGAGGTTCCCGAGATTTACAACGGCATCGTCGAGATTAAGGCCATCGCCCGGGAGCCCGGCTCCCGCAGCAAGGTAGCCGTCTGGTCCCGGCAGCCGGGGGTCGATGCCCGGGGCGCCTGTATCGGCCTCCGGGGCGTCCGGATCCAGAACATCGTAAACGAACTTAACGGGGAAAAGATCGACATCGTCCTCTGGAACCCCGACCCGGCCATCTTTGTCGCCGAGGCGCTCAGCCCGGCCCAGGTGCTTTCGGTGGAGATCAACGAAGCCGAAAAGACCGCAACCGTCATCGTCCCAGACCGCCAGCTCTCCCTGGCCATCGGCAAGGAGGGGCAGAATGCCCGCCTGGCCGCCCGCCTCACTGGCTGGCGGATAGACATCAAGGCGGCGTCGGTTGCCCGGGCCGAGCGCCTGGTGAAGGAGGCCGAGGCGGCCGCGGCCACTCAGGTGGCGGTGGAGGTGGCCCCGCCCGCCCCTGAGCCGGCGCCGGTGCCCGAGGTTACCCCCGAGCCTGAGGTCGTTCCGGAGCCTGAGCCGGTGGTGGCGGCCGAGATGGCGGCAGCCCCAGCCGCTGAGGAAGCGGCCCCTGAACCGGTGGCCGTGGCCCCAGAGCCTGTCCTGGAGCCGCCCCGGGTCCTGCGTTTTGCCGAGGACCTGCAGATCTCCCGGGAGCTCGACGTGAAAAGGAAGAAAGGTGAAGAAGAGCGGGCACCTCCGGGCAAGCCCAAGAAGGCCAAGCGGCCCCGGGTAACCGTCGAGCTCGAAGAGGAGGAAGCGTACGAAGAGCTTCTGAGGCGGATCCGATGACCAAGGGTGGACCCCGACCTAAGCATGTGCCAATGCGGACCTGCGTGGCCTGCCGAACCACGCAGCCCAAACGACAGCTTATTCGCATCGTCCGCACGCTGGCCGGACCGGTGGAGGTAGACCCGACCGGCAAGAAGAACGGCCGGGGCGCCTACCTCTGCCCCCGCCGGGCCTGCTGGGACCGGGCCCTCAGATCCAACGTCCTAGACATTGCCCTTCGAACGACCCTCAGTCCGGAAGACCGGGCCCGGCTGACCGCGTTCGCCAAAACCGTGGGCGAACCGGCCGCCCCGGCGGCATCCGCCGGCCCATAGCCAAGGAGCGCACAGATGGAGTCCCATGTCGCCGAAACCAGAACCGTCGAGATTCCTCCGGTAATCACGGTGGCCGAGCTTGCCGACCTTATCGGCGCAAGTCCCATCGAGGTTATAAAGGAGCTGATGAAGCAGGGGGTCTTCGCCACCATAAACCAGGCCATCGACTACGAGGTGGCCGCCCGGGTCGGCCCCCGTTTCGGGCTCACCATCAAGCTTAAACGACCCGAGCCGACGGTTCAGCTCATCACCGACTACGCCAGCTTCAAACAGATGCTGGCCCAGGAGGACCCGGCCAAGCTCAGGCCCCGGCCGCCGGTGGTCACCGTGATGGGCCACGTGGACCACGGCAAGACCACCCTGCTAGACCGGATTCGCCGGACCCGGGTGGCCGAGCAGGAGGCGGGGGGCATCACCCAGCACATCGGCGCCTATCAGGTGGAAGTTAACGGCCAGAAGATCACCTTTATCGATACCCCGGGCCATGAGGCCTTCACGGCCATGCGGGCCCGCGGGGCCCAGGTTACCGATATCGTCGTCCTGGTCGTGGCCGCCGATGACGGGGTTATGCCCCAGACGGTGGAGGCGGTAAACCACGCCCGGGCCGCCGGCGTCCCCATCGTGGTGGCCATCAACAAAATCGACCGGCCCGATGCCAACATCGAGCGGGTCAAGCAGCAGCTTGCTGAGCTTGGCCTCATCCCCGAAGAGTGGGGCGGCGATACCATAACCGTCCCCATCTCAGCCCGTACCGGCGAGGGGGTAGACCTGCTTTTGGAGAATATCCTAATTCTGGCCGAAATCCTGGAGCTTAAGGCCAACCCCGACCGTCCCGCCGTTGGCACCATTATCGAGGCCCGCTTGGACAAAAATCGGGGGCCGGTGGGCACCGTCCTGGTTCAGAATGGGACCCTGCGGGTTGGCGACATCTTCGTGGCCGGGGAAACCTGGGGCAAGGTGAAGGCCATGGTCGACGACCGGGGTCGGCGGCTGCGGGAGGCCGGGCCTTCAACCCCGGCCGAGGTGCTGGGCTTCGAGAGTGTGCCGGTGGTGGGGGATATCCTGCAGGTGGTCGAGGATGAAGACCAGGCCCGAAGGATCGCCGAGGAACGGCAGGAAGCCCGCCGCGCCGAACGGGAGGCCATCGCCGCCCGGGCCATCACCCTCGAGGCAGTGGCCCGCCAGGCCCAGGCCGGTAAGCCCACCGAACTGCTGGTAGTCCTTAAGGCCGACGTCCAGGGAAGCGTTGAGGCGGTTCGGACGGCCCTCGAGCGGCTCAACGAGAAGTATGAGACCCGGATCCGGATAATCCACGCCGCCAGCGGCACCATCACCGAATCGGACGTGCTTCTGGCCGCCGCCTCTGGGGCCATCATTGTCGGCTTTAACACCCGCCTCGAGCCCGGCGCCCGGGCTCTGGCCGAGGCCGAGGGCGTGGAAATCCGCCAGTATAACATCATTTACCACCTGATTGAGGATGTTGAGAAGGCCCTGGCTGGCCTGCGCCAGCCCGTCTACCGGGAAGTGGTCTACGGCCGGGCCGAGGTCCGCCAGGTCTTCCTCATCGGCCGGACCGGCCAGCAGGTGGCCGGCTGTTACGTGCTCGAGGGCAAGGTTACTCGGGGCCAACGGGTTCGGATCCTCCGGGAGGGCAAGGTGATCTTCGACGGCCGGGTCACCAGCCTGCGCCGGTTCAAGGAGGACGTTCGGGAGGTGGCCGCCGGCTTCGAGTGCGGCGTCGGCATCGAAGGCTTTAACGAGTTCCGGCCCGGCGATATCCTCGAAGTTTACGGTCAGGAAGTCGTCGCCTGAGGCCGGGGCCGTCCCACCGGCCCTTTAGGAGGTTGCCATGAGCCGCAGGCTCGACCGCGTCAATCACCTGCTCCAGCAGGAGATCGCCGAGCTGTTGACCCGGGAGCTTAAGGACCCTCGGCTCGGGGTTATGGTGAGCATTACCGGCGTCGAAACATCGCCCGACCTCCGGACGGCGAAGGTTTTCGTGAGCATCTACGGCTCCGAAGCCGAAAGCGAAAAGGCCCTGGAAGCCCTGCGGGGGGCGGCGGGGTTTTTGCGCCGGGAGCTTTCGGCCCGCCTCCGGATGAAGCAGGTCCCGGCCCTTATCTTCGAGCGGGACCGCTCCATCGAACGGGGCGCCCGGATCGCCCAGCTGCTCCGGGAGGTCGCCGCCGAGCGGAAGGCCCGGTCCGAGGCCGAACCAGCCGAGTCTTAGGCCCTTGGGCTGGAACGGAATCTTCAACATCAACAAACCCTCGGGCTTTACCTCGGCCCGGGTCGTGAGCCTTGTCCGGAAGCTGACCGGGGCCCGGCGGGTCGGCCACGCCGGAACCCTCGACCCCCTCGCCAGCGGGGTTTTGCCCATCTGCGTGGGTCCGGCCACCCGGGTAATCGAATATATCTTGGAACAGCCCAAGGTTTACCGGGCCGAGGTCAACCTCGGAGTAACCACCGACACCGACGACGCCGAGGGTCGGGTCATTGCCACCCGGCCCCTCACAGGTATCGACGAGGCCAAGGTCCGGGCAGTCCTGGCCGAGTTCGTCGGCCAAATTCGCCAGCGACCTCCGGCCTATTCGGCCGTGAAGGTGGGGGGGCGGCGGGCCTACGAGCTTTCCCGCCGGGGGGTGCCCGTGGAGGTCGAAGCCCGGGAGGTGGTTGTTTACCGGCTCTCCCTCCTGCAGTTTGAGCCCCCCAAGCTCACCGTCGAGGCCGAGGTCGGCCGGGGCACCTATATCCGGGCGCTGGCCCGGGACATCGGCGAACGGCTGGGCTGCGGGGCCCACCTCGCGGGGCTCGTGCGGCTTCGGGTTGGGCCTTTCCGGCTCGAGGACGCGGTGGACTTGGAAACGTTCAAGGAGCTGGCAGGTGCCGGTCAGGCTTCTGAAATCCTCTATCCCGCAGATGAGCCGCTGCTTGGGTGGCCGGCCGCAATCCTCGCCCCCGAGACGGCCCGGCGAGTAAGAAGCGGCCAGGCCCTGCCCTTCCGCGGGGAGCTTGCTGATGGTCAGCGAGTTCGGGCCTATACTGCCGCCGGCAGTTTCCTGGGGGTCTTAAAATTTGACCGGTCCCGGCGGGTCCTCCGACCGGAAAAGATTTTGGAGTTAGAAGATGCACCTCATCGGCGAGAAAGTTGAGCGCCTGGCCGAGGAGCTGGCCGAACTGCGGCCGGCCTCGGAAACGGTGGTAACAATCGGCGTCTTCGACGGGGTGCACCTGGGCCACCAGTTAGTGGTTCGGCGCACGGTGGAACGGGCCCGGGATACTGGGCGGGCACCGGTGGGCATAACCTTTTACCCCCACCCCCTTAAAATCCACCGGCCCGAGGCCGCCCCAAAGCTTATAATCCCCTTCGCCGAACGGGTCCGTCTCCTCGAATCCCTGGGCCTGGCCCGGGTAATACCCATGGCGTACACCCCCGAATTGGCCCGCCTCAGCGCGGCCGAGTATATGGGGGTGCTAGTGGGAGCCTTGGGCCTTCGGGAGCTGGTGGTGGGGCCCGATTTTACCGTCGGCCGCAACCGGGAAGGGAACGTGGCCGTCCTTACCGAGCTGGCGTCCGCGCTGGGCTATACCCTCACGGTGGTGGAGTTGGTGGTCCTTGGTAGCCGGGTGAGTAGTTCGGCTATCCGGGCCCTGATTGCGGCCGGGGAAGTGGCGTCGGCCGCCGCCCTCCTAGGCCGGCCCGTGGCCGTCTGGGGTCGGGTGGTGGCCGGCGAGGGCCGGGGACGGGAGCTCGGGTTCCCCACGGCCAACCTCCTTACGGACCCGGATGTACTGCTACCGGCCGACGGCGTCTATGCCGCCTGGGCCGAAGTCGGGCCGGCTCGGTACCCGGCCGCCGTCAGCATCGGGGTCCGGCCCACCTTTGGCCCCGGACCCCGCACCGTCGAGGCTTACCTGCTAGATTTCCAGGGCAACATCTACGGCGAAGATGTTAAATTAGAGCTGGTAAAGCGGCTACGGCCGGAGCTTAGCTTTAAGACCGTGGCCGAGCTTGTAATTCAGATGGAACGGGATGTCGAGGAGGTGCGTCAGCTTTTAACCCAACGGGTGACTGCCCATGACAGCCCCAACCCGAATCCTTCCGCCTGACCTCCACCGACTGCTCCGCCGGGCGGTGGCCGAGATTATCGTGGAAGAAGAGCTTATTAAACTGCTGGCGTCGGGCGAAACCCTCCGGCTCAAATTGGGGTTCGACCCGAGCCGGCCCGACCTCCACCTGGGTCACGCCGTCGTCTTGCGCAAACTGCGCCAGTTCCAGGAGCTGGGTCACCTGGCCATCCTCATTGTCGGCGACTGGACGGCCCAGATCGGCGACCCCAGCGGCCAGTCGGTGACCCGGCCGATGCTGAGTGCCGAGGAGGTAAAGGCCAACGCCCAGACTTACCTGCGTCAGTTTTACAAAATCGTTGACCCGGCCCGGACCGAGATCGTCTGGCAAAGCACCTGGTACGACCGATTCACCCTTAAGGACGTCATCAGCCTAACCTCTAGGTTCACCGTAGCCCAGTTCCTGGCCCGGGAAGATTTTGCCCGCCGCTTTGCCGAGCGCCGGCCTATCGCGCTGACCGAACTGCTTTATCCCCTCCTTCAGGCCTACGATTCGGTAGCCATCCGGGCAGACGTGGAATTCGGGGGTATCGACCAGAAGTTCAACATCCTGGTGGGGCGGGAGCTCCAGAGCATGCTGGGAATGCGGCCCCAGCAGGCGTTTCTCACCCCAATCCTGCGGGGAACCGACGGCGTCCAGAAGATGAGCAAGAGCCTGAACAACTACATCGCCTTCGAGGATCCCCCTGACGAGATGTTCGGCAAAATTATGTCCATCCCCGACGAACTCATTGCGGAGTACTTCGAACTGCTCACCGACATACCCGATGCGGAGCTGGCCGTTATCCGGGAGCAGGTCGAGACCAAATCGGTCAACCCGATGCTCCTTAAGAAGCGGTTGGGCATCGAAATCGTCAAACAGTTCCACAGCGAGGATGCGGCCCTGGCCGCGGCCGAAAACTTCGAACGGGTCCATCAGCGGCGGGAGCTGCCCGAGGTGATCCCGGAGGTGCGGCTGGGGGCCGAGTGGTTTGCGGGGCCGGTCTGGCCGGCCGACCTGCTTTATGCCGCCGGCCTGGTACCAACCAAAAAGCAGGCGAGACGCCTCCTGGTACAGGGCGGGGTCCGGGTGGATGGCCGGCAGGTTCCCGACGAACCCCTTAAGGTTGAACCAGGGGTCGTGGTCCAGGTCGGCCGCCGAAAGTTTGCCCGGTTGGTGCAGGGTTGACCGTAAGGCGCGGTTGCTTGTGGGTCGTTATAATTCTGATTGCCCTCATTGCCCTGGCTGGGGCCTTCGTCCTGGGCCTGCTGGTTGGGGCTGCCCTTAGCGGCAACCTCCTCTGGTTTCCCAGCACCGTGGCGGTCCTAGAGGTCAACAGCACCATCCAGTCTGGTGAGCAGACTGGGCTATTCAGCTCAGGCACCTTCAGCCGCACCTTCATCTCCCAGCTTGACCGGGCCCGGCGCCAGCCCCGGGTTCGGGCCATCCTTATAAGGGTGAATAGCCCGGGCGGGAATGCGGTCGCCAGCGACGAAATCTACCGGGAGATTCGGCGGACCCGCCAGGAGTTCCATAAGCCGGTGGTCGTCTACATGGAGTCCCTGGCCGCCTCCGGAGGCTACTACATTTCGGCCGCCGCCGACCGCATTGTCGCCAACCCCAACACCTTAACCGGCAGCATCGGCGTCATCACCGTAATTCCCACCTACGACGAACTGCTCAACAAGATTGGGGTAAAGGTTTACGTTTTCCGCAGCGGCGCCTTTAAAGACACTACCAGTGGCATCCGACCCCTCCGCCCCGAAGAGGAGGCCCTGATGCAGGAGCTGGTAAACCAGGCCTACCAGCGGTTCGTGGACGTGGTGGCCGAGGGCCGCAACCTGCCCCGGGACCGGGTGCTACAGTTCGCCGATGGCCGGGTCCTGACGGGAACCCAGGCCCAGGGCTTGGGCCTGGTGGACGAACTTGGCGACTACCATCGGGCAATCCAGCTTGCGGCCGAACTGGCCGGCATTCGGGGGGAGCCCAGGCTGGAAAACTTCAGCCGTCGGGGCGGCCTCAGCGGTCTGCTGGGAAGCTTTGGGGTCGTCGGGCCGGCCGGAGTGGCCGGGTCAATTTTAGGCGTTGAAAACGGCGTATCTTTAATGTATCTTTATACTGGTTTTTAAACCATGGAGCTAGTGATAGCCGTAAGCCGGCAGCTTGGGGCAGATGGGGAGACGGTTGCCCGCCGGGTTGCCGATGAGCTCAACTTTCAGTACCTGGACCGTGAGATCGTCAGTCGGGCGGCAATGCTGGCCGGGGTTTCCGAGGAAACCCTGGAAGAGGCCGAGAAGGTCCCGTCCCTGCTCGCCCGCATTGCCGACGTTTTAGGCCGGTATCCTCCCGATGAGCTGTTTGCCGTTCCGGTGGGCACCCTACCCCCCGCCCCGGCCTTGACCCATGATGCTTACCGGGCCCTGATCGAGCAGGTGATCCGGTCGGTGGCCGAACGGGGTCGGGCGGTCATCGTCGGCCACGCCGCCCCGGTGCTTTTAAAAGACTACCCCAACGCCCTAACGGTCTTCGTCACCGCCCCCTTCGAGTACCGGGTCCGGCAGGTGGCGGCCCAGGAGCGGCTGGACCTTAAGGCCGCCGAAAAGCGGGTCAAAGAAGTTGACCGGGAGCGGGCCGAGTTTTTTAAGACTTATTACGGGGTTGACTGGCGCAGCCCCGAGCTTTACCACCTGACCGTAAACACCGCCCGCTTTGGGGTTGAAGGAGGCGTCCGGCTCATTGTGGCGGCCGCTCGCCTCATCGCCGAGCGGCTCGGTAGCCCCACCTAAACCCCACCCGGGTCGTCCGTGAAACCGGCTTTCGACCACCCCTGGGACCTTTCGCCCGAGGCCGCGGCCGCCCTCCAACAGCAGCTTGCCGGCCGGGTGATTCGAAGCGGTCGGCCCGAAAAGGTGGGGCTGGTGGCCGGGGTTGACCTGGCCGCCGGCCACCGGGACGGAGTAGCCCGGGCGGCGGTCGTCCTGCTAGGTTACCCGGACCTGGGCCTGAGGCAGGTCATTACGGTTGAGGGGAACCTCACCTTTCCGTACATTCCGGGCCTGCTCTCCTTCCGGGAGACCCCCCTCATTCTGCGGGCCTTCGAGCAGGTCGAGACCCCACCCGACCTCATCTTCGTGGACGGCCAGGGCATTGCCCACCCGAGACGGTTCGGCATCGCCTGCCACATTGGGGTTCTCTTCGACCTGCCCACCGTTGGGGTCGCTAAATCCTGGCTCATCTGGCGGGAGGTAAAACCCGCTGAGCCTGGGCCGAACCGAGGCGACCGGGTGGTCCTTTACGCCCGGGATGGGCCGGTGGGGGCGGCCGTAAGGACCCAGGCCGGAGCCCCGCCCGTATACGTGTCGGTGGGACACCGGCTGGACCTGGAGGCGGCGGTAGACTGGACCCTGGCCTGTGTTAAAGACCACCGCCTGCCGGAACCCACCCGACTGGCCGACCTCGCCTCCCGAAACCGGCAGCTGGCCCTCTGGTAGGCCAAGGCACCGGCCCGCCGGGCTTGTAATGGGGGCCGGGGCCGTGGTAAGTCATTAAGTAGCGGCCGGTTGTCCCGGCCCAGAACTGGAGGCCCAACCGATGGCTGAAGTTGTCGACAAACTCGAAGAGCTTCTCCGCCGAATCCAAGACCTGACGGTGCGTCTTTGACATCCCCCGCCTGGAACAGGAGGCGGCCCGGCTCGAGGCCGAGGCGGCAAGCCCAGAGTTCTGGGTTGATTCTTCCCAGGCCCAGGCCACCTTGGTTCGCCTGGCCCGGCTTAGGGAGCAGGTCCGTCCCTGGCGGGAGCTGGAAACCCGGGTGAGGGAACTGCTGGAGCTGGGCAGACTGGCGGAGGAAGAGGGGGAAGATTCCCTCCTGGCCGAGGTGAAGGCCGAGGCCGAGAAGCTGACCAATCGCCTTGAACAGCTGGAATTCCAGCAGTACTTCTCGGGCGAATACGACCCCAATGACGCCCTACTAAGCATTCACGCCGGGGCAGGGGGTACGGATTCGCAGGACTGGGCCGAAATGCTCCTCCGAATGTACCTTCGGTGGGCCCAGGACCACGGCTTTGAGACGGAAATCTTAGACGTTACCCCCGGGGAGGAGGCCGGGATAAAGAGTGTCACCGTCGAGGTCCGGGGACCCTACGCCTACGGGTATCTTCGGGGCGAGAAGGGCGTCCACCGGCTGGTTCGCCTTTCCCCCTTCGACGCCGCTCACCGGCGCCACACCTCCTTCGCCCTGGTGGAGGTCTTGCCGGTGGTCGAACGGGATGTCCGGGTGGAAATCCGGCCGGAAGACCTGAAGGTCGACCGCTTCCGGGCCAGCGGTCCCGGCGGCCAGAACGTGCAGAAGGTGAGCACCGCCGTCCGTGTTACCCACATCCCCACGGGCATCGTGGTCACCTGTCAGTCAGAGCGGTCCCAGGCCCAAAACCTGGAAAACGCCCTCAAAATCCTAAGGGCCAGGCTCCTCGAACTTGAGCTTAGGCGCAAAGAAGAAGAGATCGCCCGACTCCGGGGGGAGCGAGTCTCGGCCGAGTGGGGCAATCAGATCCGCTCTTACATCCTGCACCCGTATACGTTGGTCAAGGACCACCGCACCGGGTACGAAACAGCCCAGGCGGACCGGGTCCTCGACGGGGAGCTCGATGAGTTTATTCGGGAATACTTGCGCTGGTCGCTGGCCGGGGCGAAGGCGGCGGCCGGGGTGGGCGACGGGGGTGAAAGCTAATGGTAAGGCGAGGATTTTGGGGTCTGCTTCTGTTGGCTGGCCTGCTGATGGGCTGGGGCCTGCTGCCGGCCCGGGCCGAACCGGCCGTAAACGTTAAGGTCGACAACTACGTCATAAATTTCCCTAACGAGGTCGTCTTCAGCCTCGAGGCCGAAGCCCCCTTCGAGATAACCAAAATCACCCTTAACTTCCGGGCCGGTAGCACCCTGGCAACCCGCTACGGCTATCCCGAGTTTGCCCCCGGAACCCAGGTAAAGGCAACCTACCGACTCCGTACCAGCGGCGGCGAGAACAACCAGAATTACCTGCCCCCGTTTACGACCATCCGGTACTGGTACGTTTTCGAGGGCCCCAATGGGGAGCGAGTGCAGACCGCGGAGAAAACTTTTCTTTACCAGGACACCCGCTTCGTCTGGAAGACCTTAGAGAACGGCCCCGTAACGGTGTTTTATTACGGGGGGGCCGAGCCGACGGCCCAGGTAGTCCTGGATACCGCCCTCCAGACCCTGAACAAAATGGGGCGGGAAGCTGGCATCAGCCTGGAGCGACCGGTTAAGGTGATCCTTTACAATACCAAGCCCGATATGGATGGGGCGATCCCCTTCACCTCGGCCACCAGCCGCCGGGAGCTGATAACCGCCGGCCAGGCTTACTCCGAGCACGACCTGGTACTGGTCCTGGGCGTAGGTCGGGACATCATCCGCACCGTGGCCCACGAACTCACCCACCTGATTACCCACCAGCTCGCCGACAACCCTTACCGGCAGATTCCGGCCTGGCTTAACGAAGGCCTCTCCATGTACGCGGAGGGCGACCTTTACGGCGAATACAAGCGGGCCCTGGAAAACGCCATCCGACAGGACCGACTCTTCTCCGTGAAACAGATGACCACCATGCCCGGCCGGCCAGAAGACGTAATCCTCCTCTACGGCCAGTCCCACAGTCTGGTCAAGTTTTTAATTGAGCGTTACGGGCCGGATAAGATGCGCCAGCTCCTGGCGGCCTATAAGGAGGGGACGACCGACGACGATGCCCTCCGCCGGGTTTACGGGTTTGACCGGGACGGCCTCTACGCCCAGTGGCGGCAGAGTCTGGGGCTGCCGGCCGAGCCGGGCGGCGGAGCTCAGCCAGGTGCAACCCAGCCCGGTGCCCAGACCCCGCCCGCCCCACCCCCGCGGGCGCCGGCAGCCCAACCCTCGGCCTTTGCAATCCCCCTGACGGTCCTGCTAGGCGCGGCCGTCCTCGGGGCGCTGGGGCTGGCCGCCCTGGCCGGAGCGGTCGTCTTCCTGGTCACCCGCAACCGCTAAGGGATGTTCCCGCGGCTCGGGGTGGCCCTGTTGGCCCTCATCGCCGGGGTCGCCCTGGCCTTTTATGGCCTTCGGCCTGGGGGTCTGCCCTTGACTTGCTACCTGGCCGACCGCGAACCGCCCCAGGTGGAAATCAGCGGACCGGCCGGTCCCGTTCGGGGGCAGGTGACCTTCACCGTGAGCCTTTCGGATAACTGCCGGGTTGGGCAAGCTCAGGCCTACCTGGATGGTCGGCCCTTGGCGGTAAGCCTGCCGGCGGTTGGGGTGGATACGGCGGGCCTTCCCGACGGCGACCACCGGCTGGTGGTGCTGGCCGCCGACGTGGCCCTGCGCCCCAACGTGGGCCGAGCTGAGGCGCCTTTTAAGACCGACAATACCCCACCCACCTTAATGGCCCCGGCGGGCCCAATTTTGATAAGGCAGGGCCAAGCCCGCGCGGTGGAGATCGCCAGCAGCGAGCCCCTGAGCCGGGTGGAACTGCGTTGGGCCGACTTTACGGTCCCCATAACCGCCGAGCTCACCCGCATCTGGGTACCGGTAGCCGCCGGTCCGACCGAGCCGCCCGGCACCCGCCGGCTTGAGGTCGTGGCCTGGGACCCGGCCGGCAACGAGGGCCAGCTTACGCTTGAGGTTCGCGTTCAGGCCGGGAACTTTCCCCTAGACTATGTGCCGGTGGCCCCAGAGCTTACCCCCCTCCTCGACCCCCAGGTTCTCGCCCAGGAGGAGACCTACCTGGCGGGGGTCTTTCGCCGGGTGACTTGGCCGCCCCGGTGGACGGGGGGCTTTCGCCAGCCGGTGGCGGCACCGGTAAGTTCGGCCTTTGGGGCGAGGCGGAGCTACGCCGGAGGGGTCCTTTCCGCTCCCCACCTGGGGGTAGACCTGGCAGCCCCAGCCGGGGTGCCAGTGGTAGCAGCCGCCGACGGCCGGGTGGTCCTGGCCGAGGGCTTACGGGTGCGGGGCAATGCCGTCATCATCGACCACGGCCTCGGCGTTTATACGGCCTACTATCACCTCAGCGAAATCCGGGTTTCGCTGGGGCAGCAAGTTCACGCCGGCGAAACCCTCGGCCTGGTGGGCAGTACCGGCTTGGCGACCGGCCCCCACCTCCACTGGGAGCTGCGGGTCTTCGGGGTCCCTGCTGACCCTCTGGGTTGGGTTGGGGCGGACTAACTAGTCGCCCGGCCGGAACTCGCCCTCGATGGGCCCTTCCTCTCGACCGCCCGAATCGGAGCCGCCGGTGCCGGTTGTACCCGTCGCCTGGTAGAGGTGCACGCCCACCTGACTCAGCGCATGCTCAAGCTCTTCGACGGCCCGCTGCAGGTCCCAGAACTGCTCGGTCTCCATTAGGGACCGAACCCGCTGAATCTTAGACTCCACGTCGGAGCGCAGGCTGGCCGGGACCCGGTCGCCGTGCTCCCGGAGGGTACGTTCGGCGGTGTAAATTAGGGAGTCAGCCCGGTTGCGCAGCTCGATAAGCTCCCGCCGGCGCCGGTCCTCCTCGGCATGCGCCTCGGCCTCCTTGACCATCCGCTCGATCTCTTCCTTGGTGAGGCCGCTGGAGGGCTGAACCACCACCCGCTGTTCACGGCCGGTGGCCAGGTCTTTGGCCGAGACGGTGAGGATGCCGTTCACGTCGATCTCAAAGGTCACCTCGATCTGGGGCACACCCCGGGGCGCCGGGGGGATGCCGTCCAGGATGAAACGGGCAACGCTCCGGTTGTCCTTGGCTAAGGGCCGCTCGCCCTGGAGGACATGGATCTCCACCGAGGTCTGGTTGTCGGCGGCGGTGGTAAAGATCTGGCTCTTGCGAACCGGGATGGTGGTGTTGCGGGGTATAATCGGCGTCATCACCCCGCCCAGGGTCTCAATGCCCAGGGTGAGTGGGGTGACGTCCAAAAGCAGGATATCCTTAACCTGGCCCTGAAGGACACCGGCCTGGATGGCGGCCCCAACAGCCACTACCTCGTCGGGATTGATCCCTTTGTGGGGCTCCTTGCCGAAGATTTTGCGGACCCGCTCCTGCACCAGGGGCATACGGGTCTGGCCGCCCACCAAAACGACCTCGTTTACCTGCTCGGGCTTAATGCCGGCGTCCTGGAGGGCCTGCATCACCGGACCTACCGTCCGCTCCACCAGGTCCATGGTGAGCTGCTCCAACTTGGCCCGGGTGAGGGTCATAAGCAGGTGCTTCGGGCCGCTGGCATCGGCGGTGATAAAAGGCAGGTTTATCTCCGTCTGCATCACGGTAGAAAGCTCGACCTTGGCCTTCTCGGCGGCCTCTTTCAGCCGTTGGAGGGCCATCCGGTCCTGGCGGAGGTCGATGCCGTGCTCTTTCTTGAACTCCTCGCAGACCCAGTCGATGATCCGCTGGTCGAAGTCGTCGCCGCCCAGGAAGGTGTCGCCGGCCGTGGCCAGCACCTCAAAGACACCTTCCCCGACCCGCAGGATGGAGATGTCGAAGGTGCCGCCGCCCAGGTCATAGACGGCGATGATCTCGTCCTTGGGCCGCTTGTCGAGGCCGTAAGCCAGGGACGCGGCCGTAGGCTCGTTGATGATGCGAACCACCTCCAGGCCGGCGATGGTGCCGGCATCCTTCGTGGCCTGCCGCTGGGCGTCGTTAAAGTAAGCCGGAACGGTGATGACGGCCTTGGTGACCTTCTCGCCCAGCTTGGCCTCGGCGTCCATTTTGAGCTTCTGCAGGATCATCGCCGAGATCTCCTGGGGCGAGTACTCCCGGCCTCCCATCACCACCCGGACGTCGCCGTTGGGGGCGGCCACAATCTTATACGGTAACCGCTCCCTAGCCCGCTGAACCTCCGGGTCATTGTATTTGCGGCCCATAAGCCGCTTAACTGAGAAAATGGTGTTCTCCGGGTTGATAATGGCCTGGCGCTTGGCCAAGATGCCCACCAGCCGCTCCCCGGTTTTGGGGTTAATGGCGACCACCGAGGGCGTAAGGCGGGAACCCTCAGCATTCTCGAGGACGACGGGCCGGTCGCCCTCCCAAATCGCCATCACCGAGTTAGTGGTTCCCAGGTCAATGCCCAGAATGCGCGTCATCGTGTGACCTCCGCTGCCCGATGTTCCTTCTCAGGCTTTCATTTCAAGGATAGGCTGCTAAACCTCTGCGGTGGGTAAGAGAAGTCTTAGATTTTTCTTGGAAGTTGGCCGGCCCTACTCGCCGTCCAGCTCCAGGGGCCGGAAGGCATACCCCACCGACCGCTTGGTTAGGATATACCGCGGGTTCTGGGGGTCGGGCTCGATCTTGCGCCGCAGGTAGGTAACGTAAAGGTGAACGTAATGGATCTCGTCCCGGTACTCGTGGCCCCAGACCTTAACCAGCAGGGTCTCGTAGGGGATGGTCCGGCCGGCATTCTGAACCAGGTGGTAAAGGAGGCGGTATTCGGTGGGCCGCAGGGGTATCCGCTGCCCGTTGACGATTACCTCCCGCTCTTCAAAGTCGATGGTCAGGTAATCGTCGACCTTTAGGACACCCCGGGTCGTGGGGGAGTTAGCCTCAACCCGGCGTAGAACGGCCTTAATCCGGGCCAAAAGCTCGTTCGGATTAAAGGGCTTGGTTACGTAGTCGTCCGCCCCAAGCTCTAAACCCCGGATTTTATCCGCCTCCTCGCCCCGGACCGTCACCATGATGACCGGGACCTGGGAGACCTCCCGAATAAGCTTGAGCACCTCGAACCCGTCGAGCTGGGGCAGGCCCACATCCAGCAGAACCAGGTCCGGAAGCTCCTCCCGAACCTTCTGCAGGGCCTCAAGGCCGTCCATCGCCTCGAGGACATCGTAGCCGGCCCGCTCCAGGCTCAGCCTGATGAAATCCAGAACCCTCGGTTCGTCGTCAACCACCAGAATCTTCCGTCTGGCCTTGGGCATCTTCGTCCTTCCCTTCAATCTGCGCATTGGGTACCAGGTACACGGCCGGCAGCTCTGCCGGCGCCTCACGGGGGAGGGAGAAATAAAAGGTCGAACCTCGCCCCGGTCGACTCCGGACCCAGATTCGGCCGCCGTGGGCCTCCACCACTGCCCGGGTGATAAACAGGCCCAGACCGCTTCCCTCCACCGGCGGCTGGTTCGGCCCAGTTACCCGGTGGTACGGCTGAAAGATCCGCTCCTGCTCGGCGTAGGGAATGCCGACCCCCGGGTCGCTCACCGCAACCACCACCTCGTTACCCTGCACCGTGGCCGAAACCCGGATGGTGCCGCCGTTGGGCGAATACTTTACGGCGTTATCCAGCAGGTTATACAGCACCCCCTCGATCCGGTCCCGGTCGGCCGTAACCAGGGGCAGCTGTTCGGGAACCTCCACCACAAAGGTGTGGCGGCGGGAGCGCTTGCTGAACCGCTCAACCCCCTGCTCGATGAGGGGCTTGAGATTGAGGGGCGCCAGCTGCAGCCGCAGTACCCCCGCTTGAACCTTGGCCACATCCAGCAGATTGCGAACTAGGCGGGAGAGGCGGTCGGCCTCGTCGGCGATGGCCTCAAGGCCCGCCCGCAATACCCGGTCCCGCCGACTGGCCGGGCGCTGCCCGAGGGAAACAGCGTAACCTTTTATGATGGCCACCGGGGTGAGCAGCTCGTGGGAGATGGCCGAGATAAAGCCCGTCCGAGCTTCGTCCTCGGCGTGAAGGGGCCCGATATCCTGGATAGCCTCCGCCCAGCCCCGAAGCCGCCCATAGCTGTCCCGGATGGGCGCCACCGTCCACAGCACCGCCCGCCGGGGCCCCCCCGGCACCGGGATATATGCCCGGACGGCCGCCCGCTCGTCGTTGCGCAGGTCGGCCAGGGGACAGTGGCGGCCGCAGACGGGTTCCCCAGAATCGTCCACCAGGGGAAACACGTCCCGGCAGAGTCGGCCAGCAACGTTGGCACCGGCCCCAGAGGCCAGCTCCTGGGCGGCCGGGTTTGCGGCCACCACCCGGCCCTCGGCGTCCACCAGAACCAGGCCTACGTTGGCCACCTGCCAGAAGGCGTTAAGCTCGGCTAGGTTCCGGGCCAGCCGGTCGGTCAGGAGGCGCCGGTGCCAGGCCAAGGTGATGAGGCCGGCCGCTACCTCCAGCCGGGCCTGCTCTTCGGCCGAGAAGGGCCGATTGGTGAACCGGCCCACAACGAGCAGCCCCAGCCGGTCCCAGTCCACCCGAAGCGGCCGCAGCCAATAGGCGCCGTAACCGCTCCAGCGCAGGAACTGGCCCAGCCAGGCCGACGCCGTTGGGTCCCGCTCCAGCTCATCTAGGTCGGTGATGCCCAGGTAAGGGATCCGACCTGGAGCTTCCGGTGGCCAAGCGTAGCCCTCAAAATCCCCGGCCAGGGAACGGCGAACCCAAAGCACCACCTGGTCGGCTCCGGCCACCTCCACCAGCCGGGGCCCGATTACCCAGATGGGGTCAACCGTCAGGTCCCGGCAGAGGGCGATGGCCAGCTGGTTCAGGCCCTCAAGGCGGCCGTCGTCGCCGAGGGTTAGCAGAAACCGGCGAGTCCCCAGTGGGACCGTCGAAAGGCTTCGGCCGTCGGGCAAAGTTAAACTGCCGGCCGTAATCAGCCGGTCCCATTGGGCAGACTCGAGGCCCAGGGCCTTGGGCAGGGGCTCCAGAGGGGAGCCGAAGTGAGCAAGGAACGCCCGGTTTGCGTGAAAGACGACACCCCGCCGGCCCACCACGGCCGCCGGCACCGGCAAAGCGTCTACAATCCCTTTAAGCTCCGATTTTAGCCGGCGAGACATTCCACAGAAAATCATAGCAAATTGACATAACCCGTGTCAGGTTACCCCCTAAGAGCGCAGGGTCTTCGTGCAATCGTTGGTCTTTTTGTCGGGGCGTACGCCACCTAGTTATCGCCTGATGGCTCCTTAAAAGGAGGCTGGCAACAAAACCGGAAACTCCGGCTAAAACCACGTACTTAGGGCTGGCGTTATACAATCTATCCTGGGGCCGAGCGGTCGGGCAGAGGGCCCGTTGAACAACCGAAACCGCAGACGTCGCACCAGGCATCGTCGTTCCCAGCCGCCGGGCCTCGCCCGGGTTGGGGCTTACTGGCGCTGGGTCCTGCCCCTCTTGCTGGCCGGCCTGGCTTGGTACTTGGGCTTTGCCGTCTTGCCGGCCTACACGGCCGCCGCTCAGCGGGAGCGCACCCTCCAGACCTTGGACCGCATTGCCTTGCTCCGGTCCCAAGCCCACCAGGAGGCCGACCCGGTCCGGGCTCGGGGATTCCTTCTTGAGGCCCTGGACCTGCTCCGTCGGTCGGACCTTACCATCGACCCGGACCGGACCGCCCAGCTCCGGACGGCCGTCGAACGGGACCTGATGGCAGTGGACCGGGTAAAGGCCCCTCTGGCCGTGGTTTCCCTGGGCCGGCTGCCCGATTCGGCCGACCGGCTGGTCCTTTACGGCGACGTCCTTTACACCCTGGACCGCACCGGGTTGCGCCTGCGCCGCTGGCGGTTTGTGCCCGACCGGGCCCGGGCCGCGGCCGCCCATCCCGAGGGGGTCGTCTACGATGGCCCCCGACCGGATGGACCCCATCAGCCCGACATTGGGGTGGTTCCGGAGGGCCCTAACCAGGGCCTGGTGCTGTTCACCGGCCAGGGGCTGATCCTAGTCCGGGATGGACAGGCCAGGGTGGGCAGCATCCGGGTTGGCCCGGAGGTCAGGACGGTGGCCGCCGTTGAAGGCTTTGCCGAAAACCTTTATATCCTCGACCCTGGGAACCGGCTCGTCTGGCGCTACCTGCCCACCTGGAATGGGTTTGACGCCGACCCGAAGCCCGCCCTGCCCTACCTGCCGGTGGGGATTCTGGGGCTTTCCGTCGACCGGGTAGCCTTCGCCCTGGGTCTGGAAGGACGCCTTTGGCTGGCGCAGGGCAACGCCTGGGTGGAGGTTGACCTTTCGACGGTAAATCCGCCGCCCACCGGCCTCCGGGTAATTCGGGCCGACCAGCAGAACCAGCGGGTGTTACTGGGCGATCCGGAGCGGGGAAGGCTCATCGCGGTGGATTACTCGGGCAGGTTCCTGGGACAGGTGGTGGCCCCGGAGCTCCGGGGTCTCGCCGACCTGGCCGTTGACGGGGGGCTGAACCGTGTCTATATAATCTCCCAGGGGGCTCTTTACCGGCTCGACCTGCCCGAAATCAAATGACCCCACCGGTTCGCATCCTCGGAATCGAAACCTCCTGCGACGAGACGGCCGCGGCCGTAGTCGAAAACGGCCGCATTCTCCGGTCCAATGTGGTCGCCTCGCAGGAGGACCTGCATGCCCGCTACGGGGGCATTGTGCCCGAGCTTGCGTCCCGCCAGCACATCCGGCTCATCCTGCCGGTAATTGACGAAGCCCTTCGGCGGGCGCGGGTGGATTGGGCCGACCTTTCGGCCATCGCCGTAACCTACGGGCCCGGCCTGGTTGGGTCGCTGCTGGTCGGGGTGAACGCGGCCAAGGCCCTCGCCTTCGCCAAGGGCCTACCCCTGGTGGGGATAAACCACCTCGAAGGCCACGTTTACGCCAACTGGATTGAGGTCGATGGCAGCCCCGAGCCCCAACTGCCCTTGCTTTGTCTAATCGTTTCCGGGGCCCACTCCGACCTCACCCTAATGCTGGACCACGGCAAGTTCCGCCGAATTGGCCGGACCCGGGACGATGCCGCCGGCGAAGCCTTCGACAAGGTGGCCCGGCTCCTGGGCCTGGGTTTTCCGGGCGGACCGGCCATCCAACGGGCCGCCGAGCGGGGCAATCCCGAAGCCTACCCCCTGCCCCGGGCCGAAGTCAAAGACAGCTGGGACTTCAGCTTCAGCGGCCTAAAAACCGCTACCCTCCGGTTGGTGGAAAAGTTACGCCGGTCCGGTCCCCTCACGGAGCAACAGGTGGCCGACGTCGCGGCCTCCTTCCAGGAGGCCGTGGTAGATATGCTGGTTACGAAGACGGTGGCGGCGGCCGAAGCCTTTAAAGTGCCCCAGGTGGCCCTAGCGGGGGGAGTTGCGGCTAACCGGCGGCTTCGGCAGCGGCTGCAGGCGGAGTCCCCGGTGCCGGTAATTTACCCCCCGCCCCAGCTTTGCACCGACAACGGTGCCATGATTGCGGCCGCCGGTTACTTCCGTTTTCAGGCAGGGGAGAGGTCGGGCCTCGATCTGGATGTGGTCTCAAACCTTAAACTTGAATAGTTGCTATTATCCTGAAGAAGCCTAACCGAAGGAGGCGCTATGGGGTTTCAGTATATTCTCTACGAGAAGCGGGACCGTATCGCCTACCTGACCATCAACCGGCCGGAGGTCCTCAACGCCATTCACCCGCCGGCCAGCAAGGAGCTTCACGAGGCCTTCTGCGACTTCCGGGACGACCCCGAGTGCTGGGTCGCCATCCTGACCGGGGCTGGCGACCGGGCCTTCTCGGCCGGAAACGACCTTAAGTGGACGGCTGAGCACGGGGGACTGGCCCAGCAGTTGGCCGAGTTCGGCGATATTCCCTTCGGTGGGATCACCACCGGCTTTGAGTGCTGGAAGCCCATCATCGCGGCGGTGAACGGCTACGCCCTGGGCGGGGGGATGGAGATGGCCATGGCTTGCGACATCATCATCGCCGCCGAACACGCCGAATTCGGCCAGCCGGAACCCCGGGTCGGCCTGATCGCGGCCGCCGGCGGGGTCCACCGCCTGCCCCGCCATGTCCCCCTCAAGCAGGCCATGGGCCTGCTTTTGACCGGCCGCCGGATCACTGCCCAGGAGGCCTACCGGATAGGGCTGGTCAACGAGGTGGTGCCCCTTAAGGACCTTATCCCCACCGCCGAGCGGTGGGCCCGGGAGATCCTCGAGTGCGCCCCCCTGGCCGTCCGGGCAACTAAACAGGCTGCCCTGAAGGGCCTCGGCTGGCCCCTTGAGGTCGCGATGAACCTCAACTACGAGTGGGTGAACCGCTGGCGCCGGGCCGAGGATACCATCGAGGGGCCCCGGGCCTTCGCCGAAAAGCGCAGGCCCGTCTGGAAGGGCCGCTGACGGCCGGACCATGCCCGACAAGGTAAAACTCGGCCTCGGCCTTGGGGCCTGGCCCTTCGGGCCCCCCGACCCCGAGCGGTTCTTGACCTACATCGACCGGGCCGAAGCCCTGGGTATCGATTCGGTCTGGCTGAGTGAACGCCTAGTGGCTGGGTCGGTTCTGGAGCCGGTGGTGGCCATGGCCGTCGCCGCCGGCCGGACCTGGCGCCTCAAGGTGGGGACCAGCGTCCTCGTCCCGGCCCTTCGGCAGCCAGTGGTGCTGGCCAAGGAGCTGGCAACCTTGGACTTCCTTTCACGTGGCCGGTTGCTTCTGAGCGTCGGGCTGGGGGCTGACGACCCGGCCGAATTTGCGGCCGCCGGGGTGGCCAAATCGGAGCGGGCGGCCCGGACCGACGAGGCGGTGGCCTTGCTGCGCCGGCTCTGGACTGAGCATCGGGTAACCTTTTCGGGCCGCTACTACCGGGTTAAAGACGTTGAAGTCTGGCCGAAGCCTTACCGGCCGGGCGGCCCGCCAATCTGGGTTGGGGGAAGGTCGGAGGCGGCCCTGGACCGGACGGCCCGGCTCGGGGACGGCTGGCTGGCGTCCAGCATCACCCCCGATGAGTTTGCCGCCGGACGCCGGCGCATTGAAGTGCTCCTTCACCGCTACGGCCGAACCATCGAGCCGGACCACTACGGGGTTTACCTGCCCTTCTTCGTTGCCGAGACCCGGTCCCGGGCCTGGGAACTGGCTGGCCCTTACCTTCTTCGGCGTCGGACGGACGTGGATCCGGCCGCCTACTCGGCCATTGGCACCCTGGCCGACTGCCGGGCCGCCATCGACCGTTACCTGGCGGCCGGGGCCGTAAAGTTCGTTTTGCGGCCGGTTGGCCCCCCGGAGGCCCTGGTCGACCAGTTGCAGGTCCTGGCCCAAGAATTGCGCCAGGTCTATGAGGAATAATCCTTATGTCGGCGGAACTCAATAAGCTGGTTGCCAAACGGCCGTCGGGTCTGCCCTGGGCGGAGGGGTTTGTCGCCCCGGCCTATGACGGCCGCTCCCTGATAAACCTTGCGGCGGCCGTTCTTTTCGGTTTCGGGATTGAGCCCCCCACCCCAGTCCTAGCCATTCCGGAGGTGGCCTCGGAGCTTCGGTCAGCTCGGAAGGTGGTGCTCTTCCTCGTCGACGCCCTCGGCTACGAATTCTTCACCGCCTACCTGGAGGCCACCCCCGATTCGGTCTGGCACGAGCTGACCGACGAGGTTCACCCCATCACGTCGGTTTTCCCGTCGACGACGGTGGCGGCCCTGACGAGCCTATGGACGGCCCGAAGCCCCCTCGAACACGGCCTCATCGCCTACGAGTTGCTTTTAAAAGATTTGGGCCTTACGGCTAAGATGATCGAGCTTACCCCCAGTGTGAGTCGGGAGCCGGAGTGGCTTATAAAGGCCGGACTCATCAAGCCGGAGGAGTTTATGCCTTTGCCCCTCCTAAGCCAGCTGCTGACCGAGGCTGGGGTCGAGGTTTACGGCCTGATGTATAAGCCCTACTGGCGCAGCGGCCTCACCCAGCTCCACCTACGCGGCGTAAAACCCCTCGGCTACTTCACCCTGACCGACCTGATGATTACACTCCGGGATTTTCTTAACACCCAGACCGACGGCCCCTTTTACCTCTGGGTCTACTGGCCCGGCCTCGACACCCTCGGCCACATGTATGGGGTTGACCTCGTCCGTCTCCGGGCCGAGTTCGAAGAGATCGGCCGCCTCCTCCGGAACCTGGTGTTGAGGGGGC
The DNA here is from genome assembly GCA_040289115.1 of Chloroflexota bacterium. GTDB lineage: Bacteria > Chloroflexota > Dehalococcoidia > JAUQQI01 > JAUQQI01 > JAUQQI01. The sequence goes on from PSKS01000001.1 coordinate 31,278, forward strand.
TTACGGGTCCGGCCCGGGCGGGCCTGACGGTACTGGTTACCGGCGACCACGGGATGGTCAGCACCCCCGATGAGGCCATTCTTACGGCCCGCTCGGAGCCGGAGCTGATGCGCCCCCTGGTCTTCCTGCCCACCGGGGAGGGGCGGGCGGCCTTTCTCTACGTCCGGCCAGGGACCGAGGCCGAGGTTCAGCGCTACTTCGCCGGCCGATACCCCGACCGCTTTGTCATCTGGCCGGGGCGGGAAGCCATCCGGGCCGGCCTGTTCGGCCCGGGCGAACCGCCCGAGTATACCTGGGACCGGGTTGGGGACCTTATCGTGGTGGCCCGGGGCAACAACGCCCTTTACTGGGGGGTCACCCCGAACCAGCTTTTGGGCCGGCACGGGGGTGTCGAATTTGCCGAGATGGTAGTCCCCCTTATCCGGCTCAGGCTTTGACCTGCGGCCGCCGCAACCGGGGGATTATCTCGGCCGCAACCGCCTTTACCTGCTCAAAGTACCGCTCGGCCCGCCCGGTGGGCACCAGAACGAAATACTCGACCCCGGCGGCCACGTATTCTTCCAACCGGCGCCGGCAGTCGTCCGGATTTCCCAGCACCACGTAGCGGTCGACGACCCTATCGAAGGGCTGGTTGTACTGCCGGGAGAGCCGCTCGACGGCCTCGGACCTAGCCTCCCCGTAGGAGTCGGCTACGCAGATAAACTGGTAGAGAGCCTTTACAACCTGGTCCGGGCTCCGGCCGCGCCGTTCCAGCTCCCGGTAAAGCAGGTCAAGGCTATTCCGGTACCGCTCCGGGCTGAAGAGATATGGCAGGTAGCCGTCGCCCAGACGGGCTGCCCGTTGAATGGCGGCCTCGGAGCGGCCGGCCACCCAGATGGGTGGCCCGCCAGGCCGGGCCGGCCTAGGCCAGAGGGTTACGTTCTCAACGGCAAAGAAGCGGCCCCGAAAGGTGACGTTTTCTTCCGACCAGAGGCGGCGCATCAACCGAAGGGACTCGTTGGTGCGGGCGCCCCTTTCGGCCACGGGGACCCCGACAGCCTCGAATTCTTTGGGGTATTCGCCCCCAACCCCAATCCCCAGGATGAGGCGGCCACTCGAAAGGAGGTCCAGGGTTGCCGCTGCCTTGGCCAGGATAAGGGGGTGACGCAGGGGTACCAAGACGACGGCGCTCCCAACGGCGATGTTTTGGGTTTGTTGGGCAAAAAAGCTTAATGTAACCAGGGCCTCGTAGGTGGGGCCGTAGAAGAAAAGGTGTTCACCCGCCCAAATGGAATCGTAGCCAAGGTCCTCAACGGCACCGGCCTCCCGCCAGGATGCTGGCGGAAAGACGAGCCCGAAGCGCAGTTTAGCCTCAGCGCCCAAACTGGTTGCGACCGGCGGCCTCCGGCGGGGTAGAGTCCTCCTCGCTGGCCTTCCGGAACTCCCGGATCATCCGGCCAAGCCCGGAGCCGAGCTCCGGCAGCCGGCTGGCCCCGAAAATCAACAGAACGATCACCAGGATAATGATGAGCTCGGGCAGCCCAAAGTTAAACGGCAGCACTTTTCAAACCTCCCATTAATCTTACACCAACGCGATAACCGGAGTCTTGAGCGGCCCCCCCCTCACAGGCCGTGGATGGGGAATATGAGCTGTTTCACTAATTCGACGCTGGCCCGGGCAAAGGCCCGGATGTCGGCACCCAGCTTTTCGGGGAGCGGGTTGGGGAGGGGGTCCCGAAGCCGCCGGCCCACCAGCCCGTGGAACTGAGCCGGAATGTCGTCGGGCAGTTCGAAGCCTCCAAACTCGGCGTAGGCGAGGGCCCAGGCCCGAGGGACAACACTCAGGTTGTAGCCCCCGCCCCCCAGGGCCACTAGCCGGGGGCTCAAACGGATGATGCGCCGGACGGCCTCGATAAAGCCGTAGGTGGTGAGGGCCAAGTGGGTGAGGGGGTCGTCCCGGTGGCTATCCACCCCGAGCTGGGCCACCACAATATCGGGCCTGAAAGCTTCGATTAGGGGAGGCACGACCTGGTCAAAGGCCCAGAGCCAGGTCTCATCGTCGGTGTAGGGGGCCAGGGGGATGTTCACCGAGTAGCCCCGACCCCTGCCCGTCCCGATCTCCTGGACGTCGCCAGTGCCCGGGAATAAAAATCGGCCCGATTCGTGGATGGAGATGGTCAGGACCCGGTCGGTGCCGTAAAAGATATATTGGACGCCGTCGCCGTGGTGGGCGTCGATGTCAATATAGGCCACCCGGTAGCCCCGGTTGACAAGGTGGGCAATCACGATGGCCGGGTCGTTAAAAATACAAAAGCCCGAAGCCCGGTCGGGCATGGCGTGGTGGAGGCCGCCGGCGATGTTGAAGGCGACGGAGAAGGTGCCCTCCACCACCAGCTCCGCAGCCTTAAGGCTGGCCCCAACCACCAGCTTGGAAGCATCATACATTCCGGGGAAGACCGGATTATCGCCCCACTCGGAGAAGTTGTAGCGGGCAGGGTTGTACCGGCGCTCGCCCCGGCTCAGGCTCTTTACGGCCTCGACGTACTCGGGGTCGTGGACGAGGCGCAAATCGTCGTCGGTGGCCTCGCCGGGGGCCACCAACTCGGTATTTTCCAACTTGAACACCCCGTAGGCTTCTAAAAGCTCGTAAGTGTACCGATATCTGACGGGCTTTAACGGGTGGTCTGGACGGTAGACGTGCCGGGAAAGGGCGTCATCGTAAACGAAGGCCGCCCGCCTCATTCCGACCCGACCACAACCGTCTGAAGTTCGGCCCGCATCCGCTCCCAGTGGGTTCCCGGCCAGTAAACCCGGCCGCAGCTAGGACAACGCCGGAAATCCTCCTGGGTGGCGTGGACATAGGGGGGCACCCGGTGGGCCACCTCGGTCTTGGCCACGGGGTGCAGGGTCGAGTTGCACGCCAGGCAGCGGGAGAACCACCGCTCCGGGGCCGGAAGCTTGAGGGCTTCGACGACCTCTCGGAGCTGGCCGAGCCGGTCGTTGCTTCGAACAAACACAACCCTGAGCCGCCCCTCCATCACCTCCCGCCGGCGCAGAAAGGCGGTATCCTTGGTGACAATGATGCGGTCCTCCCGCCGGGCGATGGCCAACAGGTCCTCGTCGGCGATGGGGTTAATGAACAAGGTGTCGAACCCGAGAACCCGAAGCCACTTGGCAAGGCGGCCGACGTTGTTATCGACAATAAATTTTGGGCTGGAGTCCATCGGGGGATCAGCGGCCAATGATTCGGCGCCACCAGCGCCGAATCTTCAGCCAGAGGTTGTCGCCGTACGGGGAGTAGTCTTCAATATACTGACCCCGCCACCGGGGGGTGTAACGGGGCCGCCCGGCCCGAAGGACCGACCAGGTAAAACCGATTAAAAACAAAAACAGGCCGAGCATGCCCAGGTAGTAGCCGGCCCGGGGAAGCAGGAGCCGCAAAAACCAGGCGCTCAATACTAAGACGACACTCACCAGGATGAGCTGACCGGGGTCGGTAAGAAACCCGGGGACCGGAATGGTTACCTGAAAGCCGTTGACGAACCTCCGGAAGCGGCCTTTAAGCCGGGCCCACAGGCTGCGCCTGGGACCCTGCCGTTCCATCCGCTCGAAGATTTCCCGTAGCTGCTCTTCAATCGGGTCAGGCATGCCGCAAACAACCCCCAACCTTATTGTATGTCAACTGGAAACCCTATTCAACCCAGGGGGTTTATTTCTTGTCGAGCTGAGCCAGAACGGCCCCTAGGCCGTGCCCCACTGCAGCAAGTCTAGCAATTGTCTGATAGTCAATCCAAAAGCTGGAAAGCCCCCGGCTTGGCCCGTTGACTACTTGACCAACGGGTGAAGTCTGGTTTATGCTTGGGCTGAAGACCTAATGGAGGGGAAGGGGATAATCGGTTATGGCTTCGGCTAAACCCAGAACCATCGGTGAACTTCGTCGGAGCGGCTACAAGGTAATATCAGTCAAAGAGGAGCTACGCAAAAACCTTATCGAAAAGATCCGCCGGGGCGAGGAACTGTTCCCCGGCATTATTGGTTTTGACGACACGGTAATTCCCCAAATTGAAAATGCCATCCTCTCTGGGCAGGATATTATCCTCTTGGGCGAACGGGGGCAGGCGAAGACCCGGCTCATCCGGTTGCTGGTTAACCTGCTCGACCCGGAGATCCCCATCATCGCCGGGTGCGAGATAAACGACAACCCGTATGCCCCCATCTGCAGGCGATGTCGGGACCTGGTCGCCGAGTTCGGGGATGATGTGGAGGTCGACTGGCTGCCCCGGGAGGCCCGCTATGCCGAGAAGCTGGCCACCCCTGATGTCACCATTGCCGACCTTATCGGGGAGGTGGACCCCATTCGGGTGGCCGAGGGCCGATACCTGGCCGATGAGCTCACCATCCACTACGGCCTCATTCCCCGGGTGAACCGGGGCATTTTTGCCATTAACGAGCTTCCCGACCTGGCCGAGCGGATCCAAGTGGGCCTTTTCAACATCATGGAGGAGCGGGACGTTCAGATTCGGGGCTACCGGATCCGGCTGCCTCTGGACGTCTACGTGGTGGCGACGGCCAACCCCGAGGATTACACCAATCGGGGTCGGATTATTACCCCCTTAAAGGACCGCTACGGCTCCCAGATCCGGACCCACTACCCCCGCACCATCGAGGAAGAGATCCGGATAATGGAACAGGAGCGGACCGCCTTTGAAGATGCCCGCTTCCAGATAACGGTGCCCCAGTACATCAAGGAGATTATTGCCGAGGTATCGGCCCTGGCCCGCAAGAGTCCGGACATCAACCAGCGGTCGGGGGTGAGCGTGCGGGTATCCATTGCCAACTATGAGAATGTCATTTCCAACTCCCTGCGCCGGGCCATCCGCCTCGGCGAAGAGCATGTTGTCCCCCGGATGAGCGACCTTCCGGCCATCATCGCCTCCACCGCCGGCAAAATCGAGCTCGAATCCGTCGAGGACGGTCGGGAAGAGCAGGTTGTCGAGCGGCTCCTGCTCAATGCCGTTGCCCGCACCTTCAACCGTTACTTTGAGGTCCAGCAGTTCGAGCCCCTCATCCAGCGCTTCCGGGGCGGCCTTAAGGTAGACGTGGGGGAGATGATGCCCTCGGGCCACTACGTGCGGCTGATGCGGGAGCTGGACGGGATGCTGGAGGGGGTGGCCAGGCTGGGGGCCTACGATAGCCCGGCCACTATCGCCAGCGCTGTCGAGTTTATCCTCGAGGGGCTCCATGTGAACAAGCGGCTTAACAAAGAGAAACTGCCAGGAAAGGTGGTTTACCGGTCTTAAGGCGGTGCGGTCGGCTCCGGCCGCCAACTTTGGGAGGGGGCTTTCGGCATGCCGATTTATCGCTATTCCGAGTGGGACGGCACCCAGGACTTTAACCTCGACCCCGACGAGCTTCTAAAGGCCCTGTCGGACGACGTCCTGGCCCACGGGGATATCTCCCAGGCCCTACGTCAGCTTCTGCGCCGGGGTTTCATGCGTCCGGACGGGACCCGGTTTATGGGCCTGCAGGAGCTGATGCAGCGGGTCCGTCAGGCCCGTCAGCAGCGGCTCGACCGGTACAACCTGGGGTCGATCCTGGACGACATCCGCAAGAAGCTGGAGCAGGTCGTTCAGACCGAGCGGCAGGGGATCGAGCGCCGGCTGGCCGAGGCCCGGGCCCAGGCTCCCCAGGGGACCGATGACCCCCTGGTTAAGTTGATGGAGAAGGTCGCCCAGCGCAAGCTTGACTACCTCGATCAGCTTCCCCCCGACCCGGCCGGTCAAATCAAGGCCCTCAGCGACTACGAGTTTATGGACTCCGAGGCCCAGCGGCTCTTCCAGGAGCTTATGCAGATGCTCCAGGGCCAGGTGATGGATTCATTCTTCCGGAACCTTTACCAGCAGATTCAGAGCCTGACCCCGGAGGACCTGGCCCGGATCCGGCAGATGGTCCAGGAGCTTAACCGGATGCTGGAACAGCGGATGCGGGGTCAGGAGCCCGACTTCGACCGCTTTATCCGGCAGTTTGGGGATATGTTCGGGCCGAACCCGCCCCAAACCCTGGACGAACTGCTCGAGCAGATGCGTCAGCGGATGGCGATGATGCGGTCGCTCCTTGACTCCCTCTCCCCCCAGCAACGGCAGGCCCTCCAAGAGCTTTTAGAGTCGGTCCTCAAGGACGAAGGGCTTCGGCAGGAGCTGGCGGCCCTGGCCGCCAACCTGGAGTACCTGATGCCCAGCGACGACCTGCGCAACCGCTACCCCTTCCGGGGGGATGAGCCCCTCAGCCTGCAGGAGGCGATGCGGCTCATGGAGGAACTGCAGGCCCTCGACCGGCTCGAGCAGCAGCTTCGGGCCGCCGAGCAGGGCCGGGGCCTGGACGAAGTGGATGCCGAAAAGCTCCGCGAGCTTTTGGGCGAGGAGGCCCACCGGATGATGGAGGCCCTCCGGCAGATGGCCCGCCTCCTCGAGGAGGCCGGCTACATCCGGTCCAGGGGCAACCGCTGGGAGCTGACCCCCCGGGCCATGCGGAAGATCGGCCAGAAGGCCCTCTATGATATTTTTAACCAGATTAAGAAGGACCGGTTCGGCAAGCACGAAACGGCCTACCGGGGACCAGGCAACGAGCGGGCCGAGGAGACCAAGCCTTACGAGTTCGGCGACCCCTTCCACCTCCAACTGGAAAGGACCCTGATGAACAGCCTGATCCGGGAGGGGCCGAAGGTTCCGGTTAAGCTCTCACCCAACGACTTTGAAGTCTATCAAACCCGACACACCAGCCAGACGGCCACAGTAATGATGCTGGACTTGAGCTGGTCGATGGGCCTGCGGGGCAACTTCTTTGCCGCCAAGAAGGTCGCCCTGGCCTTAAGCCAGCTCATCAAAACCCAGTTCCCCCGGGACGTGCTCTACATTGTCGGCTTCTCCAGGTATGCCCGCCAGCTTACCGAGCAGGAGCTGGCCGAGGCCACCGTTGACGAGTACTCTTACGGCACCAACATCCAACACGCCTTCATGCTGGCTCAGCGGCTCTTGGCCAAACACAACACAGCCAACAAGCAAATAATAATGGTCACCGACGGGGAACCCACCTCCCACATCGAGGGCGGCCGGGCCTTCTTCGCCTACCCGCCCACCCTTCGGACCCTCCAGCTCACCCTCCAGGAGGCCCGGAACTGCACCCGCCAGGGAATCATCATCAACACCTTCATGCTGGACCGCAGCTTCTACATGATGGAGTTTGTGGAGCAGCTCGCCCGGATAAACAAGGGGCGAATCTTTTACACAACCCCAGAGCGGCTGGGCCAGTATATTCTGGTGGACTACCTGGCCAACAAGCGCCGGCGGATCGCCTAGCGGAACGTAAGGCCCAGGAGCCGTTCCAGGTAAAAGCGCAGGGCTGCAAGGCCCATAAGCTCGGCCAGGGCCACCCCCAGGGCCAGGCTGAGGCCGGGCAAAACCTCGACCCAGCCGTCGAAGCGCTGGGCTTTCCCGAGAATATAGAGGCCTACTACCAGGTTAAAGAGGCCCAGCAGAATCCAGACGCCCCCGACGCCTACCAACGAAACCGGGTAAAGCATGAGGGCCGAGCCCGAAGCGGCGGCCCCAAAAAGCCCGGCCTGCAGGAGGCCCACCGGCACCAGGTCGGCCCAGCGCACCGCCGGGCCGGGAGTCGGCTTATGCCAGAGGGCGCCCCCAACCACCGGCGCAAAGACCACCCCAATGCTTACCCCGGCCATAAGGCCGGTCCCGAGCCGAAGGGCGTTGGCCGGCGGGTATAGATGGGGTAAGCCCAGGTCGCTCAAAAAGGCGTTAAGGCCGTCGAGAGCCATTGTCCCAAAGAAGAGGAGCATGAGGCCTACCAGGCCCAGGGGCGGCAGGCCGGCGGGCCGAAGTCGCCGGCGGACCCAGAGCCAGCCCAGGGTTAAGAAGGCTCCCCCGTAGATCCCCACCATCCGGGCCTCCATGGGCGGCTGCGCCGAGCCCAGGAAAAGGGAGTGGCTGGGGCGCTGGGGACAGACCCCGGCCGCAAGAAAGTGGAACTTATCCAAAAGGCTGCCTGGGGTCAGGCTGAGACCGACCGCCAATAGAAAGGCTAGGGCAGCCGGCAGTATGAAACCTTTTTTCAATGCCTGGTTAAGATCCGCCGGATGATCCGGCCCCGAAGGCGGCCCCAGGCCGCCGAAACCTGCGCCTGCTCGGCCGGGTTAAGCTGGCCTCGGCCGAAGCGCACCCTTATGAAGGCCCCGAAAACCGTCTCAATGTCGGCGGCCGCGTCGGCCAGCTCCGCCCGGAGCCGTTCGGCAAACTCCAGCGGGGTCTGCCACGGGTAGGGCTTGAGGCCCGCCAACTGAGCCAGAACCACCACCTTTTCGTAGCTCTGGCTTACCAGGTCCATGGGGGCGAACCGGCGCCGCCACCAGACCAGGCCGGCGCCCCCCAGCCCCAGCAGGGCCCCCGCCGGGATCACCGCCAGCCCAAGGAGGCTCCGGCCGAAGTCTGAGTCAGATTGTTCGCCGACAAATTCACCCCCGTAAAACCCCTCGTCGGGCAGCATCTCCCCGGGCCCCAGACTACCCGGCCCTTCCCGGAGGACGTCGGCCCCGGCAACCTCACCGCCGGTCTCCTCGAGGCTTTCCACCCGGGGCACCCCTGCACCCGCCCGGGGAGACGGCTCGAAGTCGACCCAGCCGTACTCCGGGAAGTAAACCTGGGGCCACGAGTGGGCATCGGACTCCCGAACCTCGTAGGCGCCGATGTCGGGGTTGTAATTGCCGCTCATGTAGCCGACGGCTACCCGGGCCGGTATCCCGATGGAGCGGAGCATCACCGCCATGGCCGATGCAAAGTAGTCGCAGTAGCCCCGCCTGAGGTCGAAAAGAAACCACTCGACCCCATCGCGGCCGGCCGGGGGCTGGGGGATATTGGTGTCATACGGAAACTGCTGGAGGTAGGCCTCGATGGCCTTGGCCTTATCGTAGTTGTTGTTAAGACCCCGGGTAAGCTCCTGGGCCAGCTGACGAATCCGGGCCGGGAAATTGGGGGGCAGCTGTAAGTAGCGGTCGACGATGTGCTGCGGGTAATTGGTCCCGGCCCGGCGTAGTTCCTGGCCGGTGGCCGCGGAAATCGACGCCCTAACCGAGTATTGCTGGCCGAACCGGATGCCTCCGACCGGTCGCACGGCCGCCACGTCCATGTAGTTCGGCCGCCGCAGGTTCACCAGGAAGCTTGCCACCCGCCCGCCGCTAATGGTGGGGCCGTAGGCCGTGTATTCGGCCGGAAGGAGCCGCTGGATAAGGCCCAGCTGTTCCCTTTCGCCCAGGTCGGCCTGTTCCGAAAGGGCCTGCCGGATGTTATTAACGGCCGCCCGCAGCTCTTCCGGAAGCTGGGAGTCCCGGGTCCGGTCCCGCAGGTCGACCAGCATGGGGGCCGGCGGGTCGTACTCGACGACGACCGGAACGTTAAACTGCATCCCCTGCCCCCCCAAAAAGACCAGGCCGCTGGAGACCGCATTGAGGCGGACAACCTCAACAATCTCTTCCCGGCCCTTGTACGCCGTGGTGGTCGTCAGGGCCATACCGGCCGAGAGCTGAACGGTCCGGCGCTCCCCTGAAAGCCATCCCTGCCCCGTATAGGTGTCGTAGGTGAGGCCCAGCCAGTAGTAGCGCCGGGGACTGAAAACGTAAAGCACCACCCGATTCCCCAGGGTGATGCTCCCCTTAAGGGCGAGGGTACGGCCGAAATAGGCGGTGTCCGTTCCTTCCTTGGCCGTTAAGGAGGCAAAGAGGCGGTTAAATTCTGACTGGGCGTCCTGGACCGGGGTATTTATCCGGTTCCAGAGGTCGGCGATGAAGTTCTGTTCAGTGGAGGCCGGCATGATGGCGGCCACCGCTATAATCCCGACGACTACCACGGCCACGTTGGGCAAGACGGTAAGGCCCATCTCCCGGGAGTAGCGGATGCCGAAGAGGTCCCAGCGCCGTTGGAAGGTGTAGAAGTTAAGCCGCATCGCCAAAAGCAGGGCAGCAAATAAATACATAAAGAAATAAATCGTTAAGTGGGACGGGGCGTAGCGCAGGTTAAATAGCAGGGCGACTCCAACGGGAAGCATCGCCCCGACGGCGGAGCGCCGTCGGAAAACAAACCAGGCCGCGCTGTAGGCCAAAAACCAGGCCAGGCCGGTGACCATAAACACAAAGGGCAGGCTGTCGTTATTAATGCCGCCCGTCCGGGCAGCGTAGGCCCAGTAGTTGAGCCGGAGGATGAGGTCGACCAGGCGCTCCGGCCAGGTGGGCAGCCGGATCACGCTCTGGACGGCCCAGACGGTAACGACCAGCCCGTAGATGGCGGCTACCGGGTGGGTTAGGTAGCCCGGGAGCCTCGTCTTGGCCAACAGTGTTCCGAAGAGGAGTCCACCAATGGCGATCTCGGCCAGGGGCGGCAGGTCTTCGACCCAGCGCGCCCCCTGGACGGCCCAGACGGCGCTCAGGAGGGCAAAAACTAGGATTGTCAGGGTGCTGAATCCCTCCTTGGGGTAGAGCCGCTCCAGGTTGACCTCCCGACCGAGCCGCCGGAGCAGAGCCGCCGGGCCTGGGGGTTCAGGTTGGGGTTCCGGGGGGCGGACGATAACGTCTAGTTCTGCCACCGTGACTCCTCCATCCAATGTTAGGCAGCGCAACCCAAAGTGTCAAACGCGGCCGGTGAGGGTTTGTCGGTGGCCGGGGTTTTGAGTCATAATCAGAAGAGCATGGCCGCCGTTAGATGCCGTTTGATCATCAATCCGTCGGCCGGCGTTATGCTACCGCCTGCTCCCCCAGCCGAACGCATCGCGCAAACCCTCAGTGAGGGCGGCTGGCAAGTGGACCTTACCCTCAGCACCGAACCCGGCTGCGTGCCCCGGCTTGCCCGGGAGGCCGCTGACCAGGGTTACGACGTGGTCATCGCTGGGGGTGGAGACGGTACAGTAAACGAGGCCCTGCAGGGGGTTGTCCACACCCCCACGGCCCTGGGGGTTATCCCCCTGGGCACGGCCAACGTCTTTGCCCGGGAAGTGGGAATTCCCCTCGACCCCATTCGGGCCGCCGAGCTTCTGACCCGCTGTGAAGTCCGCCGCCTGGACGTGGGCCTCACCAGCACCGGCCGGTATTTCCTCCTCTGGAGCGGTATCGGCTTCGACGCCGAGGTGGCCAAGCAGGCCGAGCTCCGATTCAAGCGCCAGCTCGGCATCCTTGCCTACGTGGCCGCCGCCGTGCGCACCTTTTTCTGGTTTGAGGGAACCCGGGCCCACCTCGAGCTGGACGGCCGGAGGTTCCGCCGTCGGGTTCTGCTCATGGTGGTGGCTAACACCCGCCTTTACGCCTTATTTCCCCTCTCGGCCCACACCCGGCCCGACGACGGCCTCTTCGACGTGGTGCTTTTCGGCGGACGGGGCTTCCTTACGAAGCTCCGGCACGTGTTCGGCTTCTTCTCCGGCCGGCACCTGCAACTGCCGAAGGTACTCAGGTTCACTGCCCGAACAGTGTCCATTAGGAGCAACCGGCCCCTGCCGGTCCAGGTGGATGGCGAGCTTATCGGGACGACCCCGATGAGCTTTTACATCCAGCCGGCCGCCCTCCGTATCCTTCTGCCCCCCACCACCCCCTACGGCCACCCCGACGGCCGGTTGACCTACGGGGCCACTGCCCTGGCCCCGGACCGCTCCCTGCCATGATTCCCCGGGAGGAATTCTACCGGCGTCAGGAGTCGGCCCGGAAACTGGCGGCCGAGGCCGGGTTTGCCGGGCTTCTGACCGTGGGCCGCTCTTTTTATGACCGGCCCGGCCCCCTGGCCTATTTGACCAACCACTTCCCCGCCTTTCCCGCAACGACCTTCGCCCCGGGGATGCGGGGCCTGGGCCACGGGTTTTTCATCCTGCCGGTGGTAGGCGACCCGGTCCTATGCATCGACCTTCGCAGTTACCGGAAGGACCTGGTGGCTGTCGAGGACATCCGCCAGGCCGGGGACCTGGTGGCCCTGGTGGCGGAGGTTCTACGGGAAAAGGGCCTTGCCGGGGCCCGATTGGGCCTGGCCGGGTGGGATATCCTTCCCCTGGCCTTTTACCAGGACCTCACCGGCCTGCTGCACGAGCTGAGGCTGGAGCCGGCCGATGACCTGCTAAACCGGCTGCGGCGGGTGAAGTCCGAAGCCGAGGTCGACCTCCTGCGTCAAGCCGCCCGCGTCGCCGGGGCGGGTTTGCAGGGGGCCCTTAAGGCCATCGAACCGGGGATTACCGAGGCAGAGGTGTGCGCCGCCGGCACCGCCGCTGCCCTCCAAGCCGGGGCGGATTTTGTACGCTACCTGCGGGTACATTCCGGTCCGTGGTCGGCGGCTGGTTCCCGCTGGCCCCAAGCCACCGACCGGCGCCTGGAGGCCGGCGACCTGGTGGCCCTGGATATTATCGGGGCCTTTCGGGGCTACCAGTTCGACGTCAACCGGAGCACTGTGGTCGGCGAAGCCGACCACCGGACCCGGCAGCTTCTGGAGGCCGTCTACCTGGCAAGCCGGCTGATGGTGGAGCACTGCTACCCCGGGGTTCCGGCGGCTGAGCTGGTTCGGATTGCCCGACGCGGCCTAGAGGAGCTGGGATTCGGGGCCTACGCCGCGGCGATGATGGGCCACGGCATCGGCCTTGAAACCGTGGAACCCCCCTACCTAACGGCCGACGCCGAGGACATTCTGGAGCCAGGAATGGTCCTGGCGGTGGAACCTGGGGTCTTTATCCCGGGCTGGGGTGGGGCCAACATCGAAGAGGTCGTGGTGGTCCGGGACGGTCCCCCGGAGACCCTCACCCTCATTCCGGCCTGGCTTTGGTGAGCAGGTTAAAGGCCGTTGCCAGGTAGACCTTTAGCTGGGTAACCAGCGAATCCACCAGCACGTGCTCGTCGGGGCCGTGGGCGTGGAAGCCCACCGGGCCGAAGACCACCGTGTCGATGCCGGCCTGCCGGTAAAGCCGACCGTCGGTGGCCCCCGCCCAGTCGACGAAAAATTCCGGTTCCTTTCCGATGACCTGCTGGTAGGCCATCCGGATGGTCTGGACCAGCCGGCTGTTCGGGTCGGTCAGGTTTGCCGGCATAAAAGGTATCTGCCCTTCCTCAGCCTGGGTGAGGATCTCGTAGCCTCCGGCCCCGAACTCGGCCACTACCCGGTCCAGGGTCTGCCGGACCTCAGCCAGCACCGACTCCATGGTCTCCCCCGGCACTGTCCGCCGGTCGATGGTGATGACGGCCTCAGCCGGCACCTGATTGGGTGTCTGGCCTCCGTGGAACATGTTAACGCTGATGACCGGGTAGCCCACGGCGGGGTGGAACCGGTTTATGGGGCAGTCCAGGGCCACCACGGCCCGGGCGGCCAGGGCCACCGCGTTAACCCCCTCGGCCCGGGCGTAGGCCGTGTGGGTAGCCTTGCCCGTAAAGCGGACCTTGAACTGGAAGACGCCCCGCTCGGCGATCCGGAGCTTTAAATCGCTTTTCTCGCCCACCAAGACGGCGTCGGGCCGGGGCAGGACACCCGCCTGAATCTGCTCGATTAAAAAGCCGGTGCCGAAGTGACCACCCCGCTCCTCGTCCGAAACCAGCTGGAGCTGAACCTGCCCGGGCAAATCCGGGCAGTGGCGCCCGAGCAGGATGAGGGCGTAGGCCATGGCCGCGCACGAGCCCTTCATGTCCGAGGCCCCCCGGCCGTAAAGTTTCCCGTCGACGAGCTCGCCCGAGAAGGGCCCCACCGACCAGGCCCAGGGGTCCGGCACCGGAACCGTATCCAGGTGGCCGTTAAACACGAGGATGGGCCCGCCCCCGGACCCGACCCACCCAATGACGTTAGGCCGGTCCGGGTCCCGGGCCAGGACCCGGACGGCGATGCCGTGGTCGGCCAAAAGTTTTCGGGCAAATTCCATCACGGCGGCCTCCTCGCCGCTTGGGCTTGGGATCCGGATAAATTCCCGGGCTATTTCCACCAGCTCGTCCGGGTTAACGGCCCCGATAAGCCCTTCAAGGCTGGTCGCCACCATTGGTCCCTCCCGTTGGGGTAATAAGTCCCAGCTCCTCGGCGGTGAAAAGGGGCTCGAAGTCGTAACCGGCCTGGCGGAGCCGCCCCCCACCCCCCTCCTGCCGGTCGACAACGGCCAGCACTTTTATAACCTTAGCCCCGGCGGCCTCGGCCGCCGCAATGGCACTTAAAAGGGTCTCCCCTGTCGTCACCGTATCCTCGACTATGACCGCCCGCATCCCAGGCGTAAGGGGCCCCTCCACCTGGCGGCCGGTCCCGTGTGCCTTCGGCTCCCGGCGAACCAGGAACCCGGCCAGGTTCCGGCCCCGCTGGTAGGCCAGCAGGCAGAGGCCCGCCACCAGGGGGTCGGCCCCAATGGTGGGGCCCCCGACGGCCTCAAATTCCAAGTCCCGCACTTTATCCCAGAGAAGCTCAGCCGTTAAGGCCAGGCCGTCCCCTGAAAGGGAGACCATCCGGGCATCGATATAGTAGTGGCTTTTGCGGCCCGACGAAAGGACCACCTCCCGGAAGCTTACGGCCCGCTCCAGGAGCATAAGCTTGAGCCGTTCCCGCAAAAGCTCCGACATCTCAGCCGGCCTACCAGACGTAATTGCGGGCAAACTCGACGACCGCCCGCAGGTTCTCGGGCCGGGTGGTCGTCGGTATCGAACAGTCCGGGCCTAGGATGAACCGAACCCCGCCCGTCTCCGCCATGGCCCGGCGGGCCTCGGCCAGGGCCGCCTCGGGGTCCGGAGCTGTAAGAGCCCGGTGGCTTACGCCCCCAATTAGGGTCCTTTCGCCCAGGCGAGCCCGGGCTTCGCCCAGGGAGGGATTGGTCGGGGAGGTGGCCGCCCAGTTGACGGCCTGGACCGGGTAGTCGGCCAAGAGGTAGAGCATGCTGTTTTCCTGGCAAACATGAAGGATGTTGAACCAAGCCGATTGGACGGCCTTAAGGACTCGAAGGTCGTAGGGCCGGCCGAAGCGGGCGTATTCCTCCTCGGTCAGGAGGTTGCGGGTCGCCAGGGTTGTGGTGGCGAAGAAGATGCCGTCGGCCCCGGCTTCCAGGCAAGCCCGGGCGAAGGGGACGAAGGTCTGGGTTATGGCCTCGAGGGCCGCCTCCACCGCGGCGGGATACTCCCGGAGCCACCGCACAAGGGTGGAGTCCGAGCCCACCAGATCGGCCGCCACCGAAAGGGGGTTAAAGATGGTAGCCACCATGGGCACATCCGGGCCCAGCTCCCGGCGGATGAGCCCCAGGGCCTCCAACTGCTCACCCAAGGCCCCGGCGTCGGGGGCTACCGGCCGGATGCTCCCCAGGTCCTCGGGGGTGCGCACCGGGAAGGCCACCTGACGGGGCCGGTCATGGGGCCCGCCCTGGTATTCGAACCGGGCGCCCCAAGGCTCAACGTGATACTGGGCCCGGGGATTAACCTTCAAGAAGTCAAAGTCGTACTCCCGCTGCCAGGCGACCATCGCCCGGGCCAGGTCCCGGGCCGAAGACTCCTGGTCGTAGAAGTGCCGCCAGAAGGCGTAGGGCGACCGGTCCGGCCGCTCCCCGGCCAGAACCCGTCGAATCCGTTCCCGGTGGGTGAGGCTCATCAGGCCCGAACCTCCTCGAGGAATTTCTTGAGGGCCGGAATCAGTACCCGGGTGACCCCGCCGCAGAAGTACTGAACGCCCCGCTCCCGCCAGTAGCGGGTCCACTCAGGGTCGATGGCCAGGGTGCCGGCGACCCGGCCGGCAGCCCGGATCTGCCGAACGGCCTCCTCGATGGCCGCCATCACTTCGGGATGGCGGGGATTGCCGGGGTGCCCCAGGGAAGATGATATGTCGGTGGGCCCGAGGAAGAAGACGTCAACCCCGTCAACCCGGAGCATCTCGGGCAGGTTATCCAGGGCCTGCCGGTTCTCCACATGGGTAATGAGCAGAAGCTCCCGGTTGGCCGCCGCCACATACTCGGCCAGGGGCGTAAGGCCGTAATCGGCAGCCCGGATGCTGGCCAGACCCCGGCGGCCCAGGGGCGGGTAACGAACGGACTGGGCAGCCAGGCGGGCCTCCTCGGCCGTGTTAATCATCGGCAGGTGAACGCCCAGGGCCCCGATATCCAGGTAACGCAGGATAACCTGCTGGGCATTCTGGGCCACCCGGATTATCGGGATTATGCCGGAAAGCTCAGCCGCCCGGACCATCTCCAGGCACTGGGTAAGCTCGAGGGGCCCGTGCTCGGCGTCGAAAATCATGAAGTCGAAACCTAGCCGGCCGGCTATCTCGACGATGTTCGGCGCGTAAAAGTCGATGAAAAGGCCGTAGACGCACTCGCCAGCTGAAAGCTTGGCCCTGACGGGGTTGGGGCGCACGTTCTCCTCCGCTTAACGAAGCTTTCGGCCAAGAGGATAAACCACCTGGGCCTGGAATTACAAGGCCAGGTCGGCCAGGCTGCGGACGACCGGAAGGTCCTCGGGCAGGTCGGCCGCCGGCGGGCGGACGATAAGAAAGCCGCGGAGCCCAACCTCCCGGGCGGCCCGAACGTGCCGGGGCAGGTCGTCGACGAAAAAGGCCTCCTCGGGCTGAAGCCCCAACCTGCCCAGCCCCAGGTCAAAAATCGCCGGGTCCGGCTTGGCCAGCCCCACCTCGGCCGAGATGATTATGACGTCGAAATAGGCCGTAAGGCCCAGCCGGTCGATGGCCTCCCGGAAGGAGGGGGCGGCGTTGGAGAGGATGCCGAGCCTCAAGCCCCGCCGCCGCCAGGCCTCCAGGGCCGGAACCGTATCCGGGAAAAGCTCTAGAAAGTTGAGATAATCCGCCGCCTCGGCTAGGCGGCGGACCAGCCCCGGGCTGGTGGGGAGCTTAAGGGCCGAAAGGACCCGCCGGCAGTAGGCCCGCCAGAGCCGCTGTTCTTCGGCCCGGGTCCGGACGTTGGGCTCGGGCCAGTTGAATTCCAAGTCGGCCTCCAGGGTTACCCGCTCCAGGGCCTCTGGGTCCGGGTCGAAGCCAGCCTCCCGCAGGAACCGACCGAGCCGGTCGGCCCGGGTATATTTGACCCGGAAGAGGGTGCCGCCGGCGTCGAGCAGGGCCCCTTTAAGGCCGGACACCTGGCACGTGCCTCCGCAGAAAGTCCACGACCCGCCGGAAGGCGTCGATGCGGTTCTCCCGCCGGCTGAAGCCGTGGCCCTCATTTGCGTAGATTTTGACCTCCACCACCCCGCCGGCCGACCGGACGGCCTCAGCTATTTGGCGGGTCTCCTCTACAGGACACCGGATGTCGTTGGCCCCGGCCAGCAGCAGAAGGGGAGCCTTAATCCGGTCGGCGAAGAAGATGGGCGAGCGGTCCCGCCAGAGCTCGGCGTCAATAACCGGGTCGCCCATCATCACCCGGTCGTAGGCCTGGAGGGTGGGGTCCTCGTTTTCGAATTCGGTGAACCAGTTGGCGAAGGGCACAATGGCTACCCCGGCCGCCCAAAGGTCCGGGTATTTGGCCAGGGCCATCAGGGTGAGGTAGCCGCCGTAGGAAGCGCCCATAACGGCGACGGCCTTCGGGTTAACGTAGCCGGACGCCCTGAGAAAATCGAGGGCGGCCACCACGTCCCGCAGGTCGCCCCCGCCCAGGTCCCTGCGGTTGGCCTCCTGGAAGGGCCGCCCAAATCCGGTGGAGCCCCGGAAGTTTGGGGCGATGACGATAAAGCCGTGGGACACCAGGAACTGGATATCGGGGAACCAGCCGTTCTGGTGCTGCCAAGTTGGACCGCCGTGGGCGTAGACAACGGCCGGGTGCGACCCGTCCGGCCGGATGTTGGGCGGAACGTAGACGAAGGCGGCAATCGGGGTACCGTCGAAGGACCGGTAGACCGCCAGCTGCGGGCGGACGAAACTTCGCCGACTCAGGCCCCCGACCAGGCTCCGGGTGAGCCGGTAGATGCGGCCCGTCGGTCGGTCCAGCCGCCAGGCCTCCGGGGGCGAATCCGCCGAGGCGTAAAGGAGCAGGAGGCGTCGACCGGAAGGGTGAAACTCAGCTGAAAGGCAAACCCCTTCCGGCAGGGGTATCGGGGTCTCAGGGCCATCGGGGTGGCGGATAAAGGCCTGGTGGCTTCCGGCTACATTGCGGACGTAGACGAACTCGGGGCGCGTCCGGGAGACGGCCAGGGCATAGCTTTCCCACTCCCCCAAGGTGAGCCAGTCCACCCAACCGGTTGTGGTGTCCAGCAGGCCGACGGCCTCAACGTCGGCCCCATTGGCATTGGAGTTTATAACCAGGTGCCGGCCATCGGGCAGCCAGTCGACAACGGTGGTGATGTGCTCCCCGTCCAGCGGGATGAGAACCTTCTCCTGGCGGGTATCCAGGTCAAGAAGGGTAATCCCGGAATGGAGAAAGTCGTGGGTTCGGGTAAGTGCGAGGCGTCGGCCGTCGGGACTCCAGCGGAGGCTGGCGCACTGGCCGTGTTCGGTTCCGGCGACCCGGGTAATCTCGGCCGTTACAACGTCGGCCAGGTAGACGGCGTATTGGCCCGGCCCGTCCCTTTCGGCGGCAAAGGCGACGAATCGGCCGTCGGGCGACCAGCGGATGCTCCGGTAGCCGACGCCTTCGGTTCGGGTGAGGTTACGGGGGCGGCCACCGGCGGCCGGAAGCAGAAAGATGTTCGGCTTCTCATTGCCGGCCCGGTCCTGGGTGTAAATGAGCCAGCGGCTGTCGGGGGAGGGCCCTTCAAGACGGGTGCGCTCGTCGGAGACGGTGAGCTGTTCGGGCCAGCCACCACCGGCCGGCATCCGCCAGATGTTGAAGCGGCCGGTGATGTTGGTTTCCAGGTAGATAAACCGGCCGTCGGCCGACCAGCGGGCGGCCGCCAGCTGGTGGGCGTGGTATAGGGCCTCCAGGTCCAGGGGGGCGTAGCCGGGACGCCGGGGACTTTTAATCGGTTCGGTTTTAAGGCGCGCCGCCGGGGTCGGAATCACGGCTGGCATCTCTCAGGCAGGAATCTCCCCTCACTACGTTTTAAACCAGCCAGGGTCCTGGGAGCAAACCCTGAAGGCAGCCCGTTGGTGAAACGCCCGGCCGTATGCCCCAAGCCGGGGCATTCCCCACCCCCTGGGCCGCCCCCGCTAGGCTATAATAATAAGGTGGACGCTTGTCCGGCGTAGCCTGAAGCTCCCGAGGTGGTAGGTGACCATGCCAACGTATGAGTACCTTTGTGAAAGCTGCGGTTTTCGGTTCGAAAGGTTCCAGCGCATTACCGAAGACCCCATCTCCCATTGCCCCCGCTGTCAGGGGGCTGTCCACCGGGTATTTTACCCGGTGAGTATCATGTTCAAAGGCCGCGGCTTCTATAGCACCGATTACAGCCGCGGCAGTGCCGCCTCCGGGAACGGTAAGGTCGAGGAATCCCCAAAGACCGAAGCCGAACGGGCTGAGGCCGGTACGGAAGGCAAGTCCTCGGATAAGTCGACAACTTAGTTGCGGGCCGTTGTCCAACGGGTCAGCCGGGGCGCTGTCCGGGTCGGAGACGAGCTGGTCGCCGAGATCGGACGGGGCGTCGTCGTTCTGGTGGGGGTAGGCCGGGACGATTCGGAAGCCAACGCCCGCCGGCTGGCTGAAAAGGTTGCCCACCTGCGCATCTTCCCAGATGAGGCCGACCGGATGAACCGGTCGGTCCTGGACATCGGGGGTGAGGTGCTAGTGGTAAGCCAGTTTACCCTGCTGGCCGACACTAGCCGGGGCCGGCGGCCCTCTTTCGTCAATGCGGCCCCGCCCGACCAGGCCGAACCCCTCGTAAGCCTCTTTGCCAGGGCGTTGCAAGAACTGGGTTTAACGGTGAAGACTGGCCGTTTCGGGGCCCAAATGCTGGTGGAGGTCTTCAACGACGGCCCCGTAACCATCATCCTGGAGGCTTAGCCAACCCCTACCGGAGCTTGCCGATAAATTCGGCCAGGCCCTCCCGCCCATCGACCCTGACCCGGGGCAGGGTGAACCGCTGTTCAAGCCGCAGGATATTCCCCGGACGGGTGGTCACCGCCGTCTGGTAGCCGGCCGCATCCACCAGGCCTGCCACCGTCGGGTTATAGCGGCCGGCCGGGTAAGCGAAGTCGGCCACGGCCACCCCCAATCGTTCCTCCAGCCGCTGCTTGCTTAAGAAGATTTCCCGGCGGGCCCGGTCGGGGGTCACTGTGGTGAGGTCCGGGTGGGTGAGGGTATGGGAACCGACGGTAACCAGCCCCTCCGAAACCAGGGTTGAAAGCATCTCCCAGGTAAGGTAGGCCGGCCGGTCCAGAAAATCTACGATGACGTAGACGGTAGCCCGAAAGCCCCGGGCCTTCAGGACCGGGTAGGCTGCCGTGAAGAAATCCCGATAGCCGTCGTCGAAGGTTAAAACCACGGGCTTAGGGGGCAAGGGACCGCCGACAGTCCAGGCAGCGTAAACATCTGCTAAGGTCACCGGGGTAAATCCGGCCTCGGCCAAGTAGGCCATTTGCCGGCCGAAAAGGTCGGGGTTTACCGAAAGCCCGGCCCCGATCCGATCGACCGGGTTAGGGTTAACCCGGATGTAATGATACATGAGGATGGGGACCCGGAGGGTCAGCTGGGATGCCATTGGGGCCGTGGACACCGGACCGACGGCTTCGGGCTGGTGGCTGGCCGGAATAACCATCGGGGGCGGGGTTGGCTCGGGCGGGGCCGAACGGGTCGACTGGCCATACTCTTCCGGCGGGATAAGCACCGAATGCCCAGAGAATACTTCCGCCGGGACGTTCGCCCGGTCCTTAACCGGCGGACCGGTTGCCGCCAGTACGAGCAGGCAGAGCAGGGCTACTTGCAGGAATCGGCTTCGATTCACTAAGGTCGTTCGGTGTCGTTGGGCTCGGGTAGCTGCTGTTTAGGGGCCTCTAGGGCCGGGTACTCGATCCGGGGGTGGTAGATTCCCCGCAGACCCTCTTTAAGGGCCCCCTTGATCCGTTCGATATCCCCCAGGGTGAGGTCGCACTCGTCCAGCTGGCCCTCGGCGATGCGCAGGGCCACCATCCGGTCGACGATGGCATCCAGCTCCTCGGGGGTGTGGGAGCGGGCGCTTCGGGCGGTAGCCTCGACGGTGTCGGCCAGCATCAGGATGGCCGCCTCTTTCGAGCGGGGTTTCGGCCCGGGGTAACGAAACTCCTCAGGGGAAACGTTCAACCCCAGCTCCTTGGCCCGGTGGTAAAAGTACTGAATCAATGTGGTCCCGTGGTGCTCGGCGATGAGGTCGCGGACCCGCCCCGGAAGCCGGTGGCGCCGGGCCAGCTCCAGGCCGTCGGTTACGTGGGCGCGGATGAGCTCGACACTAAGCCGGGGGTCAAGCCGGTCGTGGATATTTTCCCCGGGGGCCTGGTTTTCGGTGTAGAAGCCGGGCCGCAGGAGCTTGCCGATGTCGTGGTAGTAGGCCCCAACCCGGACCAGCAACTTGTCGGCCTTTACGGCCTCGGCCGCCCGTTCAGCCAGGTTCCCGACAATCAGTGAGTGGTAGTAAGTCCCAGGGGCCTCGGCCAGCAGCCGCCGCAGCAGGGGCTGGTTGGGGTCGGCCAGCTCCAGCAGGTGCGAGCCCGTAGTTATTCCGAAGATGTAGCCCAAGACGGCCAGCGACCCCACCGTCAGGGCGGCGGACAGCAACCCGTTTACCAGACACAGGAAGCCGAGGATGGCCAGGCTCATCGGCTCCAGGTCCCGAACCATCAGCCGGAAGCCTAAGGTTGCCGCCAGGCCGGCTAGGGCGACCCCAAGCCCGGCCAGAAAGAAATGGTGGGTGCGGGCGCTGGACCGGGCGGCCAGCAAACCTGCCAGGCCTGTTGCCAGGCCGTAAACTGCCAGCTGGGGGGTCCCCGACCCCACCACCATTAAGAGTCCGACTAAAGTAACCAGGCCGGCCAGACCGACCCCGGGGCCTAAGAGGGCCCCGGCCAGCATCGAGACGGCCGCCGCCGGGAAGGCGAGCTCGTAGTAGGGCCGACCCGGAATGGTCAGCCGGGCCGCCAGAACCGCCCCCACAATGAGCACGGCGATAAGCCCAAACCTGCGGACTGACAGAATGGTCCGCGGTTCAAAGATCGCCAGGTAGCCGGCCAGCGCCGCAGCGAGGCTGGCCGCAATTAGGCCCACCGACCCGAGATGGTAAAGGTCGATGCCGCCGCTCGAGAGGCCAGTAGCGGCCAGCTTCTCCAGGGCCACAACGGTGGCCACCTCCCCGTCCCGCAGGATGACTTCCCCGGCCTCAACCGTCACTACCACCGGCTCTACCCGCCGACGGGCCGCCTCCCGGGCCGCCTCGGTCTGGGCCGCATCCACTATGAGGTTGGGAACGATGTGGGCCCGAGCCAGCTCGACGGCAACCCGGGCCTGGAGGGGATTCAGGTCGACGCTTAACTGGGTCGGAAGCTGGTCCCGAACCGCGCCAACCTGTTCGGCGGTTATCCGATTGCGCATCGCCTCCGATACCAACCGGACGGCCTCATTCCGGGCCTGATTCCACTCGGCTTCGGAGAGGCGTAAGACGGCCAGGATGCCTTCGGGGGAGAGCCCAGCCTCCGACAGGCGGCTAAGTTGGGTTCGCTTTTCGTCGTCAGTTAAGTTGGTCGACTGCCTAATGGCCGTGATCTGGTCCCCCAGGTTGCGGAGCCGTTGGACCTGCTGCCCGGCCAGGGCCGGGTCGTAGGCGTAGATATCGGCCACCCGAGCCGCGGCCTCTTCCCGGGCCTGGTTAGTGAGGAACTGGCTTACGAACTGGACCCGGCGGGGGGATTTTATGGTCTGGCGGGCAACGTCACCTTCCCGGAGCTGAAACTGGCCTGGCAGAAACTGGATTCCAAGGGTTAAAGTGAGGCTTACTGCTAGGACGGCCCAGAACAGGAGGGCCCTGGTAGGGAGCCGCATCCGGGTCAGTGGGCTTCCCGGGCCAGCAGCTCCTGGACCACCTCGCTGACCAACCGACCCTCAGCCCGCCCCCTCACCCTGGGCATCAGGCGAGCCATGACCTTGCCCACGTCGCGGGGTCCGCTGGCCCCCACCTCGGCCATCACCTGCCTAGCAAGTTCGGCGACCTCCTCGCGGCTGAGCTGGGCCGGCAGGTAACGCCCTAGGATTTCCAGTTCGGAGCGTTCTTTGGCCGCCAGATCGAGCCGGCCGCCCTTTTCAAACTCGGCGATGCTCTCCCGGCGCTGGCGGATCTGGCGGGCGATAACCTCGTAGACCTCGGCCTCCTCGAGTGGTCGGCCCCGCTCCACCTCGGCGTAGCGGATGGCCGAGCGGAGCAGGCGGAGGGTTTCGCGGGCTATAACGTCTTGGCGTCGGGTCGCGTCGAGAAGATCAGCCTGAATGCGGTCTAGAAGCCGCTGACCACTTTCATTCATCGAAGGTTAGCCCTGGGGGCTGCCGGGCCTAGCCGCTGTTTCGCAGACTCTTGCGCCGCTTCACCGCGGCCTTCTTCTTCCGCTTAACGCTGGGGGGTTCGTAGTGGGCGCGCCGGCGCGCCTCCGCCAGGATCCCTTCCTGCTGAACCTTTTTGGTAAAGCGCTTGAGGGCTTGGTCGAAACTCTCGTGTTCGCTGACGATTACTTCGGTCACTTAACCTCCTTGTCGGGCTCGAGGGGCCTTTCCCCAATCGGATTATATTACATGCCTTGACTCCCCTGTCAAACCGGGCCGCCGGAAAGTCCGACCGCCCGGCGCCTGACCATCCCGTCCCGCGCCGACTTGACAGGGGATGGCGGGTTTGCTATCTTCAACCAGACTCTAGGAGGCGGCGAGCGGGGCTGTGGACAGCGCCTTTGCGGCGGCAGTCAGGCGGCGGCTCGAAGAAGTTCTTGACCCCGAACTGGATGAGTCCATCGTAAGCCTCGGCTTTGTCAGGGGTCTCGAGCTTAAAGACAGCGTCCTGACCGTAACCCTGAAGCTTCCCACCTTCTGGTGCGCCCCGAACTTTGCCTTCATCATGGCCGAAGATGTCCGTCGGGCCCTTTCAACCCTCGATGGGGTTCGGGAGGTCCGGGTCGCCCTCGAAGACCACTTCGCCGCCGAGGAGGTCTGCGGCGGGGTAAACCTGGGCAAATCCTTCCCCGAAACTTTCCCTGGCGAAGCCGAATCGGACCTGGACGCCCTTCGGGACCTTTTCCGGCGCAAGGGGTTTATCCGCCGCCAGGAGCAGGCCATCCGCACCCTGGCCGACGCCGGCCTTAGCTTTGGCCAGATTTGCGCCCTCCGCCTGGCCGACCTTCAGCTGGCCGGCGACCGGTTTATCGTTGCCGGTGAGGGGGGAAGCGTGTCCGTTCCGGCCGAGCCCATCACCCGTTACCTTAAGCGCCGGTCGGAGTTTGGGCTTGATGCCTCCCCGGAGGGTCCCCTCTTCGTCGACCTTTCCGGGCGGCCTTTTACCCCTGAAGGCCTGGCCGCTTACCTGCGCCGGGCGCGCCTGGTTCGAACGTCCCTGGAGGCCAATGTTTTTCTCTGCCGGGCCCTGCTTGCGGCCCGCAACGCCACCGAAGGAGGAGGTCAAAATGTACCGCACGGCTGACGGGCAGGAGATTTTCGTCATCGACGGCCATATCCACTTCTGGGATGCCAGCCCCGAGAACTGGCGGAACCAATACGGTGAGGGCTGGATCCGGTGCTTCTACGATTACCACACCTCCCTGAGCCCCGCCGAATACGTCTGGCCCTTCGAAAAATACTGCAAATACAGCGAAGAAGACCTCATCAAGGACCTCTTTATCGAGGGTTACGTCGACATCGGCATCTTTAACTCGACGTACCTAACGGAGTTTTTCAAGAACGGTTTTAATACCCACGTCCAGAACAACGTCCTCAAGCAGAAATACCCCGACCGGTTCATCCTGTGCGGGACCTTTGACCCCCGCTGGGGTGAGGCCGGCCTTTATGAATTCCGGCGGATGGTGGCCGAGTATCCCATTCAGGGGCTCAAGCTTTACACCGCCGAGTGGCGCAACGGTTCCCGGGGCTGGAAGCTCACCGACCCGATGGCTTACCGCTACTTTGAGCTCTGTCGGGAACTGGGCATAAAGAACATCCATGTTCACAAAGGCCCCACCATTTACCCCCTCAATAAGGACGCCTTCGACGTCCACGACGTCGACCAGGCTGCCACCGATTTTCCGGACCTTAACTTCATCGTGGAGCACGTAGGCCTGCCCCGGCTCGAAGATTTCTGCTGGATCGCCACCCAGGACAAGAACATCTACGCCGGTCTGGCCGTGGCCAGCGCCTTCATTCGCCGGCGACCCCGCTATTTCGGGGAGATTATGGCCAACCTTTTGAGCTGGCTTGGCCCCGACCGGATCCTCTTCGGCAGCGACTACGCCCTTTGGTCGCCCAGATGGATTATCGAGGATTTCATGGCCTACGAGCTGCCCGCGGACATCAAACAGGAGTACGGGGTCGACCTTACCCTGGATATCAAACGCAAGATTCTGGGGGAAAACGCCGCCCGCCTTTACAGCATCGATATCGAGGTCCACAGGCAGCGGCTTAAGAGCGACCCCATCGGCCGTCGCCTCCAGGCTGCGGCTTAACCAGGCCTTTTGACGGGAGGACAAGGATGCTTGCCGCCAGACTGCACGAATACGACGAAACCCTGAGCCGGCCCGAACTTGTCCGCCTCGAAGAGGTGCCGGAGCCGCAAATCGAGGAGCCCGATGACGTCATCGTCCGGGTCGGTGGGGCCGGCCTCTGCCGGACCGACCTGCATATCATCGAGGGGATCTGGCGCACCAAGGTTGACCGACCCCTGCCCTACACCCTCGGCCACGAAAACGCCGGCTGGGTCCACGCCGTCGGAGAGATGGTCCGGACGGTCCGGCCGGGGGACGCCGTAATCGTACATCCCCTCATGACCGACGGGGTCTGCCCGGCCTGCCGTCGGGGCGAAGATATGCACTGCGTCAACTCGAAGTTCCCCGGCATCGACACCGACGGCGGGTTTGCCGAGTTTCTCCGGACCAAGGAGCGCTCGGTCTTAAAACTTCCGCCCGGCCTGGAACCCAAGGACGTGGCCCCCTATGCCGACGCCGGCCTTACGGCCTTCCGGGCGGCCCGGAAGGCCGCCGGCATCCTCCGCCCGGGGATGTCGGCCGTAATCATTGGGTTCGGTGGCCTCGGGCACATCGCCGCCCAGGTGCTGCGCAGCCTTTGTGCCGCCCGGATAATCGTCGTCGACGTCTCCGAGGCCGCCCTTCAACTGGCCTCCCAGCTCGGGTTCACGGATCAGGTGCCCAGCGGCCCCGGGGTGGTGGAGCAGGTGCGCCGGCTCACCGATGGCGGAGCCGATGCCGTCCTCGACTTCGTGGGCGAAAAGGGGACACCAGACCAGGGGATGGCCATGCTTAGAAAGGGCGGGACGTATTTTGTCATCGGCTACGGCGGCGTTTTGCAGGTGCCGACCATCGACCTCATCGTCGCCGAGTACAGCATCGTGGGCAACCTGGTGGGCAACTTTACCGAGCTTCGGGAGCTGATGACGCTGGCCGGGGAAGGCAAGGTGCGGCTGACGACCCGGGTTTACCCGTTAAGGGAGATAAACCAGGCCATGCACGACCTGGCCGCAGGCCGCCTTACCGGTCGAGCAGTGCTGGTTCCCTAAGCGGGAAGTTTAAGTACCCCGACCAGCTCCCGAACCGCCGCGGCCGAGCGGTGAAGGGCCGCCAGCTCCTCTTCGGTGAGCTTAAGCTCGACGACCTTTTCAACCCCGCCGGCCCCAAGGACCACCGGCACCCCGACGCAGACCCCGTTTATGCCGTACTCCCCTTGCAGGTAGACGCAGGCCGGCAGCAGCCGCTTCTGGTCTAGGATGATGGCGTCCACCATCTCGGCCGTAGCCGCCGACGGGGCGTAGAAGGCGCTCCCGGTCTTGAGGAGGCGGACGATTTCGGCCCCGCCGTCAATGGTCCGCCGAACCAGGGCCTCGATCCGCTCGGGCGGGATAAGCTCCGTTATGGGAATCCCCGACACGGTGGCATACCGGGGCAGGGGAACCATGGTGTCCCCGTGGCCGCCCAGGACCATCGCCTGAACGTCCCGGAAGGAGACCCCCAGTTCCAGGGCGATAAAAGTCCGAAAACGGGCCGAATCCAGCACCCCCGACTGGCCGATCACCCGCTCCCGGGGAAGGCCGCTCACGTGGAGGGCAAGCTGGGTCATGGCATCGAGGGGATTGGTGACCATTAAGAGGATGGTGTTCGGGGAGTACTTGATTACCTGCTCCACCACCGAGCGGATGATTTCCCCGTTGGCCAGCACCAGGTCGTCCCGGCTCATGCCCGGCTTGCGGGCCATCCCCGAGGTGATTACCACCAGGTCTGAACCGGCGGTGTCGGCGTAGTCGTTGGTGCCGATGATGTTGGTATCGTACCCAACAACGGGGCCCGACTCCAAAAGGTCGAGCCCCTTGCCCTGGGGCAGGCCCTCAATAATGTCCACCAGAACGATGTCAGCGTAATCTCGCTCAGCCAGGCGCTGGGCCAGGGTGCCCCCGACGTTTCCGGCCCCGATGATGCTGATCTTCTTGCGCATGGTCAACACCCCTCCGGCAAATATCTCGGTTAGAACCGCTAAATTCTAGCCCGCCGCGGGCCCGGCCGCCAACCATTCCCAGGCCGATGGGAAGGGGACATTTTGGCCGGCCGTCTGCTGCCGAATGTTATACTAGGGGCGGAGGTAGCTGCCTTGACCGAAGAAAATACCCGCAAATTAAAGATTTTATTTTGCAGCGCCGAAGTCGCCCCGTTCGCCAAAACCGGTGGGCTGGCCGACGTTGCCGGCTCCCTTCCAAAGGCCATCGCCCGGCTGGGCCATGACATTCGGGTCATAACCCCCCGTTACGGCCGGGTGGACCCGGTCCGTTTCGGCCTCCGGCCGGTACTAGCGGAACTGCGGGTCCCCATGGACGATACTTCCGAGCCGGTAGTGATCTATGAGGGGAGCCTTGGGGGGCTGGTCCCCGTCTACTTTGTCGATTCCCACAAGTATTTCCTGCGGGAGGGCATCTACGGCTATCCCGACGACGGCGAGCGGTTTATCCTCTTCAGCCGGGCCGCCCTCGAATTCGTAAAGCAGATCGGCTGGGCGCCCGACATCATCCACTGCAACGACTGGCATACTGCCATCATCCCCAACTGGCTTAAGACCATCTACGCCGAGGACCCATTTTTCCAGAACACCGCCACCGTTTACACCATCCACAACCTGGCCTACCAGGGAATCTTCGGCTGGCGGATCCTGGAGGTCGCCGGCATCGACGAGTACGGCTTTCTATATCCTGAGATCCCCGAGCTAGCCAACGTGGTGGACCTGATGGCCCGGGGGATTATCTTTGCCGACGTCATAACCACCGTAAGCGAGCGCTACGCCCAGGAGATCCTCACCCCCGAGTACGGCGAAAAGCTCGACCCCATCCTTCGGGACCGTAAGGACCGGCTCTTCGGCATCCTAAACGGCATCGACACCGAGGAGCTGAACCCGGCCACCGACCGCCACCTGGCCGCAAACTTCGACGTGGGCTCCCTCCACCGCCGGGTGGAAAACAAGCTGGACCTTCAGCGCCAGGCAAACATGCCGGTTAACCCGGATGTTCCCCTCCTGGGCATGATCTCCCGCCTCACCGACCAGAAAGGTTTCGACCTGTTGGGCCAGATAATCGACCCGTTGCTTCGGCTCTTTGATGTCCAGTTTGTCCTCCTAGGCACCGGCGACCCCCACTACCACGCCATGTTCCGGCAGGTCGCCGAGCAGTACCCGGATAAGACCGGCATCTTTCTGACCTTCAACGCCGAGCTGGCGCAGAAAATTTACGCCGGCTCCGACATCTTCTTGATGCCCTCCCGGTTTGAGCCGTGCGGCCTCGGCCAGATGATCGCCATGCGCTACGGCAGTGTGCCGGTGGTTCGGGAAACCGGAGGCCTAGCTGATACGGTTAAAGATTTCGACCCCCGAACCGGAGAGGGTAACGGCTTCACGTTTAAACAGTACGACCCCTGGGCGTTATTTGGGGCCATCATCCGGGCTGTAGAAACCTGGAAACACCGGGACATCTGGCATAAACTGCAGATTCGGGGAATGACCCAGGACTTTTCGTGGGACCGCTCGGCCCGAAAATACGTCGAGGTCTATTTTAAGGCCCTGGAGTTCCGGGCCGCCGAAGTCCTTCGGGGTGGGCAGCGGTGAACCGGTCCATTGTCGACCTACCCGAGCTTATCGCCGCCCTGCCGACGGCCGAGCGCCGCCTCTTCGACCGGCTCTTCCGGGTAACCGTCTCAGTGGGGCAGCTTAAGCTGCCCCCCGAAATGGAACCCTGGGTCGTTAAGACCTTCGGGGCCCTGGAGCCGGTCCTTTCCCAGAAGGTGGTCAAGGTAACGAATCTCATCACCCTGGAGACGACCCTTTACAACGACCTGCGAGCCCGCCGGCCGATGGAGGCCCGGGTATCGGCCGATGTCCTGACCGAAATCGAAAAAAACGCCGGCGATCCCCTCTGCACGCCCCTGACCGGGACCCCCGAGGACATCTTCGGGCGGGTCGAGGGCAAATTCAGCCTTTCGGCCAGCAACGTGGCCAAGTACGACGAATTCAGCGGCCTGGTCGTCTTTAAAGAGCACAACCCCCTGGCCGTCGAGGCCGAGAAGGTCGTCGACTATCTCAACGTGGCCTGGGGCTGGCTCGAGGCCGCCCACCGCCTGGAACCTGAGGCCCGCTTCCCTTTCATCCTCTGGAACTGCCTCTGGAAGTCGGGAGCTTCCCTCATCCACGGCCACCTGCAGATGGTGCTCACCCGGGAGCTCCCCTACGGCAAGGTTGAGGCCCTGCGGCGGACCCTGGCTGATTACCGGACCCGGTTTGAAGCTGACCTTCTGGCGGACCTATACGCCGTCCACGAAGCCCTGGGCCTGAGCCTGCCCGCCCGCAACGGCGTCCGGAGCTTCGTTTACCTGACGCCCCTTAAGGAGCGGGAGGTTTTCCTCTGGGCTGATCATCCCGGCGAGGCGCTCTGGTTCGGCCTGGGCCGGCTCCTTGAGGTCTACGTGCGGGAGCTGGGGGTTCAGGCTTTCAACGTCGGCCTCTATTTGCCGCCCTTCGGCGACCGGGAGGGATGGGAGGGCTTCCCGGCCCTGGCCAGGGTCGTGGACCGGGGTGACCCGGCCAACCGGACGGCCGACTTTGCCGGCATGGAGCTTTACGCCGCCAGCGTGGTCGCCTCCGACCCCTTCGAGGTGAGCCGGAGGTTGCGGGAACGGTGGTGAGGCTGTCAACGTGGTCCTGCCCGAGCGGTTGGTAACGGTCGATATCGTGGTCCCCGTTTACAACGAAGAAAGGGTCCTGCGCCGCAATATTGAAACTTTAAGGTCCTTCCTCCTGGAAACGAATTTTCCTTACCGGTGGCAGGTGGTCATCGCCGATAACGCCTCCCGGGACCGGACCCTGGAGGTGGCCCGGGAGCTGGCCGCCGAGTACCCAGAAGTTCGGGTCTTGCACCTGAACCAGAAGGGCCGAGGCCGGGCCCTGCGGGCCGCCTGGCTCGGGAGCGAGGCCGATGTGGTCTGCTACATGGACGTGGACCTCTCCACCAACCTGCGGGCCCTGGAGCCCCTCATCCGGGCCGTGGCCGAAGAGGGCTACGACCTGGCCATCGGCTCCCGGCTGATGCCGGCCTCCCGTACGACCCGCTCCCTGAAACGGGAGGTGATCTCCCGAGCCTATAACCTGCTTATTAAGCTGATGTTCTTTAACCGGTTCAGCGACGCCCAGTGCGGGTTTAAGGCCATCTCCCGCCGGGCCGTTCAGGCCCTGGTGCCCCTTGTGCGGGACCAGTCGTGGTTTTTCGACTCGGAGCTGCTTTTGCTGGCGGAGCATTTCGGGTATAAGATTAAAGAGATTCCGGTGGAGTGGGTCGAGGACCTTGACTCACGGGTGAACATCCTCAAGACGGCCTGGGCCGACGTCCTCGGCCTCATCCGGGTCCGCTGGACCCTAAGCCCCTTCGGCCGCCTTAGAATCGGCCCGGCGGCCTCAGAACGCCGGCCCACCTCATAACCCTTACAACCATGTCCGTCCTAGAACGCCTCCATGCCCGCTACGGCCCTGCCCTCGAGGCCGAACTCCGGTCGGCCGTGCCGGACGACGGGACCCTGCTTTCCCGGATGGTTAGCTATCACCTGGGCTGGGTTGACGCCGACGGTCGGCCGGCCGCCGCCGACCCCGGCAAGCGCATCCGACCCCTCCTGATGCTGCTGGCGTGCGAGGGGGTTGGGGGCGACTGGTCGGCGGCCCTGCCCGGGGCCGCCGCCCTGGAGCTGGTGCACAACTTCACCCTGATTCACGACGACATACAGGACCGCTCCCCCGAGCGGCGCCACCGGCCGGCCGTCTGGGTCCGCTGGGGGGTAAACCAGGCCATCAACGCCGGGGACGGCCTTTTTGCCCTGGCCTTTCGGAAGCTGGCCGACCTGGCCGGCCGCGGGGTCAGCCCGGAGACCGCCCTGCAATGCGCCCGGATACTGGCCGAGGCCTGCTGGGTGGTATGCCAGGGGCAGGTGGCCGACCTGGAGCTGGCGGACCGCCCGACGGCAACCCTCGACGAATACTTCGGGATGGTCCGGCGCAAAACCGGGGCCCTCATCGGGGCGGCGGTGGGGATGGGAGTGCTGGTGGGGGGTTGTCCGGGGGCGGTGGCCGCCGCCCGGGAATTCGGGGAAGCCCTGGGGGTGGCCTTCCAGGTCTGGGACGACTACCTGGGCATCTGGGGGCGGCGGGAGGTAACCGGCAAGCCGGCTGGGGATGACCTGCGGGAGCGCAAAAAGACCTTACCGGTCGTCTGGGCCCTCGAGGCGGGATCCCCTGAACTTCGGGCCCGCCTGGCCGAGGCCTACGTCGCCGACGTGGGACCGGATGCCGCAACCGAGCTGGCCGTCCGGCTGACGAACGCCGGGGCCGAGGCCTTCACCCGCCGGACGGCCGCCGAATGGGCCGGGCTGGCCGGCCGGCTCCTGGGAAACCTGCCCCTTCGGCCGGAAATTCGGGCCGATTTTGCCGACCTTATCGAGTTTATTTTCAGCCGGGAATTCTAGCCGCAATGACCCTGCGCGTCCTGGTAACCAACGACGACGGCATCTACGCCCCAGGCCTCTGGGCTCTGGCCCAGGAGCTGGTCAGGGAGTTCCGGGTCTATGTAGTTGCACCTGACCGGGAACAGAGCGCCATCGGGGCGGCCATAAGCCTTAATCACCCCATCCGGGTGAACCGCCTGCCAGCCATCATGAGCGGTGACATGGAAGCCTACTCGGTTGAGGGGACGCCGGGCGACTGCGTCATAATGGCCATTAACAGCCTCTTTAAGGATGGCATCGACTGCGTGGTTTCGGGACTGAACGAGGGCTCCAACCTTGGTAACGACGTGCTCATTTCCGGCACGGTGGGGGCCGCCCTCCACGGCTACTTCCTCGGCCGGCCGGCCTTTGCCCTCTCGATAAACAGCCTCCGGCCCGAAAACGTCGAGCCTGGCGCCCGGCTGGCCCGTCTCCTCGTCCGGCTGGTGGCCCAGGGCCAGCTGCCCGAAAAGATCTTGCTAAACATAAACCTCCCCGACCTGCCCCTGGGGGAGATCCGGGGAATCGAGGTTACCCACCTGGCCCGGCGCAGCTACACCGATATCATCGAGGAGCATGTAGACCGCAAGGGCCGAAGCCTTTACTGGATAACCCGGGGCAAGCCGGTCTGGGAAGAGGAGGCGGGTAGTGACATCTGGGCGATCCGCCAATCAAAGGTCTCCATAACCCCCCTCGAGGCCGACGTGGCCAGCCGGGAACATATCGACCTGCTGCGTCGGCTGGCTCCTGACCTCTTTTCGGGCCTGCTTAACCTGGACTGACTGGCATCAGTCCAGGTCGCCGAAGTGGGCCAGGACGATAACTAAGGCGACGATGGCCGCCGTTTCGGCCCGGAGAATCCGGGGCCCAAGGCTCACCGGGATGATGTTGTGGCGGCGGGCAAGCTCCACCTCTTCCGGCGCAAAGCCGCCCTCGGGGCCAATAAAGAGGGCCACTGAGTAGGGCCGGCGCAGGCCAGCCCCCGGCCCGGTGGCCTCCGCCAGGGCGGCCCGCAGGGGCCGGACATCCCGCCCCTCGTAGGGTATAAAGGCCAGCTCGTGAACGGATCGGCAGGCCTCCTCGAAGCTCACCGGCTGGTGGATTTTCGGCACCTTTCCCCGGCGGGCCTGCTCGGCGGCCTCGGTGACGATGCGCTGCCAGCGCTCGAACTTGCCCCGGGCCGACGGGTCCGGTGGCTCGGCCACGCAGCGGGCCGTCACCATCGGCACAAACCCCACCGCCCCCACCTCGGTGCCCTTCTGCAGCAGCCAGTCGAAACGGTTGCCCTTAAGGAGAGCCTGGAAGACGGTGACCTTAACCTTGGGCTCGGTCTCAACTAGCCGGCGGCGCTCCAACCGCCCGGCGGCCCCGTGCCGGTCCAGCCGCTCCAAGACCACGTCGAATTCCCAACCCGAATTGTCGAAGACCACCACCGAGTCCCCGGCCGAGAGGCGCAGCACGTCCCGGAGCTGGTGGGCCTGGGCCGGGTCGAACTCGACCAGCCGGCCCTTAATGCGCTCGGGCGGAACAAAAAACCGGTGGGTCATCGTTTACCTCAAGTCTCCCCAGGCCGGGTCAGCACTACCGCAGCCCAGTCCCCGGCCGTCCGCCGGCCGAAGGGTCGGAGGCCCAGGCCAGCGTAAAGGTCGGTCAGCTCGTCGGCCCGTCCGACCAGCAGGCCGGATATCACCAGCCGGCCACCGGGGCCCACCGAGGGGGCCAGGGCCGGGGCCAGCTCCCGAAGGACTGGGGCGCTCAGGTTGGCTAGGATCAGGTCAAAGGGCCCGGCCGGGCCCTTGAGGGTACCCCGGACGACCTTAACCCGGCCCGAAAGCCGGTTAAGGCGCACATTCGACCGGGCTGCCTTAACGGCCAAGGGGTCGATATCCAGGGCCAGGACGGAGCCGGCCCCAAGCCGGGCGGCGGCGATGGCTAGAATCCCCGAGCCGGTGCCCAGGTCCAGGACCACCTCACCCGGCCGGAGGAGTTCGGCGGCAAGCTGCAGGCAGAGCTGGGTGGTGGGGTGCAGGCCGGTGCCGAAGGCCAAGCCCGGGTCGATGAGCAGCAGGAGGCCGTCGGCCGGGACCGGGGCCTCGGCCCAGGGGGGTGCGACGACAAATGGGCCAACCCGGTGGGGCTTAAAGTGCGCCTTCCAGGCGTGGGCCCAGTCTGCCTCGGCCAGGGTCCGCACTTCGGGCTCGGGGAGGTCAACCACCTGACGCAGGTGCCAGAGGGCCCGAAGCAGCCGGCCCAAACGGCCCCGGCCGTTTTCGGGCAGGTACGCCTTAACCACCACCGGGGCGGCGGTGTCCACTTCGTAACCCTCGCCCTCGGGGTCGGGCTTGATGGACTCCTCGATGGCCACACCGCCGTGGCCGTAGCGGCCCATGACCTCGGCAACGGCATCGGCAGCCTCCCGGGGGGAGACAACCGAGACTTCAAGCCAGGTTGCGGTCATCTTGAGCGGGTTCCCACCAACTATTTT
Organism: Chloroflexota bacterium; assembly: GCA_040289115.1. GTDB lineage: Bacteria > Chloroflexota > Dehalococcoidia > JAUQQI01 > JAUQQI01 > JAUQQI01. Next base: position 65,862 of record PSKS01000001.1, read on the forward strand.
GGCGGGTCGCGGCCGGCCGGCACAAGCCCCCCATTCGCCAGCCCAGGAGGTCCGCGCTCCAGGTGGTCCGTCGAGAATTAAGGCACACTAAATAAGTCGCCGAAAATTTTTTGTAGTAGTATTTAGGCAAGTTTTCTTGCCTGCTGGAGAACCTACCCCTGGTTAAAGTCCGACCGTTAAGCGACGAGGAGGGGTGGAGGCCGTCCGCCGTTTTTTGGCGAGCTTATTTCCCAAGCTGCCCTGCGTCTGGCCGCATCATACCCAAAACCTTTAACAAGTTGCAAGGCGCCGGGCCTTAGCCTTGAGATACCGGGCGATCGAGGAAATCCGCCGCCAGGCACTCGCAGCCCAATGGGAAGCCCGGGAATTTAGATGTTAAGCTTAATATTGACACCTTGGTAGGAGACGACGGTCGATGCTCAAATCCCACAGTTGCGGCGAGCTTCGCCCGGCCAATGTCGGACAGGAGGTGACCCTGGCCGGCTGGGTTCACCGACGCCGGGACCACGGTGGCCTCATTTTTATCGACCTGCGGGACCGGTCCGGCCTGGTCCAGGTGGTGGCCAACCCCCAAGTGGCCCCTGAGGCCCACCGGGCGGCCGACCTCTGCCGGGCCGAGTACGTGATTTTAGTGAGCGGCACTGTAAGTCGCCGGCCGCCGGGAACCGAGAATCCGAATCTTCCCACGGGCGAGGTTGAGGTGGTGGCCCGGACGCTCCGCATCCTTTCGGCAGCCCGGACCCCTCCCTTCCCCATCGCCGAGGAGCAGCCTGTTGACGAATACGTGCGGCTCAAATACCGCTACCTGGACCTGCGCCGGCCGAAGATGCAGGCCAACCTCATCCTCCGTCACCGGGTCATCAAGTTCATCCGGGACTACCTAGACGCCCGGGGCTTTGTGGAGATTGAGACGCCGATCCTTACCAAAAGCACCCCCGAGGGAGCGCGGGACTACTTGGTGCCCAGCCGGATCCACCCCGGCAAGTTTTACGCCTTACCCCAGTCGCCGCAGCAGCTCAAGCAGCTGCTGATGGTGGCCGGCTTTGAGAAATACTTCCAGATCGCCCGCTGCTTCCGGGACGAGGACCTACGGGCGGACCGCCAGCCCGAGTTCACCCAGCTCGACCTGGAGATGAGCTTCGTCGAACAGGACGACGTCTTAAACCTCGTCGAAGCTCTAATCACCGAGCTGGTTCAGACTGTAACGCCCAAGTTTAAAATCCGGGTTCCCTTCCCCCGCCTCACCTTTCAGGAGGTTATGGACCGGTACGGTACCGACCATGCCGACCTGCGCTTCGGCCTCGAGCTGGCGGATGTGACCGACATCCTGGCTGAGACCCAGTTTCAGGTCTTCCGCCAGGCCGTGGCCGCTGGCGGCCGGATAAAGGGCATACGGGTGCCCGGCCAGGCCGGCATCAGCCGGCGGGAGGTGGAGGAGCTGGCTGCCTACGTCCGGCAGTTCGGCCTTGGGGGGCTGGTAAGTCTGGCTGTGGAGCCTTTTACCGGCCGGGAAGGGCAGATTCGGGTTGGGGAGCTGGGGATCCGGTCGCCGGTGGGCCGTCACCTTACCGAGGCCGAGTTTGCGGGCCTCATCGGGCGGTTCGGGGCCGAAGCCGGAGACTTAATCCTGCTGGGGGCCGGGCCTTACCCGGTGGTCTCCCGGGGCCTTGCCGAGCTCCGGGAGGAGCTTGGCCGCCGGCTGGGCCTGGCCGACCCGGACCTGCTGGTCTTCGCCTGGGTGGTGGACTTTCCGGCCTTCGAGTTTAAAGAGCAGGAGAACCGGTGGGATGCGGTTCACCACCCCTTCACCGCCCCCCGGGACGAAGACCTGCCTTACCTGCTCACTGACCCTGGTCGGGTCCGGGCCAAGCAGTACGACCTCATCTGCAACGGCTACGAGTTGGGGGGCGGAAGCATCCGCATCACCGACCCCGAGGTCCAGCGGCAGGTCTTCCAGGTGATGGGGCACACCCGGGAGAACATCGAGCGCCAGTTCGGCCACCTGCTAACCGCCTTTGAGTACGGCGTACCGCCCCACGGCGGGATTGCCATCGGGCTGGACCGGCTGGTCGCCCTCCTGGCCCAGGAACCTACCATCCGGGAGGTCATCGCCTTCCCGAAGACCAAGGATGCAGCAGACCTGCTTTTCGGGGCGCCCTCGGAGGTGAGCCCGGAACAGCTTAAGGAGCTCCACATCAAGGTCTGTCTGGAGGATTCAGAGCAACCACGATAAAATCGTCCCCCCCGAGGCGACGGGCATAGGCCGTCCGGATTTCAAAGACCACCGGCAGGTCGGGTCGCCCCACTAGGTTCGGATACCAGGCCGGGAAGAACACCAGGTAGTCGGCCCCCCGCCGGCGCAGTTCGGCCACCAGCCGGTCTGGGTCCCGGACGTGGGGTATAAGCTCCGGGTTGAGAAGGCCGGCCGTATCGATTAAAGTCCGGCCGCCGAAATAACCCAGGGCCCCCACGTCGTGGCCGGCGATAACCGCCCCGGGCGGGGTCTCCGTCTGAACCCAACGGGCAACCCCCAGGTGCTCGTCATTAATCCAGCGCACCTCGAGGCCGTAGCTTCGGGCCGTGGCCAGGTCAAAGAGGGCCACGGCGAAGAACAAAACCCGGGGAAACCAGCGACGGACGACCTTCAGCCCAAGGCTGTTAAGGGCGTGCTCGACGCCCAGTAAGCCGCCCACCAACAGGGCCGGCAGGGTTGGCTGAAGGTAGCGGCCGTGGTGAAAGGTTGCCGGGACAACCTGGGATAAAACGACCAGGAGGACCAGGGGCCAGAGGACCAGTGGCAAGGTTTCTGGCCGGCGGCCGAAGCGGACGGCCGCCACCAGAAAGCCGGGACCGAGCAGCAAAAGCGGCCCCCTAATCAGTTCCGTCAGGACCGCCGGTAAGAAAAAGGCCAGGTTGGTAAGTCCTCCACCCCCACCATACCCGACATACTTGGCCATGAAGGTACTGGGGAACGGGCTGCCGGCCACCTGCCAGTTCCAGAAGCCCACCGGTCCCACCAGCAGGGCCCAAACTAGGGCAGCCGCAGCCACCCGAAAACCTAGAGATCCCCGGCGATCCGCCCAGGTACCCTCGGCACCAACCCGGGCCAAGCCCACGAGGCCGGCCAGCAGCCCCAGCTCGGGCCGGAGCAGGGTGCCCACGGCGGCTGTGCCCCCGAAGAAGGCCCAGCCCTTAACGGTCGAGGACCCGGACACCGCCCAAGCGAGCATAACCAGCACCACCCAGAGGGCGGCTGCCGTCTCCATTCCTGACAGCCCGGACCAGAGGATGTGCGCCTCCCCGGCCACCAGCAACCCCGCCCAGCCGGCCCAGGCCGAATCGGGGGCGAGCCGCCGGGCCAGACCTACTGCCTGCCTGCCGGCCAACCCCACGAAGGCCACCCCCCACCCCAGGGCCCACCCGACCGGGTCAGCCCCGAGCAAGTGGCCCACGGCCATCAGCCAGGTCCAGAGGGGGGCCGTGGAGGCGGCCACCGGCCGCCCCTCGGCGTAATACATCCCCCCAAGGGCGAAAAAGTTTCGGGCGATGGTCTGGTGAATCCAGGGGTCGTCCAGGGGGAAACCGTAGCCGGTGCCGGCATAAACCCGGACGCTCAGTAGGCAGGTCAGGCCGAGGCCGGCGGCAAGCCCGAAGGGGGCAAGCTCTTCCCAGAGTCGACCGGTCAACGGGCTTTCTTTAGCGGCCATAAGGATTGACGGTAAACTTCAGCCAGCGCGGCCCAGGCCACCAGCCCCGGGTAGACGGCCCAGACCCACCAGCCGTCGGCCCGGAGGCCGAGGACCAGGACGGCTGGGAACCAAACGCACCCGAGCCAGAGTACAAGGCCGGGGGCAGATCCGGCCCAGCGGCTCAGGAGCCAGCCGAGGGGAATCAGGAGGGCGACCAGGTCGAAAATTCCCACGTGGGGCGTAAGGAGGAGGTTAAGCAGGAGCACCCCGACCAGGCCGGCCCAGGGGAGACCTTCGGACCGGAGGATTTCTCCGGTCGACCGGACCAGAAGCCACCCCGCCACTAACAGCCCCAGGACGGCCGGGAAGGTAAAGGCGTGGGCTGGCTTCCAGGTTACGAAGCTCGGGCCGACGTTAACCTGGTATCCGCCAATGGCCGTGAGAAAATCGTCCACCCACCATCCGGCCGGCAGAGAGCTCAGCAACGTAAGCCCGGCCAGGCAGGCTCCAAACCCGGCCACAACCCCGAACCGCCGGCGGGCGGCCGCCCAGCAGAGGACGAACAATATGGGTAAAAACGAAATCGAAGGCTTCACAGTTGCCAGGGCCAGGACCGCCCCGGCGGGCACATCCCGGCCGCTGCGTAGCAGGCCCCAGGCGAGGGCCCCCAGGCTGACGACCGCCAGGCCGTACTGGCCCACGCTTATACCGAGCACAGCCGGCCAAAAAAGGCCCAAGCTGAAAAAGACGACCCCGAGGATAAGGGGCGGCGGTCGGGAAGAGGCCGCCCAGGCGACCGTAAGGCTCAGGGTCAGCAGGAGGGCAAGGTTGACGCCGCCCCAGACCCGGACGGCCACCTCCAGGGGGAGGGGCAGCAGCGGCCCGACCAGGACCACAATATATACCGGGTAATAGAAGCCGAACTGGGGCTCTTCCGGCAACCGAGGCCGGCCGTAGACCGCCTGGTGAATTTCGGCTTCAACCTCGGGACTGTACGGGTTCTGGCCCCGCAGGAGGGCCCGTCCCCCAACCCACCGGGGATAGAGGTCCACCCCAAACGGCCAGAAGACCGCCCACCCGGTCCCCACCTCGACCCGAACGGCCCGTTCAGGCAGACTGTCCCCAAGTTGCCAGGCTACCGGCAGGCCCGCCCCCAGGGCCACCAGGAAACCCAGCAGGGGCATAAGCCAGACTCGGTCCGATAAGGTTCGGAACGCGCTCACCGGCTCGCCAGTCTCCCGGCCGGGAATGTCAAGCCGCCCGCGCCGCTGAATGCCTAACCCTCCACCCGGAAGATTTTTATGTCGTCCACCTGTCCAGCAAGCCGGAACCGCGGGTTGGCTTGGGGGTCTTTCCAGAGGGGAAACCAGGGCTCGGGGAAAGCCGGCTCTAAAACAAGGTATTTTACTCCGTAGCGACGGCAGACCTCCCAGGTGGTCTCCAGGTCGTTGTTGGCCACTACGACGGCCGGGCTGCCGCTTAAGTAATGATAGCCGGGCGGGTCTACAATCATCACCGGCTCCGCGACCCCCTGCTGGCGGAACCAGGCGGCCACCGCCTCGTAGGCCCGGAACCGGAGGTCCCATTCGCCAGCCGCCCGGATGCCGAGGCCCACGCTGGCCACCACGAAGCCACCGACAAAGATGAGCCCGATGTTCCGGACGGCCCGCTCCGGCTCCCAACGGGGCCGGCGCCGGGCGACCCAGCTGATGGCCTCCTCGAGCCCCCAGGCGGCGGCCACTCCGAAAAAGGGCAGCCCTACCACCCCGCTGTGAAACAGCGTGCCCCGAGATGACGGGAACGTAAAGATTAGGGTGAGCACGACGAAGAGGACGGCCACATAGGCCCAGGCTAGGAGAAAAGCGGGGTCCCGACGCAGCCGCCAGACACCGAGGAAGCCGAACGGCAGTAACAAGATTAACGAAACACTCAGAAAGAAATTGAGGTTTTTAATAGCCGTACTAATTTTAGAGCTCACAATTGAATCAAAACCCCAGGCCAGATAATAATTCGGCCCAAGCTCGAGGCCGTAGCTGAAAACCTCATTGTAGTCTCGTAGCCAGGCAACTTTTAATCCGCCGCCAGGCAGGGGAGTTCCGAAGGTCAGCAGATTCCGGGCCCACCAGGGTCCGGCCACCAGGCAGAAGCCCAGCACCGCCAGGCCCACCAGCCCCAGTCGCCGCCCCAGGGAGGCCTTGGACCTCGGCCGAAGGGCCCAGCCAGCGACCACAGCCAGCAGGAGGGGCCCATCGGGCCGGGCGAGGTAGCCGAGGCCGCTCAACCCGCCCGCCCCGACCGCCCCCCAGCCTCCCGATAGCGGCAGGTTCCGGGCCAGGTAAAGGGCCAGCGCCCCAGTCAGGCCGAAGAGGGCGAAGTTGTCGGTTCCGTGCCAGTAGATAAAGTAGCTTCCGCCGGTCCCGGTGATTACCGCCGCCCAAAGGCGCGGCCAGGCTGCCGGCGCCGGCCAGAGCCGTCCGGCCAGGTGGTAGGCAAACACCGGCAGGGCGGCCGAGGCGACAAGGCTCGGCAGCTGGGCAGCCCGGAAGGACTCCCCCAGAAGGCTAAAGGCTCCGGCGATGAGGATTGAGGTCAGGGGCATCCAGTAGTCGTTGCTTGGGTGGATTATCGTCGGGGGCGGATTTAGCCAGTTCCAGATGATATCTTCAACGAAGCCGCGGCCTAAGTAAAGGTTGCGGCCAACGTGATAGTAATAAAACGCGTCCATGTAGCCCGGCTGGGAGACCAGCTGGGCCCCAAGGAGCCGCAGTCCCAGGAAAACCCCGAAAAGGGGTAGGTAAGGTCGGCTCACCGCAACCGGTAAAGGCCACATTCGGGCCGACCCTTCAGCTCGGCCCGGATCCGGGCCGCCTCTTCCGGGGAAGGGCTTCCCCAGACCCCAAACACATACTCAAAGCCCCGCCAGCTCACCAGGACCGTCCGGTAACCCTGAGGCAGCCCGGGCCGCCACCGGGTCCAGGCCCGAGGTTCGCCAGAGGTCCAGCAGGTCATCGGGCAGGCAGAAATAGGCCCGGGGCTCCCAGAGAAAAAGGGCTGGGGCCGCGCCGGGAGCATAGGCGGCTGAAACGGCCCAGTAGTCGCTTCCCAAGGTCCAGTCGTAAAAGTCGGCTGCCGAACTTGGTTCCAGGCCGCCGGCCGGCAGGGGGCCGGCCAGAATCCCGCCCCAAAGGCTTATCAAGTTAACGGCCGCCACAATTGCTACCGTCTCCCGGAGGAAAAACTGAAACTCCGAAAGGTCGATGGCCCGGGCCCAGAAAACGGCGGCCACCACCAGGAGGAACAGAATAGAGCGGCCCTGCATCAGGTTGGCCGAAAAAAGCCCGGGGCTGACCCTAGGGGTAAAACCGCCGGCAACGAAACGGCCCCGGGCCCGCGCCCCGTCGTCCCCGGCCTGGTGCCGGACAAGGAGTGCCGGAAAGGTCGCCAGCCACACCACTCTCAGGGTGAGATCGTAGCTCAAGGTGCCCGCCGTGGCAAGGGTCGAAAGTTCTAAAGGGGACGCGGCCAAGGACAGCAGGCGGAATAGGTCCGGACCCCAGCCGACGCCCCCGAACAGGAACGGGTAGACCGGGTTACCCATCCGCACGCAGGGGTCCAGGCACCAGGGGAAAGCCATCGGTCCGGCGATAGGGAGCGCTTGGGGAATAACGGGCAAATAAAGGGGGGCTAAAATCAGCACAAAGCTGGCCTCGGCCAGCTCGGGGAAAAAGAATGGGGCGCCCCTCAGGTCCGGATACCGGCCGGTTTCCAGCATCACCTTGGGGACCGTCAAGTAATTCACGAGGGCGCCCCACTCGAAGGGCCGTGCCGCGGCGACGGCCCCTAAAGGCACCGCTAAGGCCGGGCCTCCGGCTATCAAATCTGGGTCGAATCCCTGGCCGGCAAAGTTTTAAAACCTTTTGCCGGCCAGAAGTCCGACCGCCCCGATAACGGCGGCCCGGAGCCGCAAGTTTTCGGCCCGGGCCAGGCCGACCGAAGTTAGCCCGAGGCCCAGATCGCCTAGGATGATAAATCCGGCCCCTCGCCCACTCGGGAACCGACCACCGGTCCCGCCGCAGGATTTGACGGCCATCTCGCGGGGAAATCGGCGGGAAGGGGCTTGTGAACGGCAAGGTTAGGGCTGTAGATGGCGGCGGCCCAGCGGGCGAGCAGGCCAAGCCGAACAGCCCGGTCAGGGCGATGGTGGGTGCGGTTTTAATCGCCTTCGCCGTAGTAGGCCTGGAGGGCGCGGTCCAGTTTAACGCCCGTGAGCACTGTGCCCAGGATGCGGGCATTGACCTTCTCCAGGGCAGCCTTAGCCCGGCGGGCAAACTCCCGCCGGGTCTTCCCCGCCTGGAGAACCAGCAGCACCCCGTCGACACGGCTGGCCAGGATGAGGGCATCGGTGACGGCCAGAACGGGGGGTGAATCGTAAAGGACATAATCGGCCGTCTCGGCCAGCCGCGCCATCACCTCTGCCATCCGGCGGGAAGCCAGAAGCTCGGCAGGGTTGGGGGGAAGGGGGCCGCTGGGCAGGAGCCAGAGGTTCTCAACGCCCGTCTCGAAGAGGGGCAGCTCCTGGTCGGGCTCGCCAATGACCAAGCTGGTAAGCCCCACCTGATTTTTAAGGCCGAAAAGCTTGTGGAGGCCAGGGCGCCGGAGGTCAGCGTCGACGGCAATGACCCGACTCCCGGCCTGGGCAAAGGCGATGGCCAGGTTGGCCAAGGTCGTAGTCTTGCCCTCTTCCGGGCCCGTCGACGTAATCAGGATAGTCCGGACCGGCCGGTCCGGACTGGCAAACTGGATGCTGATGCGAAGCTGGCGGAAGGCTTCGGCCACTGGCGAGCGGGGGTCGAGCTTGCTGATTAGGGCTTTTTGCATATCCAAGGAATACCCTCCGGAAATGCGACCGGCCGGGGCGGGGAGTCTGGGGACGACCCCGAGGACCGCCTGGCCCAGCAACCTTTCGGATTCCTCGGCCGACTTGACGGTGTCATCCAGAAACTCCAAAAGAAACGCCGCCAACACCCCGATTACCAGCCCCAGCACCGCCCCGGCCAGGACGTTGGACCGGGTTCGGGGCCAGGCCAACACCGGCGGTGACGGGTCGTCGTAGCGCTCCACGTCGACCCGGTCCCGCTTGTCCACATCCTTCATCCGGAGCTGTTGCTGCTCCCGGAAGGCCTCGGCCAGGGCCATGACGATCCGCCGGGCCATCTCCGGGTTCGGGTCGTCAGCCTCGACCAGAATCGCCTGGGCGTCGGCGGCCTCGCTTACCCGGACCCTTCGGCGAAACTCCTCCGGCGAAAGGTCGAGCTGGAGCTGGCTATTTACCCGCTTGATGATAGCATCGGTTGTCAGGAGCTGGCTGTACTGGCGGATGGTCTCCCGCACTACCAGGGTAACGCCGTAATCCGGACGCCACGGGATGACGAAGAGCCTAATGGAGGACCGATAGAAGGGCTGTTGAAGCTTGCTGTAAACGTAGGCCGAACCAGCAGCCAGCACCACCAGGATCGCAATCAACCACCACCTTCGGCCCAGGACCCGCCAGTAATCTTTCAGCCCCATCAACGGCCATTTTATAGCTTATTCACCCAGCCTTGTCAACGGCCGGCTGTGACGCTAGACTTTTGGGGGTATGGGCGTTAACAGGATCCCGGTTATCGGCGCGGCCAAGGCCCTGCGGAACGCGGCCCGGCTCCTGCGCCTGGGCGGGGGTACGGCCTTCCCCGGCCTGGTCGTCGAGGCTGTTGCGCCTGATTACCTGGATGAGTGGACCCAGCAGCTTACCGGGGGGGTCATCCTCGTAAGCGGCACTAACGGCAAGACCACCACCGTCCGGATGACGGCTGAGATTCTGCTGCGGGCCGGCTACGAGCCCGTCTCCAACCGGGCCGGGTCGAACCTGCTCCGGGGCATCCTGAGCGCCCTGGTGGAGCGCTCCGACTGGCAGGGCCGCCTCGTCTTAGGGGGGCGTGGGGTGGGCCTTTTTGAGGTGGATGAGGGGACCCTTCCCCAGATGCTGGACCGGCTCCGGCCCCACGTGGTGGTTTTGACCAACCTTTTCCGGGACCAGCTCGACCGCTACGGGGAGGTCGAGGCCCTGGCCCGGGCCTGGCGGCGGGTGCTGGCCGAAACCCCGCCGGAGGTCCTCATCGTAAACGCCGATGACCCGAACCTTGCCGCCCTGGCCGAGGAGTTTCCCAAAGATGTGTTCCTTTTCGGCCTGGAAGGCTCGCCCTTTACCCGGGACCAGCTTCCCCACGCCGCCGACGCCCGCTTCTGTCCCCGGTGCAACGGCCCCCTTAAATACGACTTAGTCTATTACAGTCACCTGGGCAAGTACCGGTGTCCCGACTGCGGCTGGACAAGGCCGGTTCCCGACATTGCCGGCGAAATCGTCCGGACCCAGGGGGTTGAAAACTTGGGTTTGCTGATTCAGTTTGGGGGCGAGCCCTTCGAGGTTGACCTGCCGATTGGGGGAACGTATAATGCCTATAACGCCCTGGCCGCCACCGCCGTGGCCTACGCCTACCGGGTGCCAGTTAGGCTAGTCCGGCAGGGGCTGGGGGCCTTCCAGCCGGCCTTCGGCCGCCAGCAGGTCGTAGTCTTTAACCGCCGCCGGCTTGTAACCATTTTGGTCAAAAACCCGGCCGGCTTTAACGAGGCCATAAACCTGATCCTTTCAGACGGCCGGGACGAGCCAAAAAACCTGTTAATCATCCTCAACGACCGGGTAAACGACGGAAGGGATATCTCCTGGATCTGGGATGTGGATTTCGACCTACTCCGAGGTTGGGTCGGCTTGGTAGTCGCCTCGGGCCTTCGGGCCGCCGAGATGGCCCTCCGGCTCAAATACGCTGAAGTTGCCGGCACCGTTGACTCCCCCGAGCCCATCGTCGAACCCGATATCCGCCGGGCCATAGATATCGCCGTCGAGAAGACCCGTCCCGGCTCGACCCTTTACATCTTGCCGACCTATACGGCCCTGCTTGACCTGCAGCGAATCCTGGCCCGGCGGGGGCTTACCCGGCCTTACTGGGAAGCTTGATGGAGCTGCGCATCGGCTATTTTTACCCCGACGAGCTCAACCTCTACGCCGACCGGGGCAACGTCATCTGCCTGGTCCAGCGCTGCCGGTGGCGGGGAATCGACGTCCGGGTGGTGCCGGTGGAGCTTAGGGAACGGTTCAACCCCGACGACTTCGACATCCTTATCCTAGGTGGCGGTCAGGACCGGGACCAGCGGATCGTTGCCGACGACCTGGTGGAGGTGAAGGGTGAGGCTCTGCGGTCGGCGGTGGAGTCGGGGGTGGTGGTGCTGGCGGCCTGCGCCGCCTACCAGCTTTTGGGCCACTATTACCAGCCGGCCGAGGGGGAGCGGATCCGGGGCCTGGGCATCTTCGACGCCTACACCATCCACCCAGGCCCGAGCGAGCCGCGGTGCATCGGCAACATCGTCGTCGAGTGGCAGGGCCGGACCCTAGTGGGGTTTGAAAACCACGGCGGCCGGACGGTCCTCGGCCCGGGGGCCACACCCCTGGGGCGGGTGGTCGTCGGCTTCGGGAATAACGGCCAGGACGGCACGGAAGGGGCAGTTTATAAAGCTGCCTTCGGCACCTACATGCACGGGTCCCTCCTGCCCAAAAACCCCCACTTCGCCGACCACCTCATCTGGCTCGCTCTAAAACGCCGCTACACCGACGTGACCCTGGCCCCCCTGGACGACCGGCTAGAGCTGGCGGCCCATCAGGCGGCGGTTCAGCGGGCCAAGGCCGGAGGTTAGGGCGGTGCCAGCCCTGACCGCGGCTGTCGTTGCCCTAGGCGTCTTCTTCGGGGGTTTTGTCAAAGCCACCCTCGGCCTCGGCTTTGGGGTAGCCTCGACCCCGATCTTAAGCCTGGTTCTGAATCCCCGACTGGCCATCACCATCCTGAGCATTCCCAGCTTCGTCTCCAGTCTCTGGGTAGCGGCCCAGGCCACCCGGAACTGGCAGGCCCTGCGGCCCCTGGGGCCCTTGATAATAGGAATTTTGCCCGGCGTGATCCTGGGGGCCTGGGCCCTCAAGGTCCTGCCCATCCGATGGGTCCAGTTGATGGTTGGCATTCTGGTGGTCTCTTACGTGGCGACCACCCTTTTTAACCCCGAGTTTCAACTGCCGGCTGGCCTGGTAAAGCCCGTGGGGTTCATTGTGGGGGTAGTCACCGGGGTTCTGGTTTCTTTGGGCAACATTGCCGGGCCCATCCTGGCCATCTACCTCCGGAGCATCGGCTACGTGAAATTAGACTTCGTCTTCGGGGTAGGAGCCATCCTGACCATCTCCACGGGCGGCCAGGTGCTGAGCTACGCCGTTACGGGTCTACTTGGGCCCACCGAGGCCCTTTACGGCCTGCTTGCCTGCATTCCCCTGGCAATCGGAATGATGCTGGGCTTCGCCTTCCAGGCCCGGCTTTCGGTTCAGGCATACAACCGGGTCTTGCTGACAGCCCTTTTTCTACTCGGCCTGAACCTGATCGTTACGGGCCTTGTCGGCTAGGCCGAATTCGCCCGAAAAGTTGTTTTACGAAGGGCCTGACCAGGGGCGTCGGGTTGGACGCCGCCGGAACCAGGCCTGAGGCCTGACGACGAACCGACGCCCGTCGGTGCAGCGCAGAACCGCAGGCCGGCGCTGCCCCTTCAGCCAACGGTAAACCACCGACATCCGGCCGGGGGCTACGATGACGGTAAGCCAGGCCTTCCGAGCAACCAGGCAATTGCGGCGCAGGCGGCTCGAGCCCCGGGCCCACCGCGCCGCCCGGCGGCCCGACTTCAACACTCGCTGTAGCCGCACGAAAGGCATTTGGCACATCCTTCCTCATAAACTAACGTTGCCTGGCCGCACTCGGGACAAAGGTCGGCGGTCTTACTGGCTGGGCCGGTCTCCACGACGGCGGTCTGGCCGGTGGAACCGGCTGTGCCGGCCGCCGCGGCTTCCCGGGCTACCTGTGGCCGGGCCTCGCCGACCTCTTCGGCCAGTACGTGGGCGATGGCGTCGGGCAGAGACCTTACCCGGCTCGGGCCGAAACCTAAAGGCCGGGCGCCCCCAATGTCCTTGAGCTGTTCCACCACCTGCCGGACCCGCTCCGTCGGGGTCATTGGGGAGGGCAGCCTCAAGACCAGAGATATCAGCCGGCCGATGGCCTCGGCCACGGCCTGGACGTCAGACCCCGCCTTGCCCACGTTGATAAAGACCTCGAAGGGTTCGCCCGTCCCGTTCCGGTTAACGGTGATGAAGGCGGTGCCCAGCGGCGTCTCCTGCCGGTAGGTTCGGCCCTCCACCACATGGGGCCTCGGTTTAACCTGAAGGGTCGGGGGTGCCGAAGGCCCTTCGGCCGCCGCGGCGGGCCGAACCTGAAGGTTCAGCTTCGGCTTTGCGCCCAGATGGAGCACCTGCTGGCCTTTAGAGCCGTGTCGGAAGACGGTAATCCCCAGGCAGCCTAGCTCCCAGGCAAGCATATACGCCCGGGAAACGTCCTCACGGGTGGCCTCGTGGCGCAGGTTTATCGTCTTGGACACCCCGTTGTCGGTGTGCTTCTGGAAGGCCGCCTGCATCCGGACGTGCCACTCCGGGTCGACCTCGTGGGCGGTGACGAACACCCGCCGGATATCCGCCGGTATGGACTCGATGTCCTGTAGGGTACCCTGCTCGATGACCCGCTCCATTATCTCCGGTTGGTAGATCCCCCGCCGGCGGGCCACCTCCTCGAAGATGGGATTTATAAACGTCAGGTGCCGCTCGCCGACGATGTGGGAGTAGGCGATGGCAAATAAAGGCTCGATACCCGAGGAGCAGCCAGCGATGATGGAGATGGTCCCGGTTGGGGCGATGGTAGTGACGGTGGCGTTTCTTAAGGGCCGCCCGTCCCGGTAGATGCTGTGGGGCCAGTTGGGGAAGGGTCCCCGCTCGACGGCCAGGCGGGCCGACTCATCGTGGCCGACCTCCCGGATGAATCCCATCACCCTTTCAGCCAGCGTTACCGCCTCTTCGGAGTCGTAGGGGATACCCAGCAGAAGGAGCATGTCCGCCCAGCCCATCACCCCCAGGCCGATCCGGCGGTTCGCCTTGACCTGGGCGTCGATCTCCTTCAACGGGTACGGGTTCACCTCGATAACGTCATCGAGGAATTGGACGGCCAGCCGGGTCGTCCGCTCCAGCCCCGCCCAGTCGATGCGGGCCTCGGCCGCCTTAAGGTCCTGGACCCATTCGCCGGGCTTTACGAATTTGGCCAGGTTAATCGACCCGAGGTTGCAGGCATCGTTGGGCGCCAGGGGCTGCTCGCCGCAGTTGTGGACCACAAACCCGCCGGCATCGAAGGCGTTTACTCCCGGAACCTGGACGTCGTAGACGGGTTCTTCACCGTCGGGTAAAATCGCGGCCACCCGGGCAACGAATCGATCCGGTTCCACCGGCTTCGCCGGTCGGCGTCGATAGCGCCCGAGCAGGGCTTCGAGACGTCTGCGTTTGGCCGGGTCGGCAAAGCCGACGGCCTTGGCAAAGCGAAACACATCTTCCCCGGAAATCACCAGCTCGTACCGGGCTTTGGTCCGGCCCCGACCGTCGGGGACGATGGCCGCCACTTCCGCCTGGCGTAGGTAGAGCCGACTGAAGATGCCAAGGCGCAAAAGCATCCGCTGGACACCCCGCAGAAACTCGGGGTCACCCTGGGAAAGCCGGATGTTTGCCCCCTTAACCTGGGTGCCCTGGACGGAGCCGTGGGTATCAAAAAGGCCCCTTAAAAACCCCCGGTAGAAGTCGGAGGAGGTCCGTTCCAGGGCCGGGGTTATCGCCTTCCGGCCAGGCCTAAGCCCCAGGGAGGCGGCCACGGACCTTGCAGCCCCCAGGGCCAGCCACCGCCCACCAGGACGGGCCTGGGCCCAGCCGCAAAAATTCGGGCGCGTGACCTCAAGGGCCGCGCCCGCGGAGGCACCCATGAAGGTGCTTATAGCACCCTCGGCACCGGCAGACTGCTTCAAAGCGGTGACTACCGCCTTGTCCACCTTGAGGATGCCGTCCCCCAGTAGCAGGCCAACCAGGTAGCCTTCTGCCTCGCTATAGGCCCCCGGCCAGCCCCTGAGCTCCCGGTGGTCGTTAAGGACGACGAGGTCGCCGGGCTTAAGGCTGCCGGCCGGTACCCATTCTTCCTCCCGGGTGGAGCGGGTGAGGCGCTTTACCCGGCGCACTGGATGGTTGGGGGTTAGCCTCAAGGCGTAGCCTTCCCGGGTCTCGACCCGGACCAGCTTCCGGACGCCGGTGAAGAAGAACCCATCGGGGGTGGTCGGGTGAGCCCGGCCATTAAGCACCAGGTTTACCCGCCGGCCGATCAGTTCCCCCACCTGCCTAGGGCCCCGGTCGGTCATCACCCAGGCATCGGCCGGAAGGCACGGGTTCGTGGCCTCGATGGTTTCCAGGTCGGGGACGGGGTTAGCCCGGGAGCGGTTTATCCGGTCGATGAAGACCAGGCCCGGGTCCCCGGTGCGCCAGGCGGCGTCCACAATCTTGTCCCAGACCTCCCGGGCCCGGAGCCGGCCGGTCACCTCCCCGGTGTGGGGCGCGATGAGCTCATATTCTTCGTCCTTTTGCAAGGCTTCCATAAACCGGTCGGTAATGGCCACCGAGATGTTGAAGTTGGTTATCCCGCCGTCCAGCTTGCAGGTTATGAACTCTAAGATGTCAGGGTGGTCCACCCGAAGGATACCCATGTTGGCCCCCCGGCGGGTTCCCCCCTGCTTTACGGCCTCGGTGGCGGCGTCAAAAACCCTTAAGAAGCTTACGGGGCCGGAGGCCCTGCCACCGGTGGAACGCACGATACTGTCCTTGGGCCTGAGCCTCGAGAAGGCGAAGCCGGTGCCACCGCCCGACTTGTGGACGATGGCGGCCCGCTTTATCGCCTCGAAAATCCCCTCCAGGGAGTCCTCCACTGGAAGAACATAGCAGGCCGAGTACTGCAGGCCGTTCTCCTTGCCGGCATTCATTAAGGTTGGGGAGTTGGGCAGAAAGTAATGGTCCACCATCAGGTCGTAAAAGCTCTGGGCGATGGCCCGGACCTCGGCCTCGGACTTGCCCCAGCGGCGCTCGGCCTGGGCGATTGCCCAGGCGACCCGCCAGCACATCCCCTCGGGCGTCTCCCCAGGGGCGAGGTAGCGCTCCTTAAGGACCCTTAAGGCCGCATCCGTCCAGACGCCTTGCCTGAGACCAGGAGCAGCCTCAACCATCTCGGCACCTCCCACCTGAAATTGAGGCTCACCACAATATCTTGTGGTTTCATTAGGAAGCTAGCACAATATACGGGAGACGTCAAGGCATCCTGCCCGAAGCTTCTCCACATCCTATAAATTCTTGTTGAAGAGTCCTGGAAAACTTTTAAGCTGCCTACTTGGGGCCTCGGCCGGCCGGTTCGGAGGCCCCCAAGGGCAGGCTGCGCAGAAACTCCCGGAGTTCTGGGCCGATTTCGGGGTCTTTAAGGCCGAGGCTTACGGTGGCCTTGATGAGGCCCAGGGGGGTGCCGGCGTCGTGGCGGATGCCCTCGAACTCGTAGCCATAGATGGCCTGCCGCTCCAAAAGAAGCTTAAGGCCGTCGGTGAGCTGAATCTCGCCGCCCCGGCCAGGTGGGGTCCGCTCAAGATATTCAAAGATTTCGGGGGTCAAGATATACCGGCCGACGATGGCCAGGTTTGAGGGGGCCTCGGCGGGGTCGGGCTTTTCTACCAGGTCTTGCACCTGGTAGACCCGGTGGGCGATGGGCTTGGGGGAGATGATGCCGTAGCGGGAGGTGGCCTCCGGGTCGACCCGCTCGATGGCGATGATACTGCACTTGTAGCGCTCGAAGACCTGCAGCATCTGCTTCATGGCCGGCACCGGGGCGTCGATGATATCGTCTGGCAGAAAGACCGCAAAAGGCTCGTCGCCCACCAGGTCTTTGGCCACCAAGATGGCGTGGCCGAGGCCCAGCTGCTCCTTCTGGCGCAGGTAGGCGATAGAGGCCAGGTCGGTGATCCGGCGGATCTCCTCCAACATTTTCGTATCGCCCTTGCGGGCGAGCACGTACTCCAGCTCAAAGGAGCGGTCAAAGTGGTCCTCCATCGGCCGCTTCAGGCTGTTGGTGATGATAATGACCTGGTGGATGCCCGAGGCCACCGCCTCCTCAACCACCCACTGAATAATGGGCTTGTTAACCAGGGGCAGGGACTCTTTCGGGAGGGCCTTAGTGGCCGGTAGCAGCCGGGTTCCCCACCCCCCGGCCGGTACCACCGCCTTGCGAATCTTCATCTTCCGTCTCCTCGCCCGGTAAAGTTATCTTAGAGCGGTCCTCTTCGGGTAAAGTTCGTTTGTATAGATAAAGTCCCATCGAGTATAAGATTCCGGCAGCAGGCACCCCGAAAAGGGCACCCCAAACCCCGGCAATCTTAATGCCGGCTAGCAGGGCAAAGAACACCAGCAGTGGGTGAAGGCCCACCGACGAGCCCATTATCCGGGGCCCCACAACGTTAAATATAGCGAACTGCAGGGCCAGCAGGGCCGCCGCCACGGCCGCGGCCTTGAGCCAAGACCCGGTTATCCCGGCCAACGCCACCACCGGGATCATCCCTATGAGCGGCCCGATGAGGGGCACAAGCACCGCTAGGCCATTGATGATGCCGAGGGGCAGGGCGTAGCCGGTGCCACTTACCCAGGCCACCAGGCCGGTACCCACCCCGAGGGCCACCATCTGGACGGCCGTAACCCGCAAGAATCCGCCGACGGTCCGGTCAACGGTCGCAAAGAAAAAATTCACCTCCTTGCGAACCCCAACGGGTACCACCAGGTTGATGGCCGCATTCAGCCGGTCCCAGTCGGCGCTTATAAAATACGAAAGCACAATGACCAGCAGCAGCGAGGTGAGGCCGGTGGCAATCCCCTGGAGAACCGCCAGGATGCTGTTGGTAATAAGCTCGCCGGAGGCCCCCAGGCGCTGGCCGAGGGCGGCCGGGTCGGTCAAGGCGGTGGCCTCCGCCGGAATCCCCAGCTCCCGGACCAACCGTTCCCAACTTTGAAGCAGGCCCGGGATGGGCCTTATCAGCTCGGGGAGGGCCAGGGCTAGCTGTTCCACCTGCGCAGCGGCCGCCGGGATGACCACAAACCCGACGACCACCAGGATGCCCAGGAGGCCGAAGTAAACTATAAAAACCCCAAGGGCGCGACTCACCCGCAGATCCACAACAAGACCCCGAACGAGCGGGTTAAGGATGTAAGCAAGTATCCAGGCGAGCAAAAATAAAAGGAGCACGTCGAAAAGCAGGAAAACGATGCGGATGAAGACGCCGGCCAGGTAAATGCTCAGGGCGACCGTTCCTAGGATCAAGAAGATACGGAGGATGCGCAGGGTAAGCGGGTCAAGCATAACCGCCCCCCAATTATAGCACCGGGCCAGCCATGGTATAATCTTGGGATTCACACGGACCTGGCAGGAGACACCGATGACGAGGCTGCTGGTAGCGTCGCCCGCGCCCCTCTCCGGCAAGACGGCCTTCATCGCCGGCCTGGGCCTCCACCTGCGCAAGGTCGGCCTTCAGGTGGGCTATTTTAAGCCCGTTGCCGTCCCCAAAAAGCGGGCCGACGGCCAGACCCTGGACACCGACCCCATCTTCATCCGGGCCGCCCTGAGCCTGGCGGAATCCGAAGCTCAGCTGGCGCCGGTGGCCTATCAAACCCCCGACTGGGAGGACTACGTGGCGGACCCCGGGCAGGTGGCGGGCCGGGTCCGGGAGGCTTTGGGCCAAGTTGGGGTTGGGAAGGACGTCCTACTCATCGAGGCCCCCGAGGACCTGGCCACCGGCGGGAGTCTGGGCCTTTCGGCGGCCGAGCTTGCTGCCGAGGCCGATGCCGCCGTCATTCTTATCCTCCGTTACCAGGGGGTTCCGTCGGTGGACCAGGCGGTGGTTTTCGGCCGCCATTTCGGCGACCGGCTTAAGGGGGTGGTTTTTAATGCGGTGCCACCGGAGCGGGCTGAGTTTATCGACGCCAAGCTGGGGCCAGCCGTTCGGGAGCGGGGCTTGCCCTGGCTCGGCTGGATTCCCCAGGCCCGGTTCATGCTGGCCCTCACCGTCAACGAGATCGCCAAAATCCTTGGCGGTCGGATAATAACGGCCCCGGAGAAGGGCGAAGAGCTGGTGGAGAACCTGATGATGGCCACCGTAACCCCCGACGCCAGCCAGTACTACTTCGGCCGCAAGCCCAACAAGGCCGTTATCGCCGCGGCGGACCGGCCGGATATCCACCTGGCCGCCCTGGAAAGCCCCACCAAGGCTTTGATCCTAACGGGCAACTGGGTACCTGACCCTATCGTCGTTGCCCGGGCTGAGGAGGATGGCGTCCCCATCGTGCTGGTGCCTTCGGGAACCCTGGCTACGGTGGAGGCCCTCGAGGCGGCCTACGGCCTGGGCAAATTTGCCCAGCCGGCCAAGGTAACCCCCTTCGCCCGCCTCATGACCGAGCACCTGGACATCGGCCGGCTGGTGGAGCTGGCCAGGGGAAGCTGAGCGGGGCAGCGCGCCGGCTGTTCGCCCCCAGACCGGGCCGTTGGGACTGCGCGGGGCCCTTCTTTATCCATTTCAGGGGGTGAGCCGGGAGGTCCTCATCCTGGTGGGTGCCGGCTTCCTGGTCGGCCTCCCCTACGGCTTTTCCGGGCTGGTTTTACCCATTTACCTGAGCCGCCTTGGGGTCGACACGAGCACCATCGGCCTGCTTTTTACCCTGAGCTCCCTAATCTACACCGCCCTCCTCATCCCCTCGGGCCTCCTTTCCGACCGCTATGGCCGGCGGCGCTTCGTGCTCCTGGGTACTGGCCTTTACGCTATATCCTTCGGCCTCCTGGCCGCAGGCCGGGAACTGCCCATGGTCGGGGCGGCCGTCCTTCTGGGGGGCGTCTACTTCGGCACGACCTCGGCTGCCTGGACGGCCCTCATTGCCGGCCGAGTCCACCCAACTAACCACAGCCGAGCCTTTGCCCTTAACTCGGTCGCCTGGGCGGCCGCTTCGGCCCTGGGCAACTTGCTGGGGGGCCTGCCCGAACTGCTTTCCCGCCTCGTCGGCCTGGAAATCCTGGAAACCTACCGACTCCTCTTCGCCGGGGCCGCGGGTGTGGTGGGGGTTGCTTGGGTGCTGACCTGGCTGGTGGGCGAGGACCGGGTCGTCACCACCCGGCTCTCTCTGGGAAATCTCATGCCCCACCGCTCCCGCCGGCTGCTGGCGAAATACGCCGCGGTGGTGGTCTGGACCGGTGCCGCCTACGGCCTGGCCATCCAGCTTCTGCCCCTCTGGTTTTACCTTAGGTTTGGGGTAGATGAGGAGGCGCTGAGCGGCTGGTTCGCCCTGGGCAGCCTGATGGTCCTACCCTCGGCCTACCTGGTGCCCTGGCTAGTCAGCCGGGTTCCACTTCAGCGGATCCCGGTGGCCGTCTGGGTCCTGGCGACCCTCACCTTGGTGGGCATTTCGGTTGCGCCCGACTACCAGCTGGCGGCCCTAATCTATCTTTTTAGGAGCCTGGTTATCTTTATGAACATGCCGATAATGCAGACGTTCCTGATGGGGCGGGTGCCGCCCGAGGAGCGGGGGGCGGCCGCCGCCTTAAGCGAGGCAGTCTGGGCCCTGGGCGCCACCCTGACCCCAACCCTGGCCGGGCACTGGCTTCAGGCGGGCCTCTACCAGGCCCCCCTTTGGGCGGCGGCCGTCTGCACCCTGGCGGCCGCAACCCTTTTTCAGCTTCTGCTGAGTACCGAACCGCCCCTGCCTACCTCGTCCCTGCCGGTCACTGTTCCACCGCGCAGTACGGGCAGACCTTCCATTTGAGGTTTAAGGCCCGACCGCAGTGCAAGCAAAGCTTGCGGATCTGCGTCTGGCAATCGGGGCAGAGCAGGAAGTCCTTTTCGAGGTGCCGCTTGCAGGTTGGGCAGGCCTCCTGGTCTTCCACCTCCCGGAGCAGGGCCTCTTCGGCCAGGGACCGCTGGAAGGCCTCGGCCAGGGTCTCCGGGGGCCGGATCAGGAAGTAAACCAGGAGCCCGGCGGGGCCGAAAACCAGCACCAGCAGGGCCGAGAAGACCTGTACGAAAAGGTCCCGGCTTCGGAGGCGAATGTCCCGGTAAGTCCAGATGACCAGCGCCAGCCAGAAGGCCGCAATGTAGGCCCCTAAAAGGGCCAGGACGAGTTGAACCAGAAAATCCAGGCTCATTTTGCTTTTAAGCCCTGCCGACGGTCCGCTTTTGGGGCGGACGCCGCCAGGTTTCGACGGCGAGCAAGGCGAAGGCGGCGGCCCCCACCCCCCGGAAGGCCGTGGCCGCCGCCAGGGCGGCGTCGACCCCGAGCAGGTCGCTCAGGCCCCCCAGCAGGGGCGGCCCGACCACCAGTCCCACGTCCGCCAGGGTCCGGTAAAGGGCCAGGGCCAGGCCGAGCAGGCTGGAGGCGGCGATATCCGAAACATAGGCCGCCGAGGCCGGGCCGCTCAGACCGGAACCCAGGCCCAACAAGACACTGCCGGCCCAGAACTGGGCCTGGGGACCCTCCAGAGATAGCAGCAAAAGGCCGAAGGTGTCCAGCAAGCTTCCGGGCACCACCGAGGCCTTCCGGCCGAGCCGGTCTGAGAGAAACCCGCCCACCGGGATAGCCAGCAAATTCGTGGCGGCTACGGCGCCGAAAAGTACCCCCAGCTGGGCTGGATTTAGGCCAAACCGGTCTCGACCCAGGACTGGCAGGAGGGTCTGCTGGACACCACCCCGGGTGAAGAATACCCCAAAGGCGATAAAGCTTATCAGGATAAAGTTGAGAAGAACCCAGAGGGCAGCCGCGGCACTGGCCGCGCCGATGGCAAAAAAAGGCGCCCGTAGGCCCAGCAGGTCGGCCAGAAACCCACCGGGAACCGGCCCGAGGGTTATCCCCAACAGAAAGCAGCTCTGGTAGACGCTCATATAGCGACCCCGGGTGGCCGGGGTGCTCACGTCGGCCACGTAGGTGAGGGCCGACGTGATGAACAGAGCCGACCCAACCCCGCTCAACATTCGGGCGGCGACCAGCTGTTCAAAGGACGCCGCCAGGGCCGAAAGCAGGCCCCCCAGGGTCGAAACCAGTGATCCAAAGAAGAGCACTTGCCGCCGGCCAAGCCGGCTGGCCAAGATTCCGGCCGGCAAATTGGCCAGCAGCCGGGCGATGCCGAACCCCGCCACCAGCAGCCCTACGAGGGACAAAGATACCCCGAAGCTTTGGGCGTAGAGGGGCAATACCGGGCTTACGATGCCGTGGGAGAGGGTCATCAGGGCGGTGGCGACCCCAAGCCCCAGCACCCGCAGAAAGGTCGAGTCTAAGCTCCCAGGCTGAAGCTTCAATTTGCCAGCATGCCCTGGGCAGCCAGGATTTGCCGGACAATCTCTAGGTGGAATCCGACTCGGCGCCCCAGCGGAAGCTGGGTTGACGTCTCGACCAGCACGGTGATGAGGGGAGCATAGGTTCGGGCCAGCATGTTGGTGCTGGTCCCACCGTAGCCGTCCCTACGCTCGCTGGGCAGGGGTGTAGACGGACAGTTGGGGGGCGGCGGGGAACCGCCGGGGCGGCCGAACACCAGCAGGGTAAACCGCTCTTTGCCCGCCAGCCGCTCGTTCAGCCGGTCCACAACAGGCCCCAGCAGGTCGATGGCCTGGGGCTTGTTGGTGACCGCCACCGTTTGCCCCAGGAAGGCGGTACTCGGGCAGACCCGGTCTTGGTAAAATCCCCAGGATTCGTGCAGGTCGACGAATAACTCCACCCGGTACTCATCCACCAGGCGAGTAATCACCCAGGCAAGGCGCTCCATGGGCAGCCCATCCGGCCGGCCGGGGTAGAGCCGATTCAGGTCGCCCAGCTCCGGGAACGTCCGGACGAAGTGGTTGATGGCCACCACGTTGGCCCGAGGTATCACCAGCAGCCGACCCCGATCCGGGACGAGGTCGGCTAACTGCTCGGCGGCTTGCCAGCCGGCAGGTTCGTTGCCGTGGGTACCCCCAACCACCATGACGGCTGGGCCGGGCTCGGGCCCAGTGTTAATATAAAGCAGGGTTTCGTAGGGTTCGCCGGCCAGGAGCGGCCGGACCTCCATCCCCGACTCCCACCGAACCACGGCAGGCCCAGGGGTGGGCTCCGGGACCGGGATGGTTTCCAGAACGGGTTCGGCCGGTTCGGGGGTTCTGGAGCCGGCCGGCGTGGGCCCGTCGGCAACGGCGGGCAGGGCCATGGAGAGTACGGCGGCCGCCATCAGGGCGGTGAAAAGGCGAGGTGCCATCAGCAAAATCATATAACCTTCGGAGGGAGACAGACAACTATGGCAGTGACAGGCCCGGAAACCAGACTGATTCGGGTGCCGGTCGAGCGGCTGCGGGCCTTCTGCGAGGAGGCCCTCAAGAGGTCCGGCCTTACCGAAGCCGATGCCCGGCTGGTGGCCGACACCCTGGTGGAGGCCGACTTGCGGGGTGTCCGCTCGCACGGGCTGATTTTGCTGGTGCGCTACTGCCGGGGGCTTTTAAAGGGCCACGTAAACCCGAGGCCCAACGTCCGGGTCGAACGCCGGGCCGGGGCTACCGCCCTGATCGACGGGGACAACGGCTTAGGCCAGATCGCCTCGGTAAAGGCCATGGACCTGGCCATCGAGCTGGCCGAAACTTACGGGACGGCAACGGTTGCCGTCTATAACAGCAACCACTTCGGGGCGGCCGCTTACTACGCCCTTCGGGCCGTGCCCCACCGGATGGTGGGGTTTGCGGCCACCAACGCCCCGCCGGTGATGCCCCTTTTCGGCGGCCGGGACCCCACCATCGGCAACAACCCCTTATGCTGGGCGATTCCGGCCAAGGCGGAGCCGCCCCTTGTGCTGGACATGGCCTGCTCGGCCTCATCCAGGGGCAAGATTCGGGTCTTGGCCCAGCGGGGCGAACCTATTCCCCTGGGCTGGGCCTTAGATGCCGAGGGCCGGCCCACCACCGACCCGGTGGCGGCCCTGGCCGGGGTGATGCTGCCGGTGGGCGGGTACAAGGGGGCCGGGCTGGCAGTGATAATGGAGGCCCTGGCCGGAGGCTTAAGCGGGGCAAAGTTTGGCTTTGAGATTGAGACCCACACCGTTCAGGCCGGGGACCCCCAGGAGTCGTGGCAGGTGGGGCATATTTTTCAGGCGATAAAGGTTGAGGCCTTTATGCCCTTCGAGGAGTTTGGGGCCCGAATTGACCGGCTCATTCGGTTTTTAAGGTCGGGGCGGCCTGCGCCCGGAGCTGAAAGGGTTTATCTACCGGGGGAGCCGGAGCATATCTCCCGGGCGGACGCCCTGGCCAACGGGATCCCCTTTGAAGAGGCCGACCTCCACTGGGCCAACGTTGTGGCCCAGGACCTAGGCATCGAGCCCCTCAGGCAGATTATGTGAATTTCTTGGACAGGAAGGGCTGCGGCAGCCCTTCCGAGCGTGGAAAGCCCCGGGCGCGGGCCGACTCATTTGACTTAATTTTCTTCCGGTATATAAAATCAGCTGAATCAAAAAGCTGCGCAGGGGAGGTAAACCGACGTGACCGACTGGCGGCAGTCCTACTGGGAACAGGTGCTTCGGCGGCCCTACTCTCGGCGCAAGTTCCTAACTGGCAGCGCGGTGGCAGCCTTAAGCCTTGGCTTGTGGTCCTGCGCCCCCCAAGCCCAGCAGCAGACTTCGGCCCCAGGACAGCCGGCCGAGGAGAAGCCCCGCTACGGCGGGGTACTTACGGCCTGGACTGCAGCCGACCCGCCCAATTATGATGTGCACCAGAACTCCACCTATCAGGTTCTTCACCCCCTGGCCCCGTGCTTCAACCTCCTGGTCAAGTTCGACCCGATGGACCCCAACAAGGTCGTGGGCGACCTGGCCGAGCGCTGGGAAATCAGCCCCGACGGCAAAATCTACACCTTTTACCTTAAGCGTGGCGTCAAGTTTCACCATGGCAAGCCGTTTAAGGCCGAAGACGTCAAAGCAAACTTCGAACGGATCGCCAACCCGCCCCGAGGTATGGTAAGCCCCCGCAAAGGCGTCTTTCAGGTCGTCGACGCCGTCGAAACCCCCGATGATTACACCGTGAAGTTCATCCTCAAGCGGCCCAACCCATCCCTGCTCACCAACATCGCCCAGGGCTGGAACGTCATCTACCCCAAGGACCTCCTCGAGTCCCGGCCCGACATGAAGACCACGGTCATCGGGACCGGTCCCTTTAAGTTCAAGGAGCACATCCGGGGGGTCAGCATCGAGCTGGTCAAGAACACCGAGTACCACGTGGCGGGTCGTCCCTACCTGGACGGCATCAAGTACTTTATAATTCCGGACCCCAACACCGCCCTCTCCGCCTTCATCTCCGGCCAGCTCCTCATGTACCGGCCCAACCTCCAGGCGGACGCCGATGAGGCCAAGCGCCAGCTCGGGGACAAGATTGTCATCCAGAAGGTTCAGGGCTATTTGTTTGACACCGTCAACATGAACGCCCAGCGGGCCCCCTGGAACGACGAGCGGGTCCGGCTGGCCGTCTCGATGGCCATCGACCGGTCCGCTGCCATTACCGTTTTGGCCCAGGGGGAAGGGACCGTTGGGGGGTATATGCCGCCTGGTGGCCGTTGGGAGCTTTCTAAGGAGGAGCTCCAGAAGGTTCCCGGCTATCGACCTAACAAGGCCCAGGAAATTGAGGAGGCAAAAAGGTTGCTGGCCCAGGCCGGGTACCCCAACGGTTTTAAGACCACATTGCTCACCCGCAAAGGGGCCGATTACGAGCCCCTCTCGGTCTTCCTTAAGGACCAGCTGGCCAAAATCGGCATCGACGCCGTCCTGGACGTCCAGGAGACCGGGACCGCCTTCGACCGGCTGAACCGGCGGGACTTTGACATGGCCCCTTGGGTCCACGCCATCGCCGTCGATGACCCTGACGCCATCTACGCCGAGTTCTATCTCTGCAACGCCGAACGGAACTATTCCAACGTATGCGTGCCGGAGGTCGACCAGATCTTTGAGCGCCAGTCGCAGACTATGGACCCCAACGAGCGCCGGCAGCTCGTCTGGGAGATGGAGAGGCGGGCCCTGGTGGGCAACGCCAAGATCGTCGTCGACTGGCGGTTCGAGCGGACTATCCACTGGGCCAAGGTCCGAAATTACAAGCGGCACCCAAGCCTTTACAACAACTTCGACTTCCAGGACGTTTGGTTGGCCGAAGCCTGAGCTCTTGTCAGAAATAGCCGGGGAAGGCCCCGGCACCTGAACGGCGCCTGAGCCGAAAAGCTTCGACCGGTAGGCTGGCGGGGCTTTAGATTCATCCCGGAAGTTGCCAATTGCCGGGGCACACGGCCGTGTGCCCCGAAGGGATGTTTAGTTTTAGGTTAGGTACCGAAAACTGCGAAGCCCCCGTTAGTTAGGGCCACAGCTTGACCGCCGGGGCGAGCTGTAGGCTAAACTTTCACGTGAGCGTTCCGGGACCGCTGGGCAAGTTCCTTCGCCGACGGTTGGCCAGCGTTTACTATGGCTGGTGGATTATCGCCGCCGGCAGCGTCATCCACGCCGTCGGGGCCCTCTATTACTATGGGTTTACCGTGTTCTTTCTTCCGGTGGCGGCCGACCTCGGCCTTAACCGGGCTGCCACATCCCTCATCTTCTCCTTGGCCCGTTTGGAAGGGAGCATCGACGGCCCCATCGTCGGGCTGCTCATTGACCGTCTCGGACCCCGCCGGATGGTGGCCCTCGGGGGCACCATCACCGGCCTGGGTTTTCTCATCCTCTCCCAGGTCAGCGACTTCTGGGCGTTTCTGTTCGTCTACATGGGCCTCATCGCCGTCGGGTTCGACATGGGGTTCTTTCAGTCGATGCTGGCGGCCGCCAACCAGTGGTTCATCAGGTACCGGACCACGGCGATGAGCCTGCTTACAGCTTCCTTTCGCCTGGGTGGGGCATTGCTGGTACCCCTCATATCCGCAGTCGTCCTCACCTACGGCTGGCGGGTGGGCGCCGTCGTCTGCGGCCTTGTCATCCTGGCCTTTGTGGTGCCCCTATCCCGGGTGGTTCGCCGATCCCCCGAGGAGATGGGCCTGCAACCCGACGGCCGAAAGGACCCGCCTTCGGTTGCCCCCAATGGGCCTCTCGGCCGGGAGCAGGCGGGGGATTTCACGGCGCGGCAGGCCCTCCGCACCGCGGCCTACTGGCTCATCGCCCTGGCCACTGCCCTACGCCTCGGGGTCTATTCTGGCCTTGGGGTGCATTTTGTGCCCATCTTCGTCTGGAAGGGCCTCTCGGAACAGGCCGCGGCCAACCTTGTAGGCCTGATGGCTTTCCTGGCCATTCCGGCCGGCCTTACCCTGGGCTGGCTCGGCGACCGGGTTAAAAAAACCTACATCCTGGCGGCGGGCACCACTTGTCAAGCGCTGGCTATGGTCCTCTTAGCCTTTCTCGAGACACCCCTGGCCCCCCTAATTTTCGTGGTGGTCTACGCCGCCAGCGAGAGCGTGGGGGCCGTCAACTGGTCCCTGATCGGGGAATTCTTCGGTCGGCGCAGCTACGCCACGTTGCGGGGCGTGGTCAACTCCATCTGCAGTATCGGGGTGCTGGCCCCGGTCTTTGCCGGCTGGGTCTTCGACCATACCCGGTCCTACCAGCCGGCCCTCATGGCCTTCGCCTTGATGTCCCTCCTTGCGGCCTTGCTTTACGTTAACGTTCGGCGCCCCCAGGCGCCGGGTCCGGTTCCCAAGCACGCCTACTCCCCTGGGAGGTGAAGATGAGCATCACCTTAGATTTCAGGTTCATCAGCCCGGCTAGCCGAGTCTTCGTGGGCCGGGATGTCCTGGCCCAGCTGCCTCGGGAGGTCGGCCGGCTAGGAGTAGGCCGGGTAATGGTGGTGTGCGCCCCCAGCGTGGTCCGCCAGCAGACCCTCTTAAAGCGCATCGAATCCCTCCTGGGAAGCGCCCTGGTCGCCGTATTCGACGGCGTTCAGAAGGAGTCGCCCCTGCCGGCGGTGGAGGCCGGGGTTGAGCTGGCCCGGCGGGCCCAACCCGACGCCATTCTGGCCGTCGGGGGCGGAAGCACCGTGGTCACCGCCCGGGCCATAACCATCTTGCTGGCCGAAAGAAGGCCGGCCCACGAGCTGGCAACCCAGTACCCGCCGGGCCAGCCGCCGGTCAGTCCCCGACTGGAGTGGCCCAAGCTTCCCAACCTCGTCGTCCCCACAACCCCGAACACCGCCGTGAACCGGGGTGGAGCGGCCGTCTTAGACCCCGAAACCCGCCACCGCCTCGAATTCTTTGACCCGAAGACCCGGCCGGCGGCGGTCTTTCTGGACGCCGAAGCCCTCCTGAGCGCACCCCCGGCGGTCTCGGTGCGGGCGGCCGTAGCCGCCTTTACCGGGGCCGTCAACGCCTTTACCTCCCGCCCCCTTAACCCGTTCGCCCTGGCCGACCTCCGCACCGCCCTCGAGCTTTTAAAGGACACCATTCCGGCCGTATTGGAGCGGCCGGACGAAGCGGAACCGCGACTGGGCGCGGCCTGTGCCGCCCTACTTTCCAACCGGGCTGCCGACGCCCTAGCCGGGGGCGGAGGTGGCGTGGTCTCGGCCCTGGTCCACCAGATTCAGAGCCGCTACGATCACATCGACCAGGGGACAGCCTCGGCCGTGCTCTTGGTTCCGGGCCTGCGGTTCAACCGGCCCGTAACCCTGCAGGCCCAGCTCCGGCTGGTCCCAATCCTCGGAGCCGAACCCTCCGCCGACGGTCTGGACCGCTGGGTTGACGGCTTCTTGGGCCGGCTGGGCTTCCCCCGCCGCCTTCGGGAACTGGGGATTTCCGAAGGGGAGCTGCCGGCCCTGGCCGAGGCGGCCATGCACGACTTTTTCCTCCAAGGCAATCCCCGCCGGGTGAAGGGCCCCGCCGAGCTAGTAGACCTGCTGAAGGCCGCCTGGTAATTTGACCCGACGTCAGCGGGGCTGTTAGACTGGTCCGGAATCTCACGGCACCGGAGTGAGCCACGATGGACTTCGAGCTTAAATACTCGCCCGAACAGGAAGCCTTTCGTAAGGAGGTCCGGGCCTTCCTCGAAGCCAACATTCCCCCCGACCTGGAAGAGCCAGTGGACCCGGCCGACCTCTCCTACGAGCAGTACCTTATGCGCCGCGAGCTGGGCCGCAAGCTTGGGGAGCGGGGCTGGCTTTTCCCCACCTTCCCCAAGGAGTACGGCGGCGGGGGTCTGCCCATGGAGCTGGCCGTTATCATTGAAGAAGAGCTCGACCGCTACGGCCTTTCCCTCCCTCCCTTCTACAACACCGGCGGGACCCTTGGGGCCCCCTGCATCCTGGTCTGGGGGACCGAGGAGCAAAAACGCCATTTTCTGCCGCCGATTCTTAAGGGCGAGGTCCGCGTCTGGCAACTTCTCACCGAACCTGGGGCAGGGTCCGACCTGGCCAGCGTCAAGACCCTGGCCGTTCGGGACGGGGACCACTACGTCATCAACGGGCAGAAGACCTTCGTTGGCAGCCTGCACGGGGCCGACTGGCTCTGGACCATCGTCTGCACCGACCCGAACGGCCGCCGCCACGAGAACCTGAGCTGGTTTATGATTCCGGCCGACCTGCCCGGCATCTCCATGACACCCCTAGACCTCCTTATGGCCGGCGGCGAGGGTGGGGCCTCACCCGGCGCCAAATACACCGTCTACTTCGACAACGTTCGGGTCCCGGCCTTTAACCTGATTGGGGGTGAGAATAACGGTTGGAAAGTGGCCACAACCCACCTGGAGCTGGAGCATGGGGGTGCCGGCAGTATTCGCCGCAACCGCATCGTCGACCGGCTCATCGAGTACTGTAAGACCACCTACCGCAATGGCCGGCCCCTCAGCCAGGACCCCGACGTCCAGGACCTGCTGGTGGAATGTTATATCGACGCCGAAATCGGCCGCCTCTTCAACCTGCGCAACTACTGGCTCCGGCACACCCGCCGGCCCCGGACCTACGAGGGTCCCCAGGCCTCCCTTCACCGGAAGGTCTCAGGCCTCCGCATCGCCGAGGCCATTTTAAAGGCCCTGGGGCCCTACGCCCTTACCAACGACCCAGCCTGGGACCCATCCGGCGGTCACCTGGAAGTCTTCCACCGGGCTAGCATTGTGGCAACCCATCCGGGGGGCACCATTGAAATCCAGAAGGTAATTATGGCCCGACGGATCGGTATCGGCCGGGCCGTCCGGGAGGAAGCCGGCACCGTCGTCTGAGGAGTGAACCGATGGACCTTGCCCTAACCGAACAGCAGGAGATGCTCAAATCCACCGCCCGTACCTTCCTGGAACGGGAGTGCCCCCGCCAGCTTCTGCTGGAGCTGGACCGGACCGAAACGGGCATGTCTCCCGCCCTCTGGAGTCAGTTGGCCCGGATGGGCTGGTTGGGGCTGGCGATTCCGGCCGAGTACGGGGGCGAAGGCGCCGGCCTGTTGGACACTGCTGTGGTCTACGAGCAGCTAGGCCGGGGACCCCTGGGTGGCCCCCACTTCAGCTCGGCCGTCCTGGGCGCCCTGATAGTTCTCGAGTGCGGCACCGAGGACCAGCGGCGGGAAATCTTGCCCCGGGTGGCCTCCGGCGAGCAGATTCTCGCCGTGGTCTACACCGAGCCCGACTACGGGTGGGGGCCCGAGTCCGTCAAAATGACGGCCCGCCGGGACGGCCACGACTACATCCTGGACGGGGTGAAGCTGTTCGTCCACGACGCCGCAGCCGCCACCCACCTGCTGTGCGTGGCCCGCACCGACCAGGGCTCTGACCCAACGGCCGGGCTTACGGTCTTTCTGGTCGACCGAACCGAGCCCGGCGTCGCCGTGAGGACCCTTCCAGGCTTCATATCGGGCCTGGGCGAGGTCCGGTTTGAGGCCGTCCGGGTGCCCCAATGGGCCGTCCTGGGGGAGACTGGGGTCGCCTGGCAGGGCTTAAGTCGGGCCTTCTTAAGGGCGATCCCGGTGCTGTGCGCCTACAAGGTTGGGGGTATGGAGGCCGTCTTCGAGCTGGCCGTAAGCTACAGCCAGACCCGGGTGCAGTTCGGACAGCCCATCGGCCGGTTCCAGCGGGTTCAGGACCACATCATCGACATCGTGAACCACCTGGACGCCGCCCGCTGGGCAACCTACGAGGCCATCTGGAAGCTGGAAACGGGACGGCCCGCCGAGGCTTCGGTCCACTTGGCCAAGGCGGTTGCCAGCGAGGGGTTCTACCGGGCGTGCAACTCCTGCCACGAGGTCCACGCCGGCATCGGGGTCGTCCGCAACTACGGCCTGGTCCTCTACACCAAGGCCTCCCGAAGCCTTTACAGTTACCTGGGTGACCCCAAGTTCCACAAGCGGCGGCTGGCCGCCGCCTTAGAGCTTTAGACGCGGCCTAACGACCGATAAATTTGGGGGGCCGCTTTTCCAGGAAGGCTTGGACGCCCTCCCGGTGGTCGTGGGTATCCCGGGCGACCTCCTGAATGACCCCGGCTACCCGCATGCTCTCTTCGAAGGTGCTGTGGAGGGAGTAGTGGACTAGCCATTTGATGAGGCCCATGGCGTAGGTGGGGCCGCTGGCCAGCCGCTTCGCCAGCCCCAGCACCTCTTCCATCAGCCGCTCGTGGGGCACGACCCGGCTAACCAGGCCGATGCGCAGGGCGGTTTCGGAGTCAATGATGTCGCCGGTGTACTGCATGTAAAAGGTGTGGCTGAGGCCGACCATCCGGGGCAGCTGCCAGCAGCTGCCGTCGGCCGGGATGAGCCCCCGCTGGATAAAGGTTTCCGAAAGGCCGGCCCGCTCCGAGGCGATCCGGATATCGCAGGATAGGGCGATGCCCAGGCCCAGGCCCATCGCGTAGCCGTTGACGGCCGCGATGGAAGGCTTCTGAAGCCGATGCAGCCGGACGGGCAGGTTGCGGACGTCGTAGAAGCCGGGGCTTTCAGCCGGGGTCTCTTTTAGCCGCCGCTCGATTTCATCCCAGGGTCTTGCTGCCAGCTCGGGACGGCCCCGGACCGCCTCCCGCTCCTCGACCGTCCGGGCCATGCCCCGGACGTTGGCCCCAGAGCAAAAGGCCGGGTCCCGGCCGGTAATCACCAGGCAGCGGAGGTTCGCGTCGGCCTCGAACCGGTCAAGCTCGGCGCTGATTTCGGCGTACATTTCCGGGCCGATGGCGTTGCGGGTTTTCGGGTCATCCAGCGTAATAATCAGAACGCCGTCGTGCTCCTCAACCTGGATCAGCTGGTAGGCCACGATGTCCCCTCCTTCAGGCGGGATGATGCCGCATGGAGGATAAGCGCCGGCCATCGCGGCTGTCAAGCCGGGCCGCCCCGTGCTAGGGAACTTCCCAGTTATTTTTAGAGTTATTACCAGTGACCGCTGGCCTTTTTGTCGGGCCGTACGGCCACGCGCCCTCCAGACCGCCTGCTAATCAGGCCGGCAACAAGACTGGCAATCCTTAAGGTCAGTTCGGGCACGTAAGCTTATACACTTCCGTGGCCTGGTCCTCGAAGGACGGTTCCAGGCATCGAGGTACCAGGTCGTAAAGCAGGCGAACCGACCGCCTGAACCAGCCCTTCGGGTCGTGCTCTGACAAGAACTCCACGTCCGGTCGGCTCACTAGGACGTGGGTTATTCCCATGGACTTGAGGGTTTCAACAAGCCGCTCCGGTTCAAAGGCGGCCAGCATGGCCAGCCGGGTCCAGGTGAACTGGTCAGCCTCGGGCCAGCAGGTGGTCGGACAGTAATAGTGGCGGGCATCCCCCACCAGAAGCACCCGGCTGTCGGCAGGCAGGGAGCGTATAAAGTTAAGGGCCCGGAATCCCGGCAGCATCCTCGTCAGGTAGCTTTCTTTGCTTTCGTACCCGATGATGACCGACCAATGCGAGGATGAAAAGATAAAACGGCCGTAAACGAAGGCAATATAGGCCGCCAACACGACGGCCGACCATATGGCGGTCCCCCCAGCAATGCGCCGTAGTTGGGGCGGATTTGCCCGCCCGATGGCCCCGACCAGCAGAACGCACAGCACAACTAGGGCCGGGATCAGGAACCGGACCTGCTGGGCGCTAAAAAACCAGGCCACGGTTCGGACGCCGAAAAATCCCATGATTTCTAGCGGGGGTCGCCGCGTAAGGAAGATTGCAAAGGGCGCCAGCACTATCAAAGCCGCGGGCGGCAGAATCAACCCAAACCGAATTGGGGATGTAAAGAGGGCGACCGGCAACTGCAATAGGCCCGTGACCGTTTTGGGCAGCCCGTAACCATCCACCAAGTATTCAGTGAGGAGCTGCATGCGTAGGCCGGCGTCCTGGTCGGGCGCATCTCCGGCGTAGGGGAAAAGCGGGTGCCCGAACCAGGACCAGTTCTTGGCGTACCAGGGAAATACAATCGCAAAACCTAGCAGGACTGCGCCAAGAATTCCAACCGGAGTAACCGGCGGGGCGGCGATGCCGCCCCGCATGAGCCGTAATCCGAGCCCCACAGCGAGCGCAACCCCAACTGCCACTGCCCCAGCCGCAGCAGTCCCCTTCGTCGCCAGTCCGAGCCCGAGATAAAGGCTTAACAACTTTAAATTCAGCCCCCGGCTGCTTGTAATGTGCCTGGCAACCAGCTCAAGGGCCAGGAGTTCAAAGCAGGAAACCGTGAAGTCGGTAGCAGCCTGGGTTGCAAGAAAAACAAACTGGCCCATTGTCAGAAGGGCTACGGGGATAACCCAGGCTGTGGCCTGCGAGTAGACTACGCCCAGCGCATACCCGCTAGCCAACACGAATAGCCCGAATGTACCGTGGAGCAGCCGGGGCACCGTGTCGTTGCCTAGGGCCAGAGGAAAAACATAAAGCAGGTCGCCGGCAAAGGCATAGTTGGCCGGCCAGTTGAACGGCTCGGGGTAGATGCGACCGGCCTGTAGAAATAGCCTGGGGCCTTCCAAGTGGTACCAGAGGTCATCGTAACCGGTGGGCGGTGTCAGGGCCAGGGTCAGGGTTACAAAGGCGAGGGTCCCGTAAATAGTCCCCAGGACCACACTTCGGGCTAAGCCTTGGACACTGGCGAGGGTGGTCAGCAGCGCCCGAAAATCGGTCAGGGCCAGACGGATGGCCGGTGAGGTGACCACAGCAGTCAGGCCCAGTGCCACTAATAGCCCCTCAGCCCGCAGAAATCCAACCAGCCCGAGGGTAAGTGGAATAAAACCCAGGAGGCCAAGTCCGGCGGGGAGGCCGAACCTGAGCCGGTCGGCGGGGTGGTCGGCCTCGAAACCCGCCAGGCGCAGGGCATTATAGCCGACACCGGCCCCCACCGCCAGCAGGTAGGCCCAGAGGACGAGGGCGAAGGCCGCATCGGCCAGGGCACGGGGGCCGGTCTCAGTCATGCCCCGCTCGGGCAGAATCAGCCGCCAGCTGACGAGCAGACCTAGAATCAGGGGCGGAAGAAGACCCTCAGGGGAAGCAATTCGGGGGCGGGCCCAAGCGCGGATGGCACCGTTCAGGCGAGACATCCTTTGGGAGATTATACTGGGGAACAGGCGGTGGGGTAACGGTGCGAAAGTATTAAGGCCGAAGAAAAAGGCCCCGACCCCACTAAGGTGTCGGGGCAGGTCGCGCCCGAACAACTGAACAGGAGACAAGTTCGCAAGAGCCGGGGGAAGAGAATAGCGGGGCCAAGCCCTCGGCCATTAGTACCGGTCAGCTCAACCCCTTGCGGGGCTTACACCTCCGGCCTATCAAGCAGGTAGTCTCCCTGCGGCCTTACCCGGTTAACCCGGTGGGAGGCCTCATCTTGGGGAGGGCTTCGCGCTTAGATGCTTTCAGCGCTTATCCCGTCCGGACATGGCTACCCGGCGCTGCCCCTGGCGGGACAACCGGTACACCAGAGGTCCGTCCACTCCGGTCCTCTCGTACTAGGAGCAGCCCCCCTCAAGCCTCCTGCGCCCACGGCGGATAGAGACCGACCTGTCTCACGACGGTCTGAACCCAGCTCACGTGCCCCTTTAATGGGCGAACAGACCAACCCTTGGGACCTGCTTCAGCCCCAGGATGGGACGAGCCGACATCGAGGTGCCAAACCTCCCCGTCGATGTGAACTCTTGGGGGAGATCAGCCTGTTATCCCCGGGGTAGCTTTTATCCGATAAGCCACGGCCCTTCCACACGGAACCGTGGGATCACTTAGCCCGGCTTTCGCCCCTGCTCGGCTTGTGAGCCTCACAGTCAAGCCCCCTTCTGCCTATGCACTCAGCGGCCGATTTCCATCCGGCCTGAGGGGACCTTTGGGCGCCTCCGTTACCTTTTAGGAGGCAGCCGCCCCAGCCAAACTGCCCACCAGGCACTGTCCCCCGGCCGGCTAACGGCCGGGGTTAGAACCAAGATTGGGGAAGGGTGGTATTTCACCGGCGCCTCCACCTCCCCCGCAAGGGAGGCTTCTCAGGCTCCCACCTATCCTACGCATCCCCAACCCCGATCCAATGCCAAGCTGCAGTAAAGCTCCACGGGGTCTATTTGTCCCGCCGCGGGTAAGCCGCATCTTCACGGCTAGTTCAATTTCGCCGGGTCCCCCCTCGAGACACCGGCCAGCTCGTTACGCTATTCGTGCGGGTCGGAACTTACCCGACAAGGAATTTCGCTCACCTTTATCCCGACATTTCTGCCGGGGGTGGACTATCTCTTCATCCGGAAGTTCCCCGAAGTTTCGCCAAGATCTCCCGGGCCTTGACCCTATCAGCCCGGTTCATCGTCGAGGCCAGTTCAACAATTTCAACCAGGCCTTCCCGGTTCAGCTGCCGCCCTTCGGCCATCCAGCGCACGATCCGGGCAAACTTCTTGAAGTCTACCCGCTTTTTGGTCCGCAGCGGGTGGGCTTCGAAGAACTCCACCACCCGCAACAGACACTCCAACTTCCGGATCCTCAGCTCCCAGCGGTCTTCGTGGTTGCGGCGAACCACGCCACAGCCGAAGAACCGCTTCAGGGCATACAGGACCTGGATGTCTCGTTCGTGCTGGACGACCCGGAACTCGGGCACCACCTGATAACCGGTTTTCAGCTTCGGGTGCGGGTTAATGCCGACGTCGAAGCAACCTTCGGCATCGACAAAACCCACCACCCAATCAGGCGTAAGTTCCATGGCCGGCCTCGACTTCGGGAACGATCCGGATGCCCGGCGTATAGTCTCTGAGGATCCCTCCGGACCGGAGGTTTCCTGCGGGTCACCCAATCCTGCCCATTTTTACTGGGGCCCCTCACCCCGAGTAGGGCAGGCTCTCAGGGCTTTCCCGCATACAGCCGGGTATTGCCCCCGGTGTTACCACCGGGGCAGGCAGCCAGCGCTACCTTAGGACCGTTATAGTTACGGCCGCCGTTCACCGGGGCTTCGGTTTGGGGCTCATCACCCCTCCCCTTAACCTTCCGGCACTGGGCAAGCGTCGCCCCCTATACGTCGGCTTTCGCCTTGAGCAGGGAGCTGTGTTTTTGTTAAACAGTCGGCTGGCCCTGTTATCTGCGACCCCCTCGGGCTCCGGAGGCGAGCTCCTTCACCCTACCGGGGCACCCCTTCTCCCGAAGTTACGGGGTCAAGTTGCCGAGTTCCTTAAGGGGGGGTAGCCCGAACGCCTGACGGCTCTCACCGTCGCCCACCAGTGTCGGTTTGCGGTACGGGCACCTTTGGCCTGGCTAGGGGCTTTTCTCGGCAGTGTGGGCTCAGCCCAGTTGGCCTTGGCAATGCCGCGGCCTCCCATTCGCCTCTCACCTTAACGCCCGGACGGATTTACCTGCCCGGGCACGGCTACCGGCTTAGACGCGGCTCCAACCCCGCGCTGGGCCTACCCTCCTGCGTCACCCCATCGCTCATAGCGGCCGCCGGTGGCACGGGATTATTAACCCGTTGTCCATCGCCTACGGCTTTCGCCCTCGGCTTAGGCCCGGCTAACCCTACGCCGATTAACGTTGCGTAGGAAACCTTGGGCTTACGGCGGGCGCGTTTTTCACGCGCCTTTACGCTACTCATGCCGGCATTCTCACTTCCGCACGCTCCAGCGGTCCTCACGGTCCGCCTTCACCGCGGTGCGGAACGCTCCCCTACCGCCCCGGACCTGACGGTCCGAGACCCGCAGCTTCGGCACCAGGCTTAAGCCCCGAGTAATTTTCGGCGCAGGGTCGCTCGACCAGTGAGCTATTACGCACTCTTTCAAGGATGGCTGCTTCTAAGCCAACCTCCTGGCTGTCTAAGCGACCCCACTTCCTTTACCACTTAGCCTGGATTTGGGGGCCTTAGCTGGCGGTCTGGGCTGTTTCCCTCTCGACCATGGAGCTTATCCCCCACGGTCTCACTCCCGGGCTTTGGAGTCGGGCCATTAGTGGTTTGGGTGGGGTCGGTAGCCTCGACGGCCCCTAGCCCAACCAGAGCCCTACCTGCCCGACTGAACACCCAAGGCTGCACCTAAATGCATTTCGGGGAGAACCAGCTATCTCCGGGTTCGGTTGGCATATCACCCCTACCCACAGCTCATCCCACGGTTTTGCATCACCGACGGGTTCGGGCCTCCACGGGAGGGTTAGTCCCGCTTCACCCTGGCCATGGGTAGCTCACCCGGTTTCGGGTCTAATCCCGGCGACCCGGCCAGCCCTTTCGGGCCAGCCAACGCCCTGTTCGGACTCGGTTTCCCTACGGCTCCGGGGCTCCAGCCCCTTAACCTGAGGCCACCGAGATTAACTCGCCGGCTCATTCTTCAATAGGCACGCCGTCAGACCGCCCCGGCCCCAAAGGGCCGGAACATGGTCCTCCGACTGCTTGTAGGCGCACGGTTTCAGGCTCTATTTCACTCCCCTCACCGGGGTTCTTTTCACCTTTCCCTCACGGTACTCGTGCACTATCGGTCACCAAGGGTATTTAGCCTTGGAGGGTGGTCCCCCCTGCTTCCCACGGGATTTCACGTGTCCCATGGTACTCAGGCTCACCGGCCGGAGCCTCCCCCTTTCGCCTACGGGGCTTTCACCCTCTCTGGCGGCCCATTCCAGGGTCCTTCGGCTAGGGTTCGGTTTGTAACTCCGCGGGAGGTCGGCAGCCCTCCCTGCCGGGGCCTACAACCCCGCCGGGACATAGGCCTGCCGGCCACTAAGTCCCGACGGTTTGGGCTTTTCCCCGTTCGCTCGCCGCTACTTGGGGAATCTCGGTTGATTTCTTTTCCTCGGGGTACTAAGATGTTTCAGTTCCCCCGCTTGCCCTCGCCACCCTATGGATTCAGGTGGCGATGCCCGGGCATTACCCCGGGCGGGTTTCCCCATTCGGGAATCCCCGGATCAACGCCTGCTTGGCGGCTCCCCGGGGCTTATCGCAGCCTAGCCACGCCCTTCATCGGCCCTTGGTGCCAAGGCATCCACCGTGCGCCCTTAGTAGCTTGGCCACGCCAGGCGCTCTTCCCTCGGCAAAATTGAACTTGCTCCTGTTCAGTTGTTAAGGTGCGACCGAAAAACCGGACGGGCTCAAAGCTTGCCCGTCGGTGGGGCTCCGTGGACTCGAACCACGGACCTCGGTCTTATCAGGACCGCGCTCTAACCACCTGAGCTAGAGCCCCCCGACGCCCCTTGACCGCTGAAAAGTGGGAGGAAGTACTTAGCTCCCGCACGACCAGACAAGGCTTTTAACGCCAGGCACCGGCCAGGCCGGTAGCCTGACGACCGACCTAGGAGTCGCAGTCAGCGGCCCCGGCGCAGGGCAGGGGCCCCGGCTGCGGACACTCCCTAGAAAGGAGGTGATCCAGCCGCACGTTCCCGTACGGCTACCTTGTTACGACTTCGTCCCAATCGCCGGCCCCACCCTCGTCGGCTGCCCCCCGCCGAAGCGGGTTAGCCCACCGCCTTCGGGTGTTGCCGACTTTCGGGACGTGACGGGCGGTGTGTACAAGGCCCGGGAACGTATTCACCGCAGTGGTGCTGACCTGCGGTTACTAGCGACTCCGCGTTCATGCAGGCGAGTTGCAGCCTGCAATCCCAACTGAGGGCCGTTTTGATGGGATTCGCTCCGCCTCGCGGCTTCGCTGCCCATTGTACCGGCCCATTGTAGCGTGTGTGTAGCCCAGGGCATAAGGGCCATGATGACTTGACGTCATCCCCACCTTCCTCCGCCTTTCGGCGGCAGTCCCCCTAGAGAGTGCAACTAGGGGCGGGGGTTGCGCTCGTTCTGGGACTTAACCCAACACCTCACGGCACGAGCTGACGACAGCCATGCAGCACCTGTGCCGGCTCCCGCCTTTACGGGTCGTTCCCCTTTCGGGGTCCTACTTCCGGCATGTCAAGCCCTGGTAAGGTTCTTCGCGTAGCATCGAATTAAACCACACGCTCCGCCGCTTGTGCGGGCCCCCGTCAATTCCTTTGAGTTTTAGCCTTGCGGCCGTAGTCCCCAGGCGGGGTGCTTAACGGGTTACCTTCGGCGCGGACAGGGGTCGATACCTGCCCACACCTAGCACCCACCGTTTAGGGCGTGGACTACCCGGGTATCTAATCCGGTTCGCTCCCCACGCTTTCGTCCCTGAGCGTCAGGAACGGGCCAGGAGGCCGCCTTCGCCACCGGTGTTCCTCCCGGTATCTACGCATTTCACCGCTACTCCGGGAATTCCACCTCCCTCTCCCGTCCTCAAGCCCGGTAGTATCGGACGCCGTTCCTCGGTTAAGCCGAGGGATTTCACGCCCGACTTGCCGGGCCGCCTGCGGACCCTTTACGCCCAGTAAATCCGGGTAACGCTCGGGCCCTACGTATTACCGCGGCTGCTGGCACGTAGTTAGCAGGCCCTTATTCGCCGGGTACCGTCAGGTTTCTTCCCCGGCAAAAGGAGTTTACACCCCGAAGGGCTTCTTCCTCCACGCGGCGTCGCTGGGTCAGGCTTTCGCCCATTGCCCAAGATCCCCGACTGCTGCCTCCCGTAGGAGTCCGGGCCGTGTCTCAGTCCCGGTCTGGCTGACCACCCTCTCAGGCCAGCTACCCGTCATCGGCTTGGTGGGCCATTACCCCACCAACTACCTGATAGGCCGCGGGCCCCTCCCCAAGCGGGCCCTCGCGGGCCCTTTAGTTACCGGACATCCGTCCGGTAACCACATGCGGTATTAGCCCCAGTTTCCCAGGGTTATCCCCCACTTGGGGGCAGGTTACCCACGTGTTACTCAGCCGTTCGCCGCTGGCTGGGACCTAAGCCCCAGCCCGCTCGACTTGCATGTCTTAGGCACGCCGCCAGCGTTCACCCTGAGCCAGGATCAAACTCTCCAGTCAAACCAAATTCAACCTTCGAGTTTGTCCTGGTAGTCAGTTTGGTCGGAATTAACGGGAGCGTCCTTCCTCCCACTATTCAGTTGTCAAGGTGCGCCTTCCAACCGCAATCTTGATTTTAGCAGTCCCGGCCGCAGCTGTCAATACCACCGGCCGGCCAACTGCCTTCGCCAACGGGAATCAACTTTGCGAGGCTCGTCCCCGGCCAGGCCTTAACCTATCTTCCAGGCCCGACCACCCACTAATATATCAGGTCGGCCCAGCCCTGTCAAGGGCCTGTATCAGGAAATTCTATCCCAGAGCTGGTGGGCCAAGGTTGTTAACATAAACGCTTTAGCCTTTTGTCAGCTTTGTCAACAACGGGGCAGGCGCCCCCCTTTGGACAGAAGGCGGTGTCTGCCTTAAAGACCGAACCCGAGGGCCGCCCCCAAAAGTGTCCTTTTTGCAGCTCGATTTACCTTAAGCGGCACGGTAGGTCCCCAAACCCGTCCGGGACCCGGCCCGAAGGGCTTGGTCGGGGTGACCCGGGCCGGTGAGACCGGTTTTACCGGCCAAAGGCTCGTGGTGCTGGCCGTGGTCGCTTGGACGAGGCCGAAGGGCCTGCACCAGGTCCATCGATGGGCCCTGGGGTTGGGAGCTCGACGGACCCGGAAGCTTTCCCGGGGGCTAGGCTCCGCAGCCGGTGGCGGTGGACCTGGGTGCAGGGAACCCCCTGGGCCCCGGTAGCCTGGCTCAAGCCCCTAATTAAGGCCAATGGGGTCCCAGTCATCGTGACCGACCGCAGTGAGGCTGGGGAAAGGGCCAAGCCTGTGCTTTATGTTTAAGGCCGGGTTTGACCCAGGCTTAAAGGTCCAGAGCCCCATGGGCTGGCTGGGGTTACTCTAACTGGCGACCTGCATTTGCGAGGCCAAAGTCTTGCAAATCCTGGTCCTTTGAGCGGGGGACCTAAGGCTTTATATTTCTCCCACCACCTCTGGGACAGAGCCTTACCCCAACGGAGGTTGCCGGGTTTGAGCTAAACTGCTATAATCCGTCTTGGTAGCCGTCTGGAGGGTTCGCATAGCGGCTAGTGCGCCCGCCTGCTAAGCGGGTGGGGGAGTTTTCCCCTCGCGGGTTCGAGTCCCGCACCCTCCGCCGCCGGCCCGTCCTTGCTCCCAGGGCGGGCCTTTT
Organism: Chloroflexota bacterium; assembly: GCA_040289115.1. Lineage (GTDB taxonomy): Bacteria > Chloroflexota > Dehalococcoidia > JAUQQI01 > JAUQQI01 > JAUQQI01. The sequence continues at coordinate 106,987 of PSKS01000001.1, forward strand.
AACTGAAGGGTGGTTGCGGCATCATGCGCACGTTCTATATCTGGACCATCGGTTGCCAGATGAACCAGGCCGACTCGGACCGCCTGGCCACGGCCCTGGAGTTTCTGGGCTATCGGCAGGTCGAGTCACCCAGGGATGCCGAGGTCGTGGTGGTTAACTCCTGCGTCGTCCGTCAGCAGGCTGAGGACCGGGTAGTTTCGAAGCTTTGGGAGCTTAAGCCCCTCAAGCGGCGGGACCCGCAGAAAATCATCACCTTGATGGGCTGCATGGTCAGCCCCAAAAATAAGGAGGAGCTTAAGGCCCGCTTTCCCCACGTCGACGTCTTCCTTCGGCCCCAGGAGTACGAGCCCCTTCTGGACCTGCTTAAGGAGCGGGGCTGTGTCGAGCAGGTAATCAACCCCTTCGACATTATCCCCAAGACTGTTGGGCCGACGGCCTACGTTCCCATCATTCACGGGTGCAACAAGGTGTGCACCTTCTGCATCATCCCATACCGGCGGGGTAAAGAGCGGAGCCGGCCCATCGAGGAGATCCGCCGGGAGGTTCAGGGGCTGGTCTGGCGGGGGGTCAAAGAAGTAACCCTCCTGGGCCAGAACGTCGATTCCTACGGCCGAGACCTGCCGGGCAAGCCGGACCTGGCCGACCTCTTCTACGCCCTGCACGAAATCGAGGGCCTCAAGCGCATCAGGTTCCTCACCTCCCACCCCTCCGACATGGGCGACCGGATCATCGATGCGGTGGCCGCCTTGGATAAGGTCTGCGAACACTTCAACGTGCCCGTCCAGGCCGGGGACGATGAGGTGCTGCGCCGGATGCGCCGGGGCTACACCGTGGACGACTACCGGCGGCTTATCGCCAAGATTCGGGAAAAGGTGCCCGGCTGCAGCCTGGCCACCGACATTATCGTAGGCTTCTCGGGGGAGACCGAAGAGCAGTTCCAGCACACCCTGGACCTGCTGGCCGAAATCAAATTCGACGTGGTCCACGTGGCCCGGTATTCGCCACGGCCCGGGACCTTTGCGTCCAAGTTCCTCCCCGACGATGTTCCCCCTGATGAGAAGAAGCGGCGGCACCGGGCCGTCGAAGAGCTTCAGGAAAAGATTGCCGCCGAGATAAACGCCCAGCTCTTGGGTCAGACGGTGGAGGTCCTAGTGGAGGGCCGCCAGAAGGACCGGTGGTTCGGTCGGACCCGGACCAACAAGCTGGTCTTCTTCCCGGCCGAGGGCAACCTGCTGGGTGAGCTGGTCCACGTTCGCATCGAGAAGACGAGCCCCTGGGCCCTGCAGGGGTCCTTGGCCGTTCCCGCCGCCGTCGCCTGAACGGCGATTAAGCCTCGACTTCTAAGATCATTTCAATCTCGACGGGGATGCTGTTGGGCAGCTCGGCCATGCCCACGGCCGACCGGGCGTGGCGGCCGTTCTCCCCGAAGAGGGCCACCAGCAGGTCCGAGGCGCCGTTGGCCACCTCCGGCTGGCGGTTGAAACCCGCGGCGCTGTTGACCATCACCAGCAGCTTCACCACCCGCTTGACCTTATCCAGACTCCCCAGGACGGCCTTTACCGAGGCCAGGCAGTTTAAGCAGGTCAGGCGGGCGGCATCGTAGCCCTGCTCTAGGGTGAGCTCCCGGCCTACCTTCCCCCGGTAGGCCTGACCCTCAGGGGTGAAGGGACCGTGACCGGAGACGAAGAGCAGATTCCCCACCTGTACGGCGGGCACGTAGTTGGCCACCGGCTTCCGGGGCCCGGGAAGTTCAAGGCCGAGTTCGGCAAGCCTGGCTTCGACCCGGTCCAAGTTGACCCTCCTTCCAGCAGAATTTTCGGCGGTGCCGTAGTAAGTTATCATAGACGCGCAAGCTTCCAGGAGGACGTCCATGCTGAGGCCGCTTAAAGATAAGACCCCCAGAGTCCATCCCACCGCTTTTATCAGCGAGGCCGCCTACGTCGTGGGGGACGTGGAGGTGGGGGAGGGCTCCAGCATCTGGCCCGGGACGGTGGTCCGGGGCGATAGCGGCCGGATAAGGATCGGCCGCTTCGTAAACATCCAGGACAACTGCACCGTCCATTCGGACGCCGACGCCGAGTACGGCGACTACGTGACCCTCGGCCACGGGGTCGTTTGCCACGCCCGGAAGGTGGGCAGCCACGTCCTTATTGGCAACGGGGCCGTCGTGAACGACGGAGTCGAAATCGGGGAATATTCCCTGATCGCAGCGGGGGCGGTGGTCCGGGAAAACACGGTGATTCCCCCCAGGTCCTTCGTGGCTGGGGTTCCGGCCGAGATTAAGGGGGAGGTCACCGAACGCCACGTCGACCTCATTCGCCGGACGGCTGAAACTTACCTGCGCAAGGCCCAGCTTTACCGGGAGGCCGGCCTGGGCCACGGCTGATCAGATGGGGTGGGCGGTTATGGCCGGCTCCCCCAGCAGCTCGGCTAGCCGCCGCCTCAGGCCGGCACAGTAGCGGGTGGTGACCGGCATCCGGACGAACACCACCCCGTGGCCGTTGGCGACGGCAAAGGTCACCTGGTCCGGCCCCTGGAACTCTTTTAAGGCCGCCATTACCTGCCGAACCTTCTCCAAGTCGGCGGCGTCGTCCGGGCCGCGGTTAAAGGTGATGATAAGCCGGTAGGTGGTGCCGTTGCCTGCGCCGTTAGTGCCCATTGACTGCTCCATTTCGCGGGATGTATCCGCCTCGCCGGCGACCGGCTCGGTGAAACCGGTCTCACCCGGGGCCTTCTCCTCGACCGAGTAGGGCTGGGCCGCCTCGCACACCAGGGTGAGCCGGTCGGCCCGCTGCCGGACCCGCCCGTGGATGAGCAGGATGTTGTTTTCCTGCCAGAGCTCCCGGGTCCGCTCGTACACCTCCGGCCAGACGGTGACTTCGAGGCTCCCGTCAAGGTCCTCGAGGACGGCCGTAACGAACGTGCGGCCGTCCCGGTTAAGGCCCGTCCGCACCGACTTGACCAAGCCGGCCACGGTAATTCGCTGGCCGACCATTTCGGCGTCCACCTGGCCGCAGAAGGTAGTGACCTGCTCCCGCAGCCTGGCCACGGCCGCCACCAGCGGATGCTCGGAGAAGTAAACTCCCAGAAGCTCCTTCTCCCAGGCGAGCTTTTCAGCCGGCTGGGCGTCGGGGCCTTTAAGGTCGATTTTGCGGACAGGAACCTCCACCAGGTCGCCGAACATGTCGGCAATAAGCTCCCGCGCCGACGCCCCTTTGGCGCCCCGCTGGCGGTGGAGGCTCTGGCCGAGACTCACGATCTCGTCCAGGGCCGAAAGGAGACCGCCCCTGGGCCCGAACTCATCGCAGGCCCCGGCCTTTATCAGGCTTTCCAACACCCGCCGGTTAAGGGCCCTGGGGTCGACCCGCCCGACGAAATCCTCGATGCCCTTAAAGGGGCCGCCGGCAGCCCGGGCCGCAACGATGGCCTCGGCCGCCGCCCGGCCCACGTTTTTAATCGCCCCCAGGCCGTAGCGAATGCTGCCGGCCTCAATGGTAAATTCCACATCGCTGTGGTTTACGCTCGGCCCCAGGACCCTGATCCCCATCCGCTGGCAGCAGGCCACCGAACTGGCAATCTTATCGTGGGAGTCCATCTGGGCCGAGAGCAGGGCGGCCATATACTCGGCCGGGTAATTGGCCTTCAGGTAGGCCGTTCGGTAAGCGACCCGGGCGTAGGAGAAGGCGTGGGCCTTATTGAAGGCGTAGCCGGCAAAGGGCTCAATAAGCTGAAAGATCTGGGCGGCCACGTCCTCCGGGATGCCCTTGGCCCGGGCCCCGGCCAGGAAAGCCTCCCGCTGCTGGCGCATTATCTCCGGGATCTTTTTGCCCATCGCCTTGCGGAAGATATCCGCCTGGCCCAGGGTGTAGCCGGCGATGGCCTGGACGATAAAAAGTACTTGGTCCTGGTAAACGATCACCCCGTAGGTGTCCTTCAAGATGGGTTCCAGGGCCGGGTGAAGGTAAGTTACCTGAGTGCGGCCTTCCCGGGCGGCCAGGTACTCGGGGATGTGCTCCATTGGGCCGGGCCGGTAAAGGGCGATCATGGCCGCCAAGTCGGCCACGGACCGGGGCTTCATTTCTTTGAGATAGCGGGTCATGCCGCTGCCCTCGAGCTGGAAAACTCCCACCGTCTCGCCGGCTGCCAGCATCTCGAAGGTTTTCGGGTCGTCTTCCGGGATCTTGTTAAGGTCGATGACTTCGCCCCGGGTCTGGGCCACCAGCTTGACCGTCTTGTCGATAATGGTCAGGTTGGTAAGGCCCAGGAAGTCCATTTTAAGGAGGCCGATCCGGGCAATGGAGTTCATATCGTACTGGGTTACCAGGGTCTGGGGGGCGGCCCCGCCCCCTTCGGCCTCCTCCCCGCGCCGCCGGTGGTTGCCCCGGGCCGGCGGCTGGAGGGGAACATGGTGGATGAGGGGGTCTTTGGAGATGACGACCCCGGCGGCGTGGGTGCTGGCGTGGCGGGCCAGGCCCTCCAGCTTCTGGGCCGTGTCCAGGAGCTCTTTAACTTTCGGGTCGGTCCGGTAGAGCTCGGCCAGCTCTTGGTTTTCCTGGAGGGCCCGGGCGATGGTCATGTTAAGGACCTGAGGGATCAGCTTGGCCACCCGGTCCACCTCGGCGTAGGAGAGGCCGAGGGCCCGGCCCACGTCCCGGACGGCCGCCTTGGCCCCGAGGGTCCCGAAGGTGATGATCTGGGCCACGTGGTCGTAGCCGTACTTCCGGACCACGTACTCGATCATCTCGTCCCGGCGGTCGTCGGCAAAGTCCATATCAACGTCGGGCATCTCTTTGCGCTCGGGGTTTAAAAACCGCTCGGCGACGAGCTTGTTGGCCACGGGGTCAACCTCAGTGACCCCCAGGGAGTAGAGGACGAGGCTGGCAGCGGCGCTACCCCGAACCCCAAAGAGGATTCCCCGCTCCCGGGCGAAGCGGGCCAAGTCCCAGACCACCAGGATGTAATTGGCAAAGCCGGTCTGGCGGATCACATCCAGCTCGTATTCGAGCCGGCGCCAGATCTCATCGGAGGGCTCCCCGTAGCGGCGCTTGAGGCCCTCCCGGGCCATCTGGGCCAAATACTCGAAGGGGCCGCCGGTTTCACCGGGCGGCGTCTCCACCTCGGGCAGGTGCAGCCGGTCGAACTCCAGCTTAAGCTGGCATTTCTCGGCCACCCGGCAGGTGTTCTTGACGGCCTCGGGCAGGTCAGCAAAAAGCTCGGCCATCTCAGCCGGACTCTTTAAGTAAAATGAGTCCCCATCCAGCCGGAGCCGCTTCTCGTCGTGGATGGTGGTGTTGGTGCCGATGCAGAGTAGGATATCGTGGACGGCGGCATCTTCACGGTTTAGATAGTGGACATCGTTGGTGGCAACAATGGGTATGCCCAGTTCCTTACCCAGCTCGACGACCTGGCGGAAGATAGCCCGGTGCTCGGGATTCCCGTGCTCCTGGACCTCCAGGTAAAAGTCGTCCCCGAACACTTCCCGGTACCAGCGGGCGGCGGATGCCGCCTCCTCCCGCCGGCCCTCGGCTAAAAGCCTTGGAATCTCCCCGTTGTTGCAGGCCGAAAGGACAATGAGTCCTTCGGACCGCTCCACCAGCCAGCGCCGGTCGATCCTGGGCTTGTAGTAAAAGCCCTCGACGTGGGCCCGGGTTACCAGGGCCAGCAGGTTGCGGTAGCCGGTCTCGTTCTTGGCCAGCAGGACAAGGTGATAGGGCTGCTTGTCATTAGGCCCCCGGCTTTCCACCCCCCTGGGAGCCAGGTAGGCCTCGACCCCGATGATGGGTTTAATGCCGGCATCGGCGGCCGCGGTGTAGAACTCAATTGCCCCGTAGAGCACCCCGTGGTCGGTGAGGGCCAGGCTTTCCATGCCCAGCTCCCGGGCCCGGGAAACCAGTGCCCCCACCCGACAGAGGCCATCCAGGAGGCTGTACTCGCTGTGAACGTGCAGATGGGTAAACATGCTGGTCGCCCGATTGTCTAGCCCTTCCCGAAGAGTATACTGACTTCCAAGCGGCAACTAGCCAAGCCGAAGTTTTGAGCTCGAAAAAAGTCCGGCCGAACCAGGGTAAGGAACACAAGATATTGTGGTTGTATAGTGCAGAGGCCGCAAAATAGCCGCGGCCGGACTATTTAGTCCGGCCGCAAGTTCGCCGGATTGTCGAAACCTTGGGGGAAAGGTTCAGTCGAGTTTTTCCAGTTCGAAGGCTTTGTGGAGGGCCCGGACGGCCTCGAAGACCCGGTCTTCGGCGATGATGCAGGTGATGCGAATCTCGGAGGTGGTGATCATCTCGATGTTGATGTTGTGGTTGGCCAGGGTTCGGAACATCCGGGCGGCATACCCTGGGGCGTTCTGCATGCCGGCGCCGACGACGCTGACTTTGGCCAGGTTGCCGGCGGAGACGCAGCCGCGGGCGCCAATAGAGCGGGCGACGGGCTCGACGAGGCTGAAGGCCTTTTCTAAGTCATTACGGGAGATGGTAAAGGAAAGGTCCGTAAGGCCGTCGACGCTGGCGTTCTGAACGATGACATCGACGCTGATGCCGGCCTCGGCCAGGGGTTCGAAGATGGCGGCGGCGATTCCCGGACGGTCCGGGACTCCGAGAATGGTCACCTTGGCCACGTCGGTGTCGTGGGCGATGCCGCGCACCTTGTTGCGCCTCTCCATATCAACCTCCCCGTGGATGAGGGTGCCGGGGCTGTCGGTAAAGCTTGAGGCGACCAGAATGGGAATATTGTAGATCGCCCCGATCTCGACAGCCCGAGTATGCATGACCCGGGCACCCTGAAAGGCCAGTTCCAGCATCTCCTCGTAAGATATATCCTGAAGCTTGCGGGCTTCCGGCACGACCCGGGGGTCGGCCGTGTAAACCCCCTCGACATCGGTGTAGATTTCGCACCGCTCGGCCCCAAGGCTGGCGGCCAGGGCCACGGCCGTCGTATCCGAGCCGCCCCGGCCCAGGGTGGTGATATCCAGCTCATCGGTGACCCCCTGAAAGCCGGCGACGATGGGGATCCGGCCGGCCGAGAGCTCCTGGATGACCCGGTGGGGATTTACCGCCAGGATTCGGGCCCGCCCGAACCGCCGCTCGGTCTTAATGCCGGCCTGGAAGCCGGTCAGGGCCACCGCCTCGTAACCGAGGTCCCGCAGGGCCATGGCCAGCAGGGTACAGGAGACGATCTCGCCGGTGTGGAGCAGTAGGTCGAGCTCCCGCTCTGGGGGGCGCTTGGTGACCTGGTAGGCAAGGGCGATGAGCTCGTCGGTGGTGTCGCCCATGGCGGAGGCGACCACAACGACGTCGTTGCCGGCGTCGCGGGCAGCGGCGACCCGGCGGGCGACAGCCTTAATGCGTTCAGCGTTGGCCAGGGATGAACCTCCGTATTTTTGAACGACCAATCTGCCCATCGCGGCCCTTCGGGGACCATGAAGTTTTACACTGAACGCAAGTATACCAACGGACATTTTTCGGCCGCAACTGACCAGGTCGCCGGCTAGGGCACGAGTACTGCCTGCCGGCACGCTTAGGGGACCCAATATTCGGTGCGCTTGTAGCCGCCTGTTCAGCCGGTGAGAGCAACCCCAGGGGACTAACGGCCTGGCCTAGAAGAGGCCGGTGGCCTCAGGAGATCCTAGCGGCCCCGCCCGAAGTCCAGGAAGCTTACTATTTTGCCGTGGCAAACCCGGACACCCTTCGGTATATCCCGTGTTTTTGTGGGTGCGTCAGCCACGGCCACGGGTCCAACCTGGACTGCTACGTTGCCCAGTTCCGACCGGACGGGTCGGTGGTTCTCGACCCGCACGCCTTTGGCTGAAGGATCTGCGTGGGCATCACGCGTGACGTGATGCGACTGCAAGGCGAGGGGAAATCCCTGACGGCGATCCGGACCCACATTGATCAAGCCTGGGGTAGCTACGGCCCGTCCACTAATACCCCTTGGTCGCCATCCGGCAGCTGAAGGGCCCCAGGGCATCGTCGGCGGTTTCGGTCGCCTCACCCAAGCCGGCTTGACCATCCAGAGCGCAGATGCCGCATGGTTGGGCAGGCGGTTTACGCCCCTTTGAACGTTGGCCGGGACCCTGTCGGGCCCCGACAGGCATAGCCCTGGCTGGAAGGTCCCGGCGGCAACGGCAGGTTACGGCCTTAGGACCCATCATCGGGTGAGTAGTCTGCCCTTTTGAGCAGGGCGCTACACTCCTAGCGGGGACAGCTCGAATGCGGCTCCGGATTTCAGCGGGCATTGCGGCAACGCTCATCGCGCTGGCGGTCCTGGGGACCGCCTTCCTACTTACGCTTCCGCGGTGGCATCTGTCAGCCAAACCTCCCGACTGGCGGGACGACCAAGCCGGCTAGTCTCATCCTCCGATATCGGGCAACTTCCGGACCTTTCGTTATCCTGGAGGTCTCGCCCTATGAGGTCGGCCCAAAACATATTCACAGTGACCCTTACGGACGGGTCCGGTCAGGGGCCTGCCCCTTCCGGCTTGGCCGTCAGGAAGTCTTGGATGGGGAGCTCTCCCGCATCCTTACCTTCTACGAGCCCGCGGAGCAGAATAGGTGTCTAGAAGCTGACCTTCAGTCCATGTCCAAACTACCTTAGGTCAGTTAGATACACTTTCTTGACAAACCGGCGGGCAGTCGTTATCCTGCCCTCAAAGGACGTCGGCGAAGGCGATGAGTTTTCTCAGGCGGCGCTGGCGGCTCGTCCTTACCCTGCTGCTGGTCCTGGTGGCCACCGGGGCCGGGGCCTACGCTGTGGCCCGGCCGACCCTGAGCCGGCTCGCTCGGCCCCTTCCGGAGCTGGCAACCCCCGTTGCCCGCCCGGTTAAGGTTTATGTTTCGGGGGCGGTGGTCCGACCGGGGGTTTACGAGCTCTCGGGGGCGGACCGGGTCGAGGACGCCATTCGGGCCGCCGGCGGCCCGACCCCGGAGGCCGACCTGGAGCGAATAAACCTGGCCGTGCGGTTGCGGGATGAGATGCAGGTGCACGTGCCCCGGCGCCTCCCGGCTGGGCAGGTGCGGGTGAGCATCAATACGGCCTCTGCCGCCGAACTGGAGGCCCTCCCTGGCATTGGCCCGGTTACGGCCGCCCGGATCATCGAGCACCGGACGAAGAACGGCCCCTTTATTCGGATCGAGGACCTTCGGGACCTACGTCTGGTTTCGGCCGCCACCTTTGAGCGGATAAAGGACCTTATCGAACCTTAAGGAGCGAAAGGATAAAACCGGCCGTAAGGCTCAGGGCGGCCAGGCCGAGCCACCCGAGAAGCTCAAGGACGGTGCCGGCAAAGACGGGGCTTCCGGCCAGGTACTGACTGTAAGTTAAAATGCCGGCCAGTGCAGTCATTAGGGGAAATCCGGGCGGCAGGGCGAAGAGGAGGGCCAGGCCGGGTAGGGCTGACCGGACGGCACCCCGGCCCTTAAAAAAGAGGCCGACGGCAGCCGCAACCACGGCGGCCAGGCCCTCGGCGTAGAGGGCAACCTGGCCGAAGAAGCGGACTACGGCCACCGAGATGTCGTCGATGCGCTGGGTGCCGCCGGTTTCAGCAAACTGGGTAGACTGGGCTACGGCCCCCACCAGCCAGAAATAGCCGATGAAGAAAAAGAAGGCCCAGACAAGGCCAACCCCAACCAGCCGCTGCCACCAGGGGCGCCCCGGGGCCACGGCCAGAAAGAGGCCGATGCCGAACCCCAGACCCGACCACGCGCTTAGGCATCCCATCCTCGCCAAAGGATTATAGGGCGGGGCGGTGGGACCCGGCGTCGGGGCCATTCTCGGGGCCTGGACTTCGGCCTGGGCGGACGGGACCGCCGGGGTCGTAATCGCCCTGGCCGGCCTGGGTATCATCGTGCTCAACCGGGCCTTCTGGGTCCGGCAGGCAGGCCTGGGGCTTGTGGTCTGGGGGCTCCTCTGGGGCCGCATCGCCTTCGGCCCGGTTCCGGACCCCGGCTGGCCGGCAACCGCCGCCGACGGCACCCGGACCGTCCTGGAAGGGACGGTTCTTGGGGAGCCGGCCGGCCGGGCCGCCGGGCAGGAGGTTTGGCTGGAACTGACCGGCCGCCGGTCCGCCCTAGGCTGGGAGCCGGCCGCCGGGCGGGTTGTTGTCCGGACGGCCTACGCCGGGCCTCTTTTGCCCGGCGACCGGGTGGTTATTAGCGGAACCCTCCGCCTAGCGGGCCGGAGTCCCGACTTTGACTACCGGGCCTGGCTTGCCGCCCGTGGTGTAAGCCGGGTTATTTACGACGGGAAGGTCTTGGCGGTCGAGCCGGGCCAGTCTCTGGAAACCGTGGCGGGGCGGGTGCGCCGCTGGCTCGGGGCAAACCTGCGAAGCCGGCTCCCTCCGGATGAGGCGGCCTTGGCTGAGGGGCTGCTCTTGGGCCTCCGGTCCGGCCTTTCGGCGGAGGCTCGGGAGGCCTTCAACCGCACCGGCACAACTCACATCCTGGTGGTTTCGGGCTACAACGTGGCGGTGGTGGGGGCGGTTTTCTTAACTGCCGGCCGGCTGGTGGTTGGGGGCTGGGGGTGGCTTTGGGGGTTGGCCGGAGTAGGCCTCTACTTCGGGCTGGTGGGCCCGAGCCCACCTACCATCCGGGCGGCCATCATGGGGATGCTGGCCCTGGTGGGGATGGGGTTGGGGCGCCCGGCCTGGCCGGCCAACGGGCTGGGCTTGGCCATTGCGGCGATGCTTCTGGTCGAGCCGGGGCTTCTGGCTGACCTGAGCTTTCAGCTGAGCGTGCTTGCCACCGCAGGCATCATCTTCCTGGTGCCGGTGATGCAGGGGTGGTACCTGCCCCGGCTGGCAGCCGCAACCCGGCCGGGCCTCATCCGTCGGGCGGTTTTGGGGGCGGCGGATGTGGCGGCGGTTATTGCCGCTGCCTGGGCCGCCACTGCCCCCGTGATTCTGGCCGGTTTTCGGGTCATCTCGCCGGTGGCGATCCCCGTCAACTTGCTCATCGCCCCGGCGGTGCCCCCAGCCCTTTTCGGGTCGGCTCTGCTGGCCCTGGCCGGTCCCCTGGGGCCCCTGGCCGACCTGCTGGCCGGGGCCGTGGGGATTCCCTTAGGGTTTATCCTGAGGGTTGTTTGGGCCTTCGCCAGGCTTCCGGGGGCGGCGGTGGGGGTCGGACCCTGGGGCAAGGTGGAGGCGGCCCTCTGGCTGGGGGCCCTGGGGGCGCTGGCCTTCGGCCCGAGCCGGCGGGTGCTCGTTCGCACCTGGCCGCTGGGGCCAGCCTGCATGCTGGCCGGGGCCTTGCTGTCCGCCGCCCTCCTCCCCACCCCGGCCCGCCTGGACCTTTACGACCTGGGCGGCCGTCGGCTGCTGCTGGCCGAGACTTCCGACGGCCGGGTCCTCATCGGGTCAACCCGGGCTCCTGGTAGCCTGGTCCGGACCCTGATAAATCGACTCCCGGCCTGGGACCGCTACCTGGACCTGGTCGTCTGGACGGATCCGGGCCTGCCCCCGGCCGAGGCGATTTCGGCCCTGGGCCGGGAGTTCAAACTGGGCCGGGTGCTGGCCCCGGATGACCTGGCCGACCGGCCCGAGGTGGGGCTGGGTAAATCGCTCAGGCTGCGGGCCTATCCCGGGCCCAGGGGTCCGGCTGCCTGGGTGGTGGTAACGGTGGGGGAAGCCGACGTCGCCCTGGGCTTAGGGGAAGCTATGGCGGAGCTGCCGGAAGAGGTCGTCGGGGCCGAACTTGTGGTCCCTGGGGATGCCGGGAACGGCTGGGAAGTGGGCCTTAAAGGCTACGTGGTGGGAACCGAGGGAGGCGGAGGCGAGGGCTATTTGGTCCTGCCGGCGGGCGGCCGGCTCACTTTCTGGACCGACGGCCAAACGGTCTGGCCCGCCGGAGATTAGCCGGCAGTGACGTTTTTTAAAACTTCTCGGGCGGCGAGGAGGCTTTCATAGGTTAGGCGGACCCTGGCGACCCACTCATTGAGGGTGATGCGAGCCTCGGCCCAGGCCGCCGCCGACCCCACGGCCGCCACCTCCTCCGGATAGTAGTCGGCCGTCTCAAATTCCAGGCCCTCCACGGCCGCGAACCCAATCCGGAAACCGGCCACCGCCGCCAGCACAGGCCACTCTAAGTCGGTGGCGTTGCTTTCGGCCCGGGACTGGCCCACCAGGTGGGCCGCCACCTCCCGGCTCAGGCCCACCGAACCGGCCGTAAAGTCGCAGTCCCCAATGTCCGGGTTGAACCGCCGGAGCAGCGCCGTGCCCACCCGGTTGGTTATCGCTTCGGTGAGCCGCTGGCACTCCGGATGCGTCCCGAATGCCCGCTCCGTCCGCCCAATAACCAGGTAATCGTGACCGGGAATGAGCCTGACCGTCCGAACAAGCTCCTCACGGTGGGTCCGCCACCAGTGCAGCAGCCGGTCCAGGTCGCAGTAGTGAAAGTAGTCGGCCGGTCCCTCCAGGGCCAGCCTGAGGGCCTGGCGCCGGGCAACCCCGATGGCCCGGTTGGCAGTGTCCCGTCGGACCGGTCCCAACCGCCCCAGGAGGCTCACCGTTTCGTCGGCGGTTTCTGGGCTGGCAGTCCCCCAGACGCCCCGGTAGGGCAGCACCAGGCGCGGCAGCAGGCCTTTTAAAACCCGGCCGATGCGAAACTCGGGGTCATGAACGGTGTAAACCAGCCCGACCTCTAAAGCCATCGGCAAATAGAATAGCAGAGCGGGCCCCGGACCTGATAAGCTTTTGCGGAGGCAGCTTGGCATGACAACCGGAAAACCACGTCCGCTAATTGGGGCCCACGTTTCGGTGGCCGGTGGCCTGGCCAGAGTGGTCGACCGGGCCCTGGAACTTGGCGCCGAAACCGTTCAGTTCTTCTTGAGCCCACCCCAGACCTGGCGGTTTAACCCGCCTAAGCCCGAAGACTGCGCCGCCTTTGTCAAACGCCGGGCTGAGGCCAGCCTCGGCCCCGTTTACCTGCACGCCATCTACCTGGTGAACCTAGCCGGCCCCGACCAGACCATCCTGGCCCGGTCCATCGAGTCCCTGGTCCAGTATCTGCGGGTTGGGGCAGCCATCGGGGCCGAGGGGGTTATCGTCCACCTGGGCAGCGCCCGGGGCCGGCCCCTGGCCGAGGCCAAGGCCCAGGTTGCGGCCGCCATCGGCCGGATCTTAAGCGAGGCTCCCGCCGGGCCGGCCCTCATCCTGGAACATAGCGCCGGTATGGGTGAGTCGGTTGGTCACCGGTTTGAGGACCTGGCCGATATTCTTGAAGCTTCGGGGGCGCCGGACCGGGTCAAAATCTGCCTGGACACCGCCCACCTTTTCGCCGCCGGCTACCCAGTGGCCGAACCCGAGGGCCTGGGCCGCACCCTGGATGAGTTCGACCGCCTGATTGGCCTCGGCCGGCTGGTGGTGGTCCACGCCAACGACTCGAAGGTCCCTTTTAACTCTGGGGTTGACCGCCACGAAAATATCGGCGACGGCCACATCGGCCTGGCGGGCTTTCGGGCGATCCTGGGGGAACCACGGCTGCGGGAGTTGCCCTTTATCTTGGAAGTTCCCGGGCTGGACAATAAGGGCCCCGACCGGCAGAACGTCGAGCGGCTCAAGCGCCTGCGGGCCGAGGCTGCCGCCCGGCCGGGAACCTCGGCTTAGGCAGGACGCCGCCGCGCATCAGGTAGGCGTAATAGAGGACCACTGCCCCGGCCACCCCGACGTTTAAAGAGTTGACGTGGCCCCCCATCGGAATGTGGACCACCCGGTCGCAGCGGTCCCGAACAACCTGCCCCAGACCCGTCCCCTCCCCGCCCAAAACTATCGCCGTGGGCAGGGTGTAATCGACGGCATAGAAAGGCTCGGGGCCGTCGGCCTCTAGGCCGATGACCCACACCCCACGGTGCTTCAGCCACTCCAATGCCCGGCCCAGGTTGGTAACTCGGGCAACCGGCACGTATTCTACCGCTCCGGCTGAGGCCTTTTCGACGGCCGCTGTCACCCGAGCCGCCCGGTGCCGGGGAATTATCACCCCGTGGCAGCCGACGGCGTCGGCCGTCCGGATGATGGACCCCAGGTTCTGCGGGTCCTGCACCGAGTGGAGGGCCAGCAGCAGGGGCGGCTCGGCCCTTTTGGCCGCCCCGTCCAGCAGGTCGGCCAGGTCGGCGTACTTGAACTCCCGGACCTCGGCCACTACCCCCTGGTGGTGGCGAGTGAACCGGTCCAGTTCCGCCCGGTCGACGTACTCGACCGGAACACCCCGGGCGGCCGCCAGCTCCAGGATCTGCCGGATGGGCCGCGCCGGCGAAACCCCCTCGGCCAGGAGAACCCGCCGCACCCGGCTCCCCGCCCGGAGGGCCTCCAGGACGGGATTTCGGCCCCAAATCCTCTCAACCACCACGGCCCACCCGCCAGACCGTACCCTGGGGTGTGTCCTCCAGGATAATGCCCAGCTCCCGAAGCCGCTCCCGAATCCGGTCGGAAAGGTCGAAAAGCCGGCGGCTCCGAAGCTCCGACCGCACCTCGACCAGCAGGTCGATGAAGGGCTTTGCAGCCAGCTCGGCCGCCGGGGCCTCCAGCCGCAGGCCTAGCACCCCGGCCAGCTCCAGCAGCACCTCCTGGGCCGGCCGGACTTCCTGGCCGGCCTCTCGGGCCCGGTTTATCTCCCGGGCCAGGTCGAAGATGGCCGCCAGGGCTTCGGGGGTGTTAAGGTCAGCGTCCATCGCCTCGACGAACCGGACCCGGAACCGGTCGGGGTCGAAGTCCAGGGGGCCCCTGCCCCGGGCCGGCTCCCGGGCGGCGAACCGCAGCCGCTCGGCACCCCGGGTGGCCGCCTGGATGGCCTCCTCCGTGAACAGCAGGGGCCGGCGGTAATGGCTGCTCAGAATGAAGACCCGCAGGCCGTCGGCTGAGTATCTTTCCAGGGCCTCCCGAACCGTGATTAGATTCCCCAGGGACTTGCTCATCTTCTCGCCGCCAAGCTGGAGCAGGCCGTTGTGGACCCAGTACCGGACGAAGGGTACGTGGCCCGTCAGGGCCTCGCTCTGGGCCCGCTCATTCTCGTGGTGGGGAAAGATCAGGTCCTGGCCGCCCCCGTGAATATCCAACTCATCCCCCAGGTACTTGCGGCTCATCACCGAGCACTCGATGTGCCAGCCCGGCCGTCCCGGCCCCCAGGGGCTCTCCCAGGCCGGCTCCCCAGGTCGGGCCGCCTTCCAGAGGGCGAAATCTAAGGGGTCAGCCTTGTCACCTTCGGCCTCAACCCGGGCGCCGGCCAGCATCTCGTCCGGCCGGCGGTGACTGAGCTCCCCGTAGCGGGGGTACTTGCGGACGCTGAAATAAACATTGCCTGCGGGGGTGGCATAGGCAAAGCCTTTTCCGACCAGTATTTTTATTGCCTCGATGATATCGGGGACCTCTTGGGTTACCCGCGGGTAAACGTGGGCCCGGGCAATATTGAGGTCGTCCATGTCCCGGAAGAACTCGGCGATGTATCTTTCGGCCAGGTCGAAGGGACTTATCCCCAGCTGCCGGGCCCGGGCGATAATCTTGTCGTCGATATCCGTAAAGTTCTGGACATGCCTTACCTGGTAGCCCCGGTATTCCAGGTACCGGCGGAGCACGTCGAAAACCACGTAGCTCATGGCGTGGCCGATGTGGGCCGAATCGTAGGGCGTCGGCCCGCAGACATACATTTTGACCGGGCTTCCGCCGGGAATAAACTCCTCTTGGCGGCCGGTAAGGGTGTTGGTCAGTCGCATATTCGGGCCTCCTGGTGCCTGGCCTCCAGCTCGGCCAGCCGCCGCTCCAGCTCGGCCACTCGGGCCTGCAGCTCCCGGACGGCGTCGGCCACCGGGTCCGGTGGGCGATAAACCTCGCCGGTTTCGGGGTCGTGGATGGCTACCACGCGGCCCGGCACCCCGATGACGGTGGCGTTGGGGGGCACCGACTGCACGACCACGGCCCCGGCCCCAACCCGGGCGTTATCCCCGACGGTAATAGGCCCCAGCAGGACGGCCCCGGCCCCGACCACCACGTTGTTGCCCAGGGTTGGGTGGCGTTTAACCCGCTCCCGGCTCACCCCGCCCAGGGTGACCCCTTGGTAAAGGGTGCAGTTGTCGCCAATTTCGGCCGTCTCCCCGATCACCACCCCCATGCCGTGGTCGATAAAGAGGCCCTCGCCGATCTTGGCGCCAGGGTGGATTTCGATGCCGGTTAAAAACCGGTTAATGTGGGAAATGACCCGGGGCAGGACGGGGATCCCCAGGTTCCAGAGAAAGTGGGCCAGCCGATGGATCTGGCGGGCATGGAACCCCGGGTAAGCCAGGACCACCTCCCAGACGTTCCGTGCGGCCGGGTCCCGCTCTAGGGCCGCCTCAATATCCCGCTTGATGCTTTTAATAAGGCGTAGCATGCCGTCCGTCCCCCCTTCCGTGCGGCTTGACCGAACAACCGGCGGGCACGGGGTACCATCCCCGGCCGGGGATGGTACCCCTAAGGACAGACGCAGGTGAGGGCAGTTGCGAGGCCTAAGAAAAAGCGGAAAGCCGGCCGGCGCCTGTAGACGGGCCTCACCTTGAAACCTCCAGCAGAACCACCGCCAGGGCGGCGATACCCTCGCCGCGGCCCACAAAGCCGAGCCGCTCGTTGGTCGTGGCCTTCAAGTTGACGGCCCCAGTGTCGATTCCAAGGGTTCGGGCAATCAGACCTTTCATCTCACCGAAAAACGGGGCCAGCTTCGGTGCCTCGGCCACCACCACCGCGTCGACGTTTACCGGCCGGAAACCGGCTGAACGGAGCAGGTCCTGGACCCGGCCCAGCAGCTCGAGGCTGCTAACGCCCCGCAGACTTTCGTCTTCCGTTGGAAAGTATACGCCAATATCCCCCAGACCTGCCGCCCCGAGGCAGGCGTCCATGATGGCGTGCAGGAGGACGTCGCCGTCGCTGTGACCCTCGAGGCCGAGGCCAAAGGGCACCTCGACCCCCCCAATGACCAGCCGCCGGCCCGGCACCAGCCGGTGGACATCATACCCTAAGCCAATTTTATACATTTTATTCAGAAAACCGTTTGCAATTAGCTACCGGATCCTGACGCCTTGAATATGAAAGTTTCAAGTTCTGCTATACGCGCCGGTTTAACCAAGGCTTTGGTGAGTGCTATAATTTTGTTTCAAAACAAGCTTGCGAACCGCATCGCGGACGGTTCTTGATGGGGAGGATCAAACTTCCACTCGGCTCTGTGCCGGTCGATGCGGCGGTTTGCTTCGGCCTGGCAGGCCGGCCAGGCGCGGCCAGATTTCCGGTTCAGTTGCTTTCGGGGCATCCCGTCACCGCCGAACGGAGCTTTAACAGGGCTTCGGCGATTTCTAAGTCTTCGGGGTAGGTAAGCTTGATATTCGCCGGGTCCCCCGGCACAACCCGCACCGGGATTCCCCGGGCCTCCAGCCAGGCCGCATCGTCGGTTACTTCCAGTTCCGGGTCGACGGCGGCTTTGAGCAAGTCAAGCCGAAAGACCTGGGGCGTCTGGCCCACCCAGATCCCGGCCCGGGGTACGGTCCGGACGGCGAATTCGCCCTCCACCAGCTTGAGGGTATCCCGAACCGGCAGGCCCGGTATCGCCGCCCCGAACCCCTGGGCTGCCGCGAACACCCGGCCGATCAGGTCGACCGTAACCAGGGGCCGGGCCAGGTCGTGGATGGCCACAAAGTCGGCCTTCCCAACGGCCCCCAGCCCGTTAAGGACCGAATCCTGGCGGCGCTCGCCGCCGGGCACCACTGCCCTCACCTTCCGCCAGCCTAGCCGGCCCACCAGCTCCCGAACCTCCCCTACCCGCTCAGTCCGGACCACCAGGACGACCTCGTCGACGCAGTCGGCCGCCTCGAAGGCAGCCACCGCCAGGCCCAGCACCGGCCGGCCCCCCAGGCTGACGAAAAGCTTATCCTGACCCATGCGCTCGGACCGCCCGGCCCCTACCAGGACAGCCGCCAGCCGAGGCCTACCCACGGGCCGGCACCCCCTCCTTGAGCTGGGCAAAGACCATCCGGCCGGTCTGGGTCTGCAGAACCCGGGTAACCACCACGCTGACTTCGCTACCGATGTGCCGGCGGCCGCCCTCAACCACCACCATCGTCCCGTCATCCAGGTAGCCGATGCCCTGGCCGCTCTCCTTCCCCTCCTGCACGATCCGCAGGGTCAGCTCGTCTCCGGTCATAACCATGGGCCGTAGGGCGTTGGCAAGCTCGTTTAGATTGAGCACTTTCACCCCCCGGATTTCGGCCACCCGCTGGAGGTTGGCGTCGCACGTCAAGATGGGCCAGTGGTGGGTGCGGGCCAGCTCCACCAGCTTTTCGTCCACCCCAACCGCGCCCTCGGCATCCAGCTCGGAGATCTGCACCGAAATGGCCGGGTCCCGCCGCAGTCGGTTAAGGACGCTTAAGCCCCGCCGGCCGCGGCCCCGCCGGAGGGGGTCTGGGGAGTCGGCCACCTGCTGGAGCTCGTCCAGGACGAAGTGGGGGATGAGCAGGGTTCCCGGAATGAAACCGGCCCGGTAAACCGCTTCAATCCGGCCGTCGATAAGCACGCTGGTGTCGACCAGGATGTAGGCGGCTACAGCCCGGTTTCCCAGCCGCCAGGGGTTTGTAAGAAACTGTACCAGCTCCTGCTTGCGCCAAACCATCAGGGTAGCCCCAAAGTAACCGAGGACCAGGCTGGCCAGAAAGGGCAGAACTTGGCCAAAGGGGGCTGGCAGGAGGGAAAGGGGCAGGGCCAAGAGGGCGGCGATCACCAGCCCAATAATGAGGCCAATGGTGCCCGCAACCAGGTCCTGGGCGGAGATAACCCTTAGCTGGTCCCGAATTCGTCGGAGGGGCCGCACCGTGACATACGGCGTGACCAGCAGGCCAATGCCTGCCCCGGCCAGGCTAAGGGCAATCAGCGCCCGCAGAGCGCTGGGGTCGGTCGGGTCAAGGGCAAAGGCTTCGCCCAGTCGGAAGGCGCCGTAACCCAGCACCAGCATACCTAACAGCCGGACGGCCAGCTCCAAGCGCATTCCCTGGGGTCACCCCAGCGCCAGTTTGATGGCCTCCCGCACGGTGCGGGCCGGTATGATTTCGATCCCCTGAACCCTGGGCGTCGGGCCGGCCGGGAGCAAACAGGCCCGGAATCCCAGCCGGAGGGCCTCCGTAAGCCGCCGCTCGACCTGGGCCACCCGCCGCAACTCGCCCCCAAGGCCCACCTCTCCGAAGGTCACCAGGTCCGGTCGGAGGGGCCGGTCCTTAAAGCTGGAGGCGATGGCCAGCACCACCGCCAGGTCCGCCGCCGGCTCCTCTAGCCGCAGGCCGCCGGTGACGTTGACATAGATATCCTGGTTGCTGAGGGCCAGGCCGGCCCGCCGGGTTAGCACCGCCCCCAGGAGCACCAGCCGGTTGGGGTCGATGCCGTGGGCTACCCGCCGGGGGATTCCCACCGTGCTGTAGGCCGTGAGGGCCTGCACTTCCACCAGCAGGGGCCGGGTGCCCTCTAAAGTGGCCGTTACCACGCAGCCCGGGAGCTCCGGGTTCCTTTCGGCCAGGAAAAAGAGGGAGGGGTTGGTCACTTCGGTCAGACCCTCTTCCCCCATCTCGAAGACTCCGACCTCGTTGGTGGAGCCGAACCGGTTCTTGACCCCCCGCAGCACCCGGTAGGCCTGGTAGCGGTCGCCCTCCAGGTAAAGGACCACATCCACCAGGTGCTCGATGATGCGGGGCCCGGCGATGGTGCCCTCCTTTGTCACGTGGCCGACGATGAAGACCGGCGTGCGGGCGGCCTTGGCCCAGCGGATGATCGCCTGGGCGCACTCCCGAACCTGGCTTACCCCACCCGGCAGGCCCGGAATCTGCTCGCTGGCCAGGGTCTGAATCGAGTCGATGACGGCCACATCGGGCCGGGCGTTTTCCAGCTGGTCCAGGATGACCTCTAAGGAGGTCTCGGCCAGCAGGTAAAGGGTAGGGGAGCGGACTCCGAGCCGGTCGGCCCGCAGTTTAACCTGCTCCACCGACTCCTCCCCCGAGATGTACCAAACCCGCCGGCCGTCCCGGGCCAGGAGGTCGGCGGCCTGCAGAAGCAGGGTTGATTTGCCGATGCCCGGGTCACCCCCGAGGAGCACGGCCGCCCCGGGCACCAGCCCCCCTCCCAGCACCCGGTCAAACTCGCCCAGCCCGGTGGAGATGCGGGGAAGCCTCCGGGCTTCAAGCTGGGAGACGGCCACGGCGCCCGCACTTGCGGGCCGCTGGGTCGGAGAGGAATTACCGGGGGAGATGGTCTCGACGTAGGTGTTCCACTGGTCGCAGTCGGGACACCGACCGAGCCATTTAGGGCTTTCCGCGCCGCAGTTTTGACAGACAAAGACGGTCCTGGACCTGGGCATGACCTTCTAAAACAATAATACATGGCCCAGGGTCTAGTCTGCTGGGCCGGAACTCACCACTGCTCGGCCGGTTGGACGTGGTATGGCACGTCCACCACGACGACATTGGGCCGGAAAAAGAGGGCCAGTTTAAGGCGCAGCGCCGTCAGATTATGCAGAAGATACTGCCAAGGGTACCGGGGCACAAACTCGGCCAGCACCACCACGACCGGTGTCTTCGGGTCTCCCCGACGCAGGGCGTCGATGTAGGCCACCAGGGGCGGAACCACTGCCCGGTACGGGGACTCGATGATTACCAGGGGCACGTCGATGCCCAGCTCCGCCCAGCGCCGGCGCAGCCGGGCGGCTTCGGCCCGGTCGATGCTTACGTGGACAGCCACCACGTCCGGGGAGAGCTGGCGGGCAAAGGCTAGGGCGGTTAAGGCGGCCCGGTCAGCCCAGGCCACGGGCACCACCACCCGGAGGTCCCGCAGGGGCGTTAGGGCTGCCTCCGGCCGGTCGATGGTGAGCATATCTTCGATAAACCGGTAGTGGCGGTGGATGGCGAGCATTAAGGCCGTCAGGGTCGGGATGATGAGGACCACCACCCAGGCGCCCAGGGCAAACTTGGTCACCCCGACCACCACCGTCACCACCCCGGTGGTCAGGGCCCCGAGGCCGTTAATGGCGGCCCGGCGCTTCCAGCCGGGGCCGCCATCCCGCCGCCAGTGGACCACCATTCCCGCCTGGGAGAGGGTAAAGGCCAAAAAGACCCCGACGGCATAGAGGGGGACCAGTCCGCTTACGCTTCCGCCGAAGGCGACGATTAAGCCGATGGCTAACCCGGCCAGGAGGATGATGCCGTTGTCGAAGGCGAGCCGGTCGCCCCGGTGGGCAAAGAACCGGGGAAAATACATGTCCTTAGCTAGGATGCTGGCCAGCCGAGGAAAGTCGGCGAAGGCGGTGTTGGCCGAAATCAGTAGAATTCCCGTCGTGGCAAACTGAATCAGGTAGTAAAACCAGGAGCGGTCGGTCAGGGTTCGGGCCACCTGGCTCAGAGCGGTCTCGGCCTCTTTCGGGTCCGGGACAACCTGCAGGTGGGCGGCGATAAAGCCGATACCCAGCAGGATGGTACCGTAGATCAGCCCCAGCAGGGTGAGGGCTTGGCTGGCCCGCTGGCCTTCCGGCGGCTTGAAGATAGGGACCCCATTGGCGATGGCCTCAATCCCCGAGAGGGCCACCGAACCGGAGGCAAAGGCCCGCAGGACCAGAAAAACCGAAAGGGCCTCAGCCCCCAGTTCTGTCCCGCCGAAAGCCCCTGGGGGCGGCTCGTAGGGCCCGATGGTGCCGGTGGCCACCTGATAAAGGCCGAGGCCAACGAGACCTAACAGGCTGAAGATGTAAAGGTAGACCGGCACCAGGAAGATGTTAGCCGCCTCTCGGATGCCCCGGAGGTTAGCCAGGGCCAGCAAAAGGACGGCCCCGACGCTCAGGCCGACCCGGTGGGGGTAAAGTTCCGGGAAGGCCGAAACCACGGCCGCAACTCCGGCGGCGACCGAAACGGCCACGGTAAGCACGTAGTCCGTGAGAAGTGCCGCCGCGGCTACCAGGCCCGGAAGGCGGCCCAGGTTATCGCTGGCCACAATGTAGCTTCCGCCCCCGCTAGGGTAGGCCAGAACCGTCTGCCGGTAAGAGGTGGTAACAATAACCAGCAGGGCGGTGATGGCCGCCACGACAGGGAAGGTGAGGCTCAGGGCGGCCGTCCCGGCCACGGCCAGCATCCGCATCGCTTCTTCGGGACCGTAGGCGGCCGAGGCGATGGCGTCCGGCGAGAGGATCACTAGCCCCTTAAGGACGCCGACCCGCTCGTGCAGTTCCCGCTCGGTGGGTATCCGCCGGCCGATAAGGACCCGCCGGAGGACCTCCAGGGCCTTGCGGCCAGGGGTCCGGGGGGCCAGCACCCGCTCGGTGGCCACCAGCTCCCCGCGGCCCCGCCGCCGGAACTCGGCCGCAAATGGCCGGACGATCCGGACGTAGCGGGTGCCCGGCCGCCGGCCGCCGGCCACCTCGGTCGCCTCCAAGTCGGGGGTTATGCGCCGGTCACCGGCCGAATGGGGGTGCTCCCCTTCGGGGCCCCAGTGGTTGCTCGCCATGGTTTTAAGCCCAATTAGAAAATGTGGCCCCCGGAACCTTAAAATGGGCTCAAAGTCCGGGCTTTCGCCCCAAAGATTTTCTTAAAAATTTGCCAGGGCCGGTGCTATGATCAGATCTGGGCGTGGTAGACCGCTTTATCTCGCTGCGGCAGCTCCTTGGCAAGGTCCGGGCAAACCGGCAGACGCTGCGCGGCTACGGGGTGGCCCTGCTGGCCGTTCTGCTGGTAACCCCCGTTATCGGCCTGCTGGGCACCTATCTGACCACCGCCAACGGCCTCATGCTCTACTTGCTGGTGGTGCTGGGGATTGCCAGCATCTTCGGCGTCGGTCCGGCGGTGCTGGCCTCCTTCGCCGCCGTCTTCACCTTCGACTGGTGCTGTGTGTCGCCCCTGGGTCCCGGTATCGCCGGCCCCACCGAGTGGGTGGCCCTTTATCTATTCCTGGCCACCGCCCTGGTAGCCGGCCAGCTGGCCGGCCGGCTCCACCGTCGGACTGAGGAGGCCCGCCGCCGGGAGCGTGCGGCTGTCCTGCTCTACGAGATCGGCAAGCTCCTCAATGGCCCCCAGGATCCCAGGGAGACCTTTAAGGCTGTGGCCGCCCGCCTGCGGGCCGAGTTTAACTTGACCGGGTGCGCCGTCCTCCTGGCCGACCCTAGAGGCCGGCTCCAGCCGGTGGCCGTTGAAGGCGACTTTCCCGCCGAGCCGGCCCAGGCGATGGCCGCTGCCGTCTACGCCCAGGGCCGCCCGGCAACCTACTTAAGCAGTCCGGCCCACCCCGGCCGCTGGATCAGGCTGGTGGGACCGGTCCGGCACGGGCTGGCGGTGGGCCCCGCCAACCCCACCTTCCTGGTGCCCCTCCGGGCCGGCGACCGGGTGGTGGGGGTGCTGGGCCTGAGTCGGCGGTCTGGTGAGCCGCCCTTCTCCCGGGACGAGGACTGGGCCATCGCCGGCGTGGCCCACCAGCTGGCCCAGGCTGTGGAACGTGCTCGCCTGCAGGAGGAGGCCATCGCCGCCGACGTGCTCCGTCAGGCCGATGAGCTTAAGACGACCCTTTTGCACTCGGTCTCCCACAACCTGCGTACGCCCCTGGCGGCCATCAAGGCGGCGGCCGGGAGCCTGTTGCAGGCGGACCTAACGGCCGACCCGACCGTCAGGCAGGAGCTGGTCCATACCATCGACCGGGAGGTCGACCGGCTGAACCGGATCATTGAGAACCTGCTAGATATGTCCCGCCTCGAGGCCGGGGTTGTCCGGCCCAACAAGCAGCTATATCCCCTGGCCGACCTGGTTAACGATGTGGTCGGCCGGATGCGGCCGCTGGCGGCCGACCACCGGGTGGTCGTGGACGTGCCCGAGGACATTCCGCCGGTGCCCCTCGACTACGTCCAGGTAGACCAAGTGCTTTCGAACCTGCTGGAAAATGCCTTTAAGTACGCGCCCCCCGGAACCGAGGTCCGGGTGACAGCCCGGCAGGTGGATGGGGCCGTCCGTGTTAGTATTATCGACCACGGCCCCGGAATCCCCCCGGAGGAGCAGGCTCGGGTCTTCGACCGGTTCTACCGGGGGGCCCGGGGGATCGGGCTGGGCCTGGCGGTGGCCCGGGGCCTGGTGGAGGCCCACGGGGGTAAAATCTGGGCGGAAACCACTCCGGGGGGTGGGGCGACCGTAAGCTTTACCCTGCCCCTGGCCGCCTCCGGAATTCCGGGGGCCAGCCCGCTGGGCGTGAGGTAATGGGCATGGCCGGCGCCCGAATTCTGGCCGTCGACGACGAGAAGGAGATCCTTCGGGCCCTTAAGGCTTACCTTAGCGCAAACGGCTACGAGGTGGTCACGGCCGAGACCGGCCGTGAGGCCCTCGCCCTCTTTTACGGCCGCCGGCCGGACGTGGTCCTGCTGGACCTGGGCCTGCCCGACATCTCCGGCCTGGAGGTGATCCGGGAAGTGCGGCGCACGTCAACTACCCCCATCATCATCCTCTCGGTCCGGAGCGACGACCGGGACAAGGTCGAGGCCCTCGAGGCCGGAGCCGATGACTACCTCACCAAGCCCTTCAGCGTGACCGAGCTGCTGGCTCGGATCCGGGTGGCCCTCCGGCATGCGGCCGGTCCCCTGGCCAAGAGCGAGCCGGTAATCCGGGTCAACGGCCTCACCATCGACCTGGCCAGACGGCAGGTCTTCCGGGACGGGCAAGAGGTTCGCCTTACCCCCACCGAGTTTAACCTGCTCAAGACCCTGGCCCGCCACCCCGGCAAGGTGGTGACCCACCGGATGCTGCTGCGGGAGGTCTGGGGACCCGAATACGGGGATGAGTCCCACTATTTGCACGTTTATATGGCCCAGCTCCGGCGCAAGCTTGAGCCGGACCCCCAGAACCCCCGGTTTATCGTCACCGAACCCGGCGTCGGCTACCGCCTCCGAACCGGTGAAACCGGGTGGCCGGAGGGCCCCCGTTAGCCAGCCCCGGCAACCACAAGGTTCGTCGGGATCGGTCAAGGCTTTTAAGATCAGCGCTAACCTTTATGGGGGCGCACGGACGTGCGCCCGCGCCGCCTAGCGGCTGCTTCCCACCAGGTCGTCGCCAAAACCCAGAATCGGTGCCAGAATAGTGGCCGGCCACGGCGTGCTAGATTATAATGGGATATTTGGCAGCTTGCGAAATCTCGGGTCCGGGGCGGACATGGGCTCAAATTTCCAGACCCTTTGACGGTCTTTAACAAACCTTTAAAATGGTTATAATTTTTATTTAAAGGCCGATTTGGAGTATTGTTCGGGGAAATCCTGGTGGCGGGTAGTTTGACCCATGGCGGCGACGATTCTGGTGGTGGACGACGAACCGAATATTACCCAGTTGCTTAAGCTTTACCTGAGCCGGTCGGGCTTCCAGGTGGAAACGGCGGCCAGCGGTGAGGAGGCCCTGCGCAAAACCCGGGCCCTGCGGCCCGACCTTATTGTTTTAGACCTAAAACTTCCTGACATCGACGGCCTTGAAGTCTGCCGGCGGATTCGGGCCGAGAGCGACATCCCCCTCATCATGCTCACCGCCCGGGATGAAGACATCGACAAGATCGTCGGCCTGGAGATGGGGGCGGATGACTATATAACCAAGCCTTTCAACCCTCGCGAAGTTCTGGCCCGGGTCAGGGCCGTGCTCCGGAGGTCGGAGGGAAGGCTGCGGCCCGACGGCCCCATGAGGTTGGGGGACCTGGTAATCGACCCCAGCCGGCGGGAAGTGTTCATCGGCGACCAGCCGGTTCAGCTCCGGGCCAAAGAGTTCGACCTGTTGGCTGCCCTGGCCCGCAACGCCGGAATCGTCCTGGACCGGGACCGGCTCCTCAACCAGGTCTGGGGCTATGACTTCACGGGGGATACCCGGACCGTGGACGTTCACATCGCCTGGCTGCGGCAGAAGCTGGCCGGGAGCCGGGTTGAGATCCAGACCGTTCGGGGGGCAGGTTATAAACTCACAGTGCGCGAATGACCCTGCGGGTAAAACTCTTTTTAGCCTTTACTTTTGTAATTTTCGTCTGCCTGCTGCTGGCCGGGGCCGGCTTTTTGTGGGTGCTTCAGCACTACCAGTTTCAGGCCCGGGCGGCCCGCATCGCCGAGCTGAGCCGGCCGGTGGCCGTCCAGGTGGCCGTCCTGGAGCGGCAGGGCCAGTCCCCGGCCGCCATCGTCGACCTGATCCGGGAGGACGCCTCCGAGCTGGATATCCGGGTCCTGATCCTGGACGCCTCCGGCACGGTAGTGGCCGATACCGGCCGTGAATTCGAAGGCCGCCGCCTCGACCTGGCCTCAGGCGTCCGCTCGGCGGGGGCCGTCTGGGTGGAGGCCTGGGGCCACACCTTCGCGGTGGTCCCGACTGTCTCCGTGAGGCCTTTCCGGGGGGTAACCAGCATTGTGGCGGTGGGCATCCCCAACTCCAGCCTGCGGGGCGGCTGGCTTACCCTGCTGCCCAGTCTGGGCCTGGCCGGGCTGGGGGCCCTCGGGGTATCGGCCGGCATTTCCTGGCTACTCGCCCGGTCCATCGCCCAGCCCTTGGCCGAGCTCACCCAGGCCGCCTCCCGGATGGCGGCCGGAGAGTTCGACCAGACGGTGCCCGTCCGGGGCACCCGGGAGACCGTCCAGCTGGCCGAGGCCTTTAACCAGATGAGCCAGCAGGTGAGCCGCTCCTACCGGACCCTTAAGAACTTCCTGGCCGATGTCTCCCACGAGCTCCGGACGCCCCTCACCTCAGTTAAAGGGTTTGCTCAAGCCCTCACCGAGCAGGCGGTAACCTCCCCGGCCGAGGTGGCCCAGGTGGCCCGGATAATCCTGGAAGAGGCCGACCGGATGGACCGGCTGGTAAACGACCTGCTTTTCCTTTCCCGCCTGGAGGCCAACCAGGTGCCCTTCAACCCGGAGCCGGTGGACCTGACCGAGTTGGCCCGCACGTGCCTGCGCCGCTTCGAGCGGGAGGACCCCGGCAACCTACGCTTCGAGTTTGCGGCTGACGGGTCGGCCGAGGCCCTGGTCGACCCCATCCGGACGGAACAGGTTCTTACCAACCTACTTAAAAACGCCGTCCAGCACACCCCGGTCGGCGGGGTTGTCCGGGTGACGGTAGAGTCAGGGGCCTATCAACAGCGGCCTGGGGTCTGGGTTCGGGTCTTTAACAGTGGGTCCTTCATCCCCGAGGCGGAGCGGGAAAAGATCTTCCAACGCTTCTACCACCGGAATCACCATGGCCTGGGCCTGGGGCTGGCCATAAGCAAGGAGGTCGTTCAGGCCCAGGGGGGTATAATCCAGGTCGACAGCGACCCCCAGACAGGCACCGAATTCGCCATCTGGCACCCGGCCCCGGAACGATCCCCGGCCGAGGAGGGCAAACCCAAGCTGCTGGCGAGGAGAAACTGAAATGGCCGAAGCGGAAACGACCCTTGCCGGTAAGGTCAACGGCGTCTGGAAGTGGGTGCGGGGCAACCGCCTGCCCCTGGCCGTCGGCGTCCTGGTACTAACTGCTGTGGCCGCATATCTGGTCTACACCCAGGTGCTTAACCGGCCGGCTCAGACCGCCCAGCTTCAGACGGTCCCCGTCCAGCGGACGAACATCCTGGCCACCGTTAACGCATCCGGAACTGTCGCCGCCACCAACCAGGCCAGGCTTACGTTTAAAACCGCCGGCATCGTCAAAGAGGTCTACGTGAAGGTTGGGGACACCGTTAAGCGGGGCGACCCCCTGGTTGCCCTGGATACCACCGACCTCCAGGCGCAGGTCACTCAGGCCGAGGCCAACGTAAATATCGCCCGCTTCAGGCTTCAGCAGTTACTCCAGCCCCCCAAGCCCGAAGAGATTCAGGCCCTGCAGGCCGCCTACGAATCGGCCGCTGCCAAATACGAGGCGGCCAGGGCGGCTCTGCCCACCCCGGAACAGCTTCAGGCGGCCCAAGCCAACTACGAGGCGGCCGTGGCCAAGTATCAAAACCTGCTGAACCCGCCCACGGCCGGCCAGGACTTGGCCGCCCTTCAGGCCCAGTACGACGCCGCCGTTGCCCGTCTGAACCAGCTGCTGGCCGGTCCCAACCCCAACGACGTGGCCGTCGCCAAGGCCCAGCTGGACCAGGCCAAGGTCCAGCTAGACCAGGCCCAGGCTGCCTACAACCGCATCAGCAGCCGCCGGGACGCCGCCGACCGGCCCGAAGCCAAGGCCTTGGCCCAGGCCCAGGCGGCTTACCAGGCCGCCCTAGCCGCCTATCAGGCAAAGACAGCCGGCCCCACGGAGGACCAGATCAAGGCCGCCCAGGCGCAGGTGGAGCAGGCGAAGCAGGCCCTGGAGGCGAAAAGGGCCCAACTTGCCGACCAGAGTCAGATCAAGGCGGCCGAGGCCGCGATGAACCAGGCCAAGCAGCAGCTGGAGCAGCTCCAGCAGGCTATCAACGAGCAGGCAAACCTTAAGGCGGCCGAGGCCGCGATGGTTCAGGCTAAGTCCCAACTGGATTTAAAGCTCAAAGGCCCAGACCCCAACGATATCGCCGTCGCCCAGGAGCAGGTCCGGCAGGCCGAGGCCAGCCTCCAGCAGGCCCGCAACAACCTGGAGAATGCCCTGCTGCGGGCCCCCTTCGACGGGGTGGTCGCGGCCGTCAACGTTAACCCCGGGGAACAAACAACCACGGCTGGGGGGGCAGTGGTGGTCCTGACGGACCTTTCGTCGTTGCGGGTGGACGTGAACATCGACGAAGCCGACATCGGCAAGGTGAAGGTTGGCCAGCAGGTGCGCATCACCAGTGACAACCTGCCCGGCCAGCAGTTCCAGGGGCGGGTTTCGGCTATAGCTCCCACCGCCACCATCCAGCAGGGGGTGGTTAACTACCAGGTCCAGGTTCAGGTCGAGGCCCGGCCTGGCCAGCCACTACCCTTGAGGCCCGGGATGACGGTGCTGGTAAGCATCATCTACGACCAGCGTCAGAACGTCCTGGCCGTTCCTAACCGGGCTGTTCGGACCCAGGGCCGAACCCGCTACGTGGAGGTGCTGGTGGACGGGGGCCGGACCGAGCGGCGGGACGTCCAGACCGGCCTGAGCAATGACCAGCTAACGGAGATCGTTTCGGGCCTTAAGGAGGGGGACCGGGTGGTGATCCCTGGAACCACTACCGCCCAGCCCCGGGTTCCGACCGGCGGCTTCGGCGGACCGGGCGGCTTCGGCGGACCGCCGCCGGGTGGGCGGTGAGGTGTCGGCCGTGCCGCCCTTAATTCTACTTCAGGACGTGACCAAGGTTTACAGCCTCGGGCAGGTGGAGGTCACCGCTCTGGCCGGGGTGAGCCTTGAAGTCAACTCCGGGGAGCTGGTGGCCATTATGGGCCCCTCGGGTTCGGGGAAATCCACCCTGATGAACATTCTGGGCTGCCTAGACCAGCCGACCTCCGGTCGCTACCTCCTGGAGGGCACCGACGTTGGTCGCCTTTCGGACGACGAACTGGCCCTGATCCGCAACCGCAAAATCGGCTTCGTTTTCCAGAGTTTTAATCTTTTGCCTCGACTGCGGGCGGTGGAGCAGGTGGAGCTGCCGATGATTTACGCCGGGATTCCCCGCCCGGTTCGCCGGC
Source organism: Chloroflexota bacterium (assembly GCA_040289115.1). Taxonomy (GTDB): domain Bacteria; phylum Chloroflexota; class Dehalococcoidia; order JAUQQI01; family JAUQQI01; genus JAUQQI01. The sequence goes on from PSKS01000001.1 coordinate 136,536, forward strand.
GGCGGGCTGTGGAGTTGCTGGAGCTGGTGGGCCTGGGTGACCGGCTGGACCACCGGCCGACCCAGCTTTCGGGGGGCCAGCAGCAGCGGGTGGCCATTGCCCGGGCCCTGGCCAACAACCCAAGCCTCATCCTGGCCGACGAGCCGACGGGCAACCTCGATTCCCGATCCAGCGCCGAGATTCTGGCGGTGCTCCAGCGCCTCAACCGGGAGCGGGGTGTGACGGTCATCATTGTCACCCACGAGGCCGACATTGCCCACCATACCCGGCGCATCGTCCAGATGCGGGACGGGCTTATCGTCCGGGACGAGCCCAACCTTAACCCCGTCGACGCCGAGACTGCCCTGGGGAAGAAGACGGCATGACCAAGTATTTAGACCTTTTCCTTACGGCCCTGCAAGCCCTTTCGGTCAACCGGCTGCGGACCTTTCTTACGGTGCTGGGTATCGTTATCGGCGTGGGTTCGGTGATTGCCATGGTTTCCGTCGGCCGGGGGGCCAACGAGCAGATCACGGCCCGGATTCAGAACATCGGTACCAACTTGCTTTTCATTGGACCGGGGCAGGTCCAGCAAGGGGGACTGGCCCTGGGCTTCGGCTCGGCCCAGACCTTAACCTATGATGACGCCGTCGCCCTGAATAGCGAGCCGGAGCTCCTTTCGATGATCACCGCGGCCGTCCCCTTTAACCAGACCTTCCGGCAGGTGGTGGGGAACGGGACCAACTGGAACACCCGGGTCATCGGCACGACCCCAGATTACTGGTGGGTGCGCAACTACCAGCTTGCGGCCGGCGAATTCTTTAACCAGCAGCAGTTCGACGCGGCCTCGGCCGTGGCCATCCTTGGGGCGGACGTGGCCGACCAGCTCTTTCCCGAGTCGGACCCCATTGGCCAGAACATCCGGATCGGCCAGGCGACCTTCCGAGTTATCGGCGTCTTTGCCCGGAAGGGGGCCGGGGCCCTGGGTAACGAAGACGATGTGGTCGTTATACCCCTGACCACCTTTTTCCGAAGCATTACCCGGCAGGTGGCGGCCCGGGGCGGCTCCCCAACGGTCAACACCATCATTGTCCAGGTGGCCGAGCGGGACCGGATGCAAGATGCCATCGAGGCCATCGGAGCCATCTTGCGTCAGCGGCACCGGGTCAGCCAGGACGACTTTATCATCCGGAGCCAGGAGGATATGTTGGCCCTGGCCAACCAGATAACGGGCATCTTCACCCTCCTGCTGGGCTCCATCGCCGGCATCTCCCTGGTGGTTGGGGGCATCGGCATCATGAACATCATGCTCGTGTCCGTGACCGAACGGACCCGGGAGATCGGCATCCGCAAGGCGGTGGGGGCCAGGCGCAGGGAAATCCTCTATCAATTCCTTACCGAGGCGGTGGTGGTGAGCGTGACCGGGGGCCTGCTGGGGATCCTGCTGGGATTCGGCCTTTCCAGGCTTATAAGCACCTTTGAGATTAACGGCCAGAGAATTCCGACCCTGGTGTCCCCCGACGCCATCCTGCTGGCCGTGGGGGTTTCGGCCATTATCGGCCTTTTCTTCGGGATCTACCCGGCCGCCCGGGCGGCCCGATTGAACCCCATCGAGGCGCTGCGCTATGAATAGGTGGTCCATCATCCTCGGATCGACCCTTGGGCTTTTACTTTTCGGGGCCCTACTTGGCGGCCAGAGCCGGGCGGACATCCGAACCCAGGACCTCATCGCCACCCTGACCCCGGTCCAGGACACGACTATCTTTTCGGGCTCCCCAAACAGCAACCGCGGTGGCAGCGACGCGACCGACCTCTGGGTGGGTGATGGGGGCCCCTTTGGGGAGGAGCGGGTCCTTATCCAGTTTTCCCTGAGCACTGTGCCCGTAAGCGTCACCATCCAGCAAGCCCTGCTTCAGCTTACCCTGGACCAGGTGGCCACCGGTTATTCGCCCCAGCCCCTGAGCATCAGCATCCACCGGGTGACTCAGTCCTGGGCCGAGGCCACCACCTGGAGTCAGATGGCCAACAATTTTGCCGAAAGCTACGCCACTGTCACTGTGGGCGACACGTCGGCCTGCGCCTTTGACATCACCAGGCTAGTACGGGCCTGGCGGGCGTATGATGCCGGCCAGGGCGGGTTCCAGAACTTCGGCCTGATGGTGAAAGCTACTGCCTTTGTGCCGGGCATCCAGAAGATTTTCTTCTCCCGGGAGGCCAAGACCCAGGGGGTTCCGGGGGCCCAGCCGCCGACCCTGCAGATTTTCTCCGGCCCGCCGGCTCCGCTCCCACCGTCCCCACCGGTCCTGCCCAACCGGCTATTCCTGCCGCTGGTGAGCCAGGCGGCTACCTGCCCGTAGGGGTACCGAGTTCTGCCAGGACTTCGGGGCCGCTATCCAAAAAGGCCCGGATTAGCCTGACCCAGTCGGCTACCATTTCGGGTCGGCCTGAACCAAGTCGGACGAGGGCGTAATGCAACACCTGAATCAGGGTTCGGCCCACGTGGACCCGAACCCGGGACCATTCGGCCAGGCCCCCTTGCCGGTAAGCCTGCCAGAAGGCCGCCGCCCCCACGGCCCCGGCGGCAAAACTTCCGGTGCGAAAGTACGACATACTTAAAAGTTGGCCGACGGCGTGGCCCACGTCGAAGGCCGGTTCCCGAAGGCCGAAGGCTTCGAAATCCACCACCGTGGTAAGCCCAGGGCTTAAAAAGACTTGCTTCGGGTGGTAATCCCCGTGGGCGGGTACCGGCGAGCCGCGGTAGGCTGTGAGCAGGTCTGCCAGCCGGTCGGCAACCGACTTCAGGGAGGCAGTTACCTCGGGATACATCTTCGCCAGTTCGGCCGCCTGAGCACAGGTTGCGTCGGGGTCTGGGCGAATAAGGTCGGCCTCAACCGCCAGACTTTGAAACCGCCGAAGCCAGCCGGCCGCCCGCCTTGAGGCGGCGGCCAGTTGACCCGGCCGGCCCTGAAGGTATTCTACCCACAAGGTACCCGGTGCCGCCCCCTCCAGCAGGGCCTTTGGGCCCGGGGCATACCCGTAGGGGCGGGGTACCTGGTAGCGGCCGGGTGGCCTCAAACCGGCGACCCAGAGGTGACGGAGGGCTTCTAGCTCGGCCAGGCCCCGGCCGTCCGGGTCAACTTTGGCAACGACTTGGGCTGTCCGGGTCTTGCCTTCCCCCTTGGCGCGGTAGCCGACCCGGATAAAGACAAACCATTTGCGGCGGTGGCGGAGCACCCCGACAATCCCGGCGGAGCAGACCTGCCAGCGGCCGGTTGCGACCTCCGGAATGGCGGCCAAAAGCTCTTCGGTTTGACACCAAATGGCGGTCATAATATATATTCTGGGAGTTGAAGGGAGGCCGGCAGATAGACGGCCGGTCCGGCAGAATATAGTATGCCCGGTCCGCTGGAAGGCGTAAAGGTTTTGGAAATCGCCAACTGGGTGGCTGGCCCCTCGGCCTGCGCCATCCTCTCTGAGCTGGGCGCCGACGTCATCAAGGTGGAGCCCCCTGAGACCGGCGACGCCATGCGCGGTATTACCACTTCCCGCCGGGGTGTCGTTCCCTACACTGGAGGCGTAAACGTGGCCATCGAGCAGGACAACCGGGGCAAGCGCAGCATTGCGGTGGACCTTTCCCGCCCGGAAGGCCAGGAGGTCGTCCACCGGTTGGCGGCCCGCTCTGACGTGCTGGTGACCAATCTGATTCCCCAGCGACGGGAGCGCTACCGGCTCCGGTATGAGGACCTGGCGCCCCAAAATCCCAGGCTCATCTACGTGGCCCTTACCGGTTACGGGCCCGAGGGGCCGGACCGGGACCGGCCGGGCTTTGACTATGCGGCCTTCTGGGCCCGGTCGGGGATCATGGCCACCCTAGGGGAACCGGATGCGCCCCCGGTGCAGCAGCGGCCGGGTATGGGCGACCATACAACCTCCCTGGCCATCGTTTCGGCGGTGGCCGTTGCCCTCTACGAGCGGGAAAAGTCGGGTTTGGGTCAGCAGGTAGACTGCGCCCTCTTCCACACGGGACTCTGGGTCCTATCGATGGATGTGGTGGCGGCCCTTAAGGAACGGGCGGCCGTCGAGCGGGTGTCCCGGAAAGAGGTTACCAATCCCCTGTTTAACTACTACCGGACGGCCGATGGCAAATGGATTCAGCTGGTGATGCCGGTGTCGGACCCGTTCTGGCCTGGGGTCTGCCGGGCCCTGGGGCTTGCCGAGCTTATCGACGACCCCCGTTTTTCCAGCCACGGCCGGCGGATGGAGAACTGTCGGGAGCTCATTAAAATCTTCGAGGAGCGGTTTTTGAGCCTGCCCCGGGCCGAGTGGGGCGAGCGGCTGGATGCCGAGGGGTGCATCTGGGCGCCCGTTCAGACCCTGGATGAGGTAATCGAGGATCCCCAGGCCCACGCCAACGGCTATTTTGTGACCTTAAAGCACCCCAGCGGCGAAGATTATCAGGTGGTGGCGGCGCCGCTGAAGTTCCGCCGGACGCCGGGGCAGGTGAAAGGTCCGGCTCCTGAAGTTGGGCAGGATACCGAGCTCATCTTACTGGAGCTCGGCTACGAGTGGGACCAGATCGAACGGCTTAAAGCCGACCGGGTCATCATCTAAAACCTACACCAAGGAGGGGTATAAAATGGACGGCCAGTGGCGGATTTACAGCCGGCGGGAGATTCTGCGGCTTGGGCTCGCCAGTGCTGGTCTGGCGGGAGTCGGCTGGTTGGCAGGGTGCCAGCCGGCACCAGGTGCGCCGGCACCGACAACCGGTCAGGGTCCTACTTTTGAAGGGAGTGTAACCGTCGGCATCTCAACGACCCTTTCCGGCTCCATTGCCAGCCTGGGCCAGTCTGGCCTACAGGGGGTTCAGCTTGCCATCGAAGACCTCAACAGTAAAGGTGGTGTTCTCAAGAAGGAGGTGAAGCTGGTCTACGCCGATGACGCGGCCAAGCCGGATCAAGGTGCAACGAACGTTAGAAATATGATTTTAAACGACCGGGTGGTGGCCATCTTCGGTCCGGTGACCAGTGCGGTTGCAGCGGCGGAGACCGGGATTGCAGCCCAATACCGAAAGCCCATCATCTTCTTTACATCGAATGACCTGGTTCTGACCACAAAACAATTCCATAAATATGCTTTCCAAGTTGTTCCGAACACTTACATGGAACCCCGGGCCATCGCAGAATACCTGTCCCGGCAGGGATTCCGGAAGTACTATACTATTTCGCCGGACTATAACTATGGCCGGGACTCAGTCGAAGTCTTTCTTAACGCCATGAAGGACTTCGGCGTAAGCATTGAAGTTGTGGGTCAGCAGTGGCCCAAGCTCGGA
>PSKS01000035.1:0-25448 GCA_040289115.1 Chloroflexota bacterium
GCACCGGTCCGTAACGGATATCCTCAGGTAAGTTATCCGCCGGTTAAAGGGGTCGATTAACATCCCCATCTTAAAACTCCCCCCGGCCGATCAGGTCGGCCAGCAACTGGGCCAGGGCCCGGAAAGCCTTCCCCCGGTGGCTCAGCTGGTTTTTTTCTTCCGTGGAGAGCTCCGCCAAGGTTCGGCCCAGCTCCGGCACCAGGAAGACCGGGTCGTAGCCGAAGCCGCCCTCGCCCCTGGGTTCGGGGGCGATTTCACCCCAGAGCTCCCCTGACCGGATCCAAACCCGGCCGTCGGGGGTTGCCAGGGCGGCAACGCAGCGGAAGACGGCCCGCCGGTCCCGGGTCCCGGCCCGGCTAAGTTCCAAAAGCAGCTTTTCAAACCGCTCCTGGTCGGTGGCCTCCTCGCCGGCGTAGCGGGCTGAGTGGACGCCGGGGGCGCCCCCCAGGGCCAGAACTTCCAGCCCCGAGTCGTCGGCGACGGCCGGTTTGCCGGCCATGGCGGCGTAGGCTAGGGCCTTCAACACCGCATTCTCCTCAAAGGTCTCCCCGGTCTCCCGGACGGCGGCCCGGATGCCGAGTTCGGCCGGGACCTTTAAGCAGAGGGGCAAGCCAGCAAGGATGGCCCGAACCTCCCGGACCTTTCCGGGGTTGTTGGTTGCCAGGACGACGGTCTTCACCCCCCACCACCATTATATGTGTCCCCCTAGGGTCTTGACAAAAGCCGCCGGGGGCAAAATATAATTAATCTGCTATTTCTCGCCCGTTTTCGCCGCCCGGCGGGAAATCCCAGAGGACGGCATGGCCGTTACCGAATCGCTTTTAGAAGTTGAAGACGTCCACCTGAGTTTCGGCGGGGTCCGGGCCCTCGATGGGGTGAGTCTTTCGGTCCGCCGGGGTGAAATCTTCGGCCTCATCGGACCCAACGGGGCCGGCAAAAGCACCCTTTTTAACTGCATAAGCCGCCTTTATACCCCCGACCGGGGGGATATCCGGCTGGAGGGCCGAAGTCTGCTCAGGCTTCCGCCCCACGCCATACCGGCCCTGGGCATCGGCCGAACCTTTCAGAATGTGGAGCTTTTTAAGAGCATGACCGTCCTGGAAAACCTGCTGGTCGGCCAGCACCTGAGCTTAACCTACCCCCTCTGGTCGGCGTTCCTCGGCCTGCCGGATGCCAGCCGCCAGGAGCGGTTGGCCCGGGAGCGGGCGGTGGAAGTGGCCCGGCTGCTCGGGATTACCCGGTTTCTGCCGATGCCGGCGGCCGCCCTGCCCCTGGGGGTGCAGAAGCGGGTGGAGTTGGGCCGGGCCCTGGTGGGGCGGCCCAAGCTCCTGCTGCTGGACGAGCCGGCGGGCGGACTGAACCCCGCCGAGGTGGCCGAGCTGGCCGAGCTTATCCGGCAGATTCGAGAGCTGGGAACCACCCTGGTCGTCGTGGAGCACCACATTGGGCTGGTGATGCAGGTTTGCGAGCGGATTGCGGTGCTCGACTTCGGCCGGAAAATCGCCGAAGGTCCCCCCGAGGAGGTCCAGAACGACCCCCGGGTTATCGAGGCCTATTTGGGGGAAGAAGAGGAGATTGCTTAGGCTCGAAGGGGTAAGCGCCGGCTACGGCCGCATTCAGGTACTCCGGGATGTTTCGCTGGAGGTGTCGGCGGGGAGCATTGTGGCCCTGCTTGGGGCCAACGGGGCCGGTAAAACTACCACCCTGCGGGTGATATCGGGCCTCATCCGGCCGCTGAGCGGGGCCGTCTATTTCGACGACCGCCGGATTGACCGGCTCCCGCCGGAAGCCATCGTCCGGCTGGGGGTGGCTCATGTACCCGAGGGCCGGCAGGTTTTCGCCGAGCTGACGGTGGGCGAAAACCTGATTCTCGGGGCATACTGCCGGCGGGACCGGCGTCGGATCCCGGCCGACCTGGAGCGGGTTTTTGAACTCTTTCCGGTGCTTCGGGAGCGGCGAAAACAGCTGGCCGGCACGTTAAGCGGGGGCGAACAGCAGATGCTGGCCATCGGCCGGGCCCTTATGGCCCGCCCCCGGCTCTTACTGCTCGATGAGCCGTCCCTCGGCCTTGCGCCCATGGTGGTTCGGGAGATCTTCCGAACCATCCGGCAGATAAACGCCGACGGCACCACTGTGCTGCTGGTGGAGCAGGACGCCAACCTGGCCTTGCAGGTGGCCCACGCGGCCTACGTGCTTCAGACGGGGCAGGTGGTGCTGGCGGGCCCGGCCGCCGAACTTCGACGAAACGAGGCCATTCGAAAGTCCTACCTGGGGTACTGACCGTGACGGAAGGACAACTGTTAAGCCTGGCCCAGCAGGTAGTGAGCGGCCTGAGCGCCGGAAGTATCTACGCCTTGCTGGCCCTCGCCCTGGTGCTGATTTATCAGTCGACCGATGTGGTCAATTTCGCCCAGGGCGAAATGGCCATGTTTACGACCTTTATCGCCTACACCCTCCTCACCTGGTACGGGGTGCCCTTCCTGCCGGCAGTGGCCCTGACCCTGGTCTTCGCCTTCCTGTTGGGCTACCTGGTCGAGCGGGTGGTGGTCCGGCCGGTGGAAGAGGCGCCGGTCCTGAGTGTGGTCATCGTTACCCTGGGCCTCTATAGCATCTTCAACAGTGTTGCCGGCTGGGTCTGGGGCTACGTGCCCAAGGGGTTCCCAAGCCCCATCTCCGGGGGGACCGTTTGGTTCCTGGGGCTTACGGTGGGACTCCTGGACCTGTGGATTTTAGGATGCGGACTGGTTATCATGGTGTTGCTCCACCTATTTCTGCGGCGGACCACCCTTGGGACGGCCATGCGGGCCGTCGCCCACAACCGGACCGCCGCCCGACTGGTGGGGATCCCGGTGGGCCGGATGCTTAGCCTTGGGTGGGGGTTTTCGGCAATGCTGGGGGCCATCGCCGGGATGCTGGCGGCCCCGAAGATCTTCCTGGAGCCGAACATGATGGCTGGGGTGCTCCTTTATGCCTTCGCCGGGGCGGTGCTGGGTGGCCTCAGCAGCCCCTTCGGGGCCATCGCCGGCGGGCTGCTGGTGGGGGTTATCGAAAACCTACTGGGGGCGCTGGTGGCAACGGAGCTTAAGTCCGGGCTGGCATTTTTCATGATCTTGGCCGTGCTGGTTGTCCGGCCCCAGGGCCTCTTCGGAACTGTCCACCGGAGGAAGGTTTAGCCCCATGGTCGGCCGCATCCTCCTGACCGTTCTGGTTATATGCTTGCTTACGGCACCCCTTTTTATAAACCAGTTTGCCAACTTTGTCCTGAGCCGGATGGCCATCTATACGGTGGTTGCCCTGGGGCTCAACCTGCTCACCGGCTATTCGGGACAGATCTCCCTCGGCCACGGGGCGTTTTTCGCCATCGGGGCCTACGGGGCCGCCATCGTCGCCAACCGGTTAGGTCTGCCGTGGCCCTTGTGCATCCTTACCGGCGGGCTGGCGGCCGGCCTTGCCGGGTACCTGCTGGGCTGGCCTTCCCTGCGGCTTACCGGCCCGTATCTGGCCATTGCAACCCTGGCCCTGGCCGTGGCCGTGCCCCAGGCCCTCCTTAAATTCGAGGACCTGACGGGTGGGGTCCAGGGCCTTAAGCTTTCCCAGCCCCAGCCCCCGCTTGGCCTCGGCCTGGCCCAGGACCAGTGGCTGGCCTACATCTGCCTGGTGACGGCCATGATTATGGTCTGGCTTACCGTTAATCTGGTACGCAGCCGCATTGGCCGGGCCCTCATTGCCCTGCGGGATAGCGAGATTGCGGCCCAGGCGGTTGGGGTGAGCCTGGCCCGGTTTAAAACCTTAGCTTTCGCTACCAGCGCCTTTTACACCGGTCTGGCCGGGGGCCTTCTGGCCTACCTGCTGGGCTACATCGCCCCGGATGCCTTCACCCTGGTGGTCTCCATTGAGTTCCTGACAATGGTGGTCATCGGGGGCCTGGCCTCGGTGGCCGGGTCCATAATCGGGGCGGCCATCATCGTGGTCCTGCCCCTCCTCTCCTCGAACCTTACGGATTACCTGGCCCGACTGCTTAACTTGGTGGGCCTTTCGGCTATTGGGGCCACTACCAAGGGCCTTATTTGGGCCATTTACGGCGTAATACTAATCCTAGTAATGGTCTTTTTGCCGGGTGGACTCGTTAGCCTGTATCATAAGGCGAAGAACTTGTGGGCCAGGACCGGGCCAGTAAAAAAGGCTGGGGCCGGAGACCGGCCGGGGGAAAGGGGGTGAAATCCGGCCAGGACCTAAAGCCTAAACTTAACGGGCAGCAGATTCGGTGAAAGGAGGTCGGTTTCATGGGTCAGGCTGTTTGGAAAGTCGTTGCGTTCCTGGTGAGCCTCGGGCTGGTTCTGGTGGCCTGTCGGGAGGCGCCCACCGGAGCACCGGCCCCGGCCGGGCAGCAGGCTCCCCGGGTTACCGAAGTTGGCGTAACGGACGACAGCATCCTGCTGGGAACCCACCAGCCCATGAGCGGTCCGGCAGCCAGTTACTCGGTTATCCCCCGGGGCTCCGAAGTTTACTTTAAGTACATAAATGACCAGGGCGGGGTGAACGGGCGGAAGATCATCTACAAAATTGAAGATGACGGCTACCAGCCGCCCCGGACCGTCGAGGTGGTTAAGAAGCTGGTGGAACAGGATAAGGTCTTCGCCATCTTCAACGGTCTGGGCACCCCAACCCACAGCCAGGTCTTCGAGTGGCTAAACGAGAACAAGATCCCAGACATGTACATCGCCTCGGGGGCCACCAAGTGGACCGAACCCGTCCGCCGCTACGTCTTCGCTTTCCAGCCCGACTACCGGGTTGAAGGGACATTGCTAGCCCGGTATGCCATCCAGAACCTGCCCGGTAAGAAGGCCGGCATCTTCTATCAGAACGACGACTTCGGCAAGGACGGGGCCAGGTGGTTCGAAGAGACCCTTAAAAAGGCCAACTACCCGATAGTTGCCCGGGAGAGTTTCGAGGTTACGGCCACCGACTTCTCCTCGCAGATCATCAAGCTTCGGGATGCCAGGGCCGAGGTGGTGCTCCTCTTCTGCGTGCCCAGGCCATGCGCCCTCTTCTTGAAGCAGGCCGAACAGCTCGGCTATAAAGCCGCCTTCCTGATGACCGCCGTCTCCAACGACCCCGAAATGTTCAACACCGCCGGGCCGTCGGCCATGGAAGGGGTTATCACCCTGGGCTGGCTGCCTACCTTAGATGACACCAGCAACCCCCGCATTCGCCAGCACCACGAGCTCCTGCAGAAGTATGCCCCGGGCCTCCAGCCGCAGAACTTCACCGTCTATGGTCAAGCAGCGGCCGAGATCATGGTCGAGACCTTGCGGCGGGCCGGCCGTGACCTGACCCGGGAAAAGCTCATCGAGGCGGCCGAAAGCATCAAAGACTGGAAGGACAACATTGCCGGGGTCGCCGTCACCATGGGGCCCAACGACCACCGACCCTTCAAGGCGATGCGCTACATGAAGTTCACCGGCGGCAACATCATCTTCATCTCCGACTACCAGTACGAGTAAAGTCTAAAACAGAACCTTCCGGCCGGGACGGCCAGCGGCGGCCGTCCCGGCCGGCCTTAATCTTCCTCGGGGACCGAGAGGGGGGCGGCCCGGTACTCCTGGAGGCGCCTGCGGACGAAGAGGATAACCAGCACCAGCAGGCCGATGATTATGGGAATATCCAGGGGCCGCATCACGGCCCGGATGGACTCCCAGTGCTCCCCCAGGAGGTACCCGGCGTAGGCGAGACCCACCGACCAGGGGAAAGACCCGACAAAGGACAGGACGATAAAGATGGGAAAGTTCATCCGGGCGATGCCGGCCGGGAAGCTGATAAAAGTCCGGACCACCGGCAGGAGCCGGGAGAAGAAGACGGCCCAGGCCCCGTATCTGGCAAACCAACGCTCGGCCAGCTCCAGGTCGCGACGGCTGACCAAAACCCAGCGGCCGTATCGCTCTAAAAAGGGCCGGCCGCCGGCGGCCCCCACCCAGTAGGCCACCGCCGACCCGAGGGCGTTGCCGGCCGCCCCGGCCAGCCCGGCCAGCAGCAGGTATTCCGGACCCAAGCCCGGCTTCTGGATGAGCATCCAGCCTGCCAGTGGCATGATAAGCTCGGATGGCAGGGGAATGCAGGCGCTTTCGACGGCCATCAGGACGGCCACGCCGTACCAGCCGATGGCCTGATAGACCTGCGCAATCCAGGCCAGGATTAAGGCTTCGACCTCGGCAACCACCGGCCCAAACTATACCAGGAACCGGCCGGTTCCTGCCAGCGGAACGGCCTTTTTGGCCAGCCTGGGCCGGAAGGCAATTAAAATTGAGGTGGGACGCTACACCAGAATGGGGATGGCCTCGGAGTCCGTCGGCCCGACCATCGGGTCCTTATACACCTGGTGGCGGGGCGACCCGCTGGTTTTACTGCCGCCTCTAGGCGGCCTTACCATTGGGGAGACCTCCGACCCGAGGGTCCTCGAGCCCCTTACGGGCCTGAGGGCGGCCGACCTGGAGGACCGGTTTTCTGCCGGCCACCGGGCCTATGTGGCCTGGCTGGACGGTCGGCCGGTGGCTTACGGGTGGGTGGCCACTGCCCGGGCCGAAATCGGCGAGCTGGGGCTGACCTTCGAAGTTCCCTTGGCCAACCGCTACCTTTGGGACTTTATCACCCTCCCCCCGTGGCGGGGCCTCGGCATCTACCCCCGCCTCCTTCAGGCGATTCTTCATCTCGAGGAGGCGGCCGAAAGGTTCTGGGTCGGCCACGACGCCCCCAACCTCCCATCCCGCCGGGGAATCTTAAAGGCCGGCTTTCAGGAGGTGGGTCGGGTCCACCGGACCGTCGGGGGCGAGCTCGTCCTGGTGCCCACCGGTTCCCTTGAAAGGGCGCTGGCAGCCGCCCACCTGCTGGGAATCTGGCTCCCAGCCGGTCCGGTCGAGGGCCTAACCGGCGGCACCTAGGCGGGCCTCCAGTTCGGCAAGCCGGGTTCGGAGGGCCTTTTCTTCCTCCCAGCGCCGGGTCACGTCCCGGATGATGGCGGCTATTCCGAGCATCCGGCCGGCGTTATCCTTGACCGGCACGATGGTAAACTCGATGGAGGCCCGACTCCCGTCCTTACGGAGGGCCGGAACTTTAAGCAGGTCCCGGCCGTACTTGGTCGCCCCCGTCGCCATCACCCGATAATACCCCGCCCAGTGGCGGGCTCGGTGCTTTTCGGGGATAATGATGTCGAGGCTCTGGCCGATGGCCTCCGCGGCCGTGTAGCCGAAAGTCTCTTCGGCCCCGGTGTTCCAGAGGACGATCTTGCCTTCCTGGTCGGCGAAGATAATGGCATCGTGGGCCTCTTCGACGAGGCGGCGGCAGAGCCATTCGGGAGAAACATTGGCCGACATGATCGGCTTCACCTCAAAGGGCAGTCTTTTTATTTTAACGCCGGCCCCGGCTTCTCAGTCCTGGATTGTAGGGCCTCACGGCCGTGCGCCCGGGTTGGACCCCAATCGGCTAAGCGGGTAAAACGGGCGGGTTTTCGGTTATCATTTATCGGTCAGCCTTTAAAGCCCCAGACTCAAGGAGGGTAGCCGATGGTTCAGGTTTCCGGAAGGCTGGTAGGTTCCCCCGTAAGGCGCACCGAGGACCTCCGACTGGTTACTGGCCGGGGAACCTATGTAGACAACATTAAAATTCCGGGCCTGCTTTTCCTCGGGGTTCTCCGAAGCCCATACCCCCACGCCCGCATCACCCGGCTGGATGTTTCCCGGGTGGCCCGGGCCCCGGGGGTTCTGGCCGTCCTGACCGGCCAGGACCTGCTGGCCGCCGGCCTCAAGCCAATGCCTTGCGGCTGGCAGCTCCCCGAGTCGGTGGTTCCCCCGCGGTATGCCCTGGCCCTAGACCGGGTCCGGTACGTGGGTGAGCCGGTGGCGGCGGTGGTGGCCGAGGGCCGCTACCGGGCCCGGGACCTGCTGGAGCTCATCGATGTAGAATACGAGCCTTTGCCGGCCGTGGTGGACCAAGAGGAGGCCCTCCGGCCCGGGGCGCCCCAGCTCCACCCCGAGGCCCTGGGAAACCTCTGCTTCAAGCGGACCGTGTCGGGGGGCGATTGGGAGCGGGCGGTTCGGGAGGCCGATGGGGTGATCAGGCAGCGCTTCGTGGTTCAGCGGCTGGTTCCCAGCCCCATGGAACCCCGGGCAACCACGGCCTGGTACCAGCCGGAGACCGACCAGCTCACCCTCTGGGTATCGACCCAGGCTCCCCATCTGGTCCGCCAGTGGCTCTGCGAGGTGATGCCCCACCCTGAGCACAAGGTCCGGGTCATTTCGGGGGATGTTGGGGGTGGCTTCGGCGCCAAGATCTTTCTCTATCCGGAGGATGTGCTGGTAGCCTTCGCCAGCCGGAAGCTGGGCCGGCCAGTCCGGTGGGTGGAAACCCGGAGCGAGAACTTCCTGGGAATGACCCACGGCCGGGACCACGTCACTTACCTGGAGGTGGCCTACCGGCGGGACGGGACCATTTTGGGCTTAAAGCTTACCACCTATGCCAATATTGGGGCCTATGTGTCACCCTTTGCCATGGTGGTGCCGGGCATCCGGTTTATCTCCATGCTCAGCGGAACCTATGCGGTCCCCAATATCGTCGGGGAAGTCTACGGGGTGTTCACTAACACCGTCCCGGTGGACGCCTACCGCGGCGCCGGTCGGCCCGAGGCCGCCTACTACATCGAGCGGGCGGTAGACCTGGTGGCGGCCGAGCTCGGGCTCGACCCAACCGACGTCAGGCGCAAGAACTTCATCCCGCCATTCGATAACTACTACCGGACCTCCATCGGCACTGTCTACGACAGCGGCGATTACCCGCGGGCCTTAGAAACGCTTTTACAGCTGGCCGGTTATCAAAAGCTGCGGGCCGAGCAGGAGCGGCTTCGGCGGGAGGGCCGACTGGTGGGGATCGGCCTCTCCACCTACGTGGAGGTTACGGCGGGCGGCCCGAGCGTCGGTTCCGTCCAGGGGGGGAAACGGGCCGGAAACTTCGAATCGGCCCTAGTTCGGGTTCACCCCTCGGGCAAGGTCACCGTTTACACCGGGGCCCACGCCACCGGCCAGGGCCACGAAACCACCTTCGCCCAGCTCGTCGCCGACCGCCTGGGCATCCCCTTCGAGGATGTGGAGGTGGTCCACGGGGACACTGCCGCCTTGCCCTACGGCCTGGGCAGTTACGGCAGCCGGACCATTCAGGTAGCCGGGTCGGCTATCCACCTGGCCTGCGAGCGGGTGCTGGAAAAGGCCCGCAAAATCGCCGCCTACTTGCTGGAGGCAGCCGAGGCCGACATCGTCTTTGAGAACGGCCGTTTCTTCGTTCGGGGTGCCCCTGGCCGGGCCGTAACCTTCCAGGAGGTGGCCCAGGAGGCCTACATTCCCAGCCGGCTGCCCCCCGGCTTCGAGCTGGGCCTGGAGGCGGTGGCCTTCTTCGACCCCAGCTCGCCCACCTACCCCTTCGGGGCCCACCTGGCGCTGGTGGAAGTGGACCCTGAGACTGGGGCCGTAAAGCTTCTGCGGTACGTGGCCGTAGACGACTGCGGCAAAATCATCAACCCGATGCTTACCGAGGGCCTCGTTCACGGCGGGGTCGCCCAGGGGGTAGGCCAGACCCTCTGGGAGCGGGCGGTTTACGACGAAAACGGCTACCTACTCACGGGCAGTTTTCTCGATTACGCCGTGCCAGTGGCCGAATACTTGCCGGCCTTCGAGACGGAGGCCATCGAGGTTCCGTCTCCGACCAATCCCCTAGGGGCCAAGGGTATCGGCGAGTCGGGCACCATCGGGGCTCCGGCGGCGGTGGCCAATGCGGTGCTGGATGCCCTTAAGCCCCTGGGCATCCGGCACATCGACACGCCCCTGACACCCGAACGGGTCTGGCGGGCCCTTCAGGAGGCCCGGGCGGGCCGGTCCTAAGAGCGATGCTTCCCGTCGGGGGGATCCGGGTCCTGGACCTTTCCCGCCAGCTTCCGGGGCCCTTCTGCACCTGGCTTCTGGCCGACCTGGGGGCCGACGTGGTCCGCATCGAGGACCCGGCGGCCATCGCCCGGGCCCGGGGCTCGGGGAGCCGGCCCGCGCCGGCCGAGGCCGGCTACGACCCCCAGCGCCAGGTGCTCAACCGCAATAAGCGGAGCATAATTTTAAATTTAAAGGTCCCGGCCGGGCGGGAAGTCTTCTACCGGCTGGCCGAGCGGGCCGACGTGCTGGTTGAAGGTTTTAGGCCGGGGGTGACCCGGCGGCTGGGCATCGACTACGAGACCTTAGCCGCGAAAAACCCCCGGCTGGTTTATTGTTCCCTTTCGGGCTGGGGTCAGACCGGCCCTTACCGGGAGGTGGCCGGCCACGACATTAACTACCTGGCGGTGGCCGGGGTCCTGGACCTTACCGGCCCGGCCGAGGGGCCGCCGGTGATTCCCGGCGTCCAGGTGGCGGACATTGGGGGCGGGGCCCTGCTGGCGGCCTTCGGTATCATGGTGGCCCTCTTCCACCGGGAGCGTACCGGCCAGGGACAGTATATCGACGTCTCCATGCTAGACGGGATGGTGGCCTGGCTGGGTCATATTATCGGCCGGTTTCTGGGCGGCGAGGTCTGGGGTCGGGGCCGGGGCCTGCTGAACGGCGGGGTGCCCTGCTACAACGTCTACCCTACGGCCGACGGTAAATACTTAGCCGTGGGGGCCCTGGAGCCGTGGTTCTGGGCCAACCTCTGCCGGCGGCTCGGCCGGGAAGACCTGATCCCAAAGCAGTTCGCCACCGGCCCCGAGGGGGATGCGGTCCGGGCCGAGCTGGCGGCCATCTTTAAGACCAGGACTCGGGACGAATGGGCGGCCGAGCTGATGGGGGCCGACACCTGCGTGGCCCCAGTCAAGGAGCTTGCCGAGGCTTTGGCCGACCCGCAAGTGCAGGCCCGGCAGATGCTTTTAGAGTTGGAGGACCCCCGCTACGGCCGGGTCCGGCAGGTGGGCTTTCCCATTAAGTTCTCGGCAACCCCGGCTCGGGTCCGGCACCTGGGCGGGCCCCTGGGGGCGGACACCGAGGCGATTCTGGGGGAGCTGGGCTATTCGGCGGCCGAAATCGAGGGCCTCCGGCAAGCCGGGGCGATTCAGTAGGCCCCCCGGCCGGTAATAACGGCCGGAATGGTCTGAAGCAGAATCTTTATATCCAGCCAGATGGACCAGTTGTCGATGTAGTAAAGGTCCAAAAGGACCATCTCATCGAAGGGAAGGTCGCTGCGGCCCTTCACCTGCCAGAGGCCGGTCAGGCCGGGGGAGACCTCCAGCCGCCGCCGGTGCCAGGGCTCGTAAAGCTCCCATTCCTCGGGCACCGGTGGCCGGGGTCCCACCAGGCTCATCTCCCCCCGCAGCACGTTGATGAGCTGGGGGATCTCGTCTAGGCTGAGCCGGCGCAGAATGCGGCCCACCCGGGTTCGGCGGGGGTCGTTGCGAATCTTAAAGAGGGGTCCGCTGGCCTCGTTAAGGTCTTTAAGCTTTTCCTTTTCCTGTTCGGCCCCCACGTACATGGACCGGAACTTGTAGAGGACGAACGGCCGGCCGTTTTTCCCCACCCGAACCTGCCGGATGAGGGCAGGGCCGGGCGAATCAAGCCGGATGAGCAGGGCGATAAGAAGCCAGAGGGGTAGAAGGCCCAGCAAGACCAAGCTGGCCACGGCGATATCGATGGCCCGCTTAACCAGCAGGCTAGTGGGACTCAGGTTCTGCGGGCTCAGGCTTACCAGGGGTATCCCGTCCAGGTCGTCGACGTTTACCCGGCGCAGGCTTATCTCGTAAAGGTCCGGTACGACCCGGAAGTCGAGGCCGGCCCGGCGGCACCCCCGAACCAGCTCCATCAGCCGCTCGTGGGAGACGTTCGGCTGGGCGATAATGAACTCGTCGACCTTAAGCTCCCGGGCAACCTTCTCGGCGGCGCTGAGGGGTCCGAGCCAGCGGAACCGGCCAATATCGTCGGTCACGTGGTCGTCGAGGAAGCCCAGGAGCCGGCAGTCCCGCCCACCCCCCGTGGTCAAGGTGTGCATTACCAGCTGGGCCAGGGGGCCTGCCCCGATCACCACCGTCTGCCGGACGCCAATGCCCCGCCGCCACAAGAAGGCCAGGACCCACCGCCCGCCCAGCCGGAAGGCGAGGGTAAAGGTGACCCCGGCGGCCCAGGCAATGATGAACAAAAGCCGCGAATAAGGGTAGCCGTAGTAAAGAAAGGCGGCCGCCAGCAGCAGCATCGACCCAACGCTGGTGGAGGCCACCAGCTTGCCTGCCTCATCCAGGAACGAGCCCCGGAACGGCCGGCCGTACACTCCAGCAATGCCGTGGCTGACGGTAAGCAGGGCGGCGAAGGCCACCTGGAGGGGCACCAGGTCGGCGTAGGGGACAAAGCTGGCCTCCGGCACTTCCCGGCCCAGCTCCAAGATGTACCGGCCGTAGTAGGCCAGGGCAAAGGCGCCGTTCAGCAAGACGAAATCGGCCAGGGCGACGGTAACCCTAAGCATCGTGCCCCTCAAGGGTTTCAGGCGGGTAGAAGCCCGCCCTCTTCCCCAAGCTCTTTAAGGGCTCCGACAAGCTCCTCAACGCCCACCGGAACCGCTCCCACCTTCCCTACCACCAGGCCGGCCGCGACCGCCGCCACCCAGGCCGACTGGACCAGGCTTGCCCCGGCCGCCAGGCCCAGGGTGAGGGCGGCGATGGTGGTATCCCCGGCCCCGGTCACGTCCCGGACCTCCCGCCGGCCCACGGCCGGGACCACCTCCGGGGCCGCCCCGGGCCGGAAGAGCATCATCCCCTTCTCGCCCATGGTCACCACCAGGTTAGCGCACTTCAGCCGCTCGAGAAGGCCTTGCCCGGCCGCGGCCACATCCTCGTATCCCGAGAGGCGCCGGCCGAGGACCGCCTCCGCCTCCCGCAGGTTCGGCTTCACCAGCTCGACCCCCTGATATTCGAAAAACTGCTCCAGTTTCGGGTCCGCCGTCCGGAGCAGGCCCCGCCGGCCTGCCCGGGCCTTCACCTCGGCGATCACCCTGGGGGTGAGGGCTCCCTTGTTGTAGTCCTCAAAGAGCACCGCATCCGCCCCGGTCAGGAGGCTTTCCAGCCTGTCCAGCAGCTCGTCCTCGACGGCCGGGGGGATGGGGCCGGTGAACTCCCGGTCCGCCCGGACCACCTGCTGGTTGTGGGCGATAATGCGGGTTTTGAGGGTGGTGGGACGGTCGGGGTCGGTGACGAGGCCGGCGTCGTCGATCCCCAGGCTTGCCAGGGCCTCCCGGAGGAGCCGGGCGGCGTGGTCGGCCCCCACAACCCCCACCAGAACGGGCTCGGCCCCCAGGGCCTTGATGTTGGCGGCCACGTTGGCCGCCCCACCCGGCCGGACCGTCTGGTCCTTGACCTCAACCACCGGGACCGGGGCCTCCGGGGAGATGCGGGTCACGGTGCCCCAGAGGTACTCGTCGAGCATCACGTCGCCCACCACGACGACGCGCTTGGCCTGCCAGTTTCGGATGATGGCGGTGAGCTCCTTTGCGCCCATGGCGACGAATTTCTCCACCGGAGGTTCACTCAAGGTCTTCGATCAGGGCCTGGGCCAGCAGGGGCACCATCAGCTCGTGGTGGCCGGTGATGTGGATCCCCCGGCCCCCCTGCAGGGTGGGCCGCCGCAGCACGTTCTCCGACGGTCGGTAGTGACGCAGCATATCCAAGTTTACCGTGGTAAAGTTCTCGACCCGGTGGCCCAGGTTGCGGGCCAGGTTGAGGGCCTTGAGGAAGACCTCGGGCAAGACCACGGCCGACCCGACGTTAAGATAAACACCCCCTTCCAGCCGGGCCACCAGGCCGGCAAATCGTAGAAAGTCCTCGAAGCTGGCCGCCCCCAGGGCATCGCCCCGGGCAGCCGGGTGCATGTGGATGATGTCGGCCCCGATGGTAACGTGGAGGGTGGCGGGGATGCCCCGCCGGTAGGCCTGGGCCAGCAGGCTTATGTCCGCATTGGGAGCATTGAGCTCCAGGATTCTCCGGCCGACCACCTCCCCCCAGCCGGTCCCGGTGGCCATGGCTTCAACGGCGCACTCGTTGAGAAAGCGGCCCGTCTCCTCGGCCATGCCGAAAGTCCCATCGGCCAGGCCCTCGGCGACATCCTCGGAAGTCTGCCCTACCAGGGCCAGCTCGAAGTCATGGATGGCCCCGGCTCCGTTCATGGCCAGGCCGTCCACGTAGCCGGCATCCATCAGGCCGATGATGACGGGGCTAAGCCCGACCTTTATAACGTGGGCGCCCAGACCCCACACCACTGGCCGGCCCGCCGCCCGGGCCGCCCGGATGGCCCGCACCACCGCCCGCAGGTCCTCGGCCGCCAGAATCCGGGGCAGGCGGCCGAAAAACTCCC
The DNA here is from genome assembly GCA_040289115.1 of Chloroflexota bacterium. Lineage (GTDB taxonomy): Bacteria > Chloroflexota > Dehalococcoidia > JAUQQI01 > JAUQQI01 > JAUQQI01. The sequence continues at coordinate 14,385 of PSKS01000035.1, forward strand.
GGAAGGAGCTTCCCGGCCGCGGCAGCCCGGCCAGGGCCTCCCGAAAAACCCTGCTGGGCCGGGCCTGGAGGGGAACGGTCCGGGCCCGGCGGTGGTCCAGGCGGGGGAATTCAGGCGGCTCCGTCGGCAAGCTCCCCCTCCACCAGGTCGCAGAGAATGTGGCCCAGGGTTATGTGGCATTCCTGGATGCGGGCCGTGTCCTCCGACGGGACTACCAGGGCCAAATCTACCAGCCCGGCAAGCTGGCCTCCATCCCGACCGACCAGCCCAACGGTCTTAAGGCCCAGGGCCCGGGCGGCATCAACGGCCCGGAGGACGTTGGGGCTCCGGCCGCTGGTGCTGATGGCGACAAGCACGTCCCCCGGCTGGCCGAGGGCCTCCACCTGCCGGCTGAAGACCTCTTCGAATCCGAAGTCGTTGCCGATGGCCGTAAGGGCTGAGGTATCCACCGTCAGGGCGAGGGCGGCCAGCCCCGGTCGGTTCCGTCGGTAGCGGCCCACCAACTCGGCCGCCAGGTGCTGGCTGTCGGCGGCGCTGCCGCCGTTGCCACAGAACATGACCTTGTTCCCCCGCCGGAGGGCCTCGGCTACCAGCCGGGCAGCGATCGCCAGCCGGTCGGCGAGGTTCTCGGCCAGCCAGAGCTTGAGCCGGGCCGATTCAGCCAGCTGGGCCCGGGCGGATGCCACCGGGTCCGTCACGTCCCCCTCCCAGACTCCACCCCGGCCGGTCGGCCCAAAAGCTCGGCCGCCGCCTCAACCACCCGCCGGACGGGGATCAGGGTAAGGCAGTAGTTTTCAATGTGCCGGCAGTGGACGTGGTCGCAAGGCCGACAGGGCAGGTTGACCTCCAGGAGCCGGTACTCCGTATCGTAAGGGTGGAACTTGGCCGGCTCCGAGGGCCCGAAGAAGGTCACCACCGGAACCCCCGCTGCGGCCGCAAGGTGCATCGGGGCGCTGTCGTTGCCGATGAAAAGGTCCATCTCCCGCAGGAGGGCGGCCGTCTGACGCAGGCTCAGCCGGCCCACAAAGTTTGCCACCGGCCCGTCATAGTCCCCAACGAAGCGGGCCGCCAAGTCAATCTCGTCTGGCCCGCCGACCAGGTAAACGACCATTCCCGGGTGGAGCCGGCGAAGGGCCCGGGCCGCGGCCGCAAACTTGCCCACCGGCAGGCACTTGGTGGCGAAGCCCGCCCCGAGGTGGATGGCCACCCGGGGTTTTCCGCCGGCTTCGGCCACCAGTTTCCGGCCGAATTCCAGCTCTTCGGGCCGGAAGGGGACCTGTGGACCTCCGTCTACCGGCCGCACCCCCAGCTGACCCACTACCGCCTGCGCGAAATCTACCCGGTGGATGGGTCGGTCGGGGCCGAGGCTTACGTGGAGCCAGGAGCCGCCGCCCCGGGCGTCGCTACCAACCCGAAGCTTCGGCCCCAAAAGCCACGTAAAAAGGATATCCCGGGGGTCGCCCCGGAGCTCCACGGCAACGTCGAAGAACTCCCGCCGGAGGCGGCGGACGGCCCGCCAAAGCTCCAGGGCGGCGTTTGCCCAATCCAACCGCTCCCCCCGCCAGGCCCGGTGCCAGGGGACCTTTACGACCCAGATGCGGTCGACGGCTGGGTGGCCCGCCAGCAGGACCGCCCCGGCCGGGTCCGCCACCAGGTGGATTCTGGCAGCGGGGAAGCGGCGGCGGAGGGCCCGGATGGCCGGCTCTGAAAGGAACAGGTCACCGATGGAGTCCAGCCGGACGACGGCGATTTTCAGGCCCCGGCCGTCCCCGGTGGCGAGGCGGGTAAAAACCTCCTTCCAGGCCCGGTCCCGGCCGGTCCAGCGGTCGTGGAGGCCGATGAGCCGGGCGATGGGGGGTTCAAGGCGGCCGATGACCCGGCTTTTGACCTTTCGGTCGAGGCCCATCATCCTCCGATTATAACACCGCGCGTCCGGCCCCCGGCCTCAGGGCCGCCGCCCGAGGATGAGCCGCCGGTAAAACTCCCGGGTCTGCTCGGCCACGACCCGGTGGGAGAAGCGGGCCACCGCCTGTCGGCGGCCCAGCTCCCCAAGAATACGCCGCAGGGTCGGGTCTAGCATCAGCCGGCGGATCGCCCCCCGCAGTCCCAGCACGTCCCCCTCCGGCACCACGATGCCCCCGTCGCCCAGGGTCCGGGGAATTTCTCCGGAGTCGCTGCCCACCACCGGAACCCCGCAGGCCTGGGCCTCAACAATCACCCGGCCGAACTGCTCCTTCCACCGCCGGCCCGTTAGGGAAGGCACCACCAGGACGTCGATGGACCGGTAAAATTCGGGCATCTCTGCCGAGGCGAAGGGCCCCAAAAGCCGGCACCGGCCGCCCAACCTTCGCAGCCGGGCCTCCACCTCCCGGCGGACGTCCGGGTTGGACCCGAATCCCCCGACGATTAGGAGCTCCCAGTCGCCCTCAAGGCCGGCCACCGCATCCAGCAGCCAGTAGGCCCCCTTCTCGGGCACTAGCCGGCCGACAAAGCCGATACGAAAGGGCCCGGACCGAGGCCGGGGCTCGGGCCGGAAGAGCTCCGGGTCCACCCCGAACTGGGGTATGACCGCCACCGGGCCGGTAAATCCCCGCCGGCGCAGGACCTGCTCGGCCTCACGGTTGCCGGCGACGGCCCCAGCTGCCCCGGCGAAGACGGACCGCTGAAACCAGGAAAATGGGGGTGGGATGGGGTTGAGTAGGTTCTGCCAGGTGAAGAAAAGACAAACCGCCCCGACCCGCCGGGCCAGCTGCAGGCCGTGAAACGTCACCAAGTCATAGGGCTCTTCGTCCAAGTGGACCAGGTCCGGCTTAAATTCGGCCAGAACCCGGCCCAGGCCGGGGTAGTAGTGGAGGTGGACTTGGCCGTTAAAGCGGGGGGGCAAGATGTAGACCCGGTAGCCTTCGTCCGCCCCCGGCTCGAAGGGGGCAACCTCCTTGCCGAACCGCCAGAACGGAGGCACCACCAGCCCAAGCTCGACCTCCCCGCCGGCGACCAAGGCCCGCAACTTCTTGCGATATTCGGCCACGTAGCATGCCTTAGAAACCATCAGGACCCGGATCATGGGCCTTTCGAACGCTCCGCCGAGACGTGCATCACCACCGCCGCCAGGGGAACCCGGGCCAGCAGGGTCGACTCCAGGTGGGCCACAACCCATAGCACCCGGACGAACAGCCGAAAAAGGATGTTGCCCCGGAGCCACCCGGCCCACCGTTCCCGCTCAACATAATATAAAAAGTCTTTAAGCTGGCCCACCGGGTGCATGCTGTAGCGGACGTGCCGGACCCGAAAGCCGGCCCCGGCCAGCAGGCTGAAGATGTCGGCGTGGGTGAACCGCTGGATGTGGCCCCCGTGGCGCTCCTTCAGGTCGGCCCCAACCCCCAACTTGGCGGCCAGCCAGTGAAGGGTGAGGGGCTGACCCTCGCAGGGCACCAGCAGGTGGAACCGGCCCCCTGGCCGCAGAACCCGGTAGGCCTCGGCCAGGGCCTCCTCCGGCCGAGGCAGGTGCTCTAAAACGTCCACCATCAGTACGAAATCGAAACCGGCGTCCCGATAGGGCAGCCGGTGGGCATCGGCCAGGACATACTCGGCCGCCTCCGGGAAGGTTCGCCCGGCCTTAAGACTGACGGCGGAAAGGTCGCAGCCGAAAAGCTCCCAGCCCGGCCGGCGGCGGCCGATGGTGCGCAGAAAACGGCCGGCCCCACAGCCCACTTCCAGCATTCGCCCGGGTCCTGGGGGAACCCAGGCCAGGGCCCGCCGCAACGCAATATTTAGGGGGTGGACGTAACCGCCCCCCCAGATTTGGTCGAGCCGAGTGCGCGTAAATAGACCCAATAGGTCGCCTCCGCCGTCCGCCGCCAGGTGAACTGCCGGGCCCGCTCCAGGCCCCGGGCCCGAAGCTCGGCCCGGAGGTCGGCGTCCCTTAAAAGTTTTAATATGCCCCCCAGGAGGCTTTCGTCATCCTCGGGGTCCACCAGCATGGCCGCCTCCCCGACGACTTCCGGCAGGGAGGTCCGGTTAGAGCAGACCACCGGCGTCCCGCAGGCCATCGCCTCCAGGGGCGGTAGGCCGAAGCCTTCGTAGACGGAGGGATAAACGAAAAGGTCGGCCCCGGCGTACAGGGCCGGACGGTCCTCATCGGGGATCGGCCCCAAGAACCTGACCCGGTCCTCAACCCTGGCCCCCCGGACGGCCCCCAGGATGTCCGGGAAGATGGGGCCCGGCCGGGGAAGCCTTCCGCCCACGGCCAGAATCCACGGCTCGGGGACCTCCCGAAAGAGCCTGACCAGTCGGTCCACCTGTTTGCGCCGGTCGAAGCCGCCCAGGTAGAGAATATACGGCCGGTCAAGGCCATAGCGGCGGCGCACCGCCCCGACCCTTTCAGGGGTGAGGCCCGCTCCGAAATCCGGGTCGACCCCAAGGGGAACCACCTCGACCCGATTGGCCGGGACGTCCGTGAGCTTAAGGATATCGTTCCGGGTCCACCTCGAATCGGCGATAACCCGGTCGGCCCGGCCCAAGGCCCGGCGGGCAGCCCAGATGTAGAGCCTGAAGGCCAGGGAGCCCCGGTAGCCGGGGAGGACCAGCATGAGCAGGTCGTGGACCGTCACCACCAGGGGCCTAAACTTAAGCCACGGCGGCCCGAAGTAGGGGACGTGGACCAGGTTCACCTCAGCCCTCCGGGCAAGCCGCCAGAGGTGGACCTGCTCAAACCACACCTTTCCCAGGTTGCCCACAAGGCGGGGCCGCTCCGGGGGCCCAAGACGGACCAGGGTAAAGTTGAGCTGGGTCCCGAGCTCCCCCAGGGCCTCAAAGAGCCTGCGGCTGTACTGGCCGCTCCCCGTCTCGGGGAACTGCCAGAAATAGCCGCTAAAGCCGACCCGCATTAGCCCCACCCTCCCAGTGCCTCCCGGTAGACCCCAAGGAGGGTTTCGGCGGCCGCCTCCCAGGTGAATTTTGCTGCCCGCTCCCGGCCGGCAGCCACTGCCCGGGCCCGGGCGACCTCATCGGTGAGGGCTTCACGGATGGCGTCGGCGATGGCCGCTGGGTCCGCGGGGTCCACCAGCCAGGCTGCATCCGCGGCCACCTCCGGCAGTGAAGCCCGGTTTGAGGTGACCACCGGTACCCCTGCCGCCATGGCCTCCAGGACCGGCAGGCCAAACCCCTCGTAAAAGGACGGGTAGACCAGCACCCCGGCCCGGCTGAGGAGGGCCGCCACCTGGGGATCGGATAGACCCTGAAGCCAGCGGATATCGGCCCGGAAGGGCGAGGTCCCCAGGGCGGCCAGAAAGTCGTCGTAGAGCCAGCCCGGTGCCCCGACAATGACCAGGGGCCGGGTAATGGCCGGGTATTTCTGCCGGAGTAGGTTGTAGGCGGTAATGAGCCCCGGCAGGTTCTTGCGGGGTTCGACCCGGCCGACGAACAAAATATACCCGGGTTCCAGGCCGAAGGCCTCGAGCAGGTCTTCAGCTGCCGGTTCCTGGATTTCCGGGGGGTCCACCCCGCCGTAGACCACCCGGATTACGTTCGGGTCGACCTTTAAAAACCTGACGAGGTCGGCGGCGGTGGCCTGGGAATCGGTCGCCACCAGCCGGGCCCGGCGGACCGAGGCCGGCACGGCCCGGCGCAGGAACCGGCCAAGCTTGGCGGGTACCCACCGGGGGTCCACCATAAAGTTCAGGTCGTGGACGGTTACTACCCCCACCGCCCGGGCCAGGGGCGGCAAAACGAAGTTAGGTCCGTGGAAAAGGTCAAAGCCGGGCACCAGCCGGTCAAAGGGCACGGGGAGCCCAAGCCGGAACCAGGCGGCCAGAAAGGTCCGCTCCTTGAAGGGGAGCTGGGTCGCCCGGAACCTGGGGCCGTAGGTCGCCGGGTTAAAGGGCGGACAGTCCCGGGTGGTCACCAGCAGGAACGAGAACTCTGAAGGTACCCGGCTCAGACCCCCAACCAACCCCCGGACAAACCGGCCGATACCGGCCGATTGCTTCAAGGCTGGGGTGAAATCAAGGGCTATTACCGGCATCGGCCGCAACCTCCCGGGTCGTCTCGAGCCGCCCCGAAAGAATGTAGGCCGGCAGGCCCGAGAGGATTAGGCTCCAATAGCTGATAAGCCGGTCGGCCAGGGCCACGGTGACCGCCAGGTCTAGGGGTACGGCCAGGCTGAGCAAGCCGGCCACCCCCAGCTCCACCAGGCCGAGTCCCCCCGGGGTAAAGGGGACGGTGGTGAGGACCGAGTTGGCCAGGGCGGCAAAGACAATCATTGGCGGAACGATTTTTAATCCCAAGGCCTGGGTAACCAGGGCAAGCCGGCCCACCTCGCAGGCCCAGACGGCCGCCGTAAGGGCCAGGGTAAGAGGTAGCCGCTTAAAACCGGCCCGGGTTCCGTACTCCAGCCGGAGGTAGATGTCGGCCAGTCTAGCCGGAAGCCGCCGGCGGATCCCCGGACCGAGCCGGAAAAAGAGGCCGACGCCGGCCAGGCCAACTATCAGGAGCAGGATGCCCAAGCCCCCGACTTCGGCCAGGGTCCGTCGGGAAACCGACCCGATGAGGAAGACCGCCGAGGCGGCCAAGGCCGAGACCACCACAACCAAGTCCAGGAGGCGCTCGATAAGTACGGTGCCCGCCGCCTCCGAGAAGCCCGAAGCACCGTTGCGCTTTAGATGATAGGCCCGGTAAAGGTCCCCAAGCTTGGCGGGGAGCAGGCAGTTGGCAAACCAGCTGGCCAGGATCACCACCGCCAGATGCCAGGGGCCGGGGAGGGGTTTCGGGTCGGGGCCGACCAGGTTGCCAAGGATAACCCGCCAGCGGATGCCCCGCAGGGGAAAGGTGGTGTAGTAGACGGCCACGGCCAGCAGAAAGAGGCCCGGGTTCGCCCCGCCCAGGGCCCGCAGGGCCTCGATGGGGCTGATGCCGGCCCCCCGGAAGAGGACCAGAAGCAGGCCGAAGCCGACCGCCAGGGAGATGTAGGTCCGCCACGACTTTAAAATTCGGGGCAGGTCGGGAAACGACCCGTTCATGCCGAACCTTTGGTGCCAGGCTTCACAGCCGCCGCCAGCCCGACGGTGAGGCCGAGCTGGACCGGGAAGCCGGCCACGAACATGTTATCGAAGACGTTGTGGGTGGCGACGGCCACCACCCAACCGGCGGCCACCCAGCCCAGGGGGTTTTCCGGGTCCCGGCGGATGGCGGCCACGGCCGTGCCCAGCATCCCGGCCAGCAGGCCCAGGTGGCCCAAGAGACCCCCAACCCCGGTCTCGGCCAGCAGGTGGAGGTAGTAGTTGTGGGCGTGGGTGGCTAGGGCTGGGAGGGTCTCCCAGCCCCGAACGGCAAAGGTCTCATAAGCGACTCCGAAGTTGCCCGGCCCCACCCCTCGCAGGGGGTTCTCGGCGAACATGAACCAGGCCGCATACCAATAGGCCATCCGCTCCAGGATGGCGTAGTTTTCCGGCCGGGGGGGCTCATAGCGGGGGTCAGGCAGGGTAAAATAGGCTGAGATGGGGGCCAGCCGCCCGGTAACCTCGGCCGGGACTAGCCCATAGGCCAGGGCCGGCAGACCGACCCCAAGGGCCACGGCCAGGAGGGCGAGCAGACCTACCGTAGTTCGCCTCCCGGCCAGGCTCGTTACCCCGAGGCCGGCGGCCAGGCCAAGCCAGGCGGCCCGTGAGAGGCTGAGAAGCTCCCCTAGGCCAGCTGCCCCAAGGGTAAAGAAACACAGGACGACATCGCCGACCGACCCCCAGCGCAGGGCGTGCCGGAGCCAGACGTAGGCGGCCACTATCCCCATCGTCAGGTAGCCGGCGTACGGGTTTGGCTGGCCGAAGGTGCCGTAGGCCCGGAGGGTCTCCCCGAAGATGAAGCCCAGGGGCCCCAGACGCAGGACCGACTGGATGAACCCGAGGCCCCCTTCGGTAAGGGCCAGGCCGAGCAGAAGCCGCAGGTACCACCGCTGCTGGGACTCCGTCAGGTCGGCCGAGGCCCCGACAAGGAGGGCCAGAGCAAAAAGACCCCACTTGGCAATCTCTTTAAGGGCGAGGGGCACCAATTCCGCCGCCGGCAGGGCCCAGAAGAGGGCGCCCAGAAATACCAGGGCCGGCCAGAAGACCCCGGGCACCCGCAGCAAGGCCTGGCCCGTCCCCAGGCGGAAAAGCCAGGCGATGGCGTAGACGGGCAAGATGACCTCGGCCGGACCAATGGACACTTCGCCCAGGCGCAGGCTGAAAGGCGTCGAAAGGGGGATGCCCAGGAGCGCGGCCAGCAGACCGAGAAACGGCCGGTGCAGGCAGATGATCAGCAGGCCGAGGCCGCCGACCAAAGCCGCGGCCAGGCCAATGGGCAGAAAAGCTGCGGCGGCCAGCAGGGCTGCCCCAAGGCCGATGGTCAACAGCCGGCCGGGTCGGACGAGGGCGGAAGGCGGGAAGGTCATGGGGCTCAGGTGGCGAGGCGTCCGGCTGCCAACTCTTCCCGGTACCAGGCCACGGTCCACCGCAGGCCCTCCTCAAGGCCGACGGTGGGCGACCAGCCGAGAACCTGCCGGGCCTTGGTGAGGTCAGGCCGGCGGCGGGCGATCTCCTCCGGGCGGGGGGGGAGAAAGACGATGGGGGCCGGGGTTCCCGTCAGGGCTTTGACCAGTCGGGCGACCTCGATGACGGGCCGCTCGTCGTCGTTGCCCAGGTTGAACACTTCCCCGGCCAGGCCGGCCTTAAACCCGACCCTGACCAGGCCCGCCACTAGGTCGGAAACGTAGCAGAAACTGCGGGTCTGGGAGCCGTTACCGTAGACGGTAAGGGGCTCGTTCCGGAGGGCCTGACGGATGAAGTTGGGAATAACCCGGCCGTCGTCCACCCGATTTCGGGGTCCGTAGGTGTTAAAGATCCGGACGATCCGGACGTCGAGGCCGTATTTGCGGAAATAGGTTATGGTGAGGGCTTCGGCGAACCGCTTGCCCTCATCATAGGCGGCCCGGGGGCCCACCGGGTTTACGTGGCCCCAGTAGGTCTCGGGCTGGGGGTGGACCTCGGGGTCGCCGTAGACTTCGGAGGTCGAGGCCAGGATGAATCTGGCCCCGACGGCCCGGGCCAGCTCCAGGAGGTTGTAAGTGCCGGCGCTGTTTACCAGCATCGTTTCAACCGGGTACCGGCTGTAGTCCTCGGGGCTAGCCGGGCTGGCCAGATGGAAGATAACGTCGGGGCTTTTTCCTTCAAGGTTTAAGGGCTTGACTACATCCTGTTCCAGGAGCCGGCAGCGGCCCTGCCGGAGCAGGTGGCCAATATTTTCGGGCCGGCCTGTCAGGAAGTTGTCCACAACCGTCACCTGGTGGCCGGCTTCGACCAAGCTTTCGACCAGGTGGGAGCCGATAAAGCCAGCCCCACCGCTTATCAATATTTTCATCGCTTCACCCCGGCAAGTCTTATGCTGGCGAACATGAACCAGAATAGGTAGGCCAGGTCAATGAGAAAATACGAATTATCAAAGAGGCCGTGAACCAGCAGGTCTGCCATGGCCGCCCCACAAACGGCCCCGGTCAGCCGAAGTTCCACGCCCTCGGTATGTGCTAGGTGAAGGACGCGTCGCCAAAATTCAAACTGCAAAAGAATCAGGGCAAAAACGCCCCCGATTCCGAGTCGCACCCAAAAGTCTAACACAATGTTGTGGGGGTGCGAGATATCGGGCTCCTGCCAGGCCTCCGGGGGCATGTAGCGTTCCCGGTAGAGGTAAAGAAAATTATCGAGGCCCACCCCGGTCAGCGGTCGGTCCCGGATCATCCGAACGGCGGCCTCCCAGATGTAGAGGCGGCGCCGGGCGGTTTCGTCAGCCCCGAAGCGGCCGGGGGCTAGGGTGAAGCCCAAGACCCCGACCAGGACCAGAGCGACCAGTAGTACCAGGACGGCGACTACCCGGCGCTGGCGGGCCAGGAGGGCAAAGCCGGCGGCGATGGCGGCGGCCAGGCCCAACCAGGCCCCCCGGGAGTAGGTGAGCCAGAGAGCCCAGAGGCCGGTGGCGGCCGTGAAGCCGGCCGCCAGTCGCCCCCAGCCGCCCCACCCCGCCGCCAGCACCAAGGCTGGGGGGATGAGCTTCCCCAGGTAGAGGGCGAGGGCATTGGGGGAATGGTAAATGGCCAGGGCCCGCTCGACGCCTCCGGTGGCCTCAGTTACCCCCACAAAGTAGTAGTGATAGAGGGTGTAAAGGCCAACCACCGCCCCGGCCACCGTAAAACCCCCGAAGACCCAGCCCGGAAGCTCATTGGGTCGCACCGTCTGGAGGGCCAGAAAATAAAAGACCAAGGGCTCCAGGACTACTCGGCGGTACTCCCGCAGGGCCACGTGGGGGTACTCGGCCCAGAGCAGGGATAACGTCGCCACCCCCAGTAAGACCGGGGGACCGGCCGGCACCAGGGCCTGGTGCAGGTCCCGAACAAGCTCCCTCAGGCCCAGCCGGCCGGTTGCCAGCTGGAAGGCCTGCCCGCCGACCCAGGTGGCCGCGGCTGCCAGGATAAGAACCTCCGAGAGGACGAATTCGGGGCCGCCGAACTGCTTCGGGAAACGGTAAAAGGGACTCAGCCAGAGGACCCACCAGAGGGCGGCCGGAAGGTCCCGGGCGGCCCCGGCCATGAATATCCCCAGGCCCAGGACGATGAGGGCCGGGTGCTGGCCGAAGTAAAAGAGGGCGATCCCACCGCCCTGGACGGCCACCCAAAGGGGCCTATTCGAGCCTGTAAACCAGGTGAATCGGCTTGCCATCCCGCTGACGGGTGGTAAATTCCAGAACCGGCCGCCGGCCGAGGGCCGCGGCCGCCCGCTCGAACTCCGGCCGCCGGTCGTAAACGGTCGCCTCCGGGGCGTGGAAAAGATACCGGGCGGTGGGGAACCGGCCGGCGTAGCCGTAAAGCATATCCACGAGCTCCGGCGGGGGCTGGGGCTGGTAAAAGAAAAGCTCCACCGGGGTTATCCGACCGCCCGTAAGCACCACCACCGGGGCGGCGATTCCCCAGTCGAGGGCAAAAACCGGCCGGTCGGGGTCGGCGGCAAGGTAGTCGGCCAGCCGGTAGATGGCGTCCGACATCCGCAG
>PSKS01000036.1:0-9210 GCA_040289115.1 Chloroflexota bacterium
CGAGGAGCGGGTCGGCCGCCTTGAAGAGGCCGTTGCCCGGCTGGCCGAAGCCCAAGCCCGGACCGAGGAGCGGGTCGGCCGCCTTGAAGAGGCCGTTGCCCGGCTGGCCGAAGCCCAGGCCCGGACGGACTCGGCAGTGGCCGACCTGGCCCGGGCGGTAAAAGACCTTAGGACCAGAGTCGGCCGGCTGGAGAATGCCCTGGGGCTGGATGTGGAGAAGGTGGCGGCCTTCATTTTAAACCGGGTTTTGCGGGAGCGGGGCCTTGAGCCGGTAGGCCAACCCCGGGCCGCAAAGGGTAACGGGTTGGAGCTGGACCTGGTCTGGCCCGCGGAAGGCCCAGGGGGCAGGGTCTGGGTCCTGGTGGAGGCCAAGCATCGGCTGGATGGGCGGGCGGTACTGCGGTTCGGGGAGAGGCTAAGGTCCGAGGGTTTTAAAAAGGCCCTTCAGCGCCGGCGAATTAAGGGCCCGTACCTGCCGTACGCCTTCGGGATCGTGATTTACTACGGGACGGAGGAAGCGGCCGAACGGACCGGAGTCGGGGTACTCTCCACCGACGGCGAATGGGTGCCCCCCAAGGGGTATTACGGGAGTTAACGGCGGAATGGCCGGGCGGCGGCCCCCACCTCCTGCCAGTCCGGGACCGACCGAAGGCTGGCCACGGCAGTCCGAACCAGCCCGAGAGATAGCACCGCCCACGCCGTCAGGCCGATATAGGCGAAGGCTTGGGAGATGATGTAAAGGAGGCTTACCCCGGTCACTTGGCCCAGCTGGAAGGTGCAGACCGAATACATGCCCAGCGGGAAGACCATCGACCAGTACTGGGGGTCGTAGTTAAGGCCTACCTTTGCCACCAGATGACGCCAGGCGAATAGGGCCACCAGCAGGGGGATCCACCAGGTGGCCACCGCCCAGGCGAGGATGGTGAGGCCCTCCAGGAAGGGAAGGACAAGCCGCAGCAATCCGGAGTGAGATGCCAGGCTGACCAGGACCGTCCCCGTGAGGGCGGTGATGGCCATCGCCCCCATGTTGATCCAGTACGGCGGCGTCAAGAGGGTGGGATCTAGGGGGAACGCCACAAACTGATAGGTTATAAGTGTTACTATCACAAGGTACAAGACATAGCCGACGAGGTGGAAGGCGAGCATCAGGAACATCGCCTGTTCGTCTGGTCCCAGCAGGGGACCAGACGCCCCAATCCAGGCCAGGGGGACTGACTGGGTGGCCACCACGGCCAGCAGCCAGGCCCCGTTGACGCACCGCCCTGGCTTCGGCTTCTCGGCCTGGGTGATTACGCCGGCCAGGAAGCTGTAGATTATCAAACCCCAAAGCAAGGTGGCTAGGGCTGCCAGGCCTAGGGCCACCCCGTCGTTTCGGGCCAGCAAGCTGAACTGCCGGCCGAGCACAGAGGTGCCGGCTACCGTGGTTAAAAACCCAGGTCCACGGCTCGGGTCGGCGATATCAGCCAGCACCCTGGGGAAAAAACCGAAGAGCCGGGCCAGGGTGAGAACCCAGAGCAAGACATACGTGGCCTGGTTAACCAGGAATAGGGCCCAGGCAACGGGTTCGAGGCCCGCGAGCTGACAGGCGATGGAAACGATGCCGGTAGCCATCACCAGGGCAAACGAGCCTGGGTAGAGGTCGGCTACCCAGCGATTCAGGACCAGGCGCCTCATAACGACACGCCCCAGGTTATACGGCTTAGAGAAAACCTGGCGCCCCCGGGGAACCTGAGCCCGCACGCCTGGCACGTGGGAAACCCCGGCTGCCGGGGGCGCCGCAACCACCCCAGGCTGATGACCCCTTTAACGGGCCCTCAAAGCGCCAAACCGACGGACGTTCCAGACCACCACCTGGTACGGCCGCCAAAGGTAGGTGATCGGCAGGGCGATGATGTGGACCAGCCGGCTGAATGGGAAGAGGGCAAAAAGAAGGAAACCAACAATGGCATGCAGCTGGATTACGAAGGGCAGGCCCCGGATATACTCGGTACGGGGGTTAAGGGTCACCAGAGACCACAGCCAGGGGGACATGGTGTGAACGTACCACTCGGACCCCCACCGGTAGACCAGGGCCACCCAGAAACCCAAGATAAGCTGCACCCAAAGGGTCGCCACCACGCCCCAGTCCATCACGGTGGTAACGGCCCTCACCCGGTCGTTGGTGGTCCGCCTCAAGATGAGGATACTCAGCCCCAGGATAGCCGCCACCGCCGCAATGTACCCGACAATCTCCATCACGTAAAGACGCACCGGATCCGCCACCAAAAAGGCCCATAAGTCAGGGAGGACGAAGCCAACGAAGTGGGGTATCAAAACGACAATTACCCCGTAGTGCCAAAGGATGTTCCCCCAGAAGAGGAGCCGGTTCTCCAAGACCTGCGCCGAAAAGCTGGAGTAAGAGAACCTGTCGCTGTAGTAACGATAGATGCTACCCAGGACGCACAGTAAGATGGCAAAGTATGGCCACACCACGAACAACAGAACGTCGCTCATGCTTGTTCAGCCCTCCCGTCGTCGTTTTGACGGTTGCCTTCCCCCATTTCCAGCGGCCGTCCGGCCAGCACGGCCCGTTGGGCCGGCCACAGGGCCTCCAGGGCCAGCCGGATTCCCGTAAGCAGGGCCTCAAAGGCCCGGCGTCCCGAGCCCGTGGCGGTGCCCTCGGTTATCTCCAGCAGGACACCCTCTTCCAGGTGTCCGCCGTGGCTGTGGCCCTCCAGCTGGGGCGTTCCTGCCCCCATGGGCCCCCGACCGTCCACCGGGGGGAGCTGCTCGGCGCCGGTCATCCGCCGGAGGGCAGGGATGAGCCCCTCCACCACCAGGTCGTCATCCCCACTCGCCGAGGCGTAGTGCATCACCACCGAGATCCGGTCCGGCAGCTCCGAACGGTTAAACTCAAACCCTGCAGCCCGGTACCGGTCCAGCAGGGCCAACATCAGGACACTGCGCCGGTAAGTCTCGCCGAAAAGCTGGTAACCGAGATACGGGGCACAGACCGGATTCAGGTCGAAAAAGGCTGTATAAGTCTCTTGCAGCCGGCCGATCGGCGTTGCCTCCAGGTACCGACGGAAGGCCTGGATATAGCCGGCGGCTTCGGGTTCTACCTCGGCCAACAGCTGCTCACAGGTCCGGGCCCACTCCACCGACTCAGGTCCCGGGTATTCCAGAAGCCGGGTGAAGAGGCTCAGAAGCCGCCGGCGCAAATCCATCGCCGAGGTTGCCATGGGCCGCTACCACCTCCGGGCGGCCGGCACCTTGTACCCAATGCCGACTTCGCCCTTGTAATACGGGTAGTTGCGGCTGAGCGGGTCCAGGGGCGGGAATTGGGCCTCCACCGAAACCTCCCGGGCCAAGGGCGGAACCACGAACCGTTCCTCAAAGGTGGGCAGGGAGGTCAGCCTGAAGGTCCCTTCGGCCTTTTCCGGCGAAAGGTTCGCCAGCCGCAGGGCCTGTGCAACCTCGTGCTCCGGGACGTCGCCCACCGTCTGAGCCCGCATGTAAAGCCGGACGGCGATGAGCTTGCGGTAGACATCCCGGATAATTTCCTCGTTGCCGGCCGCAAATAGCTTGGCGAAGTATTTGACCGGCAGCCGGGACTTCTCCAGGCTGGCCATCAGGGGCTCCAGCCGTTCCTCGGTGGCGTCCACCGTCTCGAAATACCCGCTTTCGGCCTTACGCAGACCTAGAACCGGGCCCAACGGTGGTACATAGAAGAGCATGGGCAAGGTCCGAAACTCCGGGTGGAGCGGCAGGGCGACCTGATATTCTTTAAAGAATTTGTAAACGGGCGACCGCTGGGCGGCGGTGATCATCGCGTCCGGGATCTTGTTCGCTTTGGCCCCGGCGATAACCTGCTCATCAAACGGGTTCATGATGACCGACCGCTGGGCGTCCACCAAAGCGTAGTCCGGCGCCTTCGCCGCCTCCTCGATCCGGTCGGCATCGTAGAGGACCAGACCCAGGTACCGGATTCGGCCCACGCAGGCGTGGAAGCATGCCGGCGGCTGGCCCGTCTCAAGCCGAGGGTAACAGAGGATGCACTTTTCGGACTTGCCCGTGGCCCAGTTAAAATAAACTTTCTTGTAAGGGCAGCCGGAGATGCACATCCGCCAGGCCCGGCACTTATCCTGGCTGATCAGGACGATACCGTCCTCACCCCGCTTGTAGATGGCTCCGCCGGGGCAAGCCGCCACGCAGCCAGGGTTCAGGCAATGGTTGCAGATGCGGGGCAGATAGAAGAACGCCACCCGCATCACCTCCCGCATCTGCGTCCGCTCCTCCTCAGTCCAATCATCGATGTTCGGGTCGTTGGCGGCGTAGATCGTCGAGCCGCCCAAGTCGTCATCCCAGTTGGGCCCGTACTCGATTGTGTCGATGTACCGACCCGAGACCATGGAGATGGCCCGAACCGCCGGCTGGTCATCCCCCTCGGGCGCGTCGAAAAGGTTCTGATAATCGTAAGTCCAAGGTTCGTAGTAATCGTCCAGGGATGGAAGGTACGGGTTGTAGAAGATGTTTACCAGGGTGCCAAACTTGCCCTGCAGCCGGAGCCTAAGCCTGTTGCGCTTCTCGTCCAGCACCCACCCACCCCGGTACTGCTCCTGGTCCTCCCACCGGAACGGGTATCCGGTGCCGGGCTTGGTTTCGACGTTGTTCCACCACATGTACTCGGCGCCTTTGCGGTCAGTCCAGATGTTCTTACAGGCGATGCTGCAGGTGTGGCACCCGATACACTTATCCAGGTGAAAGACCATTGAAACCTGTGCCCGAATATCCATTTTTTACTCCTCCCCTTCAAAATGTTCGTCGTCGAGGTCCTCCCGGTCGCTGAGGTAGGGACTTGGCCGGTGGGACCAGCTACCCCAGCCCGAGGCCCGGGCCACAAGTGGGGAAACAAACCCTCGTTGGACTTCCTCCTCGGTAGGCTCCCGGATCCCGACGACCTCCACCTCAAAGACCAGCTCCATCCCCGCCAGGGGATGGTTTGCGTCGACGAGGACCATCCCCTCGTCCTCGAGCGCCTCTGAAACCATGAAGGTCTCGACCCGCCCATCCTCGGTCCGGCCCTGGAAGACCATCCCCTCCTCCAGCCGCTTGATCCCCAGGGCTGCCCGCAGCTCCTCCAGCGGCACCTTTTGCTGGAGCTCCCGCCGCCGGGGCCCGTAAGCCTCCTCGGGCGGGACCCTCACCTCGAATTTTTCCCCCACCCGGCGGCCCTCCAGGGCCTTCTCCAGGCCCGGGATGACCTGCCCGGAGCCGTGAAGGTACTCTAGGGGCGGGTCGTTCCAGAGAGGCGACCGGCCATGGCGGAGGATACCGTTGACCTTTAGCATGTAGTAGATGGCCACCACCTTACCCCTGGTAACGACCTCTTCTTCCCTTAACTTGCGGGCATTCCCAAGCCACATTACCGGCTGGGCTGTTACCTGCCCGTCGGGACTCGGATTGGGCAAGGGCCCTACCATTCCAGCTTCTCCAGCTTCCGGATGCAGACGTAAGTGTCCCGGGTCATGATGCCAATAGGACCCCAGTAATTGAAGCCGTAGGTGAACTGGGCGTAGCCCCCGGCCAGCTCCACCGGATTAATCCGCGTCCGCGTCACACTGTTATGGCCGCCAGCCCGCCGGCCCCGCTCCTGGGACTTCGGGATGTAAATCGTCCGCTCTACGGCGTGGTAGTAGAGGCACATGCCCGGCTGGACCCGGGCGCTGACGTTGGCCCGGGTTACCACCACCCCGTTGTCATTGTAAACCTCGACCCACTCGTTATCCTTGATGCCGATCCGCTCGGCATCCTTGTCATTGATCCAGACCGGGTCCATGCCCCGGGAGAGGGTGAGCATCCGGTGGTTATCCTTGTAGGTGGAGTGGATGTTCCACTTGCCGTGGGGCGTTATGTAGTTCAGGATGAGACACTTATCATCCACCCGACTGTTGATGATGTCCCCGGTCTTGCGCCAGTCGAGCTTGGGTTTAAAGGTCGGCAGGGCCTCGCCGAAGTCCAGGTACCATTCATGGTCGATATAAAGCGTCTGCCGCCCCGTGAGGGTCCGCCAGGGCACCAGCCGCTCCACGTTGATGCACCAGGCCGAGTAGGCACGCCCCTCGTTGACGATCCCGGTCCAACACGGGCTAGTGAGGGTCCGCCGTGGCTGGCGGGTGATATCGGCGAAGGTTACCCGGTGGCCCCGGTAAGGCTCGGCCAGGTCGGCCAGGGGCACCCCCGTCCGCTCCTCCTCCTCCTTGAAGGCGTGGTAGGCCACCTCCCCGTTGGCTTCGGGGGCCAGGTGGAGCAGGACGTTGGCCGCATCCAGCGGGTCCTCCAGGCTCGGGTAGCGCCCGCCGTCCCACTCGACAGCCCGCACCCGCCAGGGGTCGGGGAAGTCCGCCACCTTGCCCAGCTCCAGAAGCTCGTCGTAGAACCGTTCGATATCGATGTGGACGCCGTTGCCGCTGATGCCATCCTGCCGGATGAGGGGACCCAGGGAGATGAATCGCTTGTAGAGGTTCACGTAGTCCCGCTCCACCACCCGCAGGTGGGGCATCGTCTTGCCTGGGATGGGCTCGGCCTCACCCTCGACCCAGTCCCGCACCGTTGGCTGGGCCAACTCATCGGGGGTGTCGTGCATTAGTGGGTGCATAACCAGGTCCTTTACTGGCTGTGGGAAGACCAGCGGGGCAAGCTCGCTCACCTTCTTAGCGATGGACTTAAAGATATCCCAGTCGGTCATGGCCTCCCAGGCCGGCGGGGCCGCCTCGCCCAGCGGGTGGACGAAGGAGTGCAAGTCAGTGGTATTCACATCATTCTTCTCGTACCAGAAGGCGGTGGGAAGGACGATGTCAGAGTAGAGGGCTGAAGAGTCCATCCGGAAGTTGATGTCGATGACCAGGTCCATCTTGCCCCGCGGGGCCGGCTCCCGGTAGCGGATGACCTTTACGCTGTTCTTGGCCCGCTCGGGGGCGATGGCGTTGTCGTGGGTGCCCAGGTAGTGCCGGAGGAAGAACTCGTGACCCTTGGCACTGGACTGGATGGCGTTACCCCGCCAGATGAACCAGACCCGCGGCCAATTCTCGGGGGCATCGGGATCCTCGACGGCAAACCGGAGCTTGCCCTGCTTGAGCTGGTCGACGACCCAGCGGACGATCTCAGCGTCAGTCTTAGCCCCGGCCCGCTCGGCATCCCGGACGATCTCCAGCGGGTTGCGGTTAAACTGCGGATACCACGGCATCCAGCCGAGGCGGACGGCCTTGACTACCAGGTCGGCCGAGTGGCCCTTGGCCCAGCGGGCCCCAGCCGGGGTGCTGTCGTAGTCGGTGAAGTCGGCCTCGTAGCGCCACTGGTCGCTGTTAATGTAGTGCCAGATGGGCGTTTGCTGCCGCCTAGGGGGCTTCACCCAGTCCAGAGCAAAGGCCAGGCTGGTCCACGGGGCGATGAGGGTGAGTTTTTCCTGGCCCACGTAGTGGTTCATGCCGCCGCCGTTGCGGCCGCAGCAGCCGCACAGGATCAGGGCGTTGATAACCGCCCGGTAAATCAGGTTGTTGTGATACCAGTGGTTGACGCTGGCACCAATGATCACCATCGACCGGCCCTGGGTCACCTCGGCGTTATGGGCAAACTCCCGGGCAAACCGGGTGACGGTGTTGCGGCCGATGCCCGTGTACTTCTCCTGCCAGGCCGGGGTGTAGGGCATATCATCGTCGTAGCTGGTGGGGTAGTCGCCCGGCAAGCCCCGGCTCAGGCCGAAATGGGCCATGTGTAGGTCGAAGGCCGTGGTGACCAGGATGGTGGAGCCGTCCCGCAGCTGCAGCCGCTTGGCCGGGACGCCCCGCTGGAGCCAGCGCTTTTCGCCGTGGTCGAAGAAGCGGACCTGGACCACCTCGTCATGTTGGCCCAGGATGGTCAGCACCGGGTCGATGGGGCTGTCATCCAGCCCATCCTCCATCTTCAGGTTCCACTTGCCCTTTGCCTTGTCCCAGCGGAAGCCCACCTGCCCCTTGGGCATCCGGGGCTCACCGGTTCGGGCATCCAGGACTACCATCTTCCAGTCGCCGTTGGTCACATCGGCGTAGCGGGCCAGCCGGTTGGCCCGGACCAGCTTCCACATTCGGTAGGCGTTCCCGTCGGGGACCAACTCCACCAGGAAGGGCAGGTCGGTGTACCGCTTGACGTAGTCGATGAAGTAGGGCACTTGGCGGTCCAGGTAGAACTCCCGGAGGATGACGTGGTTGACCGCGAGCCAGAAGGGGAGGTCCTGCCCAGCCCGGATGGGGATCCACCAGTCGGAGTACTTGGCCACCTGGCTGAAGTCGGGGGAGATAACCACGAACTTTGCCCCCTCGTGGCGGGCCTCCGAGATGAAGTGGACGTCGGGGGTCCGGGTCATGTTGAGGTTGGAGCCCATGCTGACGATGAACTTGCCGTTGTACCAGTCGGCGCTCTCGCAGACGTCCGTCTGGTCGCCCCAGACCTCCGGGAAAGCGTTGGGCAGGTCGGCGTACCAGTCGTAGAAGCTCATGTTAAAGCCGCCGAAGAGCTGGAGGAAGCGGGACCCGGCCGCATACGAAAGGTAAGACATGGCCGGGATGGGCGAAAAGCCGGCAACTCGGTCGGGACCCCACTTCCTGGCTGTGTAAAGGCAGGCGGCCGCAATCAGCTCCAGAACCTCATCCCAGTTGGACCGCTGGAACCCGCCCTTGCCCCGGGCCCACTGGTAGGCGCGGCGCTTCTCCTCGTTCTCAACGATCGAGGCCCAGGCCTCGACGGGGGTCGAGTGTCGGGCCCGGGCCTCACGCCAGTACTCCAGAAGACGGCCTCGGACGTACGGATACTTAACCCGGATGGGACTATAAACGTACCAGGAGGCGGATATGCCCCGCTGGCAGCCCCGGGGCTCGTAGGGCGGAAGCTTAGATTCCAGGAGCGGATAGTCGGTCTGTTGCATCTCCCAGGTGATGATGCCGTCCTTTACGTAGACGGCCCAGGAACACCCGCCGGTGCAGTTAACCCCGTGGGTACTCCGAACCACCCGGTCGTGGTTCCATCGGTTGCGGTAAAACTCCTCCCAAACTCGCTCTTGCGGCTTGACCAGGTCCTGGATCCACCCCATTTCAAAGACCTCCTCTTTAGTTCACGCGCTCAAGCTCATTTAAATCTTGTCGACTTCCAACCAAATTCCAACCCCCCATCTACCGGTAGCCGAGCCAGCGGCGGGCA
>PSKS01000036.1:9239-24722 GCA_040289115.1 Chloroflexota bacterium
CAGGCCGCCGGCCAGCCGGCCCCGCCAGTATACGGTGGCAACCCCGGCGAGCACGACCACCCCGACCAGCGCAACGGCGGCCAGCTGCCAGATGAGCTGGAAAGGCCGCTCGCCCACCGACGCCTGCTGGAGGAAAGCAACCACATCGGCCAGCTCCTGCGGCGTCAGGGTCTTCTCCCGCCAAACGGAGCTCATCACGGGCGTGGCCGGAGACCCGACGAAGGCGGCCACGGCCTGCGGCCCGCCATACCTGTCGATGACGCCAGTGAGGTCCGGCCCCAGGAGGCCACCACCCAGGGCCCCAATGCCGGCAACGCTGTGGCAGGCCAGGCAGGCCGGCCCGCCGTTTTGGAAACGCTTCACCCCAGTGAAAAGGTTCTTGCCCTGGATTGGATCGCCGGCTGGTAGCTGGATGGTGGTCGCGGCTGGAGCCGAGGCCGTCCCGGCCGTAACGGCGTCAATGTAGCTTATGACGGCTAGCACCTGGTCCCGGGTGAGGCCGAGGTTGGGCATCGGAGTTTTATATTTATTAATAAGCTCCATGGCGATGGGGTCCCGCCGGGCGAGCATCTGGTCGGGGGCCTGGATCCACTGGATGAGCCAGTCCCGGTCCCGCCGCTGGCTAATCCCCTTGAGATCGGGACCCACCCGGTCGCCCTGGCCGATAGTATGGCAGCCGACACATTTTTGCTCAAAGAGCTGCCTGCCCTCCTCTGTTGGGGGCTGGGCGAGGGCCGAGAACGCAAGACCTGCCGCGAGGGCCACCGTGGCCGCGGCCGCTAAAGCCCGGTAAAGGTTCGTCCGCATCGTAGCTTCACCCCAAGCAGGTTTTCAGGGAGACGCGGCCGGTATGAGGTTGTGCAGACCGCCCTGATCGCATCGCCCTTGCACCTAACCTCTTAATGGCGCCGACTTCCAGGCGGCTTCCAGAGTCCGCTGTGCCGATGGGGTTCTGGCCATTTTTGACTCAGAAGACTTCGCTAATCCGACTAGCAGTTGCAAGGACGGGTTGCCAGGTGGCTGCACAGGTATCGACAGGTTTCGCCCGGATGCGCTCGGCGCATCCGGCTCAGCAGGGGATTGGGGCGGGACTACGGGCACCGCCGCGGCCGCACCTAACCGCGGGCCTAAGGGTCCCCCCCACTGTCCACCGTCGCCTTATAATTCCAAAGGCCGGACGGTAATGGCGGGCGTCGAGCTCACCTTCGATTCGTACGGAGTCCCTGAAGTCTTTGCCCCCGACCCCGAGGGCCTGGCCTTCGGCCTGGGCTATGCCCACGCCCGAGACCGCCTCTTTCAGCTGGAGATTCACCGGCTGGCGGCCGCCGGCCGGCTCGCCGAACTCCTCGGCCCGCCGGCCCTCGAGGCCGACCGCTTGCTCCGACGCCTGGGTCTCGTCCGGCGGGCGTGGGCTGACTGGGAGGGGCAGTCGGCAGACGCCGCCCGGCTGCTGCGGGCCTACGCCGCCGGGGTAAATGCCCGGCTGGAGCAGGCCGGGCGGGCCGCGCCGGAATTTTACCTGCTCAACCACGAGCCTGTCCCCTGGCATCCCGTCGATAGCCTCGCCGTCGGCAGGCTCATCGGGTGGATGCTCAGCGTAAACTGGGAGACCGAGCTTGCCCGCCTCGAGCTGGCCCGGCGGCTGGGCCCAGCCAGGCCGCCCGAGCTGGAACCCCTGACGCCCCCCGAGGCCTACACGTATGCCCCCGGCCGGGGCCCGGACCCGGCGACGGTGCGCCGCCGGCTGCTGCGGGCCTACGCCACCCTCGGGGCCCTTCTGCCGGTGGGCGCGGCCAGCAACGCCTGGGCGGTTTCGGGCGGCCGCTCCGCGTCCGGAAAGCCCCTCCTCGCCGCCGACCCGCACCTTCGGCCCCAGATTCCCTGCCTCTGGTACCTTGCCCGGCTGCGAACCCCGGAACTTTGGACCGCCGGGGCCACCGTCCCCGGCCTCTTCGGGGTCATCATCGGTCGGAATCGCCGCCTGACTTGGGGTGTAACGGTGGCCTTCGCCGACACCCAGGACCTCTTCGTCGAGGAGGTCCGGCCCGGGCCCGAGGGGCAGATGCTGGCCCGAACGACCGACGGCTGGGAGCCCATAAGCTCTCGGGCAGAGGCCTTCCGGGCCGGCTCAATCCGGCGGCAGGAGGTCTGCTGGGAGACCCGGCGGGGACCGGTGGTCGTGGAAGGCGGCCCGTACTGGTTAAGCCTGGCCGCCTCGGCCCTCCGGGCACCGGTGGACGGCGGAATCCTTTACCGCCTCCTGGTGTCTGGAAATTGCGCCGACCTGGGCGCGGTGCTCAGGGACTGGACCCTTCCGGCCCTCAACTTTGTCGCCGCCGACGCCGACGGTAACATCGCCCACTTTCTCGCCGGCCGGGTCCCGGTCCGCAAGGGCTTGGGCGGGGCGGTCCCCGCCCCCGCCTGGGACCCCGAAGCCCCCTGGGACCGGTGGGTCGACCCCGACCGGCTTCCCCGGCTCGTCAACCCGGCCGCCGGCTTCGTCTTCAGCGCCAACGAGTACCCCGTTCTGGCCGAAGGCGGCGAATACCTTGGGACCGACTGGCCCGACCCCTACCGGGCCGCCCGCATTCACGCCCTCCTGGCCGGGCGGCCGCGGCATTCGGCCGAAGACTTTAAGGCCTACCAGCAGGACGTCACCTCCGAGCCCTTGCGGCGACTGCGGGACTACCTCCTCCAAGTCGCCCTCCCCCTGCCCCAGCCCCTCCGGGACCTTCTGGCCGGGTGGGATGGGGCCATCCGGGCCGACTCGGCCGCGGCCGGGTTCCTCGAGGTCTTCCGGGTCGAGCTGGCCCGGGCCTACTTTGAGGCGGCCGGCCTGGACGGGGCGGCCGTTGACATTCTCCTCGGGCAGGGTGTCCACCCCCTGGCCCCGGTAAGCGGCTTTGCCGGCCGTCTCACCGGCCTGGTAATGGCCGGTCTTGATCGGGGGGAGTTCGACAGCCTCCTGGCGAAGGCCCTCGACCGGACCCAGGCCTTCTGGACCGGGCGGGCCGGACCCAACCCGGCCGACTGGGGGTGGGGCCGGGTCCACCGGCTCAGGTTCTTCCACCCCTTTGGAACCCTGCCCGGCCTCGGGCGGCTCTGGCGGGGGCCACGGGCCCCCCTCTGGGGTGACTTCGACACCGTGGCCCAGGCCTCCTTTTTGCCCCCGGCTGCCTTCGACGCCCCTGGCTGGGTGACCACCTACCGGCAGGTGGTCGATCTGGCCGTCCCCGACGACGGCTACTGGGTCCTGAACACCGGCCAGTCGGGCAACCCCTTCAGCCCCCACTACCGGGACCAGTTCGGGGTCTGGTATCGTGGTGGGTACCTGCGGATGGCCCCCGGCCGGGCGGTCAGGCGGGTTCGGCTCCGGTTTCCGGTCGGGCCAGCTTGAGACCCCGGGCCTTCAAATGGGCCATCAGCCGCCGGGCGTCGGCCACGGCGTGGCCCCCAACATCGTTGTTGAAATAAACCAGGCCCACCTCCGCCTCCCGGCTTAATCGGGCCAACTCTGAGGCCCACCTTTCCAGCTGCTCGTCGGTGTAGGTTCCCGAGTAGGGCCGGGGCTGGCCGTGAAGCCGCAGATAGATGAGCCCCCCGGTCACCACCGCCGGACAGTCCAGGCCGGCCAGGTCGGTGATGCAGAAGGCCGCCCCAGCAGCTCCAAGGATTTCATAGGTTTCGGGAACGAACCAGCTCCGGTGGCGGAACTCGAAGGCCGGCTTCGGCCTGGGCGGAATCCGTTTAAGAAAATCCGCCAGTAGGCCCAGGTCCGCCCGCAAGCTCGGGGGCAGCTGGTAGAGGACGGCCGCCGCCTTTGGTGTGAGGGGCTCCAGGTGCCGGTAAAAGGTTTCCACCGCCTCGGCCACATCCTGGAGCCGCCGGTAGTGGGTGATAAGGCGGCTGGCCTTGACGCTGAAGACGAACCCGGGCGGGGTTCCGGCCGCCCAGGCGGCAAAGGTCTCGGGCTTGGGTAGCCGGTAGAATGTGGCGTTGACCTCGGCGGTGGGGAAAAACCGACAGAAGTAGGCCAGCCACTCCCGAGGGGAAAGCTCCGGCGGGTAGAAGATACCCTGCCAGTGGCGGTAGTGCCAACCGGAGGTTCCGATGTAAAAGTTGGTCACAGGGTCCTAATCTTTGCGGACGGCGACCTTCACCTCGGTGCCCAGGTTGACTTCCCGGCCGGCCGGTGGGTCGGTGCTCAGAACGCACCCCACGCAGACCCGGTTGAGCACCTCCGGCGGGATGTTATCGGCCCGGCCCTGCTCGGTGGGCGGCCACTTTATCTTGAGGCCGGCCTCCTCAAGGCGGCGCATCGCGTCGGCCAGCCGCTCCCCTACCACGTTGGGCACCTGCACCTTCGGTAGGCCCCGGCTTACCACCAGGGTCACCCTGGTCCCTGGCAGAACCCGGGTTCCCGGCGCCGGGTCCTGCCGCATCACCACCCCGGCCGGCGTCTGCAGAGCAAACTCCTCCCGCTTTTCCACCTCAAGGCCGAGCTTTTCCAGGATTTGCTCGGCCTCGTCGTAGGCCCACTCCACCACCCGGGGCACCACTACCAGCTCCGGTCCCAGGCTCACCGTCACCGCGACGGTGGTGCCCGGGGCGACGCTTGTGCCGGCTTCCGGTTGCTGGCGGATGATACGCCCCTCCGGTACGGTGTTACTGTGGGCCTGGCCGGCCAGCTGAAGCTTTAAGTCCCGGCCCTCAAGCCTTACCCGGGCATCCTCCGGGGTCATACCCACTACACTGGGTACCGTTACCAGCGCCGGGGGCCGGGTGGTCGGCTCGGGGGTCGGGGCCGGGGCCGAGTCGGTGGTAGCAGCTGGGACAGCCGGTACTCCCTTGAGCATCACAAAGAGGCCAGCGGCCACCAGCAGGGCGGCCAGGGCCAACAGAAAGACGATGATAAAGGGCATCAGTCCGATCCGGCGGCGAGGGGGGACCACGGTGCGGGACCGGTAGCCCACTGCGGACCCGGCGGGGCGACGGCCGGTGCTGATCCGGGCAGTGGGAACCTGATCCAGCCGGCCGATGGCTTCCAGGGTCGTAACCACTTCCCCGGCCCGCTGGGGCCGCTCGGCCGGGTTCTTGGCCAGCAGCTGGAGCACCAGCCGGTCCAGGGACGGCGGAACTTGGGGGTTAAACTTGGATGGGGGCGGCGGGCTGGCCGAAAGGTGTTTAAAGGCCACCTCGGCCGGGCTCTCCCCGGCAAAGGGGGTCTGGCCCGTAAGCATCTCGAAGAGCACGACCCCCAGGGAATAAAGGTCGGCGGCCGGGGTGACCCGCTCCCCCCGGACCACCTCCGGGGCCACGTACTGGGGGGTGCCGAAAACCTCCTGGGTCAGGGTCAGGCTGGTGGCCGAAAGGACCTTCGCCAGGCCGAAATCTCCCAGCTTTGCTTTCCAGCGCCCCCCCTCGGCCTTGAGCAAGATGTTGTGGGGTTTGACGTCTCGGTGGATGAGGCCCCGGGCGTGGGCATAGGCCAGGGCCGAGGCGATCTGGGCCCCAAGCTCGCAGGCCAGGGGCGTCGGCAGCGGCCCCCGCTCCCGAATGAGGCTTGCCAGGGTGGGACCCTCCACCCACTCCATTACCAGGAAGGGCCGACCACCCCACTCCCCAAGGTCGTAAACCCCGACGATGTGGGGGTGGTCCAGCCGGGCGGCCGCTTGGGCCTCCCGGACGAACCGCTCCCGCAGCACCCGGTCCTGGGCCAGGGCCTGCCGGAGAACCTTCACCGCCACCGGCCGGTCGAGCAGTTCGTCGTGGGCCAGGTAGACCTCGGCCATGCCGCCCTCGCCGACCCGGCGTTCCAACCGGTACCGGCCCGCGATGACCGTCGTGGCCCGCTCCCACATACCGTCTGTTAATTTTACCCCTTTCGGCTGGCCGGGGTATAATCCTGCGGTAGAGTCCGGCCATGGCGCACGAGCCCCGCCGCCAAGACGCCATCCTAAGGGCCTTCCGGGCCGCCGGCATCCGCCACGTCCTCACCGACCCGACGGAGCGGGCCGTCTTCGCCAAGGATGCCTGCCCCCTGGACCAGGCAATGCCGGCCTTAGTGGTGGTGGCCGAGTCGGCCGCCGACGTGGTGGCCGCCGTCCGGGTCTGCAACCGCTTCGGTCTCCCCTTCACCCCCCGGGGGGCCGGAACCGGCATCTCGGGCGGCGCTGTCCCGGTGGCGGGTGGCGTGGTTATCAGCCTGACAAAACTGAACCGGGTCTTGGAGGTGGACCTGGAGAACCGCTGCGCCTGGGTCGAGCCCGGCCTGGTAAACCTGCACCTTTCGGAGCACGTTCGGCCCTACGGCTTCCACTATGCCCCCGACCCGTCCTCGTACATGGTCTCCACCATCGGCGGCAACGTAGCCGAGAACGCCGGCGGGCCACACTGCCTCGCCTACGGGGTGACCGTAAACCACGTCCTTGGCCTGGAGTTGGTCCTGCCCACCGGGGAGGTGGTCACCCTCGGCGGGAAGGCCGCCGAATACCCCGGCTTCGACCTGCGGGGGCTGGTGGTCGGATCCGAAGGCACCCTAGGCATCGTCACCAAAGTTCTGGTTAAGCTTACCCCGAACCCGCCCGAGCTTCGCACCCTGCTCATAAGCTTCAGGTCCCTGGCCGACGCCGCCGCGGCCGTCTCGGCCGTCATCGCCGCCGGGGTGGTCCCGGTCGCCCTGGAGATGATGGACCGGCCCTGCCTGAAGGTTATCGAAGACTACGTCCACGCCGGCTACCCAGCCGACGCCGAGGCCGTCCTCATTGTCGAGGTGGACGGCCTTCCGGGGAAGGTCGCGGCCGAGGCCGAGCAGGTGGCCGCCATTGCCCGGGCCCACAACGCCGCCGAAATCAGGCTGGCCACCGACCCCGAACAGCGGGCCCGCCTCTGGTTCGGTCGGCGGGCCGCCTTCGGGGTCATCGCTAAGCTAAAGCCCAACTATTACCTTCATGATTTTGTCGTCCCCCGGACCCGGCTGGTGGAGGTCCTCACCCGCATCCGGGCCATCTGCGAAGGCTACGGGTTCGTTCCACTCAACGTCTTCCACGCCGGCGACGGCAACCTCCACCCCCTCATTGTTTACGACTACGCCGAACCCGGCGCCTACGATCGGGCCCTCAAGGCCGGGGAGGAGATCACCCGGGTCTGCATCGCCGCCGGTGGAACCCTCAGCGGGGAGCACGGCATCGGCATCGAGAAGCGGGACCTTATGCCCCTCGTCTTCAGCCCCGAGGACTTAAGGGCGATGCGGAGGCTTAAAGGGGCCTTCGACCCCCACAACCTGGCCAACCCCGACAAGCTTCTACCCCTGGAGGTCACAGCCTAAGGTGGCGATCTCGGCCGACTTGCGGGAGGTCCTCGCCGAACTGGTCGGGGCGGAAAACGTGCTCACCGGCCCTGAAACCCTCCTTTATGCCGTCGACGGCATCGCCCCCAAGGCGGTGGTCTTCCCCGAAACCCGGGAGCAGGTTCGGCAACTGGTGCGGTTCGCCCGAAGCCGGCGCCTGGGAGTCGTGCCCCTGGGTGGCGGGACCAAGGCGGGCTTTGGCAATCCCCCCATCGCTTACGACCTGGCCCTTGTTACCCGCCGGCTGAACCGGGTGGTTGACTACAGCCCGGCCGACCTGACGGTAATCGTCGAGGCTGGCCTGACCTTCGGCCGGCTGGCCGACCTGCTCCGGCGGGAGGGGCAGTTTCTCCCCTTCGACCCCATCGCCCCCGACCGGGCTACTACCGGGGGGATTGTGGCCGCCGGCCTCGGCGGCCTGCGCCGGGCCTTTTACGGGCCGCCCCGGGACTGGGTGCTGGGCGTCCGGGCCGTCACCGGCGACGGCGAGCTCATCAAAGGCGGCGGCCGGACCGTGAAGAACGTCTCGGGCTACGACCTCTGCCGCCTATTTGCCGGCTCCTGGGGAAGCCTGGGAATCATCGTCGAGCTCTGCTTTAAGGTAATCCCGGTGCCCCCCGAAACGGCCCTGGGGCTGCTGGGCCTCGCCCCATCGGCCGACCTCTGCGGCCTCGGGCTCGAGGTTTGGCGGGAAGTTCCTTATCCGGCCGCCATAGTCGGCCTCGACCCAGACTCGGCCCGCGACCTGCTCGGGGCGGAGGTCGGACCGGGCGGGGCCCTCCTGGTCCTCTTCTCCGGGGTGGCCGCCGACATCGACTTCCAGCTGGGCCGCACCCGGGCGGTGGCAGGGGACCGGGCCGCCCGGTTTCGGGCGGTTCGGGGTCCGGAACTGGACAGCCTCTGGGCCTGGCTGTGCGACCACCCCGAATCGGTGGGCCGGGACCTGCCCGTCTGGGCCCGGATCTCAGTGCCCCCGGCCGGGCTTAGGGCCTTCGGCCCCGACCTGGTCCGGGGCCGCTTCCTGGTGGACATCCCGGGCGGGATAATAAACCTCTACCTGGATTCGGCCGACCGAGCCTTTCTGGATGGTCTGCGGGAGCGGGCCCGGGCCGCCGGCGGAAGCCTAGCCCTAGGTCGGGCCCCGGCAAACCTTAAGGGGCAGGTCCCAGCCTGGGATCCCCTTCCGGCCCCCGAGCTTATGGCCCGGGTAAAGCGGGCCCTCGACCCGGACGGCATCCTCTCACCAGGACGGCTCAGCGCGGGCTGAAGCTTATGGGCCACCAGCTTCACCGTCCAATTTTGGAACCCCACCGGAAGACGGCCGCCGGCCCCATCTTCGACGACATCCGGCGCTGCGTGGCCTGCGGCATCTGCCTCACCGCCTGCCCTACCTACCAAATGACCCTCGAAGAGTGGCAGTCGCCCCGGGGTCGGATTGCGGCCATGCGGGCGGTGGCCGAGGGGCTGGCGCCCCTCAACGACCGGTTTGCGGCCTTCATGTACGACTGCCTGGCCTGCCGGGCCTGTGAGGCCGTATGTCCCAGCGGGGTCCCCTTCGGCCGGATGGTGGAGGCAGCCCGGACCGAGGCTGAAAGGGTCGTCCGCCGGCCACTGACGGTGCGGCTGGGCCGCTGGCTCCTGCTCGACTGGGCCCTGCGGAGCCGGGCCGCCTTCGGCCGTTTCGTCGGGCTGCTGGAGCTTTACCGGAGGATGCCGGGCCGGGACCTTCTGACCAGGGTCGTGCCCGGCCTTGGGGCCGCCACTGCACTGTTCGGGGACGGGGCGGATGGAACCGCCCTTCCCGAGCGGGTGGAGGCCTGGCCACCGGTGGTGGGGCGAGCCGTCCTTCTGACGGGGTGCGTTATGGCCTTCTGGTTCCGGGCAGCCCACCTGGCCACGGCCCGGGCGCTGGCAGCCGCCGGCTATGAGGTGCTCATCCCTGGGGAGCAATGGTGCTGCGGAGCCCTCCATTTTCACAACGGCCGGCCGGAGGCTGGCCGAAGGCTTGCCGCCGACCTCATCCGGACGGTCCTAAGCTACGGCCCCGACGTTATCGTCACCAACTCGGCCGGGTGCGGCTCGACCCTCAAAGAGTACCCCGACCTTCTGGCCGGGACCCCACTGGCCGAGGCCGCAACCGAGTTCGGCCGCCGGGTCCGGGACATCCATGAGGTCCTCCTGGTTGCCTCCCGGCCGCTGGGGCTCCGGGCCATCCGACGACGGGTAGCCGTGGAAAACCCGTGTCACCTGGTCCACGCCCAGCGGCTCGGCGAGGTGACCCGCAGGCTTCTGGGCCTGGTGCCGGGGCTGGAGGTGGTCGTGCCGCCCGACGCTAACCGATGCTGCGGGGCGGCCGGCATCTATGGCCTGGAGCGGCCCGAGATGTCGGCCCGACTCCTTAGCGAAAAGCTCGACCGGTTGGAGCCACTGCGGCCCGACGAGGTGTTGGCCGCCAACCCTGGCTGCCTACTTCAGTTGCGGGCCGGGGTCCGGGCGCGGGGTTGGGAAATTTTGGTCCGACACCCCATCGAGCTTATCGCCGAGGCCTTGCCCGACTAATTTATGGGGCGCCTCGTCGTCCGCCAACTTCTCCCCACCGAAGAGGACGAGCTTTACCTGCTTTTAGACCACTCAAACCCGGTCCTGGCCCGGCGGGCCCGGGCCATTATCCTGGCGGCCCGGGAGGGCCTGAGCATCCGGGAGGTGGCCGAGGCCCTTGGGGTTTCAGCGCCCACCGTCCGCCGTTGGGTACGGGCCTTCAACGCCGGCGGAATAGGGGGCCTGCTGCCGCGCCGGCGGGCCGGCCCGTGAAAGGCCGGCCGGTTCGGTGTATAAAATAGCGTGTACTGGTCGTGGGAAACGATTCCGGTCGAGTACAAGACCCTTGGTCTCGGGCTTCTCTCACTGGGTCTGGTCATCTGGGGCGTCTTGACCCTGATCCGGGGGCAGGGCGGCGGCTGGGCAACCCTTGGGGGCCTCGTTCTCCTGGTGGCGTCCATGGTGATCCCATTCTGGGGCTTTTTATCCGGCAACTTCCGGCCGGTGCTAACGGCCTTCTTCATGCTCAGGGTTGCGGCCATCGCCTACGAGAACGCCCTCCGGTTCCTGCGCAGCCTCCCATTCTGAGCCAGTCTACCGGCCCCGGGGCATGTCTGGCGGGGTCACCGAGGGTGGTGGCGCCGGCTCGAGGGGAGGCGTGGGCCGGCAAGGCCGCGTCGGGCCCCGCTCCGGCGCGCCCGGGCCATCGGCCGGGGCCCAGCCGACCCGCAGGCCGGGCTGGGGAGTCTGAATCCGGCAGCGCACCACCCCCGACGGTACCCGGGTAAGCTGGGGGCCGACCGCCACGTCATAGGCCCGGGCTGGACCTGGTAGGTAGAGGACGACCTCGGCCGCGGCGACCGGCTGGTCTGACCCCGGACCGGTGAGGACGACCTCGTCGGGCCCCAGCCACGCCCAGGGGACGTCCGCCCAGAGGGGTCCGGCATCCGGCCGGAGAACCAGCATCCGGAACCGGTTGGCCTCCACAACCACCGCCAGGCTCTCCCCGGCCACCCCACCCCGGCCGGTGAACGGCTCATAGTAGGCCAGCCCCACGGCTGGGAGGGGCACCTCCCGGATCTCTCGCCCCCCTTCCGGCCGGCTCCCCAGCACCCCCAGGAAGCTCACCTCGCCCCGGTGGTTCCAAACCCACCGAACCCGGTCGCCGACCGGCCAGGGTCCCCCCTCCACCTGACCCCGCCCCGGCCGCACCTGCAACAGCCGGGACCGGAGCTGGCTCAGCCACCGGAAAGGCCAGCCGTCCAGCAGGCTCAGGTCGAAGCTTAATGAGACCTGGGCGTCGGCTAAGATGGCTGCCTCGAGCCAGCGAATGGCCAGCTCGAACTGAGCGTCGTCCACCCCGGCCTCACCGGGGAGAATCCGGACCGACCCCATGTTCGGCTGCTCCCCCAGCAGGAGCCGCTGGAATAGGGCGTAGTCGAAATGCTCCCAGAGGCCACCCCAGGGGTAAGGGTGGTTCCAGGCCGGGTACGAGTCGCCGAAGAGGTTGGAGCTGGGGCGCCGGTCCACAGGATTGGGCAGAGCCCCCGGAAGGGCCCAGCCGTGAATCATCCGCCCTGAATCCGGGCCCAGCATCCGGTCGGCCGACTCCAAAATGGCCTGGCGGGGGACCACCGGCCGGGGTATTGGCCCCAGCAGTCCCCCCGCCCAGGCCAGGGTGACCTCCCGGTCGCCGTCCATCAGCCCGTCCAGGAACATCCCCACCGCCCCGAGGCTTTCCAGGTGGCGGGAGATGGTGGTTTCCAGCACCTGGCGGAGGGCGGGACTGGCAAAGTCGTAAAGATAAGTTGTGTGGGTTTCAAAGCGGCGAAGGGGAATTACCAGCTCGGCAAAACGGTCGATAAAGCCGGCCAAGTTAAGCCAGTTGCCCGGCTCCACCCGGTCATCAAGGAGGGGGGCGGTAAAGTAGAGCACGGCGGGAATGCCCAGCTGGCGAAGCTCCCGGCCGAGGTGCTCAAGCCCCCCGGGGAACTTATCCAGGTCCACCTCCCAGTCGCCGGGCTTCTCCCCGCTCAGATACCAACCGGCATCCAGGGTCACAAACCAGCGGCCCAGGTCCCCGAAATAACGGCGCACCAGCTCCAGCTGGCCCAAAAGCTTCGCCTGGTCTATCTCCAGCCAATAGACATACCAGGGCTCGAACTCCAGCTCGTACCAGTCGGGCAGAGGCGGCCGGCGCCCGAACTCGTCGAGAAAACTGGCAACGGCCCGGGAAGGCCAGAGCCCCTCAGGGGCGGGTAACGGCTCGAGCCACAGGCTTATGGACTCTAAGGTGGCCTCGGGACCGGCCATCACCGGCCGCCACCGGCGACCCAGCCTGAGCTCAAACCCCTCGGCCTGCGACCGGCGGGCGACGATCTCCAGGGGAAGGTCGGTAGCATCCGGGCTTGCCAGAAGTAAGCCTTCGCCATCCCCGTTTCGGAGGAGGACCGGCCGGGCCGCCCCGGCCTCGAGGCGCCGCGCCCAGCCGTCGGCCCGGATGCGCCTTTGGGCCGGCCGGCTGTTGTCGGTTAGCACCTCCAACATACCCCTAAGGCTCACCCAGCCGGCAACGGGCCAGAGCTCGGTCACGGGGCCGGGAGCTGTAACCGAATAGACGAACGCCCTGGAGCCGGCCGGACGGAAGGTGACCTTAGCCCCGGTTTGGGAAAAGGTCACCTCAATCCCATCTACCAGGGCCTGGCAGACCGGCTCATCTTCTGGGTCGGCGAAGGGCAGGCGGCTCACCAGAATCTGCCGACCCCCCAGGGCGAGGCCAAAGGCGGCCCGGCCTCGGCCCTCGCAGGCCACCCCGAGCCGACTGGGGCCACTGGCCAGCTCCAGGGTCCAGGCGGGCGGCCCCTCGGTCTGATTAGGCTGGGGCCCGGGGTTGGGGATGAATTGTCGGAGCCGTCCCAGGCCGAGCCAGCGGACCAGGCTAAGCCACGAGGCACGCCAAAAGTGGGCCTCGGCCACCGCCGCCCAGGGCCGGGGCCGGTCGGGGTCCACCGCTTCGGCCGTTACCCGCACCTCCACCGAGGCCGGAACCGGGGTATCGATGGTCCGAACCTCGCCGAGTGACAGGGGCCCCACCGCCCCCACCTCCCGGTTCCCGGCAAATACCCGGAAGATGAGGCCGTTGGCCTGCAAAACCTCCGGGTCATACGGCCCGAACAAGTTCTCCGGCCAGCCGACCCCCACCACCACCCGCAGGCCGGTGGCCCCGGCCGGGCGGTGGAACCGGAGCTCCCCCGGCGGGTAAACCCACCAGCCCCAGCCGATGGCCTCCCCGTTGATGGTCACCAGCTCCGATGCCCCGGGTTCGACGTAGACGGGCAGGTCATTGTCGCCGAAGGCCGGCCAGCCCGAATAACCTTCCATCAGTTGGGCAGGCCCCAGGTCGCTCTGCCGCCGCAGGAAGGCAGCCAGTGTAGCCGAGGCCAAAACCAGGATGGCCAGCAGGGCCAGCAAGACGGTGCTGGCGGGCCGCCGCCTCAGAGCTGAAGCCAGCCCAGGCCGACGCGGTCGACCAGCATCGCCAGGCACAGGCCCAACAGGTACCAGTTAGAGTACCGGTAAAGCCGCCAGGCCACGTTGCGGGAAGGGTCGCTGATGAGGTGATAGGTGAGGCGAAGCAGGCCCAGGCCAAGGAGAAGGGCGGCCAGGGCGTAGACCGGCCCAAAGGACCCCGTCACGATGGGCAAGCCGGTGAAAGCCGTAAGGATTAGTGAGTAAAGCCAGATCTGCCGGCGGGTTTCGGCCTCCCCGGCTGCCACCGGGAGCATTGGTACCCCGACAGCTTCGTAGTCCCGCTCCACCACCAGGGTGAGGGCCCAGGTATGGGGCGGGGTCCACAGAAAGATAATGGCCGCCAGGTAAAAGGGGATCAGGTCCAGGCCCCCCGTGACGGCGGCCCAACCGACCAGTGGTGGGAAGGACCCAGCTGCGCCCCCAATGACGATGTTGTGGGGCGAGCGGCGCTTGAGGATGAGGGTATAGACCACCACGTAGTAAAAGGCCCCGGCCAGGGCCAGTGCCGCGCTTAACAGGTTTACAAAGACGACAAAGATTAACGCCGAAAGACCCAGCAATACCAGGCCGAAGACCAGGGCCGCCTCGGGCACCAGCCGCCCGGCCGGCAGCGGCCGCCGCCGGGTCCGGACCATCACCCGGTCAATATCCCGGTCAAAGTAGTTGTTCAGGGAGTTGGCCCCCCCAGCCGCGCAAAAGCCCCCAATCAGCGACCACAGAAGGACCGGCAGGGGCGGCAGGCCCCGGGCCGCTATTAGCATCCCGCTTACCATGGTCACCAGGAGCAGGGCCGTAATCCAAGGCTTGGTCAGCATCAGGTAGTTTACCAAGCCCGGCGAACGACCCCTCCCAGCGGCTGCCCCGGCGGGCTGGGTTACCTCGGGCCAGGCTGGCTGCCAGATCAAAAGACCCAGGTAGAAGATGGCCGCCCAGGATGCCCCGGCCAAAGCCAGGTGAAGACCCCGCAGGAAGGGCGGCATCAGGTAAATCAAGGCCAGGCCCCCCACCAGCACCTGGGCCCCGAAGATACCTACCGCCAGCAGGTAAACCGTCCGAATCCGACCCGTTTGCCTCAACAGGGTTGGGCCCGCGGCCAGCAGGTGCAGGCCGGCGATCAGGACCGCCAGCCGGTGGCTGAAATTGATGGCCGCCGGGAAATCCGAAAGAACCAGGGCCGGGTCACATAACGGCCAGGTACCGCAGGCCAGCATCGCCCGGGCCCGAGTCACCCAGGCCCCCAGCAGGATCGACAGGTAGGTGGCGCCCACCGTCCCCCAAACTAACTTCCGACCGGGAAGGTCCACTGCCCCGTACTCGGTCCGGTGAACCTGGACGGCGATGAAAATCATCACCGCCAGCAGGAGCATAGCGTTGCCCAGGTGGAAGGCGGCGATTAAAGGATGCAGTTCTGTCAAGACGGTGGCCCCGCCCAGGCCGGCCTGAACCACCAGCAGCACCAGGCTAAGCAGAATGGGCCGCCAGACCCAGGGGTGGGCCCGGTAATGCCGGTAGCCGAGGCCCACCAGCGAGAGGATAATGACGACCAGAACCGTCGACGCCAGCCGGTGGGAATACTCAAGCCAGGTGGGGAGGTCCAGGGGTGGGATAATCGAGCCGTGGCAGAGGGGCCAGTCGGGACAGCCCAGGCCCGAACCCGTAACCCGCACAATGCCCCCCACCACACTGACCAGGTAAGCGGCGATAACGCCGAGCAGGCTCAGGGTTCGGACTACGGGCAAACCGCCTTTGACCGGGACGTTTTTTTCGGTTGCCACCGGCGGCTACTTCTCCTCAGCGGCTTTAAGGTCTTTCAGGACTTGGCGGGCCGCCTCGACAGTAAGGTCGATGTCGGCCTCGGTGTGGGCCAGGGAAACAAACATCGCCTCGAACTGGGAAGGCGGCAAAAACACCCCCTGTTCAAGCATACCGTGGAAGAAGCGGCTGTAGCGACCCGTATCGGCCCGGCGGGCCGACTCATAATCTGTCACCTCATCGGCCGTAAAGAAGACCGTGAGCATCGACCCTACCCGGTTGACCCGGGCCGGGACGCCGGCGTCCCGGCAGGG
>PSKS01000121.1:0-2755 GCA_040289115.1 Chloroflexota bacterium
TGGGCCGGCCCCGGACTACACCCAAAGACGGCCATGACTCCGAGCCCCAGGCCGGCCCCAAGGAACTCCCGCCGACTTAGCTTCCCAGAAAGTATCACCGCGCCCTCCTTACAGAAGTTTTCCGGGCCATTTGCTGGTCCGGTGGTCGGTCCAGCGTGTAGAATTGTTCCACGGGCAATCCCGTTTGGTCGACCACCAAAACCGTTCGCTTATTTTAAAATAGCGGGAACCCACGGTGTCAAGGTCGGAAGTTTACGTAAAGGTGATGGTGGTTTTTCAGGACCGCGGCCGGATGATGCGGCCCCTGGCCGAGGCCGTGGGCCGGGGGGCTGGGCGGGTAGCCGGCACGGCCGTGGAAGTCCGGACCATTGACGAGGTCGGCCCCGAAGCCCTGGCAGCCGCCGATGGGATAGTCCTTGGGTGCCCCAACTGGAATGGGCCAACGGGGGAGTTTAAGGGGTGGCTGGACGGCACGGGGGTGTTTTGGGAGGAAAACCCCCTGGTGGGCAAGGTTGGGGCGGCCTTTACCAGCGCTTGGTCCCGAAATGCCGGGGTGGAGTTCACCCTCTGGTCGCTTTTGCATTTTCTGCTGGCCCACGGGGTTATAATCGTGGGCCTGCCCTGGAGCGAGCGGATGCGGGTCTCCGGCTCTTATTACGGCGCCGCCGCCTCGGGGGAGGTTACCCCCGATGACCTGGCCCAGGCCGAGACCCTGGGGGAGCGGGTGGCGGCCGTGGCCAGGGCCCTTAAACTCGGAGGGGAGGTTAATACCCATGCCGACGCGGGAGGAGCTTAAGCGGGCCGTCTGTGACGCCATCGATGGCGCCCGGGATGAGATTATCCGCATCGGGGAGGATATCTACCGCCACCCAGAGCCCGGTTTTAAGGAGTTCCGGACGGCCGGCATTGTCGCCGACCACTTCGCCTCTTGGGGGATTCCCTTCCAGACCGGCCTGGCTATCACCGGCGTCCGGGGCGAAATCCGG
This sequence comes from Chloroflexota bacterium, assembly GCA_040289115.1. Classification (GTDB taxonomy): domain Bacteria; phylum Chloroflexota; class Dehalococcoidia; order JAUQQI01; family JAUQQI01; genus JAUQQI01. The sequence continues at coordinate 987 of PSKS01000121.1, forward strand.
GGCGGCGCCGACGGGCCGACGGTGGCCGTTCTCGGTGAACTGGATTCCCTCGTCATCCCCGACCACATCGCTGCCGACCCCCGAACCGGGGCCGCCCACGCATGCGGCCACCACGCCCAGGTGGCCAACATGCTGGGGGTCGGCCTCGGCCTCATCCGTTCGGGGGTTTACCGTTACCTGGCCGGGCGAGTAGTGCTCTTCGGCGTCCCGGCCGAAGAGTACATCGAGATTCAGGAGCGGCTGGAGCTTCGACGACTGGGCAAGGTCGAGTTTCTGGGGGGCAAGCCGGAACTTATCCGGCTGGGCGCCTTCGACGACATCGATATGGCTATGCTTACCCACAGCAGCACCGATACCTCCTTCCGGCTGGGGGTTACAGCTGGCAGCAACGGCATGGTGGCCAAGTCTGTCCGGTTCATCGGCCGGGCTAGCCACGCCGGGGCGGCCCCCCACCGGGGCGTAAATGCCCTCAATGCGGCCATGCTGGCCTTGAGCGCCATTCACGCCAACCGGGAGACCTTCCAGGAGAAGGACACCGTCCGGGTTCACCCCATTATTACCAAGGGGGGTGACGTAGTAAACATCGTCCCGGCCGACGTTCGGATGGAGACTTTCGTCCGGGCCCTTAATCTTGAGGCCCTTGAGGATGCCAACCGGAAGGTGGACCGCTGTCTGCGGGCTGGGGCGCTGGCCGTGGGTGCCAAGGTGGTTATCGAAACCATGCCCGGATATCTGCCCCTGGAGCAGAACCCGGACCTGGTGCGGATTTTTAAGGCCAATGCCGTCCAGCTTGTTGGAGAGGAGGGCTATCGGGACCTGCCGCCGACCCAAGCCTCGACCGACGCCGGGGACCTTTCCCATATTCTGCCCGTGCTCCACCCCAGCGCTAGCGGCTCGGTGGGGCAGATTCACGGGGCGGATTTTCGGGTGGGGGACCCGGAGCTCGCCTACGTTATTCCGGCCAAGGCGATGGCCATGACGGTGGTCGACCTGTTGGCCGACGGGGCGGTCCTGGCCCGCCAGGTTAAGGCAAATTCAAGGCCGAAGCTTACGAAACGCCAGTATTTAGAATCGATGCGCCGACTCTTTTCAACCCAGGAGTATTCTGAATAACGGACCTCCGGCGGGACGCCTTGGGGTACGACTGGGAAGACCTGCTGTTTATCGAAGTCTGGCGGCTGCGAGCGGCCCGGGGCATGCTGGTGGGGGCCTGGTCGGAGGACGGCCGGATTCTGATGACCCTCAGGCTCCACCACGAGGCCTCCTGGCACCCAAGCCGGCCCCTGACCTTTGTGGATATCGAGGCGGTGGATGTGGGGAACGTCCTGCGGGAAAAGCCCCATCGGCTCCTAGACCATTTTTCGGTTTTGCTACGGGCCAGCCCCGCCGAAGTTGCCCGGCCAGGCCGGGTCGAGCGTTCCCACCCCCTGCTGCCGGCGTCCGAGGCTCCCACCGGCCCGGCCGCCGAACGGCGGCGGGTGGGCCGGGGCGCCCGGCTGGCCGGGGTGGTGACCGAGGTCGGTACCGAGGGGACCCTCCTTGTGGACGTGGGATTCCCGGTGCTGCTCCGGGGCGCGACCGACTTTGGTCCTAGGGACCCCGTTCAATTCCGGCTCCCCGACCTGTTTGAGGCCCTCTTGCTTTAGGCTGGTTTGGCCGCCCAGAGCTGGTGAAAGCCCCACATAAAGATGGCCGGGGCCTCATCCCGGATGATCTGCTGGGCCCGGGAATAGACCTGCTTGCGGGTCTCCTCATCCAGGGTCGACCGG
>PSKS01000122.1:0-2710 GCA_040289115.1 Chloroflexota bacterium
ACCCAGCTCATAACGCCTGTGGAACGGTACAATGTCGGCCTCGTCGAGCTAGCCAAGCGCCTGGGCATAAAGTCGGTAGCCTACGTTTACGCCAACACGCCCTCGACCGTGCAGGGTGCCGAGACTGACCGGGGCCTGCTCACTCAGGCTGGGATAAGCCTGGTCCTCTTCGAGCGCTACGAGCCTGATCAGGTAGACTTCAACGTCTTGGCGAGTAAGGCGAAGGCGACTAACGCAGACCTTTTCGTCATGAACGGGTATTTCCAGGACGCGGTGAACCTCACCAAGGCCATGAGCGCCGTGGGCTACCAGCCCCGCTACAAGTACCTGGGCTTCACGGTGGTCACCGAGGACTACATTAAGTCGGTTGGGGATTTGGCCCACTGCGTCATGGGGAGCGCCAACTGGCTCCCGATCCTCAAGACGAAGGGGTTCATCGCCACCAACGAGGAGTTTGTGAGCCGGTTCCGCGCCAAGTACGGGGCGGAGCCCGATTACCGGGCCGCCACCGCCTTCGGCGGTGTGGAGCTTCTGGCCGAGGCAATTAAGGCCTCGCTGGACCGGACCGGCAAAGTCGATAAGGCCTTCGTCCGGGATTACATCTTCAATACCAAGACGGCGACGGTGTTCGGGCCGTACGAGGTAGTCGCGTGGGGCGCCGATGCGGGAATGCAGGTCGGTGCTGGCTCATACACCATCCAGTGGCAAAAGGAGCCCCGCACTGGTTCCATGAAACTGGAGGTGCTCTGGCCCGAACAGTATGCGACGGTGAAAGAGCCCTGCACGGCCTGAGGCGGCGATGACCGAGGCGGCCGAGATCCTGCTTCGCAGCCTCTTCCTAGGAATAATTTACGCCGTGGCGGCCTCCGGCCTTGCCCTCATCTTCGGGGTGATGCGGGTAGTAAATGCCGCCCACGGCGAACTTATCATGCTCGGGGGCTACATCGCTTACATGCTCTGGTCCGCGGCCGGATTTCACCCCCTGCTGGCCATGGGGGTCGCCGCCCTTCTTATGGCCCTTTTCGGGGTACTGCTTCAGCGCTTTATTCTGGAGCGGGTCGTGGGCCAACCGGAGATGAGCTCCCTCCTTCTGACCTTCGGACTGTCACTCATCTTGGTGGACCTAGCCCGCGGACTTTTCACTACCACCCTGCGCAGCATCGTCTACCTCCAGGAGCCGGTCTCAGTGCTTGGGGCCTCTTACGCGCAAAATAACCTGCTGACCCTGGTCCTTGGGCTGGGAGTTGGGGCGGGCCTCTTTCTTTTTCTGAAATACCACCCGCTGGGCAAGGCTGTCCGAGCCACCGCCCAGAACGAGGACCTGGCCCTAGCCTGTGGCATCGACTGCCGCCAGGTGAGGTTGGTGAGCTTCGGGTTGGGGTCGGCGCTGGCCGGCCTGGCCGGCACCGTCTGGGCCATTAACTATAGCCTGTTCCCCAGCGTTGGCCAGAATCTGATCATAACCCTCTTCGCCATCGTCGTCCTGGGCGGCATGGGCAGCGTTGGGGGTGCCTTTCTCGGCGGCATCATCCTCGGGTTGGCCCAGGTGGTCACTGCCCGGTATCTTACCACCCAACTTTCCCTTTTCACCGCCTTCATCCTCTTGCTGGGGCTCCTGCTCATCAGGCCCCAGGGACTTTTTGGTGCCGGAGCCGGCGAGCGATGAGGCTGGCAGAAAAGGGCCAAGCTGCGCCAAAGCTAGCAGTAAATACTCGGGCCTTGCTTGCGGCCGGCCTGGTGGCCGCGGCCGTTCTGGCCCTGCTGGCTGGATTGCCCCTGTTCACCTCGCCTTATGTGGTCAACCTGACCTTCCGGGTTCTGCTCTTTGCAACCTTGGCCCTCGGCCTGAACGTTTTTACCGGGCTTACGGGCTACGTTAACTTTGGTTACAGCGGTTTCCTGGGCCTTGGGGCCTATGCCTTTGCCATTACGGTGGCCAAATACCAACAACCCTGGCCGGTAGGGGTGCTGACGGCGGCCGCCGTCTCGGCCTGCTTTAGCCTACTGGTGGGATTGCCGCTGTTGCGGGTCCGGGGTATTTACTTTGCGATAGCCACCTTGGGGGTGGCCGGGGCCCTCCGGGTGCTTACGGCCAGCGAGTACTTGCAGGACCTGACCAACGCCGCCGGCGGCATCCTGATTCTCACCGGCGTCGGCCTCACCGGCCAGTACTACCTTATGATGGGGCTGTGCCTGCTCAGCTTGGCCGTCATGACGGGGCTGCTTCTAAGCAAGTTCGGCCTTCAGCTCCTGGCCATCCGGGAGGATGAGCTGGCCGCCGAGGTCCTCGGGATCCCCACCGGCCTGTGGAAGCTCCTCGCCTTTATCATAAGCGGAACCATCGCCGGGTTGGCTGGTGCCCTCCTGGCTATGTATCTTACATACATCGACCCCAGTATCGTTTACGACGTTACATACACCATCAGGCCGCTGGTGATGCTCCTTTTCGGCGGTTTTGGTACCCTGCTGGGCCCGCTCTTGGGAGCTGCCTTCTTCACTGTGGTCTCGGAGCTTATCTGGTCCCGCTTTCTTACCTACCACCTGCTCATTTTTGGGGTCGTACTGGTTGCCCTGGTACTCCTGATGCCGGAGGGGGTGATCCCGTGGCTGCAGCGCCGGGGAATACTGCCGCGAATCCGGACCGTTTAGGGCCCCTTGCGGACGTCCGGGTTGTGGACTTGACCAGCGGCATGGCGGGCCCCTACTGTAA
>PSKS01000123.1:0-2613 GCA_040289115.1 Chloroflexota bacterium
CCGCCGAGCCGACAAATTCGGCCAGGTAACTTAGACTCCTCGCAAAACGGGCCCTGGAAGGTCCCGGAAGCTTCCGGGACCTTCCGCTTTTAGCCGCCTACCGCCCGCGGCCCCACCTCGGGCCCGGTCGGGGCAGCCGGAGGTCGCCGCACCCGCAGTGCGGGCCGGCGGCCGCGGGTCAGCCAGCCCAGAGCCGCACCCGCGGTCCCCAGCAGCGCATAAAATAGCATCGCTGGGATGAGGGCGAGGGGGTAATTGGCCACTGTTACCCCTGCAGCCATCCGCGTCGCCAGCAGCGACATCCCCACCAGTGCCCCGTAGCCCAACCCGACAAGGGCCCCGGCCGCCAGGGTGATATTTTCCGGCCCCCGGGACATCACCAGCAAAAAGGACCCGGCCATCACCCCGACCCAGAGTCCCAAATTTACCAGGGTATTACCAAACCCTGATTCGGGAGGGATTACCTGCACCGCCGTAAGCATCAGGCCCAAGAGGGCACCCACGAAGGCGGGCATCACGGTGCTGACCACCGTAAGGCCCCAACCCAAGACCAGGTCCTCGACGTCGGGGACAAGGGGGGCCTCGGCGGGGGCTCGGCGCGCCCGCGTCCGCGCCGGAGGCGGAGGGGTCCGGGTGGCCTCGGGAACGAGGGCCTTGACCAGATTGTAAATCCCCTGGGCGACCTCACCCCCCGGGTCCGCCAGGACCACTGGGGTGCCACGGTTGGCAGCTTCCACCACCCGGAGGCCGCCGCTGTTTATGCGGGCCGTAAACCGCCGGCCGAGGGTGGCTTCGATTTCGCCTACGTCGATCCCGGGGGAGGCGTCGGCCCGATTCAGGATTAGCTCGATTTTATCCGGGGGGTAACCTAGGGCGGCCGTCGTATCCAGGAAGGTCCGGACATTTTTAATGGCCGGTATTTCGGGGGTGGTTACCACCAGCACCTTGTCGGCCGCGTCCAAAATGGCTAAAGTAATGTCGTTAAGGGTTGTCATCGTGTCGACCACCACGTAATCAAACAGCTCGCGAAGGCGGGCCAGGATCAGGCTCATATGCTCCGGCGTCACCAGGTCTGCCAGCTCGGGCTTGGGGGGAGCTAGCAGGACCCGCAACCCGCTGGGGTGGGCTGCCAGGATCGTGTTGACCAGGTCTTCGTCGAGCCGGTTGGCGTAAGGGATAAGGTCGGAGATGGTGCGGGTCGGGGGCAAGTTGAGCATGACGGCGACGTCCCCAAAGGTGAGACTGCCGTCCACCAGGACCACCCGCCGGTCGCTCAGCTGGACGATGGCCAGGGAAAGGTTTAAGGCGATGGTGGTCCGGCCGACTCCACCCTTGGGGCTGAAGACGGCCAGCACTTTCCCCAGCTCAACCGTGCGCCGTTCCTCCTGGCCCAGGCTGGCGGTCGGTGGCATGGTCTGCCGCTCGGTTATGACCCCGATGACCCGCCGCATCGCCTGCAGGTTGTTGGCCAGGAACTTCTCGAAGTCCTCCCGCTTGAGGACCAGCAGGTTGCAGTCGGTAACGGCGGTCACGGTTGCGGTGCGGGGCTGGGAGCTTATAAGAGCCAGCTCGCCGAAAAAGTCGCCCGGCCCGTACAGCGCCAACACCCGCTCCCGGCCGGCGGCATCCGAGACGGCGGCCTTGAGTCGGCCGGCCCGGACGATGTAGAGGGCGTCGCCAGGCTCCCCCTGCTCGTAGAGGACGGCCCCCCTGGGCAGGTCCTGCTCCGTGATATACTCGCCGATCTGCTCCAGCTCGTCCTCGGAGAGGCCGGCAAAGATGTTAACGGACCTCAAGATGTCGATATACCTTGCCATCGGCTAAACCTCCTCCGGTTCACCTGACCCGGAAGTAGACGGCGTTGCTCTTAAGGAGCTGGCTGTCCTTTCGCACCCAAACGATTACTTCGACAACGGCATCCCCCGTCCGCACCCCGCCTGGTACGGTAACAACGATGAGATTATCCTGCCAGGCCGCATACTCCGTGGCCTGAACCCCGCCGAAGGTGACGAAGGAGTTCCCGCGGGATGCCCCGAAGTTGGCCCCCGTCAGGCTTACGGACGTCCCCACCGTGCCCGAGGTGGGCGAAATGGCCCGGACTACCGGGGCTGCCGGGCCGGGCTGGCCCGCCGGCAGGGGTGTGGGGCTCGGGGTTGGAGTCGGCGTGGCGGCGGCCAGAACGTCCACCGTCGCCGTAAGACACGGTTGGTTGAAGTTAACATAAAACGTGAAATTATACCGGCCCGACTGGGCCACGGTTCCACTCCAGCGCCAGCGGTAGCCGGTGCCCGTGGCTTCGGCTCCCAGAAACTGGAGCTGAACCTCGCTCTGCAGGGCGACGTTAACGTGGGCCCGGGCCGAACTAATGGTCACGGTTAGGGTGTCGCCCGCCCGTGGGCTCAGCGGGGTTATGGCGAAGGTTTCGTCGCCGGCGCATCCGGCCGGTGTCGGGGTGGGCGTCGGGGTTAGGGTCGGCGTTGGGCTGGGGGTCAGGGTGGGCAGCGGGGTTGGGGTCGGGGCCTCCGGAGTCGGCGTCTCGACGGGTACCGGAGTAGGCCTAGCCGGGACGGGCAGTTGTGGTGCCGGGGCGGCCAGTGGTGTCGGGGGTCGGGG
>PSKS01000002.1:0-124143 GCA_040289115.1 Chloroflexota bacterium
CCGCCCCCCCAACCCCACAGGCCTGAACCTCCTGAGCTGCCTGGGCCCCCTTCTGCTCGGGACCGGCCTGACGTTGGGGTTCTTCGCCCTGGCCCTCGGCTGGGTCTACTGGTACCGCCGGCGCCGGGAGGAACTGGACGGGGGCTACTACGAAGAGGAAGGCTGATGAGCTACGCCCAGCCCGAGCCTTCCCGTTGGGAAGCCACCGCCACGCAGTCCCGACCCCGAGCCTTGGCCTGGTAGAGGGCCAGGTCGACGGCCGAGATCAAGACCTCAACGCTATCTCCGTCGTCGGGGGCGGCCGCAACCCCTGCCGAGACCGTAACCGGGGCCAATAATTGTCCGTGGTGCTCCAGGGTCAGCTCCCGAATGCGCAGCCGGATCTGCTCGGCCCGCCGGTAGGTGTCCTCTAGACCGGCGTCGGGCAGGACCAGGACGAACTCCTCACCCCCGTACCGGCAGGCGATGTCTTCGGCCCGGATGCTGTTTTGGAGCAGCCGGCCCAGGGCCTGCAAAAGGGCGTCCCCGGCGGTGTGGCCATAGGTGTCGTTAAATTGCTTGAAATGGTCGATGTCCAGCATGATAACCCCGACTGAGCTGTGGTGACGGATGGCCCGCCGGATCTCCCGCTCGAGGGACTCCTCCATATAGCGGCGGTTGAAAAGACCGGTTAGGGGATCCCGGATCGCCTGGTTGCGCAGCATCTCCTGCATCTTCAAACCGGCGAGGCCGAGGGCGGCATACTGGGCCAGCTCGAAGGCCACCCGGCGTCGGTCCTCGTCCACGACCGGGTCGTCCAGGCGGATGTGAAGGAGCCCTAAGGGCTCGCTCCGACCCACCAGGGGCACGCAGATATAGGCCCCGGCCGTCCCCGAACCCACGTGCTGGCAGGCCACCGCGACCCCCGACTGGTCCACCACGTGCAGCCGCCCCCGGCGCAAGGCCCAGCAGTCGTCGGGCGCAAAGACCAGCAAATCCTGGCTCGGCTGGCCGGTACCCCAGCCAGCTACGGCCTCGACCAGGTTCCGGGACGGGTTAACCATGTAAAGCTGGCCGTTCCCCGAGGGAAAAAGCCAGCGCCCAAAGTTGGCGATTACTTGGTAGGCTTCCTCAAGGGTTTGGCAGGACCGGAGCAGTTCCCCCATCTCGGCGAAGAAGCGGTACTCTTCGTTCCGCCGCTCCAGGAGCCGAATGGTGGCCTGCAACTGGGCGTTGGCCTGCCGGAGCTGTTCCTCTATAGCCACCCGGTCGGTGACGTCCCGGCCGTTAAGGACTATCCCGTTTATAGCCGGGTCGTTCAGCAGGTTAGTCACCAGCCAGTCGATAACCCGAGCCTGCCCATCCTTGCTTACAATCCGGAGCTGGATGCTGCGGCTCAAACTACTGCCTTCGGCCGCAGCGGCCCGAAAGAACTCAACGGCCTTGGGCCGGTCCTCCGGGTGAACGAACCGCGCCCCCAGCCTACCCACCAGCTCGGCAGGCTCGTAGCCCAGAACCCGACTGACCGACGGGCCGGCATAGGTGACCACGCCCCGGCCGTCCGTAACGATGACCAGGTCCGACGCCCGTTCAATCAGGGCCTGGAACCGGAGCCCGCTCCGGCGCAGGTCCTCCTGGGCCCGATGAAGTTCGGTAATATCCCGGTAAAACCAGACCCGGGCATAGTAATTGCCCGCCTGGTCCCGAACCGGGGCGGTGTAAAACTGCACGACCCGGCCGTCCTTTAAAAACATGTGGCCCCGGTGGGTCTCCGCGGGCTCCTCGTAGATCCAGTCAAGCAGGGCCCTAATTTCGGCCTCATTCTCCAGCTGCCCCAGGATGATGGGCAGGCCCTGCTCCCGGGACCGGGTTCGGATAACCTCCTCGGGCAATCGCCAAAGCTCCGCAAAGCGCCGGTTAAATAGGAGCCACCTCCGGTCCGGCGACACCACCACGATTCCGTCCTCGGAGGCCTCCATCTGGGCCTCCAGGAGGGTTTGGTGAAACTGCAGGTCCGCCTCGGCCCGGCGCCGGGCCGTAACGTCCCGGTAAAACCAGACCTTTCCCAGGTGGGTGCCGTCCTCGGCCCAAACGGCCACCCCATATTTTTCAAAGATCCGCCCGTCCTTAAGCCGAAGCTCCTGCCGAACCTCCGCATCGGGGTGGGTGTAGGCGTAGTCTAAGGTGGCCAGAAAGCCCGCCGGGTCCTCAAGCTGGGCGGTGATTATAGGCAGGGCGTCGTCCCGGGCCCGGGTGGCGGCCACGTCGGGGGGCAAATTCCACAGGGACACGTACTGACGGTTGAGAAAAATCCACTCCCGCTGGGGCGAAACCACCACGATGCCGTAGTCTATCGCCTCCATCAAGGCATTGAGCAGGGCAACCCGGAAGCGAAGGTCGGCCGCCAGCCGCTCCCGCTGGTCAACTTCCGCCTCAAGACGGGCCAGGGCCTGGGTGAGGCTTGCGGTTCGCTCCTCAACCCGGTCGGCCAACTCCTCGTGGCTCAAGCGCAGCCTCGCCTCGGCCCGCTCCCGTCGGAACGCCAGGTAGCCCACCAGGCCAACCCCGGCAACAACCAGCCCCGCCCGGACCAGGGTCAAGGGCGGTGCTTCAATGCCGAAGGGCCTCACCAACAGGCCGATGGCCAGCGCGCTCAAGAGGCCGCCGCTTACGGCCGCCACCCAGCCTCCCAAATAGGCGGCCACAACGGCGATAAAGACAACCAAGAGCCAGTCAAATGTCGAGAAATGGTCGGGGAAAAGCAGAACCAAAAGCAAGGTGAAGGGCAGGCAGGCCGCACCCACCGCCAGCCCGGCCAGGCGGAACCGAAGACCATCTCTCATGGTGATAAGAATATTCTTAATAATTATAACACCTTAATAAACGGCCTGCCAGTTAGCTGCTCGGCCTGATGGTTCCCAAAGCTTGAGATTAGCCCGCCGCTAAGGTATACTGCCTTAGCAGCCCCGATATGGACAGGATAGCTTATGGTCAAAGACACCATCCGGATCGGCCTGCTCGGCCTCGGCACGGTCGGCAGCGGGGTCGCCCGCATCTTGCCCCAGAAGGCGGACAGCCTGGCTGCGACCATTGGCGCCCGGCTCAAAATCGAACGGATCCTGGTGCGGGATCCCCGTAAGCCCCGGCCCATCGAGGTTCCCTCGGAGCTGCTGACCACCGACCCGGCCGACGTGCTGGACGACCCGAGCGTCGACATCGTGGTCGAGGTGGTCGGGGGCGAGCAGCCAGCTCTGGATTTTTTGCGGCGGGCCATTGAGAACGGCAAGCACGTCGTCACCGCCAACAAAGTGGTTATGGCCCGCCACGGCGCCGAGCTTATGGCCCTGGCCCGGCAGAAGGGGGTCGATGTGCTTTATGAGGCGAGTGTGGGCGGGGGGCTGCCCATCGTCGCCGTCCTGAAACACGACCTGGCGGCGAACGAGATCCGCTGGGTCAAGGCGATTATAAACGGCACCACCAATTATATCATCACCCGGATGGATCGGGACGGGGTCGAGTACGTCCAGGCCCTGGCCGAGGCCCAGCAGCTCGGCTACGCCGAACCCGACCCCGCCGACGACGTCGAGGGCCGGGACGCGGCCTTCAAGCTGGCCATCCTGGCCAGCCTCGCCTTCCGCAGCCGCATCCCCCCTGAGGCCGTCTACCACGAGGGGATAACCCGCCTCACCGTCCGGGACTTCCGGTACGCCCGGGAGCTCGGCTACACCATAAAGCTTTTGGCCATCGCCAAATGCACCAACGGCATCGCCGAGGCCCGGGTTCACCCCTGCCTGGTGCCCCTCCACCGGATGCTGGCCCAGGTGCACGGCGTCTTCAATGCCGTCGAGGTCGAGGGCGACCTGGTCGGCCGGGTGCTCTTCTACGGCCAGGGGGCCGGCACCCTGCCCACCAGCTCGGCCATCGTCGCCGATGTCCTGGAGTTGGCCCGGGACATCGCCCGGGGGGTTCCCCGGGAGTGCCCTGAGCTCGGGCTTAACCACCTGGAAATCCGGCCCATTCACGAGATCCAGAGCCGCTATTACATCCGGATGGAGGTGGCCGACCGGCCGGGAGTTCTCGCCCAGATCGCCGGCGTCTTCGGCCAGCACTATATAAGCATAGCCTCCGTCATCCAGAAGGAGGCCCACGAAGAGGCCCTCACCGCCGAGCTGGTAATCATGACCCATCGGGCTAACGAGGCCGCCGTTCAGGCGGCCCTGCGGGAGATCGCCCGACTGCCCGTAGTCCGGGAAGTGGGCAACTACATCCGGGTCGACGACTAGCCATGGCCACCGGACCCACCCAACCCCACAGCAATGTGGACCGTTTCCTCCTGGACCAGCAGGAGCTCCGGGCCCAGTTCGGGGTTTTCCGCCGCCAGGTGGAGCAGCTTGTAAGCCTAACCCAGACCCATCAGCGGCAGCTTTCCGACCTGACCGTTGGGCTGGCCGCGGTCCGCCAGCAGGCGGAGCAGGCAGTCCAGCTTGAGGGCACCGTTCGGATCCTGCAGGAGCTGGCCGACCAGCTCCGGACGGCCCAGGCGGACCTGGCCGCCCGGTTGGAGCGGCTGGAGCGGCTTCATGGGACCGAGACCGACCAGCTCCGACAGGGGCTATCCGCCCTCCAGCGCCGCCTCGACGAGTTGGGTGCGGCCGCCGACCTTGCCCGCAGCCGACTGGATGCCCTGGCCGAGGCCCACCGCAAGCAGCAAGAAGCGGTGGCGACGATAACTAAGAACGTGGAAAACTGGGCCGAAGAGGTCGGCCGAATCCAGGGCCAGCTTCGGACGCTGCCGGGCCTCATCCACAACTTGGAGCGGGATCTGGCCGGCCTCCGGCCCCAGGTGGCGGACCTTGCGGCCGAGCACTCAACCACCGCCAACCGGCTCAAGGCCATGGCAGAGGACCTGGGCCGGCTCAACGACGCGGTGGACGGCCTGCGCCAGGATTGGGCCTTGTTCGATGATGCCCGCCAGACCCTCCGGGACCTCCGAACCAGCTTCGACGTTCTGGAGCGATGGACTAGGGGTCAGGAAGAGGCCCTGCGGGGGCTCACCGAACGGATTGACCGGGTGGAGCTGGGCCAGCGGGACCTAGCCCACCACCTGCGCAACCTGGAGGCCGAACTGAGCCGGGCCCGCACTCAGCTGGAGCAGGCCCTGGAGCTGAACGGCCGCCTTATCATCTCAACCCTCGGCCTCCTTGAAAACCTGGTTAACCTTCGCCTTCAGAGTCTTCAAGGGGAGCTTCGTCAGATCCGTGAGTTCACCATCCGGGCCAAAGAGACCCGGCCGGCCGATGAGCCGCCCTAGCCTGCTCCGTCATTACCGGGAATTTCTGCCCGTCGGGCCCAAAACCCCGGAGCTGACCCTGGGGGAGGGTTTTACCCCCCTGGTTCGCTCCCGCCACCTGGGCCCGCGGCTCGGCCTCCAAAACCTCTACTTCAAGTTCGAGGGTGCCAACCCCACCGGTTCGTTTAAAGACCGGGGGATGGTCGTGGCCGTGGCCAAGGCCCTGGAAGAAGGGGCCCGGGGGGTGGTGTGCGCTTCGACGGGGAACACCAGCGCTTCGGCCGCCGCCTACGCTGCCTACGCCGGCTTGCCGGCGGTGGTCCTGGTGCCGGCGGGGGGAGTGGCGGCGGGGAAGCTTTTGCAGGCGGTAGCCTATGGGGCCCAGGTCTTCGAGGTCCGGGCAACCTTTGACCGGGCCCTGGAGGCGGCCGTCAGGCTGGCCACCGACGCCGGCCTGCGGCTGGTGAACTCTTTGAACCCCCACCGGCTGGCCGGTCAGAAGACGGCCGCCTTCGAGGTCGTCGACGAGCTGGGTGATGCCCCCGATTATCTTTTCCTGCCGGTGGGCAACGCCGGCAATATCAGCGCCTACTGGCTCGGCTTTAAAGAATACCTGGCCGCCGGGCGGAGCACGAAGCTTCCCCGGCTGGCCGGCTTTCAGGCGGCCGGGGCTGCCCCCATCGTCCGGGGCCACCCGGTCCCCAACCCCGAGACGGTGGCCAGCGCCATCCAGATCGGCCACCCGGCCAACTGGGCGGCGGCCCTCCAGGCCCGGGATGAGTCCGGCGGCATCATCGAAGCCGTAACCGACGATGAGATCCTGGCCGCCCGCCGTCTGCTGGCCGAGCTGGAGGGGCTCTTCGTGGAGCCGGCCTCGGCCGCCGGCGTCGCCGGCCTGGTTCGCTTCCGCCGGCTGATAGCCGACCCGGCCGCCGCGGTGGTCTGCGTCCTGACGGGCAGCGGCCTCAAGGACCCGGCCCCCGGTTTCGACCTCGAAAGCCGGGTCCGGCAGGTGGAGGAGCTGGGCGAGATTCTTAAAGCCCTGGACCTGGAGGTCTTACCACGGAGCTCCGGCTGACCGTCCCGGCCACCTCGGCCAACTTGGGGTCCGGCTTTGACTGCCTGGCCCTCGCCCTAGATATTCCCCTGGAAGTCCGGGCCAAGCCGGCCCCAAAGTTTAAAATTACCCTTCAGGGGGAGGGCGCCGCCGAGCTCCCCACCGACGAAGGGAACCTGGTCGTCCGGGCTTATCGGCAAGCCCTCGAACGGCTCCAGGCCGGCTGGGTCCCCCTCGACCTTCGGGTTAAAAACCACATCCCCTTAAAACGGGGGCTGGGCAGCAGCGCGGCCGCCACCGTGGCCGGGGTCGGCCTGGCCTACGCCGTGGCCGGTCGTCCCTTTCAGGCCCTGGAGCTGCTGCGGCTGGCGGCCGAAATCGAAGGCCACCCAGACAACGCCGCGGCCGCCGTCCTGGGCGGCATCGTCCTGGCCTTCGAGGCCGACTCCTGCCCCCAGGCCGTCGGCCTGCGAGTCCCCCGAAACCTGGGGGTGGTCCTTTTCGTCCCAGACCGGGAGGTTCCCACCGAGGCCGCCCGACGGCTCCTGCCCGAAGCGGTGCCCCTGGCCGACGCCGTTTTTAACCTGAGCCGGTCGGCCCTCTGGGTCGTGGCCATCTTGGGCAACCGCCTGGAGCTTCTCCGGGCGGCCACCGAGGACCGGCTGCACCAGCCGGCCCGCCGGAGCCTCATCCCGGAGCTGGAGCCCCTCACCCGGGCCGCCCTGGAAGCCGGGGCCCTAGGGGCCTGCCTTTCCGGGGCCGGACCCAGCGTCATCGCCTTCGTCGACATCCGGACCGACGTCCCAGACCGGGTGGCCCAGGCCTGGGCCGAGGCCGCCGGCCGGTTGAAATTCCCCGGCCGGGTCCTGCGGCCAGCCATCCGCCGCCAGGGAATTACCCTACATTATGTCAGCGATGGCCGGGGCCGATGAGCTCCCGGCCGGCAAAGCGGGCTCCCTTGCCCAGCTCCAACTCGATGGCCAGTAGCCGATTGTATTTCGCCACCCGCTCCGAGCGGGCCGGAGCCCCGGCCTTGATCTGCCCGGCATTAACGGCCACAGCCAGGTCGGCGATGAAGGTGTCCTCGGTCTCCCCCGACCGGTGAGAAATGATGGGCCGCCAGCCGGCCTGTACCGTCAAGTTTACCGCCGCCAGGGTCTCGCTGACGGTGCCCACCTGGTTCGGCTTGATTAGGACGGCGTTGGCCGCCCGCCGGCTGATGCCCTCCCGGATCCGGTCGGGATTGGTCACGAACAGGTCGTCCCCCACCAGTTGGACCCGGTCGCCCAGGGCGGCCGTCAGGGCCTGCCACCCCGCCCAGTCGTCCTCGGCCAGGCCATCTTCGACGGAGATTATCGGGTAGGCCTCGACCCAACGCCGGTAGAGCTCGATAAGCTCCTCGGCCGAGAGGGTCTTCTTCTCCTTGGGCAGGTGGTAGCGGCCGTCCGCGAACCACTCGCTGGCAGCCGCATCCAGGGCAAGCCAGACCTGCTCCCCGGGCCGGTAGCCGGCGGCCGTTATCGCCTCCACCAGCAGGTCGAGGGCCTCCACGTTGGACCGGAGGTCGGGGACAAAGCCCCCCTCGTCCCCCAGCCCCACGGAGCCGCCCCGGTCCTTAATGATCCGGCCCAGGGCGTGGTAAATCTCGACCCCCCAGCGGAGGGCCTCGGCAAAGCTGGGGGCCCCGGCGGGAACAACCATAAACTCCTGGATATCCGTCGACTGCCAGTCGGCGTGGCGGCCGCCGTTGAGGATGTTCATCAGGGGCACGGGCAGGACGGCGGCCCCGACGCCCCCGAGGTAGCGGTAAAGGGGCATGCCCAAAGAGGCAGCGGCCGCCCGGGCCACCGCCATGGAGGCCCCAAGGATGGCGTTGGCCCCCAAGAGACTCTTGCTGGGGGTGCCGTCCAGGGCGATGAGCTCGGCGTCGACCTCTGCCTGGCGGAAAGGCGACCGGCCTACCAGGACCCGGGCGACCACCTTGTTGACGTTTTCCACCGCCCGGAGGACCCCTAAGCCCCGGTAGCGCTGTTTATCCCCGTCCCGGAGCTCCAGGGCCTCGTGGCGGCCGGTGGATGCCCCCGACGGCACCGCGGCAACGCCCACGGCCCCGTCCTCCAGCCTGACCGTCACCTCCAGGGTCGGGTTTCCCCGGGAGTCCAGGATCTCTCGGGCCACAACTTCGGCAATAGTAGGATATCCGTCCACGGGCCTCAACCTCCTTAACTGTCGTCAGCCTTGATATTAAACTAGCAGAATCCCCAATGGGAGGCTTTCCGATGCTGATTGCAGTAATCGGCGAGGGCGACTGTCCGCCGGAACTTTTCGCCCAGGCCGAGCGGGTCGGGACCGAGCTTGCCCGCCGGGGCGCAACGGTCATCTGCGGCGGCCTTGGGGGCGTGATGCTCGCCGCCTGCAAGGGTGCCAAGGCCGCCGGCGGGACCACCATCGGCATCCTGCCCGGAAGCGACCCCAAAGAGGCCAACCCTTACGTGGACATCCCTATCCCCACCGGCCTGGGGGAGGCCCGCAACATCATCGTCGTCCGGGCGGCCCAGGCGGTAATCGCGGTGGGGGGCGCCTACGGAACCCTATCGGAGGTCGCCTTTGCCCTCAAGTTCGGCAAGCCGGTTATCGGCCTCCAGACCTGGGAGCTCTTCCGCCGGGGCGAGCCCGACACCGGCATCATCCGGGTTGAGGACCCGGAAACGGCGGCAGAGCTGGCGTGTACCCTAGCCGCGGCCGAATAGGCCCGCCGACCCCATTAAGATGGTGCCACTCGGCCGGAAGATACACCGGCCCGAACGCTTCACGGCCCGGCCTGGGGCGGACCTCGAACCGGTAAAGGCGGTCGTGGTAGTCGTAAAGGTGGGTCAGGCTGTGGTCGCTGACGGCCACCGAAACCAGGTAGACCCCGCGGGTCAGGTTCAGCTCCCGAACCCGGTACTCTACCACCCCGTCGCCCTCGATGAAGTCGATTTCGAGGCCGGCAAACTTGGTGTTAGGGCCGGTGATTTGGACCGATTCGCCCTGGTGCAGGCCCACCCCGAACACCGGCCGCTCGACCCGCCGGTGGGCCCGGTAGTAAATCCTGATGGTCAGCGGGTCGCCGGTGGCGAAAAACCAGGTCGGGCTTCCGGCCCCGTCCAGGAGCTCCACCCGGGTAACCTCGACCTCAAAGCTTCCCCAACGCCGGTTCCGGACCGCCCCAGGACCACCGACCCGCAGAAAGGCCTTCTCGTTGGCCCAGTCCAGGTAGGCCCGGGTCACCGCGACCGGGTCGCCCAACGCCCGAACCCGACCCTGGTCCAGCCAGAGGGCCTGGTCGCATAGCTGACGGACTAGGTTCAAGTCGTGGCTTACCAGGATAATGGTCTTGCCTACCCGGGCGAACTCGTAAATCCTCCCCAGGCACTTATGCTGGAAGGCCTCGTCGCCCACGGCCAGCACCTCGTCGGTTATTAAGATGTCCGGGTTCAGGTGAACGGCTACCGCAAACCCGAGGCGGACCAGCATTCCTGATGAGTAGTGTTTGACAGGGGTGTCGATAAAATCCCCCAGCTCGGCGAAGTCCACAATGCCGTCAAAGCAAGCGGTGACCTCCCGGCGGCTTAACCCAAGGATGGAGCCGTAAAGGTAAATGTTCTCCCGGCCGGTAAGCTCCGGGTGAAAGCCGGCCCCCAGCTCCAGCAAGGCGGCCACCCGCCCGTTAACCCGGACATTACCCGCGGTCGGCTTAATGATCCGGGCGATTATCTTGAGCAAGGTGCTCTTTCCCGAGCCGTTTTCCCCGACGATGCCGAAGGTGGTCCCGGCCGGGACGTTAAAAGAAACGTCCCGGAGGGCCCAGAACTCGAGGCGGCGGGCCCCGGCCCGCCGGCTGGGGTTAAGCACGCCGATGAACAGCTCTTGAAAGGAGCGGGGCCGGTCAGGCCTCAAGATAAACCGCTTGGATACCCCCTCGCAGATGACGGCGTCCATCAGACTTCCTCCGGAAGCCGGTCCCGGAGCAGGCTGAAGACCAGGTAGCCGGCGGCGAGGACGACCAGGGCCTGGGTGAAGGTCCTGAGCATGAAGAGGGGGTCGGGCCAGGTGTTGTAGTATAACAGGACCCGGTAGTTGGCGATGATGGAGGCCAGGGGGTTTACGATGTACATCAGGCGGGACCAGCCGCCGGCCAGGTCCTCGACCCGGTAAAAGACCGGTGTGAGAAAAAACCAGCCCAGCATAAGCACATCCAGCACGGCGGCGGTGTCCCGGAAGGGGACATTTAGGGCCGCAAGGCCCAGGGCCAGGCCCATCAGAAAGAGGCACTGGGTAAGGACGGCCAGGGGCAGCAGCACCAGCTGGGGCCCAGGGACGATACCGGAAAGGAGCATCACCAGAAAGAGGGGAATGAGGGCCAGCAGGAAGTTGATGAGGTTGGATACGACGGTAGAAATGGGGAGGACCTCGGTGGGGAAATAGACCTTTTTAACCAGGTGGCCGTGGGCGATGATGCTCTGGGCACCCCCAACCACCGCCCCCACCGTCCAGTTCCAGGCGAGCAGCCCGATCAGGACAAAGAGGGCGTAATGGGGCAGGCCGCTGGGCATAAGGACGGTGAAAACAAACGTGAAGATGGCCGACATCACCAGGGGGTTAAGGAGGGACCAGAAGACCCCGATGACGGAGTTTTTATACCGGACCTTCAGGTCCCGGGCGACCAGGTTGTAAATCAGCTCCCGGTAGCGGTAAAGTTCGGCCAGCCGGTCAGAACCAGGGATTGCAGACAGCATCGCTTTGAAATATAAGCCCGGAGCCGGCCACCCGGCAAGGCGGTGTATCATTAAATCCGGGAATCCTTATGGCCCACCATCACCACCACGGCCACGGAGCGGCCCCAACCGCCCCAAGCACACCCCCGGGACCGGCACGCCGGCCACACCCCGGCGATGTTCCGGAACAGGTTTATCGTCTCGACCCTGCTCACCCTGCCCATCCTCTACTTGGCCGAACCCGTTCAGAACCTCCTAAGCTACCGGCCCCCACCCGTCCCGGGCCTCGAATGGCTAAGCCCCCTCCTGGCCACGGCCGTTTACCTTTACGGAGGCCTGGTGTTCGTCAGGGGTGGCCTCGACGAGCTTGCCGCCCGCCGGCCGGGGATGATGACCCTGGTGGGCCTGGCCACCTCGGTCGCCTTCGCATACAGCCTGGCGGTAGCCTTCGGCCTGCCAGGCACGCCCTTCTACTGGGAGCTGGCTACCCTCATCGACGTGATGCTCCTGGGCCACTGGTTGGAGCTGGTGGCCGTCCAGGGGGCGAGCCGGGCCCTCGAAGAGCTGGCGTCGGTCCTGCCCCAGACCGCCCACCTGGTTGTCGACGGGGAAATCGTCGATGTTCCCGCCGCCGACTTAAGGCCGGGGGCCATCGTCCTGGTCCGGCCGGGGGAGCAGGTCCCCGCCGATGGGGTGGTTGTCGAGGGGACCTCCAGCCTGAACGAAGCCTTTCTTACAGGGGAATCCCGGCCCGTGCCCAAGCAGGTGGGGGATGAGGTTGTTGCCGGGTCCATCAACGGGGAAGGGGCCTTGAAAATCCGGGTCACCCGGACGGGCGAGGAGACGGCCCTGAGCCAGATTATGCGGCTGGTTCAGGAGGCTCAGGCCGCCCGCAGCCGGTTCCAGACCGCCGCCGACCGGGTAGCCGCCTGGCTGACGTTTATCGCCGTGGGGGCCGGCACGGCCGCCTTCGGCCTCTGGCTAGCTCTCGGGGGCGGGCTCGCCTTCGCCCTGGAACGGGGGGTAACCGTGCTGGTTATCGCCTGTCCCCACGCCCTGGGACTTGCCGTTCCCCTGGTGGTGGTCAACGCCACCGCCCTAGCCGCCGGAAACGGCATCATTATCCGCAACCGGGAGGCCTTCGAGCGGGCCCGGGAACTAAACGTCGTTGCCTTCGACAAGACCGGAACCCTCACCGAGGGCCGATTCGGGGTCGAGGATGTGGTCGCCGACGAAGTCGACCCCCTCGAAGCCCTGGGCCTAGCCGCGGCCGTGGAGACCTTTTCTGAACACGCCTTAGCTCAGGCCATCGTGGCCGAAGCCCGGGTCCGGGGCGTGGTCATCCCGTCGGCGAGCGGGGTGCGGGCTGTGCCGGGGAAGGGGGTTGAGGGGGAGGTGAACGGCCGGCTTTACCGGGTCGGCAGGCCGGAGTGGCTCTTGGAGCTGGGGCTGAATCTGTCCGAAAGGCTCCAGCGGGCCCTGACCGAAGCCGAGGCCCGGGGCCGCAGTCCGGTGGTCCTGGCCGCAGACGGGCGGGCCCTGGCGGTATTCGCCCTGGCCGACCGGGTGAGGCCGGGGGCCCGGGAGGCAACGGCACGGCTTAAGCGGGCCGGCATCGAGGTGATAATGGTTACCGGCGACGCTGAGGCCGTGGCCAAGGCGGTGGCCGAGGCCCTGGGCATTGACCGCTACTACGCCCGGGTCCTGCCGGGAGATAAGGCCCGAATTGTCGAAGCCCTTCGGGCCGAGGGCAAACGGGTGGCCTTCGTCGGCGACGGCATTAACGACGCCCCGGCCCTGCTGGCAGCCGACCTCGGGGTGGCCATCGGGGCGGGGACCAACGTGGCCATCGAGTCGGCCGACGTGGTGCTGGTCAAAAACGACCCCCTAGACGTAATCCGTATCCTGGAGCTGTCCCGGGCGGCCTACGCTAAAATGGCCCAAAATTTGCTCTGGGCGGTTGGCTACAACGCGGCCGCCATCCCCCTGGCGGCCGGGGCGGGCTACCCCGTAGGGCTGCTCCTCTCCCCCGCGGCCGGGGCGGTCCTGATGAGCCTATCCACCACCATTGTCGCCATCAACGCCATGCTCCTGCGCCGGCGGCGCCTCTAGCCTTATAATTTATTAGAACATTTGATCGAAGCTGGAGGGATGATCAGCGGGATCCTCTGGTACGACCCGGACCGCCGCCGGCCACTGGCTGAGAAGGTCGCCGAAGCCGCCCGCCGTTACCGGGAAAAATTCGGCCGCGACCCCGACGTGGTGGTCCTCAACCCCCTCGAGGCCGAGGCCGGTTTGCCCATCCGGGTGCTGGTCCGTCCTTTCGTCCGGCCCGGCCACTTCATCATCGGGGCGGCGGAGCCTAACGTAGCAGGGGCAGAACTTCGGCCGAGTAACGGACCGCCTGGGTCAGAAGCTCCGCTGGGGACGCCACCGGCGAAAGGACGAAGTACTCGACGCCGGCGGCCTGGAACTCCCTGACCTTTTGGGCGCAGGCCTCCGGGGGACCGTAGGCGCAGAAGCGGTCTACCAGGCCGTCAAAGGGCCGGGCGTACATGCGGCTCAGCCGCTGGACAGCAATTTGGCGGGCCTCGGCCGGGTCGTCGTCGCACCGGATGAACAGGAGTAGGGCCCAGGTGAACGGCCCGTCCCGGCCGGCCTTGGCCCGGTAGGCCTCGACCTCCTTTCGGCCCCGGCGGTACTGCTCCGGGTCGACCAGGTACGGAAACCAGCCGTCGCCGAGGCGGGCGGCCCGCCGGCGGGCCGCCCAAGACCGCCCCCCGACCCAGATAGGGGGACCGCCGGGCTGGGCTGGGGGCGGGTTCAACCGAACCTCGGGCAGCCGGTAGAAGCGGCCCTCGAAGCTCGCCGGGTCGCCGGACCAGAGGAGCTTTAAAATGGCCAAAGCCTCGTCGGCCCGGGCACCCCGTTCGGCCAGGGGGATGCCCACGGCCTCAAACTCGGGCGGATACTCCCCCCCAACCCCAACCCCAAGGATGAGCCGGCCCCCGCTCAGGACATCGAGGGTGGCCGCTGCCTTGGCCACTAGGGCTGGCGGCCTCAGGGGCAGCAGAAGGACCGATGAGCCCACCTTCAGCCGCTCGGTCCGGGCGGCATAGGCCGCCAGGACGATTAGGGCGTCCAGGGTCGGGCCGTGGTAAAGTAGATGCTCCCCCGACCAGACGGAGTCGAAGCCGAGCTGTTCGAGGGCCTGGACTTCGGCGGGGTCGCCGCCGGGAAAGACAATGCCGACTTTCTCCAGGGCCACGATATATACTACACCGGGGAGTAGCTGTCCGATGCTGAAGCCGGAGCGGCTCATAATTTTAGACGGCAACGCCATCCTTTACCGGGCCTTCTTCGCCCTACCGCCCCTCACCACCCGGCGGACTGGGGAGGGCACCCAGGCCGTCTACGGCTTCGCCAACATGCTCTTTAAGGCCATCCGGGAACTTAAACCCGAATACGTGGCCGTGGCCTTTGATGCTGCCGCCCCCACCTTCCGTCACACCCAATTCGAAGCCTATAAAGCCCAGCGGCCCCAGACCCCCGAGGACCTAGCCCGCCAGATGGCCCGGGTAAGGCAACTGGTCGAGGCCCTAGGTATCCCCATTTACGAGGTGCCAGGCTACGAGGCCGATGACCTGATCGGGGCCCTCTGCCGCCAGGCCGTCGAGCGGGGTGTCGAGTGCGTCATCGTTACGGCCGACCTAGACGCCCTCCAGCTGGTCGGCCCCGGGGTTAAAGTTTTGGCCCCCCGCAGGGGCCTTACCGACACGGTCCTCTACGACGAGGCGGCTGTCCGGCAGCGGTTCGGCCTTGAACCCGGGCAGCTGGTGGACTTTAAGGCGTTACGGGGCGACCCTTCGGATAACATTCCCAACGTACCTGGCATCGGCGAGAAGACCGCGGCGGACCTGGTTAAAAAATTCGGGTCTATCGACGAACTCTACGCCCGGCTGGAGGAGGTAAGACCGCCGGAACTGGCCGAGCGGCTAAAGCAGGCCGAAGAGCTTGTCCGACGCAACCGGGAGCTGGTTAAGATCAAGACCGACGCCCCGGTGACCCTCGACCTGGAAAGGTGCCGCGTCGGCCGGGCCGACCGGTCCCGGGTGCTGGCCATCCTCCGGGAACTGGAGTTTCACAGCCTGGTGGACCGCCTCGCTGAGGTCCTGCCCCCCGAAGCCCCAGCCCTAACCGTTGAGACGACCCGGCCCGATGGGGCCGAAGTTGAGCCGGCCGGCCTGGTGGAGCTGGCCCGGGAGGCGCCGGCCTTTGGGGCCCTGGCCGTTGGCACCGGTCCCCGTCCCATGTGGTCGGAGTTGCACTCCCTCACCCTGGCCGTGGACGGGGCGCACGCTTTCATCCCAGTGCACCCCCAGCCGGAGTTTTTCGGCCGGGCCGCCGGGGCGCCCGAAAAGCTCCGGCCCCTGGCACCCCTCTTCGCCGACCCTGAAAAGCTCCTCATCGGCCACGACCTTAAACAGCTAATCCTCCTTCTCCGGCAGGAGGGAATTGAAGTTAAAAACCGGCTTTACGACACGATGATTGCCGCCTACCTGCTAGGGGAGAAGGCAATTGAGCTTAACGAGCTTATCTTCGCCCACCTGGGTGAAGAGGTCCCTTACCCGGCGAAGAAGTCCGTCCACTTGGGGAGCCTGCCCGTGGACGTGGTGAAAGACTACCAGGTCAGGCTGGTCCGGCGGCTTCGGGAGCTCGCCGCCCGGCTGGACGAGCGCCTCGCCCGCCAGAATCAGACCAGGCTTTTCTCCGAGGTGGAGATGCCCCTGGTGCCCGTCCTGGCGGATATGGAGTGGGTTGGGGTGGCCGTCGACGTGGAGAGGCTAGGGGCCCTGGGGCGGGAGCTTAATCGGCAGCTCCGAGAACTGGAGCTTAAGATTTACAACCTGGTGGGCCACCAGTTTAATTTAAATTCGCCCCGGCAATTGGCCATGGTGCTTTACGAGGAGCTGGGCCTGCCCCGGGGCCGGAAGACCAAGACCGGCTACTCCACCGCCGCCCAGGTGCTGGATGAGCTTCGGGGCTCCCATCCCATTATCGACCTGCTGCTGGAGTACCGCCAGCTTTCCAAGCTGAAGTCCACCTACGTGGATGCCCTGCCGGCGATGATAAACCCCCGGACCGGCCGGGTCCACACCAGCTTCAACCAGGCGGTGGTCGCCACCGGCCGGATATCCTCCTCGGACCCGAATCTGCAGAATATCCCGGCCCGGACCGAAGTGGGCCGGCAGATCCGGCGGGCCTTCATCGCCGCCCCCCTGCCCGACGGCACCCCCACCCGGCTCATCAGCGCCGACTACTCCCAGGTCGAGCTCCGAATCCTGGCGCATATCACGGAGGACCCGAATCTCGTTGAGGCCTTCCGGGCCGGCCAGGATATCCACACCACCACCGCCGCCAAGGTTTTCGGCGTCTCGCCCGACCAGGTCACCCCCGCCCAGCGCCGGGTGGCCAAGATGATGAACTTTGCCGTTGTCTACGGGATCACCGAATACGGCCTCACCATTCGGACCGAGCTTTCCCGGGAAGAGGCGGCCGAATTTATCCGCAGTTACTTCACCGTCTACCCGAAGGTCAAAGAATACACCCAGGAGATCGTCAAGCTGGCCCGCCGCCAGGGTTACGTGGAGACCCTGCTGGGCCGCCGCCGGTACCTGCCCGAAATAAACTCGCCCAACGCCAGCGTCCGCACGGCGGCGGAACGGATGGCCATAAACATGCCCATCCAGGGCACCGCCGCCGACATCATGAAAATAGCCATGGTCAAGCTTCACCGCCGGCTCAACGAAGGCGGCTACCGGGCAAACATGATCCTGCAGGTCCACGACGAGCTGGTGCTGGAGGTTGCCACCGACCAAGTCCTGGAGGTGGGCCGGCTGGTTCGGGAGGAGATGAGCAGCGCCTTCCCCCTCAAGGTTCCCCTCGAGGTGGAGGTTAATCAGGGCCCCAATTGGGATGAGCTTGAGCCCCTCGAACCCACCGCCCGGAAGGCGCCGAAGCCGGCCGAGGACATCGAGTTTGAAACCTTCGCCGTCGAGTGAGGGCCGCCAGCTGACCCTCTGGCCGGCCCAAAAACCTACCACCTGGGCCGAAATCCCGGCCGTCCGCTTTGAGCTTCCGCCGACCGAGCTGAGCCTGGGAGCCTCCCTCAACTGCGGTCAGGCCTTCCGCTGGGTACCCTCGACCGACGGCGCCTGGACCGGGGTGGTCTGGGACCGGGCCATCCGGCTGCGCCGGTCAGGCGATTTCGTCGAGCTGCGGAGCTACCCATCCCTGCCCGACCCGGAAGCCTGGTTTTCGGCCTACTTCCGGCTGGACGTCGACCTGAAGGCCCTCTACAGTCAGTTTCAGAGAGCTCACCCTTACCTGGCCGAAGCCATCAGCCTCTTTCCCGGCCTGCGGGTTCTTGGCCAGCCGCCGATGGAGGTTATCCTTTCCTATGCCCTTTCAGTGAACAACTCAGTCCCCCGAATCTCCCGGGCCATCGAAGTTTTAAGCCGCCGGTTCGGCCACCACATCGCCACCCTGGATGGCGTAAGCTACCACGCCTTCCCCCGGCTCGAAGTTCTGGCCGGCCTGAACTTGCCTGACCCGGACCTGACGGCCGAAACCGGGGCCGGCTGGCGGCTGGAAAACCTAAAGCGGGTCGCCGGGGCCCTCCTTGCCCGAGGCGAAGGCTGGCTTACCGGCCTCAGGGCGAGGCCGTACGAAGACGCCTGGGCCGAGCTGATGACCCTGCCGGGAATCGGCCCGAAGATCGCCGACTGCGTCTGCCTTTTCGGCCTCAGGTTTGACGAGGCCGTCCCCGTGGACACCCATATCTGGGCCCTGGCCCGGGAGCTCTTCGGGCCGGTCATTTCGGCCCGGACCCTGACCCCGGCAGCCTACCGGCTGGTTTCCCGGCTTTACCGGGAGAAGTTTGGCCCCTTTGCCGGCTGGGCCCAGGAATACCTTTACCACTGGCGACGGGTGAAACTGGGCCGGGTGGGCTAGACGGCATGCCCGAACTTCCTGAGGTTGAGCTCCTTTGTCGCCAGCTCCGGCGGGTTCTGCCCGGGCGGGTTATCGTCGCCTTTGAGTGCCGCAAGGCCAAGCTCTGCCGCCTGCGGGGCATCGAAGCCGCCGGACCGGGGGACCCGGTGGAACGGGTGCGGGACCTTCTCATCGGCCGGCGCATCGAGGGGGTGGACCGGCGGGGGAAGATCCTCCTCTGGGGCCTTTCGGGTGGGCTAGTTCTGGCCGTCCACCTGAAGTTGGCCGGCCAGGTCGTGGTGGTCGGCCCGGACGGGCGGGAGCTGGCCCGGGGCGGCCACTGGGCGCCCCGTCCAGGCGTACCGCTGCCCCACCGGGCCACCCACGTCACCTTCCGGCTGGATGACGGCAGCATGGTTTATCTGACGGATATAAGGCAGTTTGCCCGGCTCACCCTGATGCCGGCCGAGGAAGTGGAGGACTTTCTGCGGGAGTTCGGCCTGGGCCCCGACGGGTTGCGGGAGCCTCTGGACGTGGAGCGCCTGGAGCAGACCTTCCGCCGCCGGCCCAAGGCCCCCATCAAGGCGGTCTTACTCGACCAGCGGGTTATCGCTGGCCTCGGAAACATCTACGCCGACGAGGCCCTTTTTGCCGCCGGGATTCACCCTTTGCGGCCGGCGGCCAGCTTGAGCCGGGCCGAGATCGGGGCGCTGGCAGCCGCTATTCCTAGGGTTCTGAGTCGGGCGGTGGCCGAGGGCGCGGCCCCGGTTATCGGCGACCGGGCGTCCCGCGGCGACGGCCTGCCCGAAGTCCATGGCCGGGAAAACGAGCCCTGCCGGCGGTGCGGCACCCAGATTCGGCGGGTCCGGGTCGGGGGGCGGAGCACCTATTTCTGTCCAGTTTGCCAGCCCGCTAACCCTTAAGCCTTAATTCGACGCCGAACTCTTCGGCGAGCCGCCCCAGGGATTCGAGAACGGGCGGGTCGAGGGGGATCCCCTCCCGCCGCCGCAGCTCCTCGGTCTCGAACTCCGGCTCCCCCGGGATGTAGACCCGGTCGCAGCCAGGGGCCTTGGGCAGAGCCCGGATGGCCCGGATCTCCTCGTCGAGCATCTGCTGAAAATCTTCGAGGGGCCGGAGCAGGTCGATGCGGATGGCCCCGAAGAAGTGGCTGGGGCCCCTGCCCCCCGGGCCCACCTGCAGGCAGTACCCACCCCCGGAAAGGACCCCGCAGAGGATGTCCACCATGAAGGAGAGACCGTAGCCCTTGTAGCTGCTCAACTCCGGGGTGCTGCCCAGGGGGAGCAGGGCCCGGACCTCCATGGCCTCCACCGGGTCGTCGGTGGGCCGGCCCTCCCGGCCCAGGGCCCAACCCAGGGGGATCTTCCGGCCCCGCCGGGCGGCCACCTCCAGCTTGCCGTGGGCCACGACGCTGGTGGCCATGTCCAGCACAAAGGGCCGCTCCCGGCCGGCCGGGGCGGCCAGGCTGATGGGATTGGTGCCCACGGCCCCCTTCCGGCCAAAGGTTGGGACGACGATGGGGGTGGCGTTGGTCATGGCCAGGCCCACCATTCCCTCCCGCAGAGCCATCATCGAGTAGTAAGCTGCCATCCCGAAGTGGTTGCTGTTGCGGACGGTGACCAGCGCCGCCCCGGCGTTGCGGGCCTTCTCGATGCAGTACCGCATCGACCGGTAGGCCACCACCATCCCCAGGCCCCGCCCCCCGTCGAGGAGGGCGGCGGCCGGGGCTTCGCTTACAACCCGAACCTTCGCCTTGGGGTCGATTATCCCTTCCTGGATGCGCCGGACGTACCACTTTTCCAGGTGGGCGACCCCGTGGGAATCTACCCCCCGCAGGTCGGCGGCGACCAGGACGTCGGCCGCAATTTCGGCATCCTCGGCCTCCAGGCCAACACGGCGGAAGACCTCGGCCGTAAAGCGGCGAAGCTCATCGGCGTCGATGCGGGCCTGATCCACGGCGACCACTCCCGGTTGAAAGGGTTTTTAGATTTTATACAGTTTCCGAACCGCCCGCTACCGCCGCCACGAACCGGACCTCGGCCCCCGGCGAAACCGGAGTGTCCAAGTCGGCCGGCTCTTGGTTAACAAAAACCAGGATATACGGCCGCAGATTTGGGCCTTCGGTTAACCGGTCCTTTATGCCCGGGTAGAGCCGGTCCAGCTCGGCAATTATCTCCCGGACCCGGACCCCGTTCACCTCCAGGGGTAGCCGGATCTGATAAAGGCGGGCGAGCTGAGCCGGCAGGTAAACCCTGGCGGCCATCAGAGGACCACGGCTTCGACCGAGTTTATGGGCGGCAGGAAGGATACGATAAGCTGCCAGGTGTCCCCCTCGTCAGCGCTGGCAAAGATGTGGCCTGTGCTGGTGCCAGCGTAGACCCCGGCCGGCTCGAGGGTGTCGGTTGCCAGACCATCCCGGAGGACCGTAAGGTAAGCGTGGCGCTGGGGCAGGCCGTTGGTAAGCTTCTGCCAAGTGCCCCCGGCGTCCCGGGTTCGCCAGACGGCCATAGCGGCGTCGGGGACGTAGCGGCGGTCGTCGCTGATATGGGGCACGAAGTAAGCGGTATCGGGATCCCTGGGGTGGACGGCCGCCGCAAACCCGAAGCTTGAGGGGAGGCCGTTAGCGCCGATATCCACCCAGGTTTCCCCGTAGTCGTCGGATCGGTACATGCCGACGTGGTTCTGGTGGTAAAGCCGGCCGGGTTTGGGGGCGAGCCGGAGCTTGTGAACGCACTGGCCGGCCTCCGGCATCGGGTTAGGCTTCCAGGGTGCGGGGATATTCCGGTTAAGGGCTTTCCAGGTCTGGCCCCCGTCGTCGGAGCGGTAAACCCCGCCCGCCCCAACCCCCACCCAGATGCGGTCGGGGTCATCGGGGTCGATGAGGACATTGGCCAGGATAAGCCCCCCACCGGAGGGTTCCCAGGCCGCGACCGTGGGGTGCCGGCGCAGGCTCTCAATGTGTTCCCAGGTCCGGCCGTGGTCGCGGCTACGGAAAAGCCCCGCATCCTCCACCCCGGCCCACAGCTCGCCGGGCCGGGAAGGGGGACCGGGGCAGAGCTGCCAGACCTGTTTAACCCGAGCCCGGCTCCCCTCCCCGTAGGTGAGGCCGGCGCTGGAGTGGACCCAGGTTTTCCCCAGGTCCGTGCTCCGGGCGACCATGGGCCCGTAGATGTGGGAGTTTACGGCGGCGTAGACGGACCCATCCCGCCAGTCGTAGGTCACGTGCTGAATGGACCAGCTTTCGAAGAAGTGGTCGGTGACCTCCCAGGATTTGCGGTCCGGGCTACGGATGATAAAGCCGCCGTTGCGAGTTCCGACCAGCAGGAGGACGGTCATCGATTACTGCTCCGTTTGTGAATTAGGGTTCCGTTTTTGGGCAGCAGACCGCCGCCTCTAATTATACCTCGCCGGCCCCTGGTCCCCGGTCAGGGTGAGGTCCGGAAGGCCCGGGGCCGAAAAACTTTCGCCCCCCGACTGGGCCGCTTTTCCCGGTGGCCTTCGGGGTCTCGGTCGGCGATAAACGTCTACCAACCAGACCCCACCCGGCACCGGCTGTCGGGAAAATTTTGACCTCCCGGTGGTAGTCGGGGCGGGTTTCGACAACCGCGATAACTGGCGTAGTCGGCCCGGAACCGAACCAGGCTCAGACCGGGCTGAGGCTCGGGGCGTCCCTCGAGCCAGACCGAAATTCTGGGGCCCGTACGCTGGCCTGGCCGACAACCCATGGGGTAATGACGCTGTTGAGCCGTTTGCCCAGGGCGGCATGCCCTGGGCAAACGGCCATATAGCCATTACTCCCCCACAGCCTTGACCGTGCAAAGCTTCCGGCGGACGCCGTCCGGCCGACGCTGGAAATCCCCCGTTAGTGGGGCCCGAACCAGCAGGGATTTATTTCGGCCCACCACGGCCTGGGAATTCATCGTGGCCGGCCTATCGGCCTCAGCCCGGTACCCCGTTGCAATGACCCCCAGTGGCAGCGGTCGGACATCCCTACTGAAAACCGGTCCGGACTTGCATTTTCCGCCGGCGCTGTGGTCCAATGGGAAGGAACAGGTCCGGGCGGGGCCTATGGCAGGCGCGCATGAGTCTGTGGTCCGGCCGTGAGCGGTGCTGGTTTGTCCGGTACCGGGTTTTCCGGTGTCGAAATCGGCCGGTGGCCGTCTGTGTTTACTGCGGTCGGCCCTTCTGCAACGACCATGGCCGCTTCCTGCCCAACGCGGCCACCGTCTGCAATCACCCGGACTGCACCCACCGCCTGGCCGAGATTGAAGAATTCAAAGCCTATAAGCTTGAGGCCGAGGCCAGGAACCTGGCTGGAACCTGCGGCCAGGCCGGCTGTCCGGCGGAGGTCTGGGGCCAGTGTTCCCGCTGCCGCCGGCTCTTCTGTGAAGAACACCTTTCAGAAGTTTATGAGGCCCATTACCAGCTCGGCCGCCGCCAGCGCCGGTACTACTCGGTCTGTCCTTACTGCCGCCGCTTTTATAAAACCTAGGAGTTGAGGCCCATCCATGAACATGCCCATCTTTCGGAGTGTCCTCTACGTGCCGGGCAACCGCCCCCGAATGCTTGCCAAGGCCCCAACCCTCCCCGCCGACGCCTTCGTCCTGGACCTGGAGGACTCCGTCCCCCCCGAGGAGAAGGCCGAGGCCCGCCGGCTCGTCCGGGAAGCCCTCCTCTCCGGGGCGTTTGCCAGCCGGACGGTGCTGGTTCGGATTAATGGCCTGGCCTCCGGCCTCACCCAGGACGACCTGGCTGCCGTGGTCGTCGACGGCCTTTTCGGGGTGGATGTTCCCAAGGTGGAGACCCCGGAGGAGGTTCAGGAAGTGGAGGAGATGCTCGCCTGGGCCGAGGGCCGGGCCGGCCTACCCCGGGGAACCCTCCGGGTGGGCATCGGCATCGAGTCGCCCGCCGGACTCCTTCGGGTCGAGGCCATCGGCCGGGCCTCCCGCCGCCTGCTGAGCCTTGGCCTTGGGGCCGAAGATTTTACGTTTAACCTGGGCACCCAGCGGTCCCCCACCGGTGAGGAGCTTTTCTTCCCCAAAGCCCTGGTCGCTCTCGTGGCAAGGGCCCTGGGCGTCCAGGCCCTGGACACCATCTACCCCGACTTCCGGGACCCCGAAGGCCTCATCCGGGAGGCTAAGCTGGCCCGCCAGCTGGGTTTCGGCGGCAAATACGCGATCCACCCGGACCAGCTCGAACCCATAAACCGGGTGTTTACCCCTGACGAGGCCGAGCTTCGCTGGGCCAAGGAGGTGGTCGAGGCCTACGAGGCGGCCCAGCGCTCTGGGCTGGGCTCCATCGCGGTCGGCGGCCGGATGGTGGACCGCCCCATCTACGAGCGGGCCCGGCGTACCCTGGAACTGGCCGTCCGCTGGGGGCTCACCGTCTAAAGCTCGTCCCGGGGCCGCCGGCTCTCCCGCTCAAGCCAGTCGGCAAACATCAGCAGGATAATGAAAATATCCGCCAGGACCACCAGGCCGAAGGCCAGCCCCAAGGTAAAGAGCAGGCCGGCGTTCACCAGAAAACCAGGCAAGCCGAGGGCCTGCAGGGCGGTGGGAACAAAGTAAACGATGAGGCACAGGCCGAAGGGCCCCCCGAAGACGGTCGCCAGCACCAGGCAGCTGCGCAGGGGGTCCGGAACGTTCAGCCGGACCCACTCCACCCAGCCCAACATTCGGTAGAACACCAACGTGAGGTAAAACCGTAGCCGTTGCCGAATCCCCATCCGATAAGGCCCCAGGCCTCAAGGTGACCTACTTTGGCCGGGCAACCCCGGCCACCAGGGGCATAAACAACAGGGAATGGTCCTCAAGGCGCACCAGCTCAAAACCCGCCCTTTCGATGGCCTCGACCGTTCGCCGGTTAAGGTGACAGCCCCCCGCAACCCGCCGCCACGCCGGGGTTGCCCCATCCTGAAGCCGGCCCAGGAGGCCACCCTCGGCCCGGACATGCTCAATGAACCTGAAGGTCCCGCCCGGCCGGAGTACCCGCCGTACTTCGGCCACCGCCCGGTCCAGGTCGAACACCGAGCAGAAGACCAGGGTCGCCACCACTGTATCAAACGAGCCGTCGGCGAAGGGCAGGGCCTCGGCCGCCGCCCGGATGAGCCCCACATCCCGCCCCAGCCGGTCCGCCCGTCTTCGGGCCCGGGCTAGCATGAAGAGGTTAGGGTCGACGGCCACCAGACCCAAGGCCTCAGGATAATACGGGAAGTTGGCGCCGGTGCCCACCCCGACCTCCAGGACGCGGCCCGCCGCCTCCCCGGCCACCCACACCCTAAGCTTGCGCAGAACCCCGCCCTCAAAGCAGCCAGTGGCCAGATCGTATAGAGCCGCAAACCAGCGGTCACCCCCCATCGTTAAGATTTTCCCACTTCGGGCCCAGCGCCTGCCGCCATGGGACCGACTTCAGAATAGTATAATCCCCCAAAGATGGGGACCCAACTCGGGCTGGTCGTTTTCATTCTCATTGCCTTCGGCCTCGCCTGGCCGGTTCAGGTTGGCCTTGCCCTAATTAGTCGGCAGGCCGGTGCCCTAGCTTCGGCCGGCATTCTGGTCCTACCGACTGCTTTTCTGCTCATGTGGCCTCCGGCCGTCGGGGCCTACGTCGCCCGCCGCTGGGTGGAGAAATCCGGCTTTGGGGATGCCGGCCTACGCTGGCCGGCCCTAAGGTACGTCCTTCTGGCCTGGTTTGGGCCGGCCCTGCTCACCCTGATTTCGATGGCCCTAAGTATCCCCATCTACCCTCTGGATACGGAGCTAGAGACCCTTCGCTCCCTCCTGACGGCAGCCGGTGGTCGGTCCGTGCCGGCCGAGGCCATCCTGCTGGCCCAGGTGGCGGCCGCCCTCACCATCGCCGTGCCGATAAACGGCGTATTCGCCTTCGGTGAGGAGTTCGGCTGGCGGGGGTACCTACTCCCGAGGCTGATGGCCCGCTGGGGCCCCTGGCTGGGCATTCTCGGCCACGGGGCGGTCTGGGGATTCTGGCACGCCCCCCTTGTCTTCCTGGCCAGTTACAACTATCCCGGTCACCCGACCCCCAATGCGGCCGGGGTCGGCCTCTTCACGGTCTTCTGCATCCTGCTGGGCATTAACCTTGCCTGGCTAAGGCTGGCCTCCGAAAGTGTGGTAGCCCCGACCGTTGCCCACGGGGCCCTCAATGCCATCGGGGGCCTGCCCCTGTTGCTCCTTAGGGGGGTCGACCCCGCAGTTGCCGGCCCCCTCTGGAGTCCCGTGGGCTGGACAGTCCTGGGCCTGGCCGCGGTCGTCCTTTTCGCCGCCCGAAACCCCGTTAGACCGGGGGTTTAAGGCTCAGGCCGGTGGCCGCCTCGAAGGCCGCCGCCACCCGGAACAGGGTCGCCTCGTCGAAGGGTCGGGCCACAAACTGGACCCCCAGGGGGAGGCCCGAACCGCTCAAACCGGCCGGGACGGTAATGGCCGGGAAGCCCACGGCGCTGAATGGCTGGTTGAAGGCCGGGTCGCCGGTCCAGTCCAGGCCCCGAGGGGCTGGGCCTGGGGTGGTTGGGGTTACCAGCACGTCGACCTCTTCAAAGAGGCGCCCCATCGCCCGCACCGCTTCGGTCCGCACCTGCTGGGCCCGCAGGTAAAGGGGGGCTGACGTGAGCAGGCCCGCCCGGATTATCCGGCGGGTCCGGGGTCGGTAGTCATCCGGCCGCTTCTTAAACCAGTCCCGGTGAAAGGCCGCCGCTTCGGCGTACATGATAGTCCGGTGGGCATCCCTGAGGGGCTCAAAAGCCTCCGGCAGTCGCACCGGTCGGATCAACAGACCCAGCTCACGCAAAGTGGTGAGGGCCGCCTCATACGCCCGCCGGCTTTCATCATCGGCCAGCTCGCTGAAGAACCGGTCGGGGACGCCCACCCGTAGGCCGCCGGCACCCCTCCCCACCGCCGCCGGGTAGTCATCCACCGGGGCCAGCAAGGTAGTCGGGTCTTTGGGGTCCGGGCCGGCTACCACCTTCAGCAGGAGGGCGGCGTCGGCCACCGTCCGGGTCATTGGGCCCACGTGGTCCAGGGTCCAGCTCACGGGCACCACCCCGTGCCGGCTCACCCGCCCGTATGTCGGCTTGAGGCCAACGATGCCGCAGTACGACGCCGGCCGCAGGATCGACCCGGCCGTCTGACTGCCAAAGGCGGCCGGGCACATCCGGGCGGCGACGGCCGCCGCCGACCCGCTGCTGGATCCCCCCGGCGTGTGCTCCGGGTTCCAGGGGTTGCGGGTGGGACCGGGCTCGAACATGGCAAACTCGGTGGTGACGGTCTTGCCCAGGATGATAGCCCCAGCGGCCTTGAGCCGGGCCGTAACGGTGGCGTCGTACCCGGGCACAAAGCCGGCCAGAACCTCCGACCCGGCGGCGGTTTCAACCCCAGCCGTGAAGATGATGTCCTTCAGGCCGATGGGCACCCCGTGGAGGGGTCCGCAAAACTCGCCCTTCACCTGGAGCTCCTCCAGCCGGCGGGCCTCGGCCAGGGCTACCTCGGGCAAAAGCCGGGCCCAGGCCCGGACCTTCGGCTCGACCCTTTCGATTCGGTCAAGCAGCGCTCGAACCAGCTCCACCGGGGAGAGTTTTTTTCGGGCGATAAGCTCCGAGGCGGCGGCTACGGTAAGCTCAGTGAGGTCGGACATCCCCTTCGGCCTCCGCAGGTTTTACCAGGTTGGGATAAAAGATAGGTTCAAGCCAGGGGTCGACCCCGGCCCGCTCGACCCCTTCCAGGTGGCCCTTGACCAGTTCCCAGGCGTCGGCCAGGGCCTCGTCACTTACCACAACCTTTTCAAGCCAGTTAACCTCACCCACGGCAAACTCCTTACACGTTCTCTACCTGATTCTACGCCAAGGGGGCGAACCGGTGAAACCGGCAAACAAGGTTCTATCCCAGAGCTGGTGGGCTGAGGTTATTTACATAAACGCTTTAGCATTTATGTCAGCTTTGTCAACAACGGGGCAGGCGCCCGGTTTATGCTTGGGCAGAAGGCGGTGTCTGCCTTAAAAACCGAACCCGAGGCCGCCCCACGGCACGGTAAGTCCGCACCCGAAGGGCTTGGCCGGGGTGACCCGGGCCGGTGAAACCGGTTTCACCGGCCAAAGGCTCGTGGTGCTGGCTGCGGTCGCTTGGGCGAGGCCGAAGGGCCTGCACCAGGTCCATCGAGGGGCCCTGGGGTTGGGAGCTTGACGGACCTGAAAGCTTTCCCGGGGACTAGGCTCCGCAACCGGTGGCGGTGGACCCGGGTACAGGGAAGACCCTAGGCCCCGGTAGCCTGGCTCGAACCCCCCATTAGGGCTTATGGGGCCCAGGTCATCTTAACCGACCGCGCGGGCGATTGGCATTTGCGAGACTAAAGTCTTGCAAATTCTGGTCCTTTGAGGGGGACCTGAGGCTTTAAATTCCTCCCACCACCTCTGAGACGGCCCCGCAAACAACCGCCACTGGTGAAGGTGCTGGTCTCTGGGCTAAAATCAGGCTGAAATCGGTAGGAAGGACCCTTCGTAGCATGGCTCAGAACTTCGACCCGGTAACCCTTGAGGTACTTTGGAACCGCCTCATCGCCGTGGTGAACGAGCAGGCCGCGGCCCTTATCCGGACTTCCTTTACTAGCATCGTCCGGGAATCGGGAGACCTCTCGGCCTGCATCTTCGACGTCCGGGGCAACCTGCTCGCCCAGGCAGTAACCGGAACCCCGGGGCACATCAACCCGATGCAGGCGGCCATGCTCCACTTTCTCCAGACCTTTCCCCCGGAAACCCTGGAGCCCGGCGACGTGCTCATAACCAACAATCCTTGGCAGACCGCCGGCCATTTGAACGACTTCACGGTTGTTACCCCGATATTCCGCCGGGGCGAGCTGGTGGCCTTCATTGGCAACATCTGCCACGCCCTGGACATTGGGGGCCGAATTCTGGGGGCCGATGCCCGGGAAGTTTACGAGGAGGGTCTGCATGTGCCCATCTCCAAGCTCTATCGCCGGGGCGAGCCCGACCAGACCCTGTTCAGGCTGATCGAGGCCAACGTTCGGACGCCCCGGGAGGTTATCGGCGACCTGCACGCCCAGATGGTCTCCAACGAGGTCGGCGGCTACCGGCTGCTGGAGATGATGGATGAGTTCGGCCTGGAGACCCTTGAGCCCCTGGCCGACGAGATCCTGACCCGGTCGGAGCAGGCGATGCGGGCCGCAATCGCAGCCGTCCCGCCGGGGACCTACGAGGCCGACGGCTGGTCGGACGGCTTCGATGAGCCCGTCTATCTTAAGGTCAGGCTTGAGTTCCGGGGCGATTCGGTCTTTGTGGACTACACGGGCTCGTCGCCCCAAAGTCCGTACGGCATCAACGTCGTGATGAATTATACCCATGCTTATACGACCTACGCCCTCAAGTGCGCCCTCTGCCCCGAGGTGCCCAACAACGCCGGAAGCTTCCGGCCCCTGGAGGTTTACGCCCCACCCGGCTGCATCCTGAACGCCCAACCCCCGGCCCCGGTGGCCGCCCGTCACATCATCGGCCACCTTCTGCCCCACATCATCTTCCGGGCCCTCAGCCAGGCGGTCCCGGACCGGGTGATGGCCGAAGGGGCCGGCAACATCTGGAACGTCCAGACGGCCGGCTGGGACCCCCGCCACGGCCGACCGTATACGTATATTTTCTTCACGGCCGGGGGAACCGGGGCCCGGCCGAATAAGGACGGTCTTTCCAATACGGCCTTCCCCAGCGGCATCATGGGGGTGCCCACGGAGGTGGTCGAGGCCCTTTCGCCCATCCTGATCAAGCGCAAAGAGGTTCGAACGGATTCGGGGGGACCCGGGCGCTTCCGAGGCGGCTTGGGCCAGGAGATCCGCCTGACGGTCCGGACCGACCGGCCCTGGATGCTCTCCTGCATGTACGACCGGACCCGCTTCGCCCCCCGGGGTCTTTTCGGGGGCCTGGACGGAGCTCGGGGGGAGGTGGTGGTGAGCGACGGCCGCCGGCCTCACTCCAAAGAGCGCCTTATGCTGGAGCCCGGTGCCGAGGTCACCCTCCGGCTGCCCGGTGGGGGCGGCTACGGCCACCCCTTCCGGCGGGAGCCGGAGCGGGTCCTGGCCGACGTTATCGACGGCTATGTTTCGGTGGGAACCGCCCGGGAGGCTTACGGGGTAGTTATCGACCCCGTAACCCTCCGGCTGGACTCCGAGGCGACCGAAAAGCTGCGGGCGGCGGCTAAGGCTGACGCCCGGCCTTAAGCCGGCCCCAAGCCCCACCGGGACCACGCTTGCAATTTGACGTGGATAGGGTCACTTAACACACCATTTTCGGCTATAATTAGCCGATAAGGGCTAGGCATTACCCAAAGGAGGTCAGAAATAGTGCGGCGGGTAAGCAGGCGCGAATTCAACCTCGGCTTGGCCGGGCTTATCGGTGGGCTGGCGGTGGGTTGCGCCCAGACGGGCACCCCGGCACCGGCCGTCGGCCAGCAGCCGTCCCAGCCGACGTTCCCAAAGGAGATTAAGGTCGGTGCCGTCTACCCCCTCACTGGCCCGGCTGCTAGCTCGGGCTTGGACGGCCGCTACGGTATCGAGCTCGCCGTCGAGATTATCAACGGCAAGTACGACCTCAATCTGCCCCTGGCCCGGGAAGAGGGCCTCCCTAACCTCGGCGGGGCCAAAATAACCGTCGTCTGGGCCGACAGCCAGGGCTCGCCGGAAAAGGGGCAGGCCGAGGCCGAGCGGCTCATAACCCAGGAGAAGGTTGTAGCCCTCACCGGTGCCTACCATAGCTCGGTGACGGCCACAGCTTCCCAGGTGGCCGAGCGCATGGGTGTTCCTTACGTTAATTTCGAGTCGTCGTCGCCCTCCCTTACGGAGCGGGGGTTTAAGTGGTTCTTCCGAACCGGCCCCCATGATGCCATCTTCGGCAAGAACCTCTTCGACATGCTCCGGGACTTGGAAAAGGCCAAGGGCATCAAGGTCCGGACCATCGGCATCGTCAACGAAAACACCCTTTACGGGACCGACGCCAGTAAGATCACCAAGCAGTATGCCCAGGAATACGGCTACCAGGTCGTCGTGGACATCGCTTACCCGGCCAATACTTCCGATGTTACCAGCGAGGTCCAGCGTATCAAGGCCGCCAATCCCGATGTGCTCTTCCAGGTCTCATATACATCGGACTTGATCCTGTTCATTCGGACCTATAAGCAGTTGGACTACACGCCCCAGATGATCCTGGGTTACGGGGCCGGCTTCGTTGACCCCCAGTACACCAAGACCCTGGGCAAGGATGCCGACTACGCCATCACCCGGGCCGCCTGGTCGGCAGATATCACCCAGAAGCGGCCGGCCGCCAAGGTCATCGCCGAGATGTTCCAGCAGCGGTTCGGCCAACCGATGACCGAAAACTCGGCCCGGTCCTTCACCGGGATGCTGGTCCTGGCCGATGCCATCAACCGGGCCAAGTCCCTGGACCCCGAGGCCATCCGGCAGGCCCTGCTGGCCACCAACATTCCTGGCGAGCAGACCGTCATGCCGTGGCCGGGCGTAAAGTTCGACGAAAAGACCCACCAGAACATCTACGCCCAGGGGGTGAACCTTCAGATAATCGGCGGCCAGTACTATACCGTCTGGCCCTTCGACCTGGCCACCCGGGAGATCGTCTGGCCGATGCCTAAGTGGGGCCAGCGCCAATAGGTTTGAGATGACGGCCGAGCTCCTAATCCAGGTCGTCGTAAGCGGCCTTTTAATCGGCTTCGTCTTTGCCCTCATCTCCGTGGGCCTCACCCTGATCTTCGGGGTTATGGACATCGTCAATTTCGCCCACGGCGAGTTCCTGATGCTGGCCATGTTCACGGCCTTCTGGCTTTACGCCCTCTTCGGGGTCGACCCCCTCTTCTCGGTGCTGGCCTGCGGCCCCCTGCTATTTTTGGTCGGGGTCCTCACCCACAAGCTTTTGATAAAACATATTCTTAACGCTCCCATGCTCGCCCAGATCTTCTGCACCTTCGGCCTTTCGGTCTTTTTAAAAAGCCTGGCCCAGTTTCTTTGGGGCCCAAACTTTCGCTCGGTTACCGAGCCTTTGCTTGGGGGCCGCATCGAGCTCTTCGGCGTCTTCTTCGGCCTCCCGCAGGTGACGGCGGCCCTGGGGGCGGTGGCGGCCACCGGAGCGGTCTACCTGCTGATTTACCGGACGGAGCTGGGCCGGGCCCTCCAGGCCACCTCGGAAGACCGGCAAACGGCCGCCTTAATGGGCATCGACACCGAGAAGATGTTTACCCTGGCTTGGGGCATCGGGGCCGGCTGCGTGGGTGTTGCCGGGGCCCTCCTGGCAATGTTTTACTACATCTACCCGGAGGTGGGGACCATCTTCGCCCTGACCTCCTACGTGGTGGTGGCCCTGGGCGGCTTCGGAAGCGTCACCGGGGCCCTGGTCGGGGGGCTTATCATCGGGCTCGTGCAGGTGGTCTCCGGCTTTTTCTCCCCGGCCTTTAAGATGGTGGTGGTCTACCTGGTTTACCTGGCCGTCATCCTCATCAGGCCGCAGGGTCTTTTCGGGCGATGGTGAGGTTTTTGGGCCTGGGGCTTTTGCTTTTGGGCCTTTTGCTCTTCCCCCTGGCGGTGGAACTGCCCTACCCCCAGCACGTGATGATCCTGATTTTCCTCTATGCCATGATGGGCCTGGCCTGGAACATCATCGGCGGCTACGCCGGCCAGGTCTCCCTAGGCGATGCCACCTACTTCGGCATCGGCGCCTACACCACCGCCATCCTTTTAAGGGAGCTTAACTTAAGCCCCTGGGTCGGCATGGCCTTAGGGGCCCTAAACGCCGTCGTCGTCTCCCTGGTCCTGGGCTACCCCTGCTTCCGGGTAAGGGGTCATTACTTCGCCATCGCCACCATCGCCTTAAATGAGATCGTGGCCACCATCTTCACCAACTGGGACTTTGTCGGCGGTGCCGTGGGAATCTACGTCCCCATCCTGCCCGAAAGCTTTGTAAA
This sequence comes from Chloroflexota bacterium, assembly GCA_040289115.1. GTDB lineage: Bacteria > Chloroflexota > Dehalococcoidia > JAUQQI01 > JAUQQI01 > JAUQQI01. The sequence goes on from PSKS01000002.1 coordinate 32,068, forward strand.
CCTGCAGTTTCACCGCTCCAAGGCACCCTATTATTACATTGCCCTGGGAATGTTAATTTTGGTGATTTTGCTCAACCTCTGGCTCAGTCGCAGCCGCTTAGGCTATTACTTTCGGGCGATTCGGGCCGACCAGGATGCCGCCAGGGCCTTAGGCATCGACATCACCCGCTACAAACTTATCGCCTACGCCCTGACGGCCGCCATAACCTCCTTGGGCGGCTCTTTTTATGCCATGTACGTGCTCTACATCGACCCGACAAGTGTGTTTGCTTTTTCCATCTCACTGCTGGTGGTGCTGGTGGCCGTCCTGGGGGGTGTCGGGACCGTGGCCGGGCCCATCCTCGGCTCGGTGATTTTAATCAGCCTTTCGGAGGGTACCAGGGTGCTTTTGGGCGGCACCGGCCGGGCCCTGGATGTGGCCATCTACGGGCTGTTGGTGATGGCCATCTCCGTCCTTCAGCCCCAGGGGCTGGTGGCCTGGTTTAGGGCCTTAAGGCAGCCCAAAGCTCGGGAGGTAAAAGTTGGAAGGGCCCCTTCTTGAGCTAAAGAAGGTTTCCAAGCGGTTTGGGGGGCTTTGGGCCAACCGGGAGGTAAGCTTTAAGGTCTTTTCCGGGGAGGTCTTAGGCCTTATCGGCCCCAATGGGGCGGGCAAAACCACCCTCTTTAACGTGATTACGGGGTTTTTAAGGCCCGATTCGGGCCAAATCCTTTTTGCAGGCCAAGACATAACGGGCTGGCCGCCCGATAAGGTCTGCCGGGCTGGGATCGCCCGGACCTTCCAACTGGTAAGGGTCTTTCGGGGACTTAGTGTCTTTGAAAACGTGCTGATTGGCGCCCTCTTGCGCAACCCCAAGCCTAAGGCGGCAGCCGAACTTACCCGCCAGCTGATCGAGCTTACGGGCCTAAGGCCCTGGGCCGAGGAGCTGGTTGACGGGCTGCCGATAGCCGTAAAGAAGCGGGTTGAACTTGCCCGGGCGCTGGCCACGGGCCCGAAGCTTCTGCTTTTAGATGAGGTTATGGCCGGACTTAACCCTAAAGAGCGCCAGGAGGCCGTCGAGCTGGTCCGCCGCTTGAAATCCGAGCTAAAGGTTACGGTGCTGATGGTTGAGCACGTGATGGAGGTTCTGATGCCCCTTTCCGACCGGGTGGTGGTCTTAGACTTCGGGGTAAAGATTGCCGAAGGCAGGCCCGAAGAAGTCGTTAAGGACCCGGAGGTGATAAAGGCCTACCTTGGGGAGCGCTATGCTGCGGGTTTCGGAAGTCTGGGCGGGCTATGAGGGAAGCTTAGCCCTCTTTGGCTTAAGCCTTGAGGTTGCGCCCGGGCAGGTGGTGGCGCTGGTGGGGGCCAATGGGGCGGGCAAAAGCACGACATTAAGGGTGATTTCGGGGCTTTTGCGGCCGGAGGCGGGGGAGGTCTGGTTTGAGGGCCGGCGCATCGACGGTTTAAGGCCCCATGAGATTGCGGCCTTGGGCATTGCACACGTTCCGGAGGGGCGACGGATTTTTGGGCGTCTCTCGGTTCTAGACAACCTTTACCTTGGGGCTTACCTTAGGCGGGATGGGGCCGAAAGGCGCAAAAACTTAGAGCGGGTCTTTGGGCTATTCCCGGTCCTTTATGAGCGGCGGCATCAGCTGGCGGGGACCCTAAGCGGTGGGGAGCAGCAGATGCTGGCTATTGGGCGGGGGCTGATGTTAACCCCGAAGCTTTTGATGCTGGATGAGCCATCGCTGGGGCTTTCGCCGAAACTTGTGGACCGGATTTTCGATGCCATAGCGGAAATCAAAAGGCAGGGGACGACGGTGCTTTTGGTGGAGCAGAACCTGGCCGAAACCTTAGAGCTGGCCGATTACGCCTACGTCTTGCAGACGGGGCGGGTGACGCTCGAGGGCCCCGGCCCCAAGCTCTTAGAAAGCGAGCTTATCCGCTCGGCCTACCTCGGCCTCTAATAAAGAACCTCGGCCTCCCGGCCGACGGGACCTACGTCTACCTGGATACCGCTTGAGGCCTTAAGCCCAGCCGTCCAGGGCCCAGCGCCGAACGGCCCCCTCGTCCAGCTCAAGCCCATGCCCCGGTGCCTCCAGCAAAACCAGACCCCCATCCTTAAGCTCAACCTCAGGATTGGCCAGGAGCCGCCCAAAATTGAAAACCCCATACCCGTGAAAATACTCAACCCACCGACCATTCGGCGTGGCCGCCACCAGGTGAGCATGCAGCTGGTGAAACCAGTGGGGCGCCACCGAAACCCCGTATCCTGCTGCCAGCGCCCCAATCCGCCGAAACTCGGTTATGCCACCGCAAACAGCCGCATCCGGCTGCAAAACCGCCGCCTCCCTCTCCAAGAGGGCCTTAAAACCCCAGCGGGTCCCCTCAATCTCCCCGGTGGCCACCGGCACCCGGGTCGCCCGGGCTACCGCCGCATGCCCCTCCACGTCATCGGGCAAAAGCGGCTCCTCAATCCAGCCGGGATAGTACGGCTCAAAGTGCCGAACCGCCGCCACCGCATCGGTCGCATCGGCCCAAGCATTATTGGCGTCTAAAAAGATTTCGACCTCTTCCCCCACCGCCCGACGCACCGCCTCCAGCCGCCGGGCATCCTCTGCCGGCGAAAGCCGCCCAACCTTGATCTTGACCGCCCGAAAGCCAAGGGCCAGGTAACCTTCACACTCGGCCGCAAGCTCTTTTAGCCCCTTGCCCTCGGCGTAGTATCCGCCGCTGGCATAGGCCGGGACCCCGTCGGGCCTGAAGGCCCCCAGGTAGCGAAAGAGGGGCAGGCCGGCCGACCTCGAAAGCAGGTCCCATAAGGCGATGTCCACGGCGCTTAAGGCCCGCAAGACGGCCCCCCTTCGGCCGTGCAGGAGGGCCTCCCGGTACATTAAGTCCCAGAGCCGTTCGACCTCGGTGGCATCCCGGCCGAGGATGATGTCTTTAAAAAGCTCCCTTACGGCCAGGGCGGGGATGCCCCCGGCCCGGTGGCCCAAATAATGGCAACTTTACGAACTAACCACCCCCGGCGCGCCCGGAAGCCCCAAGGAGCCTGCTTACAGGCCGCTTAATTTGCTAAAATACCTATTTTAGGAACCGCACGATGTACACGCGAACGACCCTCCCCAACGGCCTTCGGGTCCTCCTCGGCGAGCTACCGTCAGCCCGGTCGGTGAGCGTTTGCCTCTTTATTGGCATCGGCTCCCGCTACGAACCCGACGAGCTGGCGGGGGTCTCCCACTTCATCGAGCACATGGTCTTTAAAGGCACCGGCCGCTGGCCCGAGGCCCGGCTTATCAGCGAGGCCATCGAATCCACCGGCGGCACCCTTAACGCGGCTACCGACCGGGAACTTACAGTCTACTGGGCGAAAGTTCCGGCCCAGCACTTCCGGGTAGCCGCCGAGGTGATCATCGACCTGGTCCGCAACCCCCTCTTTCCCCCGGCCGAGCTGGAAAAGGAGCGGCAGGTTATCCTCGAGGAGCTGCGGATGGTTAACGATACGCCCCAGCAGCTGGTGGACCTGCTCATCGACCAGGTGATGTGGCCCAACCAGCCCATTGGCCGGGATGTGGCCGGAACCAAAGAGTCCGTCTCGGCCATGAGCCTCAACCAGCTCGTGGACTTCTGGGCCAGGACTTACGGCCCCAACAATGCGGTCGTGGCTGTGGCCGGCCGCTTCAACCCCGAAGAGGTCCTCGACCTGCTTTATACCAACCTACACGACTGGGAACCAGCCGATCCCCCACCCTTTACCCCGGCCACCGAGCCCGACTCGGGGCCCCGAGTTGGCGGTGTCTACCGCCGAACGGAGCAGGCCCACTTCTGCCTGGCCGCCCCAGGCTTAGCCATTACGGACCCCGACCGCCCCACCCTCGACCTCCTTAACGTTATCCTCGGCGATGGGATGAGCAGCCGGCTCTTCCTCGAGCTGCGGGAACGGCGGGGCATTGTCTATGACGTCCACAGTTATGTCGAGTATCTCCGGGATACCGGCTCGGAGACCATCTATGCCGGGGTCGAGCCGGCTCGGCTGCCGGAGGCCCTCGCCGCCGTCGTCGAGCAGCTCGGCCAGCTAACGGTCCGGGTCGACGAGGCCGAGCTTAAAAGGGCCCAGGACCTGGTGAAGGGGCGACTGGAGCTCAGGCTGGAGGATACCCGCAGTTACGCCGGCTGGCTGGGAACCCAAGAGCTTCTCACCGGAAAGGTTATGACCGTCGACGAGATGATGGCCGAAGTCGACCGGGTGAGCCCCGATGACATTGTGCGCCTCGCCCGCCGGCTCTTCCGAAGAGACCGGCTTAATCTGGCGGTAGTGGGCCCCATTCGCCGGCCCGAACGGCTGGCAACCCTGCTTAGCCTCTAGGCCGCCCCGTCCAGCAGGACGAGCAGTTCCGCCAGGGAGGTTATTACCGGGCAGTCGGCCGGCGGATTTGTCCCTTTGCGGTCGATGAGGATGGGCTGAATTCCCGCCACCCGGGCCCCAAGCACATCCGTCCAGTAGGTGTCCCCCACGTGGATGGCCTGACTTGGGCTCACCCCGGCCTGACGCAAGGCCAGCTCGAAAAAGTGAGGATTGGGCTTGGCTACTCCCAATTCCCCCGAGGTAAGGACGAAGTCTAGGTGGTCCAAAAGGCCGTGGGCAGCCAGAATCTTCTCCAAGGGGCCCGTCCAGTCCGAAATCACCCCTTGGCGGAACCCCCGATGTCGCAGCTCCGCCAGGGTCCCGGGCACGTCAGGGTACGGCTGCCACAGCCCGGGGTCTTCGAAGGCCCGGATGATCTCCTCGGCCCACTCCTTTAGCCGGGCATCGTCGGCCTCCACCCCGGCCGCCCGCAGGGCAGTGCTATAGTAGTTCCGCCACATGGCCAGGATCCGGCCTCGGTCGGACCAGATGTCCCGGTCGGCCCGAACCACCTCCAGGTAGTAATCCTCAGCCCGCCCAAGCCCCAGTCGGAGGGCATCCAGGTCGGCGTCGACCCCATGCCGGGCAAGCACCAGGGCCATGACCTCCTGAAGTAGGAGGCTCGGCCCGATTAACGTCATACCGGCATCAAAAAAGACTGCTCGTACGGCCTTCATTGTCAGGGCTTGCTTAGCGAAAACCGAAGAACTCTTCTAGGGCCGCCAAAAACTCGGCAGGGTTGTCCTCTTGCAGGGTGTGCGCGGCCCGGCGAATCACCCGCAGCCAGCCGTTGGGGAGGACCTGAACCATCCGCTCGGCCACATCCTGGTCCAGGATGGGGCTTTCCTCCCCCCGGAGCACTAGGGTCGGACACCTGACGCGCTTAAGGATGTCCCAGTAGTCAATCTCGGGCACGGCCCGGATCCCCTGCCGCAGGGCCGGGTCCCACTTCCAGACGTATCGGCCGTCGGGCCGCCGTCTGAGGCTGTGGGCGGCGATGAACCGGGCATAGTCCGCCGTAATATACGGGTTACCCCGCCGGAGCCGCTCGGCTGCCTCCTCGACGGACCCAAAGGATTCCGGCTCCGGCTCGGTCTGCCGCTGGGACCACCGGCGGGATATCTCCGGCCCGATATCCACAATAACCAGTCGCCCGACCCGGTCCGGCTTTTCGGCGGCGTACACCAGCCCGACTCGGCCGCCCATGGAAAGGCCGACCAGGTCGAACCGGCCCAGGCCCAGGCGGTCTACGAACCGGTCCAGAACGGCCACATACCCCTGAATCGTGTAGCCTTCCGCCAGGGAGTCGGAGTCCCCGTGGCCCGGCAGGTCCGGGGCAATAACCCGGAAGTGTCCCGCCAGTTCGGGGGCCACCGGCTGCCAGGCATAGGCATTGCCAGTATACCCGTGGAGCAGGACCAGTGGCGGCCGGGTCGGTTCGCCCCATTCCAGATAGTGCAGTCGAACACCATTGACCTGGGCAAAATTACTCCGTGGGTCCACCGCAGCCCTCCTCTCTCATTGTAGCCCATTGGGGAAGCTGCCTGCTGGCTGCGTATGTGGCATAATTCGGCAGGAGATGCAGACCCAGTGGCGCCGCCCGCCGGTAAAGCTTTACGTCCTGGTCGGCATACCCGGCTCCGGCAAGACGACCTACGCCCGCAGGTATCTTTCGGACAAGTGGCGGGTGTGCATGGATGACCTCCGCTTTATGCTGAGCGTTGAGCCCTACGCCGAACCCCTGCAGCCGGTGGTGATAGAGCTGGAGCATATTATCCTGGAGCGGCTCCTTGCCGGTATCAACTCCCGGTTTAACGACATCGTTGTGGATGCCACCTCGGTGACCCGGGAGCGGCGCCGCCGCTATATCGAGCTGGCCCGTAAGCACGGGGCCCGCCCGGTAGCCATCTTTATTCAGACGCCCTTGGAGGTGGCCCTGGTCCGCAACCGGCAGCGGGCCAACGTCATCCCCGAGGCGGTGATCCACCGGATGCACCAGATGCTGGAGCCCCCGACCCGGGAGGAAGGCTTCGAGTACGTCATCACGGTGGTGGATTTCTCCGTCTAGGCCGGGAGCTCGGGCCGGGCCAAGACGCCCCGGCCCAGCCGGCGCCGAAGCTCGGCCGGAAGCTTCACGTAGAGCCCCCGGCCTTCGGCCACCACCTCCCCGGCCGGGTTGGTGATGCGCCCGGCCAGAAGGTAACCTCGACCGGCGGCCCGCTCCACCCACCCTTCAAGGTTGAGGGTTTCGCCGATGCGGGCCGGCCGGGCATAACGCACCTCCACCCTGCCGGTGAGCACCCAGTCCCCCCGAAGGTAGGCGGCCCGGCTTATAACCTCGTCCAGGAGGGCGAATAGGATCCCCCCGTGAACCAGGCCCGGGAAGCCCTGGTGGCCCTCATCGGGCGTAAAATGGGCCCAAACCCGCCCATCCCCGGTGTGGAAGACCACCTTAAGGCCGATGGGATTCTCCCAGCCGCAGACGAAGCACATCCGGTAGGCCGGCTGGACCTCAGACCCCATCGAACCGCGTGAAGACCAGGCAGGCGTTCTGACCCCCGAAGCCGAAGCTGTTGGAGAGGGCGACCCGGACGTTAGCTCGACGGGCCTTGTGGGGCACATAGTCCAGGTCGCACTGGGGGTCGGGATATTCCAGGTTGATGGTGGGGTGGATGATGCCGTCGGTTATGGTTTTGATGCAGGCGACCGCCTCCAGGGCCCCGGCCCCGCCCAGGGCGTGGCCGACCATCGACTTGGTGGCGCTTACGGGAATCGAGTAGGCCCGCTCCCCGAAGACTTTCTTGATGGCTACTGTCTCCGCTACATCCCCCAGGGGAGTGGAAGTGGCGTGGGCGTTTATGTAATCGACGTCATCCGGGGTGAGACCGGCATCCGCAAGGGCCGCCCGCATCACCCGGACCTCCCCATCTGCCTCCGGGTCCGGGGCCACCAGGTGGTAGGCGTCGGCCGAAACCCCGTATCCGGCAATTTCGGCCAGGATCGGCGCATCCCGGCGCAGGGCGTGGTCCAGGGCCTCCACCACCAGCACCGCCGCCCCCTCGGCCGGCACGAACCCGTCCCGCTTCGCGTCAAAGGGCCGGCTGGCCCGTTCCGGATGCTCGTTCTGGGTGGAAAGGGCCCGCAGGACGGAGAAGGCCGCCAGACCGAACTCGGAGATACCGGCCTCCGTTCCCCCCGTCACCATGACGTCGGCCGCGCCCCGTCGGATAACCTCCACGGCCTCCCCAATCGCGTGGGTTGAGGCGGCGCAGGCGGTGACCACGGTGGCATTGTAGCCTTTAAGACCGAAAACGATGCTCACCTGCGAGGCCGCCATGTTGGGCAGGATCAAGGGCACGAAAAGGGGCGTGATACGCATCCCCCCCCGGGTAAGGAGGACCCGGGCCTCCCGGTCAATAACGTCAAAGGCCCCGTTGCCGTTCCCCAAAAGGACGCCGACCCGGGTCCGGTCAACCTTTTCCAGGTTCAGGTTGGCGGCCTCAAGGGCCTGTCGGGTGGCGGCCACCGCAAACTGGGTAAACCGGGCCATCCGCTTGACCTCCCGGCCGTCAATATAGTCTTTTGGGTCGAAGTTCTTCACTTCCCCGGCGATCTGACAGGGGTAGCCGGTGGGGTCGATGAGGGTCATCCGGCCAATGCCCGACTTGCCGTTAATCAGGCTGGCCCAGAACTCATCGACGGTATTGCCCACGCAGCTTATAACCCCAAGGCCGGTGACCACAACCCGACGGCGCCCCCGGCGGTCCAGGGTGGAGGTTTTCCGGGACGTAGCCATAAGATTGCTTACGCTCGGCTCCCTTGCGCCTAAAAAAGCGGCCCCATGGGCCAGATACCGCAAGTCATTATAAGTCCCCAAGGGTTTGACAGTCCAGCTTCGGGGCTGGTATGTTCGGGCGGAAGCGGGCCATGGCCAACAGCAGCCCTCACCGGCGGCGACTCCTGGAGCTATGCGGCGAACTCTTCCGGGACCGCCGCCTCCTTATCGCCAGCAACCGCGGGCCCCTGGAGTTTTATTACGAGAATGGACGCCTCGCCGCCCGGCGGGGAAGCGGCGGGGTGGTAACTGCCCTGGCCGCCGTCAGCGAGTACGTCCCGGCCTTCTGGGTGGCGGCCGCCCTCTCCGATGCCGACCGGCAGGCAGCCCGGTCAGGCCTAATCACTCGACCGGACCGGCCCGGCACCCTCAAACTTCTTACCCCGTCCCGGCGGGCCTACGAACTTTACTACGACCGGGTCGCCAATCCCCTCCTCTGGTTCCTGCAACACTACATGTGGTTCTCGCCCTACACCCCCAACATCGGCGCCACCCTCCACCGGGCCTGGCGCCAGGGTTACCAAGCCGTAAACCGCCTCTTTGCCGAGGCGCTGGCGGACCTGGCCGCCGGGTCCCGGGAACCCCCCGTGGTCATGTTCCACGACTACCACTTGTACCTGGCCCCCGGCTGGTTCCGGGCCCGCTTTCGCCGGGCGATCCTGCACCATTTCATCCATATCCCCTGGCCCGAGCCGGCCTACTGGGCCCTCCTGCCGGCCGAGTTCCGAACCGAGATCTGCCAGAGCCTCCTGGCCAACGACATCGTCGGGTTCCACACCATCCAAAGCGCCCGCAACTTCCTGGCCACCTGCCAAGCCTTCTTACCCGAGGCTGAAGTGGACTTCCGGGCCGGAACTGTCTGGTACAATGAGCACCTGACCTGGGTGCGGGCCTACCCCATCTCCATCGACGTTCAGAACCTGCGCCGCCTGGCGGCTTCCGAAGAGGTCGAAAGATACGTCGCCGAGCTGAAGCCCCTTTTCGCCTCCCCAACGGTGGTTCGAGTCGACCGACTGGAGCTAAGCAAGAACATCCTGCGGGGCTTTCAGGCCTTCGAGCTACTACTCCGGCGTCGGCCCGACCTCCACGGTCGGGTGAAGTTTGTGGCCTTCTTAGTCCCCTCCCGCACCAAAATACCGGCCTACCGGGAGTACGCCGGCAAGGTCTTCCGGCTGGTGGAGCGCCTCAACCGCCGCTACGGTCGGGGCGACTGGCAGCCAGTTCACGTCTTCTACGAGAACAACTACCCCCGGGCCATCGCCGGCATGGCCCTGGCCGATGTTCTCCTGGTCAACCCAGTGGCCGACGGGATGAACCTGGTGGCCAAGGAGGGTCCCATCGTCTCCCGCCGGAACCTGGTCCTCATCCTTTCGGAGTCGGCCGGGGCTTACGACCAGCTCAAGACAGCCTGCCTTTCCGTGGCCGCCGCCGACGTGGAGGGGACAGCCCGGGCTCTGGAGCAGGCCCTGGGGATGCCCCCCGCCGAGCGGGCCGAGCGGGTCGCCAGGCTACGGGCCATCATCGAGGACCAGGACCTGACGTGGTGGCTGGTCCGCCAGCTGGAGGATTTGCAGAAGTTGGCCTGAAGGACCGGCCTTAACGCTTGGTGAACTGCGGGGCGCGGCGGGCCCGCTTAAGGCCGTACTTCTTGCGCTCTTTGACCCGTGGGTCGCGGGTGAGCAAACCGGCCCGACGGAGGGCGGGACGCAGGTTCTCGTTGAAGGCCACTAGGGCCCGGGCAATGCCGTGCCGGAGGGCCCCAAGCTGGCTGCTTTTGCCCCCGCCCTCAATCTTGGCCACCACGCTGAATTGGCCCACGGTATCGGTAACCTTAAAGGGCTCCTGGGCCAAGATGAGCCAGGTTTCGTGCTTGAAGTACTCCCCAATGGGCAGGCCGTTTACGTAGAAGACGGGCTCCCGCCCCATGGTCGGGTAAAGCTTTACCCGGGCCACCGAAGTCTTGCGCTTGCCGGTGCCGGCGAAGTACGGACCGGTCAGGACGGGCGCCTGCGCCGGCTGAAGGGTCGTCTGCACCATCAGTTACTACCTCCCTTGGCAGCCTGGCCGGCAACCTGGGCCTGGTGGGGGTGTTCCGGCCCGGCGTAAACCTTAAGTTTGCGGATAAGCTTATCCCCAAGCCGGTTCTTGGGCAGCATTCCCCGGACGGCATGCTCGATGACCCGGGTGGGATGCCGCTGAAGCATTTCCCGCAAGGTCATCAGCCGCAGGCCGCCCAGGTAGCCCGAATGGCGCCAGTAGATTTTCTTATCGAGCTTTTTACCCGTAACCTGGACCTTCTCGGCGTTAACGACGATGACGAAGTCGCCCGTATCCAGGTGGGGCTCAAAGGTCGGCTTATGCTTGCCCCGTAAGAGCCGGGCCACCTCGCTGGCCAGCCGGCCCAGGGTCTTGCCGGAGGCGTCAATGACGTGCCAGCGGCGTTCGATTTCGGTCGGTTTGAACCGGTAAGTTTTCATCGTATTCCTCCACCCACTTTGGGTAGGTTACACCCATCAAATAAAGGCCGCAACCCGGTACCGCCGGTCCGGCCTGACCCTGCCCGGCCAAAACCGCCTCAAATTCGGCCGGCCCAAGCCGACCCTGACCGAGCCGGAGCAGGGTTCCCACCATCATTCGGACCTGGTGGGGCAAAAAGGCGTCGGCCTCGAAGTCAAACTTTATTAAGCCCCCCTCGGCCCAAACGGCGGCCCGAAGGAGGGTTCGCACCGTACTCATCCGGCCGACGGCCCCCGGCGAAAAGGGCCCGAAATCCCGCCGGCCCACCAGCCGCCCCGCCCCCCAACTCATCAGGCCCAAATCCAGGTTCCCCGGTTCGTGGTAAGCGAACCGGCGCCAGAGGGCCGAACGGCAGGGCCGATTAAGCACCAGGTAACGGTAGTGCCGGGAAAGGGCCACCCTCCGGGCGTTGAAACCCTCGGGCACCCGCCGAGCCGCTAGGACGGCGATGTCCGGCGGTAGGTAGTAATTTAGGGCCGCCACCAGCCTATCGGGCGGGAACTCCCGGTCAGCCCGGAAACTTACGGCCTGGCCCCGGGCATGCACCCCGGCATCCGTCCGGCCGGCCCCGACCGTCTTTACAGGGGTCCCGAAAAGCCGAGCCAGGGCGGCCTCCAACTCGGCTTGGACGGTGCGGCCCCGGGCCTGCCGCTGGAATCCCGAAAAGTCGGTTCCGTCGTATTCGATTGTTAAAAGCCAGGCCGGCACGAATCAGACCAACTCGAGCCGGGCGATCCTAGCCCCATCGCCCTTGCGAAAGCCCAGCTTGATAAGCCGGGTGTAGCCGCCGTTGCGTTCGGCGTAGCGCTTGGCCAGAACGTCGAAGACCTTCTGGGCCACCCGCTCATCGGTGAGAAAGGCGATGGCCTGACGGCGGGCGGCCAGGTTGCCCTCTTTCCCCAGGGTGATGACCCTCTCGGCCAGCCGCCGCACCGCCCGGGCCTTGGCCTCGGTCGTCTCGACCTTTTCGTACCGGAGCAGGTCCGTCACCAGATTCCGAAGCATCAGCATCCGGTGCTCCGTGGGCCGGTTGAACTTTTTGCTCTCAACCCGGTGCCTCATCCTTCTTCCTCCTCCGGCTCCTCCGGGTAGGCCGTGTAGGTAAGCGGGACCTGGCTGGCGGCCTCACCCCCGTCGGGCAGGTAGCCCCGTTCCCGGAGGCGCTGGCGCAGCTCTTCCAGCGATTTGCGGCCGAAGTTTCGGATGGCCAGAAGCTCGTCGTCGCTGCGCTCCGCCGCCTCCCCCACCTTGGTAATATTGGCCCGCTTCAGGGCGTTGTAGGTCCGGAGGGAGAGGTTGAGCTCCTCGATGGGCAGGTCGTAGATGTGGGGCGGCAACACCCTGGCCGTCGGCTTCGCCTCGGTGGTCCGGACCACAGCTCGGCCCACGCCCTTAAACCGGGCAAAATGCCGCTCCAGGATCTCGGCAGCGTAGGCCACGGCGTCCTGGGGTGTGATGGTACCGTCGGTCCAGACTTCCAGGACCAGCCGCTCGTAGTTGGTGATCTGCCCGACCCGCACGTTCTCCACCGTGAAGTTTACCTTGCGGATGGGCGAGAAGATAGCATCGACGGGGATGACCCCGATCACCCCCTGACCATCCGACTGGGCCGGCCGGTAACCCCGACCGACCTCGACGGTGAACTCGGCGGTGAGCCGGGCATCGGGGGAATCCAGGGTGGCCAGGTGCAGCTCGGGGTTGACAATTTCGAAGTCGCCGAAAACCTTCAGGTCGGCGGCCGTTACCCGGCCCTCGCCCTGGGCCTCGAGGAGCAGCCGACCCGGCCGGTCCGAGAGGGCCCGCAGCCGGATCTGTTTGACGTTGAGGATAAACTCCATCATATCCTCTTTCACGTGGGGTATGGCCGCAAACTCGTGTTGCACCTGGTCGACCCGCACCGAGGTTACGGCCGCCCCGGGCAGTGAGCTAAGCAACACCCGGCGCAGGGCGTTGCCGAGGGTGACCCCGTAGCCGCGCTCTAATGGCTCGGCGGCAAATTTCCCGTAGTTTCCTTCGATTTCAACCACCCGGATTTGGGGTTCGGTGATCTCGACCTGCAAGTCCATCCCCTCCCATTGCCGGGCCCATAAGGGCCCGGTAAAACTATCTCGAGTAGTACTCAACGATTAAGGCCTCGTTAACCCTGGTATCGATCTCCGCCCGGCTGGGCAGGTAGAGGACCCGGCCCGTCAGGTTCTCCGGGTCCAGGCTGAGCCAATTGGGCGGGGTGTAAGTTTTAAGATATTCCCGCCGCTGCTGGAAGTAGTCCAAATCCCGGCTCGAGTTCACCACACTTATTACGTCACCGGGCTCCACCAGGGTCGACGGCACATTGTTGCGCCGGCCGTTAAGGGCAAAGTGGCCGTGGGTTACCAGCTGACGAGCCTGCCGGCGGGAGTCGGCAAACCCCAGCCGGTAGACCACGTTATCCAGCCGCCGCTCCAGAAGCTGCAGGAGGTTTTCACCGGTAACCCCTGGCATCCGCTCCGCCTCCTCAAAGAAGCGGCGGAACTGCTCCTCCATCAGGCCATAGGTAAACCTGGCCTTCTGCTTCTCTCGCAGCCGAATACCGTACTCTGAAAGCTTACGCCGCCGCATGCCGTGCTGGCCCGGAGCGTAGCGGCGGCGCTCCAGGGGGCACTTGGGTGTGAGGCACTTTTCGCCCTTAAGGTAGAGCTTTTCACCCGCCCGGCGGCAGATGCGGCAGACCGGTCCGGTGTATCGTCCCATCGCTAAAAGACCTCCAAAGCTCAGACCCGGCGACGCTTTGGCGGCCGGCAGCCGTTGTGGGGAATCGGGGTCACGTCCACGATGCTGGTTATATGCAGGCCGCTGGCCTGGAGCGCGCGGATGGCCGCCTCCCGACCGCTGCCGGGTCCCTTGACGAAAACGTCCACCTGCCGGACGCCGTACTCCTGGGCCTTGCGGGCGGCATACTCGGCCGCCAGCTGGGCGGCGTAAGGCGTCCCCTTCCGGGCACCCTTAAACCCGGCCGTGCCCGCGCTACCCCAGCAGAGCACATTGCCGTTTGGGTCCGTAATGGTAACAATGGTGTTGTTAAAAGTAGACTGGATATAGGCCCGGCCGTGCGGGACAACCCGCCGCTCCCGCCGAGCCCTACCCCGTTGGCGCCTTCTTTCAGCCATGGTTTTAACCACCTCTCAAGATTACTTCCTGGGTCCGCGCCGCCGACCCCGACCGGCTACCGTCTTCCGGGGCCCTTTCCGGGTCCGGGCATTGGTCCGGGTTCGCTGGCCCCGAACCGGCAGATTGCGTCGGTGGCGAAGGCCCCGGTAGCAGCCGATCTCGATCAGCCGACGAATATTCATATTAACTTCCCGGCGCAGGTCGCCTTCGACCTTGTAATTGCGCTCAATCGCGTCCCGCAGCCGGGTAATTTCGTCCTCTGTAAGGTCCTTAACCCGGGTATCGGGATTAACACCAGTGTCAGAGAGGATCTTTTTACTTAATGACGGACCGATACCGTAGATATACGTTAAAGCAACTTCAACCCGCTTATTTCGCGGCAGGTCTACGCCAGCAATACGGGCCATCGCAGTCTCCTTACCCCTGTCGCTGCTTGTGCTTCGGGTTCTTGCAGATCACCCGCACTATTCCGTGGCGCCGGATGATCTTGCAGTTTTCACACCTTCGCTTTACGGAAGCCTGAACTTTCATACCAAATCACCCTCCGTGGAGCCTCAGGCGCGGCTTACCTGAGCCGGTAAGTTATCCGGCCCCGGGTAAGGTCGTAGGGCGAAAGCTCCACCAGAACCCGGTCGCCCGGGGCGATCCGGATAAAGTGCATCCGCATCTTTCCAGAGGCGTGGGCCAGCACCTGGTGCCCGTTCGCCAGCTCCACCCGGAACATCGCGTTGGGCAGGGCTTCTACCACCACGCCTTCGACCTCGATTTTCTCTTTCTTAGCCATAACCTTAAAAGCCGCCACCGTCGAGGGTGGTGAGGATTTCGGCTTCGCCGTTGGTTATGGCAATGGTGTGCTCGGCGTGGGCCGCCAGGGTCCCGTCGGCGGTAACCACGGTCCACCCGTCAGCCAGCACCCGGGTTCGCCAGTCACCCACCACCAGCATCGGCTCGATGGCCAGCACCATCCCCTTGCGCAGGACGATCCCGGTCCCGGGCCGGCCATAGTTAGGCACCGGCGGCTCCTCGTGCATCTCCCGGCCGATGCCATGGCCGACGTACTCCCGTACCACCGAGTAGCCGCGGCTTTCGGCGTAGGACTGGATCGCCCACGAAATGTCCCCAAGCCGCGCCCCGGCCTTCGCTGCCCGGATGCCGGCCAGGAGGGCCCCTTCGGTGGTCCGGATAAGCCGCTCGGCCTCGGGGCTGACCTTGCCCACGCCCACCGTCACGGCCGCGTCGGCCTGGTAGCCTTTATAAATAACCCCGAGGTCGATGCTGACGATATCCCCCTCCTCCAGGACCCGGCGTCCCGGAATACCGTGCACAATCTCTTCGTTCACCGACACGCAGACGGCCGCAGGGAAGCCTCGGTAGCCCAGAAACGACGGGTATACGCCCCGGCGGTCAAACTCCTCGCGGACGAACCGGTCAATCTCGGCCGTGTTCATGCCCGGCCGGATCCGTTCAACCAGTTTCTGGAGAACCTCGGCTAGGATGCGGCCGCCCTGTCGGATCAGCCCGATTTCCCGATCCGATTTCAGGACAACGGCCATGCCAACTATTATTATACCCTGCCGTCCTCGGTCCCGGCTATCCGGCCAGCACCCGGTCCGCCGCGGCCTCCAGCTCCCGAAAGACCGCTTCGATGGGCTGCTCGCCGTTCACTTCCACCACAAGGCCCCGGGCCCGGTAGTATTCTAAAACGGGCATGGTCTGCTCCCAGAAGACCTCAAAACGACGGCGCAAGGTCTCAGGACTCTCGTCCGCCCGCTGGTAAAGCTCCCCTCCGCAGACGTCGCACCGACCAGGCACCCGGGGCGGGTTGGTTTCCAGGTTGTAGGTCGCCTGGCAGTTGCGGCAGACCCACCGGCCCTGAACCCGGCGCTGAGCTTCGGCTTCAGAGATGTGGATGTAAAACACCAGGTCGATGCTCGAGCCCTGCTCGGCCAGGGCCCGTTCCAGGGCTTCGGCCTGGGGGATGGTTCGGGGGAAGCCGTCCAGAATCGCCCCCCGTTGGGCGTCCGGCCGGCTCAGCCGCTCCAGGACCATTTTGACCGTGACGTCATCTGGCACGTAGAGGCCCCGGTCCATATACCCTTTAGCGACGCGACCAAGTTCGGTGCCCGCCTCAACGTGCTGGCGAAAGATGTCCCCCGAGGCGATGTAGGCCAGCCCCAGCTTCGCCGCCAGCCGCCGGCCCTGAGTCCCCTTCCCGGCACCGGGGGGGCCAAAGATGATGATATACCTGGGCCTCATTTAAGAAATCCCTCGTAGCGGCGCATGAGAAGCTGGGCCTCGAACTGCCGCATCGTCTCCAGCACCACGCTCACGACGATGATCAGGCCGCTACTGCTAATCTGAAGGGCCTGAACGTTGGTCACCAGCTGGGCCGGGTATGGAATCACCGCCACGACCCCAAGAAAGAGGGCCCCGGCCCAGGTGATTCGAACGAGCACCCGGGTAAGGTACTCCTGGGTGGGTCGACCCGGCCGGATGCCCGGAATAAACCCGCCCTGTCGCTGCAGGTGCTCGGCCAGGTTCTGCTGTTGCCAAATAACCAGCGTGTAAAAGAACGTGAAAGCCACGACCAGGATAAAGTACATGATCCAGTAAAAGATGTTGGCCGGGTCGAAGAACCACTGAACCGTCCGGGCCACGTTCCGTAACCACTCAGGTTCGGCGAAGACGAAGTAGCTGGCAATTGTCCCCGGCAGGAGCATTATCGAGACGGCAAAGATGAGGGGTATCATCCCGGCCATGTTCACCCGCAGGGGGATGTGGGTGGACGCACCCCCGTAGAGCCGCCCACCCCGGACCCGGCGGGCGTACTGGACGGGAATCCGCCGCTGGGCCTCCTGGAAGAAAACAATGGTGGCCACGGTAAGGACCCCGATGACGCCGAAGGCTAGCAGGCCCAAAAGCTGGTCGGTAGCCAGCAGCGACCGGCCCACCAGCTGGGGCAGGGAAGCCACGATTCCGCCGAAGATGATTATGGACACCCCGTTGCCGATGCCGTGCTGGGTGATGAGCTGTCCTAGCCAGACCAAAAGCATCGTCCCGGCCGTGAGGGTTATCACCGCCGAGAGGGTGGGCAGCAAGGCCTCCCCCGTAAACCCCACCTGTCGGACCAGCGACGTCGACTGGTTATGCAGGACGACCAGCTGGCCATAACCCTGGAGGGCGGCCAGCGGGATCGTAAGCAGGTAGGTGTACTGGTTGATGCGGCTGCGCCCGTACTCCCCTTCTTTTGATAGGGCCTCTAGCTGGGGGATAAGGGGAATAAGCAGCTGCATCACGATGGAGGCTGTAATATAGGGGTAAACCCCCATTGCGGCGATGCTGAAGTTGCGCATGGCCCCCCCGCTAAAGAGGTCGAGCATGCCTAAGAGGGGGCTGGTCTGAAATAGTTGCTGCATCGCCCGGACGTCCACCCCGGGCAAGGGAATGTGGGCGATGAACCGAAAGATTATTAAAATAATAAAAGTAAAAATAAGCCGCTGCCGGAGGTCCGGCAGGCGCAGGGCGGCCAGTACCGCCTCGAGGAGCTGCATCCTTTAGCCCCCTGGCCCCAACTCTTCGGCCCGTCCGCCTGCGGCTTCAATCTTGGCCCGGGCCGCGGCCGAGAACCTGTGGGCCTGGACCACCAGCGGCCGGTCAAGGTCGCCGTCCCCCAGCACCTTCACCGGCAGCTCAGCCTTCACCAGGCCCGCGGCCCGCAGAAGCTCCGGTGTGACCACGGTGTTTGGTTCGAACCGGCGCAGGTCCCTGACGTTCACCTCGGCGTACTCCACCGGGTAAATCGGTCCCCGGAAGTCCCAGCCCCGATACTTGGGTGCCCGGTTGGCGCGGAAGCTCATACCCCGAAAGTGGGGCGGGATGTTGTCCCCGGACCGAACCTTCTGCCCCTTTATGCCCTTTCCGGCGTAGGAGCCCTGCCCGGCCGCATCCCCCCGGCCGACCCGTTTGCGGGACCGGCGGGAGCCGGGTGCCGGCTTAAGGTCATGGATCCTCACGTATCTCCTCCACCTTCAGCAGATATCTGACCTGGTCCACCATTCCTCGAATTTCCGGCCGGTCCTCGTGGATTACGCTCTGGTGGAGCCGCCGGAGGCCCAGGGCCCGGATCGTCCGCCGGTGGCGCTCAGGGTGGCCGATGACGCTGCGCACCAGGGTAACCTTAAGCTTGCCCATCTCAGGTCTGCCCTCCCGGCACGTAGACCTTCAGGGGCTTGCCCCGCTTTTCGGACTCCTGCTCGGGGTCCTTTAGCATCCGGAGGCCCTTTAGGGTCGCCTGGGCCACGTTGATGGGATTGCGGCTCCCCAGGGACTTGCTCAGGATATCCTTAACACCGGCCAGCTCCACCACGGCCCGAACCGGCCCGCCGGCGATCACACCGGTGCCCGGGGCGGCTGGCTTCAGCAGGACCTGCGAGGCCTTGAACTTGGAAACGACCGCGTGGGGGATGGTCGTCCCGACAATAGGAACCTTAATCAGGTTCTTTTTGGCCCTTTCTATCCCCTTGCGGATGGCCTCAGGAACCTCCCGGGCCTTGCCCAGGCCGACCCCCACATGCCCCTGCCCGTCGCCGACAACGACGAGGGCGCTGAAGCTGAAATGGCGGCCACCTTTAACCACCTTGGCCACCCGCCGAATATGAACAACCCTTTCCTGAAGCTGGAGCCCCTCCGGGTTTATACGCTCTTCAGCCGGGATCTCCACCATTTGTGTTCACCACCTAAAATTGTAATCCGGCGGCCCGGGCCCCATCGGCCAGGGCCTTTACCCGGCCGTGGTATTTAAAGCCGCCCCGGTCGAAGACGACCCGGGTTATGCCGGCGGCCAGCGCCCGCCGCCCCAGCACCTCCCCGACTACCCGGGCCGCGTCCGTCTTCCGCAAACCCTCAACCTTCTCCCGGATTTCCGGGTCCAAAGTGGAAGCCGAAACCAGGGTGTGGCCCCGGACGTCGTCAATTATCTGGGCGTAAATGTGATTCAGGCTCCGGAAAACGGCCAGCCGGGGCCGGTCTGGGGTTCCGAAGACCTTTTTTCGGACCCGCAGGTGCCGCCGCAGCCGCCGCTCCCGGGGGGTTAGCTTGGCCATTTTAGCGCTTCCTACCTCCCGCCTTACCGGCCTTGCCCGCCTTGCCGGCCTTCAACCGGACCTCTTCGCCCGTGTAGCGGATGCCCTTGCCCTTGTAGGGATCCGGCGGCCGAATGGCCCGGACCTCGGCCGCAAACTGGCCGACAAGCTGTTTATCAGTTCCCGAAATGACAATCCGGTTCGTCCCCTCAACCGCCACTTCGATCCCTGGCGGCGGGGTCAATTCCACCGGGTGGGAGAAGCCCACCTGCAGAACCAGCTTGTTGCCTACCTTCTGGGCCCGGTAGCCGACCCCCACCAAATCCAGGCTCTTCGAAAATCCCTTGGTAACCCCCTCCACCATGTTGGCGATCAGGGTCCGGCTAAGCCCATGCAGGGCCCGGTGCTGGCGGAGGTCCGACTGCCGATCCACCACAATCTTGCCGTCCTCAACCCGGACGCTTATGGCCGGGTGAAGCTGTCGGCTTAAGGTGCCCTTCGGGCCCGAAATCGTCACGGTGTGGTCGCTTACGGCAACGTTTACCCCCGGCGGGATAACTATGGGCTGTCGGCCGATCCGGGACATGTCAGATCACCCCTTTTACCAAACATAGGCGATAACCTCGCCCCCGAGCCGCCGCCGCCAGGCCTCCTGCCCGGTCATCACCCCCTGAGGGGTCGAGATGATGGCGATCCCCAGCCCCCCATACACCCGGGGGATCTCCGACCGCTGCACGTACACCCTGAGACCAGGCTTGCTCACCCGCTTAAGGCCGGTGATAACCGGTTCCTTCTTGCCCGTATACTTGAGGTGAATCCGCAACATCCGGCGCGGCCCCTCCTGGTAAACCTCATAGTCTTTAATAAAGCCCTCTTCTTTCAGGATACGGGCG
Organism: Chloroflexota bacterium; assembly: GCA_040289115.1. Lineage (GTDB taxonomy): Bacteria > Chloroflexota > Dehalococcoidia > JAUQQI01 > JAUQQI01 > JAUQQI01. The sequence continues at coordinate 51,929 of PSKS01000002.1, forward strand.
ATGGCAATTTTCATCTTGGAGGCCGGCACCGTCACCGTCTCGTGCCGGACGGCCACGGCGTTGCGGATTCGAGTAAGCATGTCGGCAATGGGGTCGGTCATCATCGCAACCACCCGCCTCCTCCTTTTACCACGAAGCCTTGCGGACCCCCGGCAGCTCCCCGGCCAGGGCCTTCTGCCGGAAGCAGATCCGGCAGAGGCCGAACTTCCGGATGTATGCCCGGGGCCGACCGCAGTTGGCACACCGGTTCCGGTGTTGAACCGGGTATTTCGGCGGCTTCTGCGACTTTACGATCTGAGACGTTCGGGCCAAGGCTTTCCCTACCTCCTTTACTGCCTGGCAAAGGGCATGCCCAGGAGCTCGAGGAGGCGCTTTGCCTCCAGGTCGCTTTTGGCTGTGGTAACGACGGTCACTTCGAGCCCCCGGATCCGGTCGATTTTATCGTAGTCAATTTCGGGGAACACCAGCTGTTCCCGCAGGCCGATGGAATAGTTCCCCCGACCGTCGAAAGACCGGGGCGAAACCCCACGGAAGTCCCGCTGTCTGGGCAGGACGATATTCATCAGTTTATCCAGAAAGTGCCACATTCGCTCCCCCCGGAGGGTAACCATCACCCCAATGGGCATCCCCGCCCGCAGCCGGAACTGCGCAATCGACTTCCGGGCCCGGGTCACCACCGGGTGCTGGCCGGCGATCAGGCTCAGGTCCCGCACCGCCGAATCTACCGCCCGGGGGTTCTGGACGGCTTCACCCAAGCCGATGTTAAGCACCACCTTCTCCAGCCGGGGCACCTCCATTGGGTTTTTGTAACCGAACTCCCGCATCATCGTCGGGACCACCACCTCTTCGTAAAGCTGCTTGAGCCGCGGCTTGGGCCGGGCTCCGTCCGTCGGCGCCGGAGTTCGGGCCGTCTCTTCGGCGGTGCGCTCCTTCTTAGCCATCAGTCAACTACCTCGCCGCACTTTTTACAGTAGCGGACCTTCCGGGGCTTGCCGGCCGCCTCCTGAAGGAAGCGAAAGCCCACCCGCGTTGGCCGGTTACACTTGGGACAGACCAGCATCACCTTGGCGATGGGTATGGGCGCCTCTAACTCGATGATTCCGGCCTGTCGCAGTCCTGGCCGGGCCCGGACATGCTTTTTAACGATATTTACCCCCTCGACGACAATCCGGCCCGCGTCGGGGATAACCCGCAGGACCCGACCCCGCCGGTTCCGGTCCTTGCCCCGCAGCACCTGAACCAGGTCGTTGCGCTTGATCTTAAAGGCCACGGCTTAAACCACCTCCGGCGCCAGGGACACGATCTTGGTGAAGTTTTTGTCCCGCAGCTCCCGGGCCACCGGCCCGAAAATCCGGGTTCCCCGCGGGTTGTTGCGGTCGGTAAGGATCACCGCGGCGTTATCGTCGAACCGGACGTAGGTGCCGTCCGGCCGCCGGACGGGGAAGGCCGTCCGCACCACCACGGCCCGAACCACATCCCCCTCCTTGACGGTCGCCGTCGGGGTGGCTTCCTTTACGGAGGCCACCACCACGTCCCCCACCGACGCATACTTCCGGTTCGAGCCACCAAGGACCCTGATAACCATTATCTCTTTGGCACCGGTATTATCGGCGACTTTAAGCCGCGAGTATATCTGCAACATCTTTTAACCCCCTTCGGGAACCACCTCTTCCGTCGAGACAGCCCCCTCGGTTAGACCGGCCATCTCCTCATGGCCCAAAACCTCCACAACCCGCCAGCGCTTCGTCCGGGAGAGGGGCCGGGTCTCAACGATCCTTACCACATCCCCGACTCGGCAGCGGTTCTCCTCGTCGTGAGCAGCGTATTTCTTAGTCTTGCGCACCAGCTTTTTGTAAAGCGGGTGCCGCCGGTAGCTTTCAACCGCCACAATGACGGTCTTGTTCATCTTATCGCTCACCACCCGGCCCACCAGAACCTTCCGATTCTGCTTCACAGAACCCCCTCCTTTTCCCGAAGCACCGTCAGGATCCGGGCGATACGCCGCCGAACCTTCTGCAGCTCGGCGGTGTTTTCCAGCTGGCGGGTGGCGTGCCTGAAGCGCAGGTTGAAAAGCTCCTGCCTGGCCTCCCCCAGCCGCTGCCGGAGTTCGGCCGGCCCCAATTGCCTTAACTGCTTAAGTTCTTCCCGGACCTTCATGGCTCAGGCCTCGGCCAGCTCGGCCTTAGTTACAATCTGAGTCTCCACCGGCAGCTTATGGCTTGCTAACCGCAGGGCCTCCCGGGCGACCTCCTCCCGGACCCCCGCCAGCTCGAAGAGGATTCGGCCCGGCTTGACCACGGCCACCCACTCCTCAACGCTGCCTTTGCCGCTCCCCATCCGGGTCTCAGCCGGCTTTTTGGTCACCGGCTTATCCGGGAATATCCGAATCCAGACCTTGCCGCCCCGCTTGATGTGGTGGGTGATGGCCCGCCGGGCGGCCTCGATCTGCCGGGCCGTCACCCAGCCCGGGCTGAGGGCTTGGAGGCCGAACTCTCCGAAGGCAACCGTATTGCCCCGGGTTGCAACCCCCGTCATCCGGCCCCGCTGCTGCTTGCGGTATTTGACACGCCTTGGCTGAAGCATCTTTATCCCTCTTCCTCCATCAGGACCGCCGCCTCGGGCTCGGCCGCCTCAACCCCTTCGGCCACCGGGAGCTGGGCCCGGGCGAAGCGCTCCTCCTCCGGCCGCTCGGGCCAGATGTCGCCCTTATAGATCCAGACTTTAACCCCAATCCGGCCGTAGGTGGTGAGGGCCTCGGCCGTCCCGTAATCGATGTCGGCCCGGATCGTCTGCAGGGGCACCCGACCGGCCCGCTCGGTGTCTTTCCGCTTCATTTCGGCCCCACCCAATCGGCCGGCAACGGTTATTTTGATGCCCATGGCCCCCCGCTGAAGGGCCCGCTGAACGGCCTGCTTCATCGCCCGCTTATGGGAGACCCGCCGTTCGATCTGTTCGGCGATGGTCCGGGCGACCAGGGGCGCCTCCAGCTCGGGCACCCGCACCTCGTGGATCACCAGCCGGATGCGCTTGCCAGTCCGCTCCTCCAGGAGGTGGCGCAGCTCTTCCACCTTCTGCCCGCCCCGGCCAATGGCCACCCCGGGCCGGGCCGTGTGAATGGTAACCACCACCTCGTTAGGCGGCTTGCGGTCGATCTCAACCCGGGAAACCGCCGCGTCCGCCAGGCGCTCAAAGATGACGTTGCGAATGAGCATGTCCTCCCGGACCAGGGCGGCGTAATCGCTGTCCCGGGCCGCAAACCAGTGCGTCTGCCAGTCCTTATTTATCCCCAGCCGAAAGCCGGTCGGGTGAACTTTCTGACCCAATTACGCCTCCTTCGACTCTAGGACCACGGTGATGTGACTGGTCCGCTTCAGGATCGGCTTAACCCGACCCCTGGGTCCGGCCCGCCAGCGCTTGAGGCGGGGCCCCTCGTCGGCCACGGCCTTTACGACCCGAAGCTCGTCGGCCGGAATTTGGTAGTTATTTTCGGCGTTGGCGATGGCCGACTTCAGCACCTTGGCCACCAGACGGGCCGCCTTGTTGGGCAGAAACTCCAGGGTTGCCATGGCCCGCTCGGCCGGCTGACCGACGATGAGCCGGAGCACCGGCCGGGCCTTAATAGGCGAGATCCGCAGGTAGCGGGCGGTTGCGCTGACTCGCATCGGCTCCCACCTACCTTCGTCTGACCTGGGTGGTCCGCTCCGACTTGGCCTCGTGGCCCCGGAACGTGCGGGTCGGCGCAAATTCGCCCAGTCGGTGGCCCACCATCGCCTCGGTTATGTAGATGGGCACGTGGCGGCGCCCGTCGTGGACGGCGATAGTGTGGCCCACCATGAGTGGAATTATCACCGAGTCCCGCGACCAGGTCTTTATAACCGCCCTCTGCCCGGTCTGGTTCATTTTGAGAATCTTTTTAATCAGTTTCGGGTCGACATATGGGCCTTTCTTCGTGGACCTAGACATGGTCGCTAACCCTTCTTTTCACGCCGTCGGATTATATACTTGTCGGTCCACTCCCGGCGGCGGGTCTTCACACCCCGCGCCGGCTTGCCCCAAGGGGTCTTCGGCCCCGGCAGGCCGATGGGCGCCCGCCCCTCACCGCCACCGTGGGGGTGATCCCGAGGCGACATCGCCGAGCCCCGCACCGCCGGCCGCCAGCCCAGCCACCGCCGCCGGCCGGCCTTCCCCAGGTTGATGAGTTCGTGTTCTGGGTTGCTTACCTGCCCGATAGTGGCCATGCACTCGAGGCGCACCCGCCGGACCTCCCCGGAAGCCAGCCGGATGGTGGCGTAGTCGCCCTCCTTGGCCAGCAGCTGGGCCGAGGTTCCGGCCGCCCGGGCGATCTGACCGCCCCGGCCGGGGATGAGCTCAATATTGTGAATCACGGTCCCCACCGGGATGTTCCGCAGGGGGAGGGCATTGCCCACCTTGATCTCGGCGTCGGGTCCGGACATAACCGTGTCCCCGACCTGAAGGCCCTGCGGGGCGATAATATACCGCTTTTCGCCGTCGGCGTAGTGCAGCAGGGCGATCCGGGCCGAGCGGTTGGGGTCGTACTCGATGGCCGCTACCCGGGCCGGAATGCCCCACTTATCCCGCTTAAAGTCGATGATCCGGTAAAGCCGCTTGTGGCCGCCGCCCCGATGCCGGACGGTAACCCGGCCCTGGTGATTGCGACCGGCGCGCTTTTTAAGCGGCTCTACCAAGGACTTTTCCGGTTCGGTCTTGGTTATCTCCGAAAAATCGTAGCCAGTCATCCCCCGGACACCGGGGGAGGTTGGCTTGTAAGTCTTAATCCCCATCCTTTAACTCCTTACACACCCTCAAAGAGGTCGATCCGGTGCCCTGGCTTGAGGGTGACGACCGCCTTCTTCCAGGGCGAGGTCCGCCCCCGGCTTCGCCCAACCCGGCGGACCTTGCCTTTCACCCACATGGTATTTACGGCCGCCACCTCCACGTTGAAAGCTCGCTCCACCGCCTCCTTAATCTGCAACTTGTTTGCTTCCGGATGGACCTCGAATACGTACTTGTTACCCTCGCCGGCCAGGGTCGTCGTCTTCTCGGTGATAATGGGCCTACGCAGAACTTCAAGCAGGGGCACCTCGGCCATGGCTAATCCCCCTCCCGTTCGGCCAGCCTGGCTTCGAGGCGCCGCACCGCCGCCACCGGGATCAGCAGGAAGCGGCGGGCCAGCACGTCGTAGGCATTAAGGTTGTCGGCCTGGGCTGTCCAGACGTCGGGCAGGTTCCGGGCGGCCAGGATCACTGCCCGGTCGGGCTCGGGCAGGACGACCGTAATCGAGCGGTCGAGGCCAAGCCCCCGCAGGACCCGGGCAAACTCCCGGGTCTTGCCCTCCGATAGGGCCAGGTCCTCGACGACTATAAGCTCACCATCTCTAATTTTAGCAGACAGGGCCGCCTTAAGGGCAAGGCGGCGCATCTTCTTCGGCATCTCCTGCCGGTAGTCCCGGGGGTGCGGGCCGTGGACGATTCCCCCGTGCCGCCAGTGGGGCGCCCGGATGGACCCCTGCCGGGCCCGGCCGGTGCCCTTCTGGACCCAGGGCTTGCGCCCCCCACCGCTTACCTCCCCACGGGTCTTGGTATCGTGGGTACCCTGGCGCCGGTTGGCCAGGTACATCACCACCGCCTGGTGGAGCAGGGGTACGTTGACCGGTACCCCGAAGACGTCGTCCCGAACGGTTATCTCCCCAATGATTTCGCCTTCCAGGTTCCGAACCGGCAGCTGCATGGCTCAGTCCCCCCGCCGGGCCTTGACCGCGTGCCGGATCAGCAGCAACCCCTTCCGCGGCCCGGGCACGGCACCCTTTACAAACAGCAGATTCCTTTCGGGGTCCACCCGGATGACCTCCAGGTTCTGAACAGTAACCCGCTGGTGGCCCATGTGCCCGGCCATCCGCAGGCCCTTGATCACCCGGCCGGGGTCAGTGTTGGCCCCGATGGAACCGGGCGCCCGCCACCGGTTCGACTGGCCGTGGGTCTTCGGGCCACCGGCAAAGCCGTGGCGCTTTACCACCCCGGCAAACCCCCGACCTTTCGAAGTTCCGGTCACGTCCACCAGGTCCCCCGGCTTGAACAGGGTCACATCCACCCTCTGCCCCACCGTCACCCGCTCGGCCCCGTCCAGAAGCTTAAATTCCCGCAGGTGCCGCAGGTTGCCCAGCCCCTTCAAGTGGCCCCGCATGGGCTTGTTTACCCGCTTCTTGGTATCAAAGCCGAGCTGGACGGCCGAATACCCGTCCCGCTCAGGGGTGCGCACCTGAACTACCCAGCAGGGTCCGGCCTGGATGACGGTAACGGGCACCACCGTTCCGTCCTCCCGGAAGACCCGGGTCATCCCCAGCTTGTAGCCGAGCAGTCCCTCGATCATGGCCGGTTTATCCTTTACGTGAGCTTGAGCTCAATCTCGACGCCGGCCGGCAAATTGAGCTTCATCAGGGCATCCACCGTCTTCGGCGTCGGGTCGAGGATGTCGATAAGCCGCTTATGGGTCCGGATTTCAAACTGCTCCCGGGAATCCTTGTCGATGTGGGGTGAGCGGATGACGGTTATCCGCTCGATCTTCGTCGGCAGCGGAATCGGGCCGGCCACCGTTGCGCCGGTCTTTTCGGCCGTCTCCACGATCTGAGCGGCCGACTGGTCTACCAGTTTGTGGTCGAAGGCTTTAAGCCGGATCCGAATTCGCTGCCGTGCCATCTTAGCCCACCCTACTCGATGATTTTGGTCACGACCCCGGCCCCCACCGTCCGGCCACCCTCACGGATGGCAAACCTTAAGCCCTCCTCCAGGGCCACCGGCGCAATCAGCTTCACCCGAAGGTTTACATTGTCCCCAGGCATCACCATCTCAACCCCAGCAGGCAAAATCACCTCCCCAGTAACATCCGTCGTCCGAAAGTAAAACTGCGGCCGATAACCCGTAAAAAACGGCGTGTGCCGCCCACCCTCCTCCTTGGTAAGAACGTAAACCTGGGCCTCAAACTCCGTATGCGGCGTTATCGTCCCAGGCTTGGCCAATACCATCCCACGCTCCACCTCATCCCGCTCAATACCACGAAGCAAACAGCCGACATTGTCCCCAGCTATCCCCTCATCCAAAACCTTCCGGAACATCTCAACACTGGTCACCACCGTCCGCCGGGTCGGACCAAACCCAACTATCTCCACCTCATCCCCAGGCCTTATCCGACCTCGCTCAATCCGACCCGTAACCACCGTCCCACGCCCCTTTATCCCAAATACATCCTCTATCGGCATCAAAAACGGCTTGTCTACCGCACGCTCAGGCTCCGGAATATAGTTATCTAAAGCCTCTATAAGCTCCCAAATCGGCCGATACTCCGGAGCATCAGGGTCCTGCGACGAAGACTCTAAGGCCTTAAGGGCAGAACCCCTTATAACCGGCACCTCATCCCCAGGAAACCCATACCGGCTCAAAAGCTCCCTTACCTCCAACTCCACCAGGTCTAAAAGCTCCGGGTCATCCATCATGTCTACCTTGTTCAAAAATACCACCATCGCCGGAACTTCCACCTGCCGGGCCAAAAGCACATGCTCACGGGTCTGCGGCATCGGCCCATCCGGAGCCGCCACCACCAATATCGCACCATCCATCTGGGCCGCACCCGTTATCATGTTCTTGATATAATCGGCATGCCCAGGACAGTCTATGTGCGCATAATGACGCTTCGGACTCTCATACTCCACATGCGCAATCGCTATCGTTATCCCACGGGCACGCTCCTCAGGAGCCTTGTCTATCTGCTCAAAGGGCGTAAACTGCGCAAGACCCCTCAACGACAAAACCTTCGTTATCGCAGACGTCAACGTCGTCTTCCCATGGTCAATGTGACCTATCGTCCCCACATTCACATGCGGCTTCTTCCGCTCAAACTTCGGCTTGGACATCTTGACCTCCCGAGCAATCTAGCTTTGGCCTACCGGCCGGCTAACGGGGTTTCGAACGACACAAAGAACCTTACCGGTATCATTATAGGGCCGGGGCTGCGGCCCCGTCAATGTTTTTATATTAGACCCAAATGGGGTGGGCCCTGGCCTAAAATGTCTGGTGGAGGTGTCCGGTTATGCGGGGCGTTTACCCGGCCCACCGGGAAGCCGACGTCGTCCTCCGGGACGGCTCTACTGTCCACGTCCGGCCCGCGCGGCCCGAAGACTGGCCGGCGCTCCTGGAGTTTTACCGCTCCCTATCCCTTGAAGCCCGAACCTTTAGGTTTTTCTCCCCAGCCGTAAACCTCGAAACCGCCGCCCGCCGAGACTGCGACATCGATTATGTCAACTCATTTACATTGGTGGCTACCGCCGGTCCCGAGCAGAAGGTGATCGGGGTCGCCTCCTACTTCCGGGTTGATACCGACCGGGCCGAGGTCGGTTTCGCCGTCGCCGATGCCTACCGCGGACGCGGCCTCGGCACCATCCTCCTCGGCCACCTGGCCGAGGTCGCCGCTGCCAACGGCATCAACGTCTTCGAGGCCGTTGTTATGCCTACCAACTACGAGATGATAAAGGTCTTTCGGGATTCGGGCTTCCCAGTCGAGGTCCGACTCGGGCCCGACGAAATTCATGTTAGCTTCCCCACCTCCATCACCCCGGAGGCCCTGGAGCGCTTCGAGCGGCGCGAGCAGATCGCCACCAGCAACGCCCTGCGCAACTTCTTCTACCCCCGGGCGGTAGCCGTCATTGGGGCCTCCCGCCAGCGGAATACCGTCGGCGGCGCCCTCTTCTGGAACCTCCTCGATTTCGGCTTTGAGGGCCCGGTTTACCCGGTCAACATAAACGCCACGGTGGTCCAGTCGGTCCTGGCCTACCCAACCATTGAGGCCGTCCCGGGGCCGGTGGACCTGGCCGTTATTGCGGTGCCGGCCGAAAAGGTCGTCGGGGTGGCCGAGCAGTGCGGCCGCCGGGGTGTTCGGGCGCTGGTGGTGATTTCGGCCGGGTTTGCCGAAGTAGGGGAAGAAGGCCGGGCCCGCCAGGCCGAGCTGCTGCGCATCTGCCGCGCCTACGGTATGCGTCTCATCGGCCCCAATTGCATCGGCATCATCAACACCGACCCATCGGCAAGGCTTAACGCAACCTTCGGCCCGGTTCCTCCGCCGGCCGGGCGGGTCGGTTTCGCCTCCCAGAGCGGGGCCCTAGGGCTCGCCATCATCGACTACGCCCGTGCCTTTGGTTTGGGCATATCGACCTTCGTATCCATGGGCAACAAGGCCGACATATCCGGAAACGACCTGCTCAATTACTGGGAATCGGACCCTAATACCGACGTCATCCTCCTTTACCTGGAGTCCTTCGGCAACCCCCGCAAGTTTAGCCGGATCGCCCGCCGGGTTGGCCGGAAAAAGCCCATCGTGGCCGTTAAGAGCGGCCGGTCCAGCGCCGGCGCCCGGGCAACGGCCTCCCACACCGGGGCCCTCCTGGCCGCCTCGGACATCACCGTAGATGCCCTCTTCCGCCAGTCGGGGGTGATCCGGACCGATACCCTGGAGGAGCTCTTTGAGGTGGCCTCCCTGCTGGTGAGTCAGCCCCTCCCCCACGGCCGGCGGGTGGGCATTGTGACCAACGCCGGCGGACCGGGCATCCTGGCGGCCGACGCCGCCGAGGCCCAGGGGCTCCAGGTGCCTGTCCTTAGCCCGGAGACCCAAACCCGGCTCCGATCCGTCCTCGTCCCCGAGGCAAGTGTCCTCAACCCGGTGGACATGACGGCCACGGCCGGCGCCGACCAGTACCGCCAAGCAGTGGAGGCGGTGGCCTCCGACCCCAACATCGACGCCGTTATGGCCATCTTCTTGCCGCCCCTGCGAATTCCCAGCGAGGAGGTGGCCGCCGCCATCGTGGACGGGGCCAGGCTGGCCAACGGCCTGGGCAAGCCCGTCCTTTCGGTTTTTATCTCATCCCGGGGCGTGCCCGACGAGCTCAAACGGGCCGACATACGGGTGCCTTCGTTTGCCTTCCCCGAAAATGCGGCCATCGCCCTGGCCCACGCCGTCCGCTACGCCGAGTGGCGGGCCCGGCCCCTCACCGACCCGCCCCGCTTCGAGGGTATCGGCCGGGATGAGGCGGCAGCCGTCGTCGCCAGGGCCTTGGGCCAGGGGGACAGCTGGCTCGGGCCGGCCGAAACCTGGCAGCTTCTCAGCTGTTACGGCCTCAACGTTGTCGACCAGATCCTCGCCCGGACTCCCGAGGAGGCCGCCCAGGCCGCCGCCAACCTTGGGGGCGAGGTGGTCCTTAAGGCTTTCGCCCCGGGCCTCACCCACAAGACCGAGCGGGGGGCAGTGCGCCTGGGGCTCCGGGACCCGGAGGAGGTTCGGCAAGCCGCGACGGAGATGGCCAGCCGCTTGGGGGCCCAAGGCCTTCACGAGGTCACCTTTGTTGTCCAGCGCTACGTGACCGGTGGGGTTGAGATGCTGGCCGGAATGGTCCACGACCGACATTTCGGCCCCATCATCGTCTGCGGGGCCGGCGGAATTTTCGTCGAGCTTTTAAAGGACGTTGCTGTCCGGCTCACGCCCCTTACCCGGGAGGATGCCGCCGAGATGGTCCGTGAGCTTAGAAGCTATCCTCTCCTTACGGGTTTTAGGGGTTCGCCCCCGGTGGACGTGGCGGCCTTCGAGGAGACCCTCCTGCGGCTGAGCACCCTGGCTGAGGACCTGCCCGACGTGGCCGAGGTCGACCTCAACCCGGTCCTGGTCAGGGAGCGGGGGGCGGTCATTCTAGACGCCCGAGTCCGGGTCGAGCCGGCCCAGCCGCCCCCGCCCCTGGGGGCCAGGACCCGCCCGGCCTTCTAAAAGGCTACCAGTCGCCGGGCTGGGCATACGGGTAGGCCCAGAGGGCCACCGTCAGGGTCAGGGCCTTGAACCAGGCCTGGTGCATCTTGTCCACGTCCTCGGTCGAATGGCCCTTTTTGAACAAGAAGGGCCGAACGGTGGCCGTTATCGGGTAAATGAAAGCTATGAGGTAGCGAAGGGGGATTTGTGGGACCGAATTTACGCCGTCGGTCTGATTTTTCTTGGTCCGGTGGTGCCGCAGGCCGATTTCGTGCTGGTAATCGAGCCAGGCCTGGTTAAATTCGGCCCGGCACAGGTCCCGCACCCACTGCCCGAACCGCTGGCGAACTCGCCCCAGGTAGTCGGGGATCGGGTTGCCCTGGGGGTCAGCAAAGTAGTAGACCAGGTGGGGGTTAGAGCCGACGAATTCATACCAGACGTCTAAAAGGGCCTCCACGTGGTCCGCGAGGACCTCTCCGGCCAGCCGCAGGTAACGGGCATCCTCGTCGGTGAACAGGACCGTCTTTTTTAAAAGCTCAAAGTCGGACGGGGAGACCGGCGATGGGCTAACCTGAGGGGTTCCGTAAGTGTATCCGGGGATGGGTTGGGTCATTTTAGTCACCTCCTGGGGAATTTTCTTCGCCCGTTTCGATGGGCTCGGCATCCGGACATTCAAAATAGGTGTGTTCGGCGGGCAGTGGAGCATCCATGAAGGCACAGTGGTGGGGTCCACCGGGACTATCCGGGTGGGCAAAGGGCTGAAAGAAGCGGCACTGCCAGCACATCAGGTACGGCCGCACAAAGCCTCGGGCGACGAGGCCGGCAATGACCCCGACCAGAAGCTGCCGAAGGGTCTGCTGCTCGGCCGGGTCGAGGGCAGCCAGAATCTGGCGGAGGGGCTCAAGCATATCCTCCAGCCGGTCGGCCCGTTCCTGGCCGGCGGGGGTAAGGGCCAGGGTAACGACCCGGCCGTCGGCGGCCGAGCGGGCCTTTTCCACCAGGCTCTTGGCCGTGAGGGTATCCACCACTTCGCTGGCGGTGGCTAGGGTGGTTCCGAGGCGCTGGGCCACCCCAGTTATGTTGCGGGCGCCGGGACGTACCCGCTTGAGGAAGGTGAGGGCATTGGCCTGAGCCGGGGAGAGACCTGCGGCCCCAGCGGCGTCCCGGACCATGAGGGTGATGGCTTGGCTCACCCGGAAGAGGGCCATGGCCAGGTCGGCCGGAAGGTCCTGGGCGCGACGAACCGGGTCAAAGGCCATTAATTAGAACTCCTAATTAATTTTAGGTCCGAGGTGCCCGGCTGTCAAGTTTTCTGGGGGACCACCTGGGCCCTAGCCGCACGAAAGCCAGCCAGCCCTAAGCTCCCTCAGAAACCACCAAAGAGCCCAAAATAGCGGGCTCTACGGCAACACCAGGCCCAGATGGTATGATTAGAAGCCAAGCCGACTGTGCCGCCCGGCGAATGCCGCTTCGCCTTAACACCAGTTTGACACCGACGCCCCGGTAATGTAAAAGCAACAATCAGGGGTGGCCGTCCGGGTCTGCCACAAGCGGCCGCCCACCCCATATCACCTGCTTCGGAGGTCTACGCCAATGGCTGAAGCCGAGTGGGCCCTTATCCTCGGCGCCTCAAGCGGATTCGGGGCGGCAACGGCTGTCGCCTTGGCCGAGGCCGGCCTGGACATCGCGGGCGTTCACCTGGACACCCGAGCCACCCTCCCCAACGCCGAAAGGGTGAAGGCCGAAATCGAGGCCCGGGGCCGGCGCGCCCTCTTCTTTAACGCCAATGCTGCCGACCCCGAAAAACGGCAGGAGATTTTGGATAAGGTCCAGGAAACCATCACCGGCGACCCTGCCGGCGGCTACATCAAGGTCCTGCTCCACTCCCTGGCCTTCGGCACCCTGCGCCCCTACATCACGCCCGACCCGAAGGATGCCCTTGCCAAGAGCCAACTGGAAATGACCCTCGATGTCATGGCCAACAGCCTCGTCTACTGGGTTCAGGACCTCTTCTGGCGGGGCCTTTTCAGACGTGGAAGCAAGGTCTTTGCCATGACCAGCGGGGGTGCCTCCCGGGTGATCCCCTACTACGGGGCGGTATCGGCTGCCAAGGCCTGCCTGGAATCCCACATCCGGCAGCTGGCCTTTGAGCTTGCGCCGGCCGGGATTGCCGTCCTGGGCATCCGGGCCGGAGTCACCGACACCCCCGCCCTCCGAAAGATCCCCGGCTACGACCAGCTGATGGAGCAGGCCCTCCGGCGCAATCCTAGCGGCCGGCTCACCCGGCCCGAGGACGTGGCCAGGGCCATCGTTGCCCTCTGCCACCCCGGAACCTACTGGATAACCGGCTGTGTGATTAACGTGGACGGCGGCGAAGATATTGCTGGCTAGCGGAGGCCGTCAACATGGCAAGGTTTAAAATCCTCCACACCGGGGCACCCCCGGACGATCCCCTGGACCTGGAGCGGCAGGCTCTGGCCGGCCTGGACGTCGAGCTAATCCAGCCCGGAAGGTTGCGCACCGAGGACGACATTATCAAATTCGGGCAGGAGGCTGATATTCTGCTGGTTATCGCCGAGCCCATTACTCGCCGGGTTATCTCCAGCCTGCCCCGGCTTAAGGGCGTAATCCGCTACGGTATCGGGGTCGACACCGTCGACCTCAAGGCCGCCACCGAGTTTGGGGTGGTCGTGGCCAACTTCCCCGACTTCTGCCTGGAAGAGGTGGCCAACCACACCATCGCTTTTTTGCTGGCCCTAAATCGAAAGCTCTTCCGGCTGGACCGGCTGGTCCGGGCCGGTGAGTGGCGTCCGGCGGCCTTACGGTCGGCCCTGCCACCGGTCGGGCCATTGCGGGGTGAAACCCTCGGCCTAGTGGCCTTCGGTAATATCCCCCGTCGGGTTGCCCCCCGGGCCCAAGCCTTCGGCCTCCAGGTGGTGGCCTACGACCCCTACCTCGACGACGAGGTCTTCGGCCGCTTCGGGGTGCGGCGGGTCCGCCACGTCGAGGAGCTTCTGGCCGAAAGCGACTACGTTTCCTCCCACCTGCCCCTCACCGAGGAGACCTACCACTTTTTCACGGCCGACCGGTTCCGCCTGATGAAGCCGACCGCCTATTTTATCAACACCAGCCGGGGCAAGGTAGTCGACGAGCAGGCCCTTATCCGGGCCCTCGAGGAGGGCTGGATTGCCGGGGCCGCCCTCGACGTCTTCGAAGAGGAGCCCCTGCCCCCCGACTCGCCCCTAACCCGCCTGGAAAATGTCATCCTCACGCCCCACGTTGCTTACTACTCCGACCGGAGCGAGCGGGATATTAAGCTGCGGGTTGGCCGGGCGGCGGCCGACATTTTGCGGGGTTTTGAACCCGAACATGTCGCTAACCCCGAGGTCTTAAAGAAAATAAACCTCAAGCCGAGGGAGGCGTGAACACCGCACCCCTGGGCGGCGCTGCCCTGCTCATGGCCGGGTGGGTGCTGAGCCGCCTGCTGGGGCTCGTCCGGGAAGCCGTTATTGCCGGGCAGTTCGGTACCGGTCCTGACGTTGCGGCCTATCAGGCCGCCTTCCGCCTACCCGACCTGGTCTTCAACCTGCTGGCCGCCGGCGCCTTCGGCAGCGCCTTCATCCCCGTGTTTCATAAACACCTAACCCGCAATGAGGCGGCCGAGGGCTACCGGCTGGCCGGCACTTTCCTGGTCCTGTTCGGCCTGGCGGCCCTGGTCCTCGTCCTGGTCGCCTGGGTCGCCGCCCCGGCGCTGGTCGCCCTCCTGGTGCCGGGGTTTGACGCCCCGGCCCGTTCAAAGGTGGTGGAGCTTACCCGGCTGATGCTCCTTCAACCCCTGTTCTTCAGCCTCAGCCTCGTGCTGACCACCGTCCACCAGGCCCACCGCAATTTCCTGCTTCCGGCCGTTGCCCCCATCCTTTACAACCTGGCGATTATCGCCGCCGCCCTCGCCCTGGCCCCGGGGTTAGGGGTAGATGGCCTCGCCGTCGGGGTAGTGGCCGGAAGCGCCCTCCACATGGGCGTCCAGCTCCCCCGGGCCTTTGCCTACGGACCCGGCCTCAAGCCCAACTTCGAATTCTTCCGGCCGGAGGTGGTCGAGGTCCTCCGGTTGCTCGTCCCCCGGGCTGCCGGTCTTGCCGTCTACCAACTCAACTTCTGGGTGCTGACGGCCATGGCTTCCCTCATCTCCCCGGCGGCCGTGGCCGCCCTGGGTTACGCCTGGGCCCTTCTCATGGTACCCTTTGGGGTGCTCGGCCTGCCCCTGGGCACGGCCTATTTCCCCGAGCTTTCCCGACTCTGGGCGACGGGCGACCTTGGGAGCCTGCGCCGGACCGTTACCGAGGGCCTGGGCCTCAGCCTTTACCTGGGGATTCCGGCCTCGGCGGGACTTATCATCCTAGCCGAGCCCCTAGTCCGGCTCCTGCTCCAGCGGGGCAGCTTCGACGAGGGGGCCGTGGCCGCCACCACCTGGGCCCTCTGGTTCTTCGCCCTGGGCCTCTGGGCCCAAGTGGCCGCCGAAATCTTGGTACGCACCTTTTACGCCACCGGCGACACCCTCACCCCAGTGGCTGTCGGGGCGGGGGGCCTGGGACTAACCTTCGGGGCTGGTCTTGCCCTCTTCGGGGTCCTTGCCCACGGGGGTCTGGCCGCCGGCTTTTCCCTCTCGGAAATCGGCCAGGTCGTCACCCTCTACCTGCTCCTGGGCCGGCGCCTCGGGGACCTTCAGACCGGCCTGGCCCGGGACATCTTTCGGAGCATCCTAGCCAGCGAGCTGATGGTTATTGCCGCCGCCTTTGCCCTGGCCTTCACCCCGGCCGGTCTGGTGCTTCGGCTGGGGGCCGCCCTGGGGGTGGCCGTCGCCGTCTACGGGACCGTAACCCTCCTGCTGGGCAGCCGGCTGGCCCGGCAGGTCCTGGGCCTCCTCCGGGCTCTCTGGCCGGGTAGAGCTTACTGAGGCTACCGAGGGGGCTGCCCCCCCAGGACGGTCAGCACCCGCCGAAGCCGCTCCTCCAGGGGCAGGGTATCGGCCAGGGGCACCGCCCGGACCGCCGCAAGGGCCTCGGTGGGGGTGTAGCCCAGGGCTGCCAGGGCGGCCAGCAGGTCGGCGTCTTCCGGGGAGGCCGCCGGCCGGATCTCCGGAAGCTTCCCCCTCAGCTCAAAGATGAGCCGCTCGGCCGTCTTCTTGCCGATTCCGGGCACTGCCGCCAGCAGGGCCACATCCCCGGTCCCCACTGCCTGCCAGAACCGGTCGGGTCCCAGCCGGCCGATAATGCTCAGGGCCACCCGGGGTCCCACCCGGCTCACATCCAGCAGGACGTTAAACAGGTCTCGCTCGTCCTCGGTGGGAAACCCGTATAGCGTGACGCCGTCCTCCCGAACCTGCAGGGAGGTGAAGGCCGTGGCCAGCTCCCCGGGCCGGCCAAAGCGGCTGGCGGCCCCAGGGGGGATCACCAGCCGCAGGGTCACCGGCCCGACCTCCAGCGTAAGGGTCTCGGGTTCTACCCGGCCGATCCGACCGGTAAGGGCTTCAATCATGGGGCAGCTCCCAGGCGGGCTTCGGCCCGAAAAGCATCGCACAGGGCCACGGCCAAGGCGTCGGCCACGTCGTCGGGCCGGGGCACCTCCGGTAGGCCAAGGATGATGGCCACCATCTGCCCCACCTGCTCCTTGGGACCCCGGCCGTAGGTGGTCACTGACTTCTTGACCTCAAGGGGGGTGTACTCCACCACCGGAACCCCAGCCAGGGCCGCCGCCAGCATCACAACCCCCCTGGCCTGACCGACGGCCATAGCCGTTTTCGCGTTCCGGGCAAAAAAGACCTCCTCAACAGCCACCCGGTCGGGATGCCAGCGGCCGATGATATCCAGAATCTCCCGGTAGATGGTGCGCAGCCGCTCGGAGGTGGCGTGACTGGACGGGGTCGTTATCAGGCCATACTCCAGGGCGACGAAATGCCCGTCGGCCTTCGCCACCACCCCGTAGCCGCAGGCAGCTGTCCCAGGGTCAACCCCAAGGATCCGCACGATTAGCGGGCGTGGGACCGCTCCTCCGCGGCGAGGGCGGCCACTAAGTCCGGCGGGAACTCGGCATTGGTGTAAACCCGCTGGACGTCATCCAAGTCTTCCAGCCGCTCCAGCAAGCGGAGAGCCGACTCCGCGTCTTTCCGGTCCAGGGGTATAGTCGCCTTGGGAATGTAGGCTAGCTCTGCCTGAAGGACCTTAAAGCCCCGGGCTTCTAGCTCCCGCCGCACCCGTTCCAGGTCTTCCGGCTGGGTGTAAATCTCCAGCTCGAGGTCCTCCACGCGGAAGTCCTCGGCCCCAGCGTCGATGGCTACCAGGGCGATGTCGTCGGGGTTGGCCCCGTCGGCTGAGACAGTAATGACGCCTTTATAGTCAAACTGCCAGATGACGGAACCCGCCTCACCAAGGGACCCCCCGCCCTTGGTGAAGGTCGACCTCACCTCCGAGGCTGTCCGGTTGCGGTTGTCGGTGAGGGCCTGAACCAGGATGGCGATGCCCCCGGGGCCGTAGCCTTCGTAGATTACTTCTTCAAGGGGCGCCTCCCCGGCCTCGGTCCCGCCGACGGCCCGGCGGATGGCCCGTTCGATGTTCTCCATGGGCATGTTGTGCTCTCGGGCCCGGGCGATGGCGAGCCGCAGCCGGAAGTTGGTCTCTGGGTCCGGACCGCCCTCCCGTACCGCCACCGTGATTTCCCGGGCCAGCTTGGTGAAGAGCTGACCCCGGCGGGCGTCGGCTACGCTTTTCTGGCGCTTGATCTGGGCCCACTTGGAATGTCCGGCCATCGCTCCTCCCCTAGCCGAGTATAATTTGACCTTGAAAAATATGTCAAGAATCGACCAAGTCGGCCCGGGATCCTTCCAGGAGCCCCAAACGTTCCAGAAGTTCGTTAAGCTGTTCGGTCGAGTAAAAATGGATAACCAGCCGGCCGGCCCCACGCCGGTTCTGTCGCACCACCACCCGGGTTCCCAGCCGGGCCGTAAGCTCCGATGCCAGGGCCGCCAGCCCGTCGTCCCCTTCCGGCGCCTCGGCCGGCTGTTCTCCCCACCGGCGGACGAGCTCCTCCGTCTGTCGGACGTTAAGGCCCCGCCGGACCACCTCCCCCAGGGCCAGCACCTGGTCCCCGGGCTCAAGGCCCAGCAGGGCCCGGGCGTGGCCCTCGGTTATCTCCCCAGCCGCCAGGGCCGCCCGCACCTCGGGGGCCGCCTCCAGCAGCCTGAGGGTATTGGCAACGGCTGACCGGCTGCGGCCCACCCGCCGGGCCACCTCCTCCTGGCTCAGCCCAAACCGGTCGATAAGCTCCCGGAAGGCCTCGGCTTCCTCCAGGGGATTGAGGTCGGCCCGCTGGAGGTTCTCCACCAGCGCCATTACCAGCCCCTCGGCCGGGGTCGCCTCCCGCACTACGGCCGGAATCGTCGTCAGCCCGGCCTCGACGGCCGCCCGCCAGCGCCGCTCCCCGGCCACCAGCCTGTAGACCGTCTGCTCGCCCTCCCGCACCTCGGAGACGACCACCGGCTGCAGGATACCGTGCTCCCGGACGCTGGCCACCAGCTCCTGAAAACGCTCGTCCGCTACGAACCGGCGGGGCTGGTAAGGATTGGGTCGGATGGCACCCACCGGGAGGTTAACTAGCCCCGGGCCGCCCCGGCCCAGCAGGGCCCCTAACCCCCGCCCCAAGGGTCGGCGGCGCTCGTCAGGCACGGCTTGCCTCCTCCGCAGTAAGTTTTGCCAGCAGCCGGTCCATAAGCTCCAAGGCTAGGGCCTCATAGGCCCTAGCCCCCGGCGAAGTGGGCGCATACTCCCGGATGGTTCGCCCAAAGCTTGGGGCCTCGCCCAGCCGCACGTTCCGGGGAATCACGGTGTCAAAAGTCTCGGGGAAGAACCGGCGCACCTCCTCCACCACCTGGCGGCTCAAGCCCAGCCGGCCGTCGAACATGGTGAGCACTACCCCAGTCAGCATCAGCCCCGGGTTAAGCTCGGCCCGGACCAGGGAAAGGGTCCGGCTCAGGCTAGCCAGCCCCTCCAGGGCCAGAAACTCGCACTGGACCGGCACCAGCACCCCGTCGGCAGCGGCCAGGCCGTTCACAGTAAGAATCCCCAGGGATGGGGGGCAGTCGACAAGGACCAGGTCGTAGCCGCTTTTTATTTCGGCCAGGGCCAACCGAAGCCGCAGCCGGCCGTCGGGCAGGCCCAACAGCTCCACCTCCGCCCCGGCCAGGTCGGGCCCCGAGGCCAGGATGTCCAGCCTGTAAGGGCGAGCCGGAACAATAAGGCCAGGGGTCCGGGGCGGGTCCAGCAGGGCCAGATAGACGGGCGGCGGCGACGCCGACTCGAGGCCCAGGGACGTGGTCAGATTGCCCTGGGGGTCCAGGTCCACCACCAGGACCCTGGAGCCGGCGGCCGCTAGAAAGTCCGCCAGGCTCACCGCCGTGGTCGTCTTTCCCACCCCGCCCTTCTGGTTGGCGACAGTGATTACCAGGCCCATCAGCCCAAAACCTGCCTTCGCGCCCAGTATATCTCTGGCCGCCACCGCCCGACAAGACCGGCCGTTGCCGCCGAGCCGGGGTCTAACTTAAAATCAACGAGTCGGGCCCACATAGCCGTGAAAGGAGGTCTTGACCGTGCAGGTTACCGTCTGGGGTGCCGGCGCCATCGGGGGTGTCGTTGGGGCGTGGCTGGTGCGGGGCGGGGTCGACGTCCTTTTCGTCGACCAGGACTCCACCCACGTGGACGCCATGAACCGCAACGGCCTATTTATTGACGGCATCCGGGGCGAGTTCAGGGTGCCAGTAAAAGCTGTCCTCCCCGACCAGGTAACGGGCACCATCGACACCGTTTTGCTGGCCGTAAAGTGCCTTCACACCGAAACCGCCGTCCGGCAGATGATGCCCCACTTGGGACCCGACTCGGCCGTCGTCTCCCTTCAGAACGGCCTTAACGAGGAGCTCATCGCCCAACTTATCGGCCCAGACCGGACCGTCGGCTGCTTCGTCAACTTCGCGGCCGACTGGCAGGCCCCCGGCCACATCCGTCACGGGGGCGAGCACCCCCTCTACATCGGCGAGCTGGACGGCCGCCGCACCGACCGGGTCGAAGCCCTTCGGGAACTCCTCTCCCGATTTTGCGAAACCGTTGTCACCGAAAACATCTGGGGTTACCTGTGGTCTAAGCTGGCCTACGCCTCGGTCCTGTTTGCCACGGCCTTGGTCGACGCCCACGTCTACGACGTCGTCGCCGACCCCATCGCCCGACCCGTGCTGGCCGGGCTGGCCCGGGAGGTCCTGGCCGTGGCCCGGGCCCATGGGGTAAAGCCGGAGCGGCTGGTAGAATTCTGGCCCGACGAGTTCGAGGGGGGCGAATACGACCGGGCGTTCGAACGGATCGCCGCCCACTACCGGGGCCAGCTGAAAACCAAGACGGGCATCTGGCGGGACCTGGCCGTTCGCAGGCGGCGAACGGAGGTCGACTGCCAGGTAGGGGTAGCCATCCGGAAGGGGGCAGCGGTGGGCCTCGACCTCCCCCTGAACCGCCGGCTCCAGGCCCTTATCCACGAGCTGGAGGCCGGAACCCGGTCAATGGACTGGGCGAATTTTCGGGCGTTCGGTCCCGTTGTAGCCTAACCCAAAACCACCGTCGGCGGAGGGGAACTATGGACTTCGGACTTCGGGGCAAAGTTGCCATTGTAACCGGGGGCAGCGAGGGCATCGGCAAGGCCATCGCCGCCCGGCTGGTGGCCGAGGGAGCCAATGTGGTCATCTGCGCCCGCCGGCCCGACGTCCTTGCCCAGGCCGCGGCGGAGATCCGCAAGCAGGGCCCCGGCCAAGTCGTTCCCGTTCAGGCCGACGTGACCCGGCCCGAAGACATCGAGCGGGTGGTCCGAACCACACTGGAAACCTTCGGCCGCATTGACATCCTGGTGAACAATGCCGGCCGCAGCAACGCCCACCCGTTCGAGGCCGTCGACGATGCCACCTGGCAGGAAGACCTGGACCTGAAACTAATGGCCTGGGTGAGATTTGCCCGGCTGGTGGTGCCCGAGATGCGCAGAAACGGGGGCGGCCGTATCATCAACATCGCCATGGTGGGAGGCAAGGCCCCTGGCCCCCGCTCAGTTCCGACCACGGTGAGCCGGGCCGCCGGTATCGCCCTCACCAAGGCCCTCTCTAAGGAGCTGGCCGCCGATAAGATCCTGGTCAACGCCGTCTGCGTCGGCCTCATCAAAAGCGGCCAGATGCGCCGCCGCTGGGAGCGAAACTTCGCCGACAAAATGACCTTGGACGAGTGGTACGCCCAGCTGGGGAAGGATATACCCCTGGGTCGGGTAGGGGAGGCGGAGGAAGTGGCCGACCTGGTGGCTTTCCTCGCCTCGGAGCGGGCGTCCTATATCACCGGGGCAGCCATAAACTGCGACGGGGGCCTCTCACCCATCGTCTGAAGCCCCATGGAGCCCAAACCGCCCCCCTAACCCCTGGGTGGTCCCAGCGCCCTGCGGCCTGGTCCGGACGGTCGCTTCGGCCCTGGCCGGGGGCGTGGTCGGGGGCCTTCTGGCCGACCGTTTCGGCCACAAGCCCGTCCTGGCGGTTGCCAGTCTGCTTATCGCTCTGATTCTGGCCCAGCTTCCCGGCGCCGTTGCCGCTGGCTTGCCGATAGCCTGGGACGGCGTCCGACCATCATCCTCTTTCTGGCGGGGTGCGCCGCGGCCTGCGCCGGCCTTGCCCTGAGTCCCAGGGGTCTGCCCACCGCCCTCTTCACCAGTCCGCTGGGCTTCACTAACATTGGCGCTCTACACACTGGAGCTTTACCCCATCGCCCTACGAGCTACCGGGGCGGGGGCGGCCAGAAGCGTCGGCCGCATCGGAGCAGTCAGGGTCTCATACCTGGTGGGACTCCTGGCCAGGCCCCTGGGGTTTCAGGGCAGCCTTTTCCGTCTTCGGCGTCCTGCTGCTCCTTGGGGCCGTGGCCACGGCCCTCCTGGCCGAGGAAACTCGGGCCGAACCTTAGAGCAGATTTCGGGCGGTTAGCGGCCCGGCCCTCAGCGGCCCACCAGCCGGACGTAGATGGTCAGGAGCAACCGGAGAACCGCCGTGGCGACGAAGCCATAGTGTTTGGCGTAAAAGGCCAGTAGGCTCTGCCGGTAGACCCGGCTTACCGCCCATCGGTCCGGCTGGCTGGCCCCTCCCAGGTGGGTCACTTGCCAGCGGGGGTCGTAGACCACCCGCCAGCCAGCGCGGCGGACCCGTAAACACCAGTCGTTGTCCTCGAAATAGAGAAAAAAGCGTTCGTCCAGAAGGCCGACCCGTTCCAGCACTTCCCGCCGGGTCGCCAGACAGGCCCCCGAAACCCAGTCCACCTCGGTCGGCTGGGTTATACCCCAGTCGTGGAGGGGCCCCTTCCGCCGGAGCGCCCGCCAGCCCCGGCGGAGAAGGTAACCTAGAGTGGGATCCTGCCCGAAAGCAAAGGGCTGCGGCTCCCCAGCTGCCGTTCGCAGACCGGGGGAGAGGGCCCCAATGTCTGGGTTTTCCCGCAGGACCCGGGCCAAGGCCAGCAGGACCTGCGGCGGAACGAAGACGTCGCTGTTGAGCAGGACAATGACCTCTCCCCGGGCCATCCGCAGGCCCAAATTGCTCCCACCGGCGTAGCCCAGATTCCGCTGGCTCCGCACCACCCTTGCGGCCGGAAAGCGGTCCGCCACCGCGTCGGCCGTGCCATCGGAGGAGCCGTTATCCACCACGATGACTTCCCAGCCGGCCGCCGTGGCATCGTCGTAAAAGCCCTCAATACAACTTAACGTTAGGTTCCGAGTGTTAAAACTGATTACTAAGACCGAAAGCTCCGGGGCCTTCATCCCGCCAGCGCCCGGTAAAATTCGGCCGTCCGGGCGGCGATGCGCTCCTGGCTGTAATGGGCCAGGACCCGGGCATAGCCCCGCTCCCCCAGATCCCGCCGGAGCTCGGGGGAGTCCCAGAGCCTTTGCAGGCAGCCCGCTAGGGCTGCCGCATCCCCTTCGGGAAAGATTAGGCCGGCATCGCCTACCACCTCGGGAATGGCCCCCGAATCCGAGCCCACGACCGGGACCTTACAGGCCATGGCTTCGAGGAGGACCCGGCCCAGCTGTTCTTTCCAGACCCGGGTCGTCCGGGACGGCAAAACCAGCACGTCTACCCGAGCGAGCACCTCCGGGATGCGGTCGGCCGGCACGGGCGGAAGCCACTCCACCCGGTCCCCCAGGCCCAGGCTTGTCGCCAGCCCTTGAAGGCCGGACCGGGCCGGTCCATCCCCAACGACCCGCAACCGCACGCCCGGCCCCAGCTGGCTCACCGCCTCAAGGAGGGTGTCAAGGCCCTTTTCGGGAACCAGGCGGCCAACGTAGGCCACCACGAATGGCCCGAAGGTCGGCGGCCGCTCCGCCGGTCGGAAGAGACGGGTATCCACCCCCACCTGTGGAATGACGGCCGCTAGCCCCCGGTACCCCATCTCCCGCAGGACCCGGAGGGCCCCATCGGTGGCGCAGAGAACGGCCTGGGCCTGACCCAAGGCCAGCCGGATGACCGCCCAGACGTGGGGCTTTTTCGGCCGGTTCAGGTTCTGCCAGGTGTGAAGAACCAGTTTGGCCCGGGGCGCAAACAATTTCCTGGCCAGGGTAATCTGCAGGGTCGCCAGGCTATCGGGCTCCTCTTCGGCGTGAATCAGGTGGGGCCGGGTGGTGGGTAGCCAGAAGCTGAGCGTCCGGTAGAGGGCCCGGTGAGGGTCATTGGGGCGCCCCACCATGGGCACTGTCCGGACTCGACAGCCTGGTACCTGCGGGCGGAGGGCAACCCGGCCGTACTCGTCCTGCCAAACCGCCGGTCGAATCAGCCAGAGCTCCAGGTCGGGCTGGGCCCCCAGCCACACCAGCTTCCCTTCGGCAACCGGCGCTGGGTACCGGGCAATATGAAGGACCCGGATCAAGGCTTAAAGGGCAGCCCCTTAGCGGCGGTCGGACTTTCCCGCCGACTTGCGGTAATAATAAACGAATTGATAGCCTAGGTAGGCCGTCAGGACTACCAGCACCCCTAGGACCAAATAAACAAGCAAGGGATGGTACTGCAGTTCCGAACCGCTGGCGACCAGGCCGCTCAGATAGAGGGTCCGAATCCCCAGGAAGATGGCGAAGGTCAGAAAGACGGCGGCCAAAAGCCGATGAAGAAGGGCGCGCAGGGCAACCCGGAACTCCCGGGTGGCCGGTTCCAGCGCCCGCACGCCCGCCCGCATTCCGGCTTTAACTTCCGGGCGGTTGAGGGTCTGCCGGTAGCGGGAGAGGGCAAAGAAGAACGAGATGATGCCGACCAACACCCGAACCATCGCCCGCCGGATTATACCACAGGCAATGGTATAATTTCGATAGGACCGGTCCCGGGCTTTCTTAAGACACCGCCGGGCATACCCTCAAGCACAGGGCGCCCGTCAGGGACGGGCGCCGAAAGCCTGGCCCCGGCCGGAAAGAACGCGCATTTAGCCATGGACCGTAATTTGACTGAACGCCTCCGGGCCATCGAAGAACGCTACGAGCAGCTAAGCCTTCAGCTCACGGACCCGGCCGTTCTGGTTGACCCGGGCCAGATTCAGGCCCTGGCCCGGGAGCAGCGGGAGCTGGGCCCGTTGGTGGATTATTACCGTCAGTATAGGCAAGCAATCAAGCGCTACGCTGAGGCCAAGCAGATCCTTGAGGAAGAGGACGACGAAGAGCTTCGTCAGCTCGCCCGGGAGGAGCTTTCCGAGCTGGAGGACCGGATCCAGCACCTGGAACAGGAGATCAAGCTGGCCCTCCTGCCCAAGGATCCCAACGACGAGCGGGATGTCATTATGGAGATCCGGGCCGGGGCTGGGGGCGAGGAGGCCGCCCTCTTTGCCGCTGACCTCTTCCGGATGTATCACCGGTATGCCGAGCGGAAAGGCTGGAAGGTGGAGGTGGTCGACGCCCACGAAAGCGACGTTGGCGGCTTCAAGGAGGTCATCTTCGAGGTTAAAGGTCACGGTGCCTACAGCCGCCTCAAGTACGAAAGCGGCGTGCACCGGGTCCAGCGGGTCCCCGTTACCGAGGCCTCGGGCCGCATCCACACCTCCACCGCCACCGTGGCGGTGCTCCCGGAGGTTGAGGAAGTTGAGGTTCACCTTGACCCCGACGACCTCGAGATCGAGGTGTTCCGGGCCAGCGGCCCCGGCGGCCAGAACGTCCAGAAAAACTCCACCGCCGTCCGGGTGATTCATAAGCCCACGGGTCTGGTGGTGGTCTGCCAGGACCAGCGCTCCCAGTTCCAGAACAAGATGCGGGCCCTGGCAGTCCTGAGGGCCCGGCTCTACGACATGGAGCGCCGCCGCCTGGAGGAGACCGTGGCCCAGGCCCGGCGCCAGCAGGTCGGGACCGGGGAGCGGGCCGAGAAGATCCGCACCTACAACTTCCCACAGAACCGGGTCACCGACCACCGGATCGGCCTCACCCTCTACAACCTGGAGGGCGTCCTCTCGGGCGAAGACCTGGACACCATCATCGACGCCCTCATCACCGCCGACCGGGTGGCCCGGCTCGAGGCCGAACTCCGGAATGGTCAGCCGGCGTGAGCTTCGCCGGGCGCTGCGCCGCCGCCTCGGGCCCGTTACCGAAGACCCGGAGCTTGAGGCTGACCTCATCCTGGCCCAGGCCCTTGGAATCACCCGGACCGACCTCCTGGCCCACCCAGACGTTCCCATCGCCCCCGACCAACTCGGGGCGGCGGAACGGCTGACAGCCTGCCGTCTCCAGGGTAAGCCCCTCCCCTACGTCCTGGGGGAGTGGGAGTTTTACGGCTATCGGCTTAAGGTTACCCCGGCCGTCCTGATCCCCCGGCCGGAGACCGAAACCCTGGTGGAGGCCGCCTTGGCGGCCATCCCACCCGACGCCCGGGGGCTTGTCGTCGACGTGGGCACGGGGTCGGGGGC
This sequence comes from Chloroflexota bacterium, assembly GCA_040289115.1. Taxonomy (GTDB): domain Bacteria; phylum Chloroflexota; class Dehalococcoidia; order JAUQQI01; family JAUQQI01; genus JAUQQI01. The sequence continues at coordinate 77,698 of PSKS01000002.1, forward strand.
GGTGGCCATCGCCCTGGCCGGAATTAGACCCGGCCTAACCGTCCTGGCCACCGACATCTCCGGGGCGGCCGTCGCCGTTGCCCGGGAGAATGCGGCCCGCTACGGGCTTGAGGGCCGGGTGGAGTTTTACATCGGGGACTTGCTTTTGCCGGTTAAAGACCGGCTCGAGTCAAGCGCCCCCCTGGCCGTCGTCGCTAACCTCCCCTATGTCCCCTCCGCCGAGGCGGCCAAGCTACTTTGGGAGCCAGCCATCGCCCTGGACGGGGGTCCCGACGGCCTTGACGTCATCCGCCGGTTCCTGGATCAGGCCTCGGCCCTCCTACCCCCAGGGGTCAAGGTCTTCATTGAAATCGGCTACGGCCAGGCCGAGGCAGTCAGGGCCGAGGTCCGTCGCCGCTTTCCCAACGCCGCCGTAAGCTTCTGGCCGGACCTGGCCGGCATCCCCCGGGTAGCCACCTTCGCAACGGGCCGGGCTCAGGGGCCCCTGGGCCGCACTTCGTAAAGGTCCACCCCGAGGAAGGCTGCCGCCAGGCGGGCCTCATAGGCCGGGGGTAGGGCCGCCCTAAGGCGGGCGGCAAACTCTTCCCGCTCCCCCACCCGGTGCCGGTTATAGAGAATCTCGACGAGGGCTTGGGATGCCCCCGTCCCGCCCAGGAAGGCATCGACCGGGAGCAGCCGTTCTGGTTCCAGGCCCCCGACCCAGTAATCGGCCGTCGGGCTGGCCTCGCACCACTCGGGCGGGGGCGTGGGCCAGGGGCAGAAAACCCGAAAGCCTGGACCGGGGTTGGCCACCAGCCGGCGGTTGTACCAGAGGGCCGGCAGGAAACTCTGCTCGTTGGGGTGGAGGACAGGCTCCTGGGGCTGCCGGTGGGCGGCCAGCCAGGCAGAGGCCCCCCGGATGTCGGGGTTGGCAAAAATCGGGTCCACGTAGTAGGACCAGAGGGGCAGAACCATCCCGAACACCAGACCCACACCCCAGGCAAGCCTTAGATTCCGCCGGCCCAGCCCATCGACCGCCACGGCCAGGAACACGGCAAAGGGCACGGCCGCAAAGACCATGAAGCGCGGGTCCCACACCGGCCGCCCGACCAGCGAAACCCCGAAAACCAGCGCTGGCGGAATTAGCAAAAGGCCAACCAGACTCAGTACGGTCCACTGCCTCCGGACGAGGGCCCGAAGCAGCGTCCACCCGAGCAGCAGGGTGGTGACGTAGCGGAGGAGGCGCAGGGCCGTGTCCGGCAGCAGGCCGTACTCGGCCCGGGTCCGGTACCAGAGCCAGTCGTAGAGGGTCTTCCAGGACCCCAGGCCCACTGGCTCGACCCAGACGTCTAGGCCGGCCTGAACCCGCCGAAACTGCTCCCACACCACTCCGACCCAGGGGAGGTAGGCCAGCCAGATGAGGGTGTGGGCAGCGGCCCAACCGTAAAGGCGGGGCCACCGGGCCGACTTCTCGCCCAGGATCAGCCCAAGTCCGGCTGTCCCCAGCCCGGCGAGGGCGAAGAGTCCAAACTGGTGGGTGTAAAGGCCGACGATGGCGGCCAGGGCATACACCACCCACCAGCCCCATCCGCCCGACCGGACGGCCCGGAAGAGGGCGGCGGCCCCCACCCCGACGGCCAGGGCTACCAGGATATACCCCCGAAGGTACTGGGAATAGTAAACCAGGTAGCTGCTTAAGGCCGCAAGGACTCCGGCCAGCCGGCCCACCCCCCGGCCGCCTACCTCGGAGCCCAGCCAGTAAACGGCCAAGACGGTAAAGACCCCGAGCAGGGCCGGCAGGCTTCGGAGGAAATAGTCCGAGTCGCCGAGCCGAAGCCAGAGGTGGAGCAAGATAAAGAACAGGGGCGCCTGCTGGTCGGCGATCCCCTTGCCGACGACGGAACCCAGGTCCGAATTGGCCGCCAGGGCGATGCTGTGGGCCTCGTCGAACCAGAAGCCCCAGTGGTCCAGCCAGAAGAACCTCACCAGGGCCGCCAGCCCAGCCAACAGGGCCAAATCGAGGCCGACGACCCCTTTCGGTTGCTGGTCGGGTCGGTTTACGGCCGGGATTTTCAGGCCTGGCTCGGAACCGGCAGGTCGATCTGGTAGCCCTTCAGAACCTCCTCGATAGCCCGGGCGGTCTTCTCGTCAGGCTCCACCAGGGGTAGTCGGGGCGCCCCCACCCGGAAGCCAACCCGGTTGAGCATCCACTTCACCGGGATCGGGTTAGACACCACAAAGAGGGCATTCACTAGGGGCATCAGCCGGTGGTGGATGGCCGCCGCCCGAGAGATATCCCCGGCCAGGAAAGCATCGATCATCTCCCGAATCTGCCGGGCCACCAGATGGCCAGCCACGCTGACCACTCCGTAGCCGCCCAGGGCCAGGATAGGCAGGGTGTCGGAGTCGTTGCCGCTGTAAACCAGCCAGCCCGGCCGAGCCCCGGCGATGACCTTGCCAACCTGTTCCAGGTTGCCCGAGGCCTCCTTAATGCCGACGATGTTATCGACCTGGCTCAAGCGGATCGCCGTCTCCGGGGCCAGGTTAGTGACGGTCCGGCTCGGGACGTTATAGAGGATGCAGGGTAAAGAGGTCGCCTCGGCGATGGCCTTAAAGTGGCGATAAAGCCCCTCCTGGGGCGGCTTGTTGTAGTAGGGGACGGTCAGCATCACCCCGTCGACCCCAATCCGCTCGGCCTCTTTGGTCAGGTGAATGCTTTCGGCGGTATTGTAGTTGCCGGTGCCGGCGATCACCTGCCCTCGGCCGGCTAGGGCCGCCTTCACCTCGGCAAAGAGTCTGAGCTTCTCCTCGGTGGACAGAACCGGGGCCTCCCCCGTGGACCCGGCCAGCACGACCCCATCATTGCCGGATTCCACAAGAGCCACCGCAAGCCGCTTGGCCTGCTCGTAGTCCACCTCGCCCCGCTCGTTGAAGGGGGTAACCATCGCCGTTAGAAGCCGACCAAACCTTGCCGTCATGGCAACACCTCCTCGAGGTTTTTAAAGCAGACCGCGCCGGATAAGCTCTTCGGCAATCTGAACCGCGTTAAGGGCCGCGCCTTTCCGGACGTTGTCGGCAACCACCCACATGACCAGACCCGGCTGAAATGCCTTATCCTCCCGGATGCGGCCCACAAAGACCTCGTCCCTGCCGGCCGCATCCCACGGCATCGGGTAGACGTTGCGGGCCGGGTCATCCAGAACCACCACCCCGGGCGCCCGGCTTAGCACCTCCCGGGCCTCGGCCGGGGACATGGGCTCGGTCAGCTCCAGGTGAACGGCCTCCGAGTGGCCGATAAAGACGGGGACCCGGACGCAGGTGGCCGAGACGGGCAGCTCTGGCTCGTGCATGATCTTGCGGGTCTCCTGGAGCATCTTGAGCTCCTCTTTGGTGTAGCCGTCCTCGTAAAAGCGGTCGATATGGGGCAGCAGGTTAAACCCGATCTGGTGGGGGTAAACCGACGGGCAAACGGCCTCACCCCGGAGGACCGCCTCCGTCTGGGCCCGCAGCTCTTCCAAGGCGGCGCTGCCGCTCCCCGAAACCGACTGGTAGGTGGCCACAATCACCCGCCGGACCCGGTTGACCCGGTGAATCGGGTTCACGGCCACCACCATCTGGATGGTCGAGCAGTTCGGATTGGCGATAATGCCCCGGTGCCAAGTGACGTCTTCGGGGTTAACCTCCGGCACCACCAGTGGCACGTCCGGCTCCAGCCGCCAGGCCGCGCTGTTGTCGACGACGACCGCCCCGGCCCGGACCGCCACCGGGGCCCACTCCCGGCTCACCTCAGCCCCGGCACTGAAAAGGGCCAGCTGAACCCCCTTAAAGCCGGCCTCGGACGTCTCCAGGACCGGAAGCTCCTCTCCTTTGAAGGTCAGGCGCCGGCCGGCCGAACGGTCGGAGGCAAAAAGCCTAAGTTCGGCCACCGGAAAGTTGCGCTGCTCCAAGACCTTGATAAACTCCTGACCGACCAGGCCGGTGGCCCCCACGATGGCAACGCAATATCCACCCACTTTAGGCTCACCTCAGAGGTCCAGAATCTTCTCGAGGCCGAAATAAAATTCGCGGGTCTCCAGGACCCGCCGAATGGCCATAAGAACCCCCGGAATGAAGGACTCCCGGCTGGTAGAGTCGTGCCGGATGGTGAGGGTCTGACCCCGGCCGCCGAAAACCACCTCCTGATGGGCCACCAGGCCCGGCAACCGGACGGCGTGGATGGATATCCCCCCATACTCCGCCCCCCTGCTCCCCGGCAGAGGCTCCTTGGCCGGAACGTTCCGGCGGAAGCCTCCCGGCCGCACTTCTGCCAGCAGCCGGGCGGTGGCCAGCGCCGTCCCCGAAGGGGCGTCGGCCTTGCCGTCGTGGTGGAGCTCGATGATCTCCGCCGTATCGAAGAACCGGGCCGCCTGCTTGGCCAGGTGCATCATCAGCACCGCCCCCACAGCGAAGTTGGGCACCACCGCTCCCCCGACCCCGACGGTGCGGGCCTCCTCGGCGAGGGCAGCCACCTGGTCCGGGGCAAGGCCGCTGGTGCCAATGACCGGCGCAACCCGGCGGCGAAGGGCGGCCCGGGCGTTCTCGATGGCAGCCTCGGCCACTGTAAAGTCCACGAGGACGTCCGCCTGAACCCAGTCCAGAAGCTCCCCCGCCGTCGGGGCGGCCGGAACCCCTTCCCAGCCGGAGAGGCGGCCGGCCGAGGCCTTGCGGGAGACCAGCCCGGCCAGTTCAAAGCCAGGCTCGGCGGCCAGGGCGCGGGCTACTTCGCTGCCCATCCGCCCCGTCGCCCCGGTAACTATGACCCGTACGACGTCCATCTCGACCTAACATCAAAAACTAACTAAAAACCACCAACGCTGTCAAAATTCACCAGTATACCATCGCGTCCAGCAGGATGCGCTTAAGCTCCTCGGCCCCCACATCCCGGGGTGAGTTGACCAGGATCCGCTGCTGCTTCAAAGCCCCTTCGACCAGGGCCGGAATGTCGGCCTCGCCGTAACCCAGGGCCGCGAGGCCGTTGGGAATCCCCACATCCCGCATCAGCCCAATGAGGGTACGGGGTAGAACCTCGGCCCCCTCGGTGACGGCCACCCCCGAGACATCGGCCCCCAGCAGGGCGGCGGCCTTAAGGTGCCGCTCCGGGGCCGCCGGGTAAGTAAACCGGAAGGCGGCCGGGGCCGTGACCACCACGGAGATGCCGTGGGGCACTAGAGGCTCTTCGGTTTGGTAATCTGGCGGCCAGTAGTTCCGGACCATCCCGGCCACCGGGTAGGCGAGGCCGTGGGGAATATGGACCCCGGCGTTGCCGAAGCCGATGCCAGCGATGGTAGCGGCCAGGGCCATGTAGGTGCGGGCCTCCAGGTCCAACCCGTTCATGACCGCCCGCCGCAGGTAGCGGCCGACGTACTCGATGGCCTTCTCACACCAGATATCGCTCAGGGGATTGGCACCAATATAGGCCGGCCGCTCGGCGGGGTTGTGCTTGGGCCGGGCATTATAGGGTCGGGTAGTGTACGACTCGACGGCGTGGGTGAGGACATCCAGCCCGGCCGCGGCCGTGACCATGGGCGGGCAGGTGATGGTATTCAGGGGGTCAACAATACCCAGGGATGGCCGGAGGTACCGGTGGGATATGCCCGTCTTAACCTTGAGGGCCGGGATATCCAGCACCGCCACGGCCGTGGTCTCGCTGCCCGTCCCGGCGGTGGTAGGCACGGCGATGTGGGGCTTTAAGGGGCCGGGAACGGGCAGGCCCTTGCCGATGGGCTTATTAACATAATCCAGGAGAGGAGCCGGGTACGTGGTGAGCAGGTTCACCACCTTGGCAGTGTCGATGGAGCTTCCGCCCCCAACGGAGATGAAGCCGTCGAAATTGCGGCCCTGGGCAAAACTTACGGCCGCCTCCAAGGAGGCGTCGGTGGGCTCCACGTGGACCCCATCGTAGATTTCCACCTGGACTCCGCCTTCGGCCGCCAGCTTGCAGACCCGGTCCGGGAGGCCGGTTTTCATCAAGTTTCGGTCTGTCACTAAAAGGGCCCTGGTTACCCCGAGGCGCCTTAAGTCAAAGGCGATTTCGGCAGTGGCGTTTACCCCGAACTTGATGGGTGCGGTCTCCATTACCAGGACGGTTTCAACCTCTACCATGGACGGCCCCCCAAACAAAGGGTTGGCGCGGCGCAGCCGTTAAAGTTTAGCAGGTTTTGTGGGTTCTGCCGACCGGGAATTACGCGAGGGAGTCTTCGGTGGCGCCCGCCAGGAGGGTTCGGGCCGAGGCGGCGTTCTCCCGGATGAGCCGTTCCAGCTCCTGAGCCACCTCGGGGTGGTGGCGCAGGTACTCCTTGGCATTTTCCCGGCCCTGACCGAGGCGCTCGTCCCGGAAGCTGAAGAAGGAGCCACTCTTCTTGATAATACCCATGGCCACCCCAAGGTCCAGAAGGTCACCCTCCCGACTAATACCTCCCTGAAACATTATGTCAAATTCCGCTGTACGGAATGGTGGGGCCACCTTATTTTTAGCCACCTTCACCCGGACCCGGTTCCCAACGATCTCCGTCCCCTGTTTGATGGATTCCACCCGCCGGATCTCGAGCCTTACGGTGCTGTAGTATTTGAGGGCCCGGCCGCCCGGGGTAACCTCGGGGTTGCCGAACATCACCCCGACCTTCTCCCGGAGCTGGTTTATAAAGATCACCGCCGTATTCGACTTGCTGATCGCCCCGGTGAGCTTCCGCAGCGCCTGGGACATCAGTCGGGCCTGCAGACCCACGTGGGCATCGCCCATCTCCCCCTCGATCTCAGCCCGGGGCACGAGGGCCGCCACGCTGTCGATGACGATGACGTCCACCGCCCCGCTCCGAACCAGCGCCTCCGTTATCTCTAGGGCCTGCTCGGCGGTATCCGGCTGGGAGATCAGGAGCTCCCCAACCTTCACCCCAAGGTTGGCGGCGTAGACGGGGTCGAGGGCGTGCTCCACGTCGATATAGGCCGCCACCCCGCCCTGGGCCTGGGCCTGGGCGATGATATGGAGGGCTAGGGTCGACTTGCCGGCGGCCTCCGGCCCGTAAATCTCGGTCACCCGCCCCCGGGGAATCCCCCCAACCCCCAGCGCCAGGTCCAGGGAAAGGGACCCGGTCGGAATCACCGAAACCGGCGTCTTTATCGTCTCCTCGCCCAGGCGCATCACCGCGCCCCGCCCAAACTGCCGCTCGATCTGGGCAAGGGCAACCTCCAGGGCCCGCTGCTTGTCCGTAATACCCATCCCGGCTCAACCCTCCGAAAGTTCTTCCCAAAACTGCCAACTTATCATAGCACAAACTTTCTTTGTCATGCCACCGCCGCTAAACCAGGCCTTCCCGCCGCATCTGCTTGACGGTCTCCTCGAACGCCTGCAGGGTGTGGTCCACGTCCGCCGGGGAGTGGGCCGACGACACAAATCCCATAGTCCGGAACAGGTCCACCCCCAGGTTACGCATCCCCTGGCCCAGAGCCTGGACCACCCGCGGGTTCATCTTCACGTTGGCCGCATTCTCCGGCGACCACCCGTCCCCGATAAACACATGGAACACCGACCCCTCCCCGTAGGCCCGGCCCTTAACCCCCAGCTTCCCCAGTACCTGGTTCAGGCCATTGCGGATCTGCTCCCCTAGGGCGTCGGCGTGGGCGTGGGCCTCCCCCTGGGAGACGACCTTGAGGCAGGCCACCCCGGCTGCGGCCGAGAGGGGGTTGGCATTGAAAGTGCCCGGGTGGGCGATCCGCTTGAAGCGGTTCCACTGCGGGTCGTCCGACTTAAACTCCAGCAAGGCCATGATATCCGCCCGGCCGGCTACTGCCCCACCCGGAAGGCCCCCGGCCAGGATTTTGGCCATGGTCGTCAGGTCGGGAACAACCCCGTACTTGGCCTGGGCACCCCCGGGCGACATCCGAAACCCGGTCACCACTTCGTCGAAAATAAGCACAACGTTATGTTTAGCCGTGAGCGCCCGCAGGTCGGCCAGGAAGTTGGGTGGCAGGGGGATGGCCCCCGTCGAGGCCCCGCAGGGCTCAAGGATCACCCCAGCGATGTCGTCATCCGACTCCAGCACCTGGCGGACAGCGTCGATGTCCGCCGGCAGGGCCACCATCGTGCCCAGCACCTCCTTCGGCACACCCACCGAGACGGGAACGTCATAAGGGGGCTGGTGGGCCACGGTGGCGTAATCATGCCAGCCGTGGAAGTGGCCATAAAACTTGATGATTTTGGTTTTCCCAGTATAGGCCCGGGCCAGCCGCATCGCCATGTGGGTGGCCTCGGTGCCCGAGCTGGTGAACTTCACCCGTTCAGCCGAGGGCACCAACCGCTGGACCCACCGGGCCCACTCCAGGGCCAGGGGGCTTTCCCCCACCGGATGGGTCAGCTTTGCCGCCTGCTCCCGGACGGCCGTCACCACGTCGGGGTAAGCGTGGCCCAGGAGCAGGGCACCGTGGCCCATAACGTAGTCGATGAGCTCGTTGCCGTCCACATCCCACTTTCGGGACCCGCTGGCCCGCTCGATGTAAAGGGGGAAAGGTTCGAAGTACCGGGAGTCGTGGGTGATACCGCTCGGAAACGACCTCTGGGCCTCCTGATAAAGCCGGAGCGAGGTCGGGTGCAGCTCCCGGTAGCGGTCGGCGATGGTGGTCATTTCGCCCTCCTTAGTTTTCGACCGAATCCTGCTGATTATAGCCCAAGAACGGCCTTCAGCGGGAGAACTCCCACCGAATCACATCCCGGAAGCGGTCCCCCGCATCCAAAATAACTCCCGGCCGGATGCCCCCCAGCCGGGCATCGGCCACGTAGTGGACCACCGGGAAATAAAGGGGCACCCCCGGCACGTCCTGGGCTAGGGCAGCCTGAAGTTCGGCGTAAAGCTGGGCCTGTTGTGCGGGGTCCCAAGTGGTACGGATGCGACCCAGCAGGTCGTCAACCTGGGAGCTGGCGTACTGCCCGAAGTTGAGGCCCGGCTGGCGGGTCGCTCCGGAATGCCACAGGGAGTAGAAATCGAACCCGGGGTTAAACTCCAGGCCGACCAGCGCGGCCTCGAACCGGCTCTGGGCGACGAAATCGTTTACTACCCCCGAGAACCCACCGACCGAAAGGCGGGCTTCGACCCCTACCCGGCGCAGCTGGCGGACCACTTCTTCGGCCACCGCTACCCGCACCGGGTCGTCGTTGGTTATCAGGCTGAAAGCAAGCCTTGCGCCCTCCTTCTCTCGAATTCCGTCGGCCCCCACCTTCCACCCGGCCTCCTCCAGCAATTGCTGAGCCCGCTCCGGGTTGTACTCCCAGCGGCGGAAGTTCTCCCGGTAGAACCAGACGAAGGGCGGGATGGGCCCATCGGCCGGGAGCCCCAGCTCCAGCCCCCCCCGCCGGGCGAGGCGGGTCCGGTCCAGACTTAAGGCGATAGCCTCCCGGACCGACCGGTCGGCCAGAATGGGGGAGCGGTGGTTTAAAAGGACCATTACCACACCGGCCTTAAAGAACCGGTAATGGGCCAGGGAGCCCCTTTCTCCGACCGGTAGGTCCGAGGGGTCCTGAACCACGGCGGCGTCAACCTGCCCGTTGCGGAGGGCCCCTTTAAGGCCGGTCTCATCTGGGAAAAAGCGCAGAACAATCCGGCGCAGCCGCGGGCGGCCGAGGAAATATTCCGGGTTAGGCTCCAAGGTCAGCTGGCGAGGCCGGACCTCGGCCACCCGAAAGGGGCCAGTGCCCACCGGCGGGTCCCCCAGGGGCTTGGACCCGGCCTCCCTGGGCGGAATCTGGGCGAGCCGGTGGGCGGGCAGCACCTTGAACGTGGCGTAGCCCAGGAAAGTGCTCAGGGGCTGCTTAAGGGTTACCTTGAGGGTTCTTTCGTCGGGGACTTCCACCTGAACAGACCGCCAGAAGCCGGACAGGTCCCCTGGCACCGGGGCCTCAGTGGCTTGGATAAGCTTAACCGTAGCGGCCACGTCCGCCGCCGTAAAAGGCTGGCCGTCGTGCCAGCGCACCCCTTCCCGGAGCCGGAAGGTCACCGTCCGGCCATCCTCTCCCACCGCCCAGTCCACTGCCAGGCCGGGGATGAGCCGACCGGTAGGGTCGATGCGGACAAGGCCATCGTAAATCAGGGCGGCCACGTCCAGGTCGGCTTGGCTGGCCACGGTTACCAGCGGGTTGAAAGTCGTAGGCGTCCCCACTATCCCCTCCACCAGGGTATCAGCCGGAGACTGGCCCAGCCGCAGGGCCGTAACGGTGACCGCCGCGGCCACAACCAGCGGCAAGATAAAGAGAAGGCTTCGCCTGACCAAGGCTGGCGCGTGCCGCTAACCAGCGAACTTAACGCTAGCGATGGAGACGATGACGAAAATAACGGCCAGGACGATGGTGGCCTGGAAAAGGGTCTTTTCTAGGCCCCGCCGGGTGCTGAAAACCGAGGCGCTGTCGCCACCCCCAAAGACCCCGGGCACATTGCTGCCCCTCATCTGCAGGATGACCACTAAGATGAGGGTTATTGCTAAGATGATTTGGGCGATTTGAAGGGCTGTACTGAGGGACACCTCTTTTCTCCCCTGACTTTATTCCGGCTGGAAGCGGGGCTGGCGCCGCTTCCGCAGACTCTGAAGTAGCAAGCCAAGCCGCCGGCGCATTTCGGGGTGCCGACGGTAGTAGTTTTCGGCGGCCATGCCCAGAGCAACGGTGGCCGAATAGGCGATGGCCGTCTTGGGCAAGGCCGAAAACACGGGCGGCAGGAAGCCCGCCAGCTCCCGGGCAACGGACCTCCAGACGAAGGCGCCGCCCACCACCGGGAAAAGCTCGGCCAAGATGGGCCAGATGGAGTCCAGGGGCCGACCATACAGGAGGGCCAAGCGCACCCAAAGGAAAACCTGGTTCTTGGTGAGGACTGCCAGGTCCGCACCGCCGGCCATGAGGGCCCCGATGACGGGGATCACCGCCGGGGCGTTGCTTAAAAAGGCGAACTCGCCGTTGGCCCAGGCCGTCTGGTAGATTAGGGCCCGAGCCACCGGATCCCGTAGGGCCTCGAAACGGCGCCCAACGGCCACCGCCAGGTCGGGGTCGGCCCTGACCAAAGCCGGGGCCAGGGCCTCGGCCACCGTCTCCCGGCTCAATCGGTCGGCCCGAACCACCTGAAAGGCTTCGTCTGTCAGGGGCAGGCCGGGCAGGTCGCCGATAAGGAGGATTACCACCCGCTCTGGTCCCAGCACGCGCCGGAGCACCGTGGCGGTGGGCTGCAGGTCCAACCAGTGGGCGGGGTCCGGGACGACTACCAGAGCCAGGTCGGTCCCCAGACTATCCTCGGACCCGGGCCAGAACTCGAAAGCCTCGGCGGTGTCCTGAGGGCCGCCCGCCAGTAGTCCGGCCACCACCTCTCCCAGAACCCGGTCCGGGGTAACTAGCAAAATCTTAAAGGGCTGCTCGGCCCGAGCCCGGAGGCCGTTAAGGTCAAGCTCCCGTATGAGCCGCCAGGCATCAAGGAGCCTGCCCCCAACCATGCGGATCTGCCCCATCACGGCCATGTCCAGCTTGAATTATAAACCCGTAAAATTTCTGGGGCCAGCCTGCCAGACCCCGTCGCTGCGATATTCGATATAAACGCCTGGGCGTTTATGTCAACAATGGCCGCAACCTTACACAGGGTAGCCGGCGCAAGCCGAGGGACCTAGGCCAAGCCTTCAACGGCTTATTGTGATGATGCTGGGACTTGCCCTACACCCAGGTTATGCCTAAAGTCCTGCCGGCGGGGTTGTTCGGGAAGAGGGAGTCGGTTTAAAATTGCTTAAGCTTAAACCTACCGGAGCTGGAGGACCCATGGGGCTCCACGCGACCAAGGTTCTCGAAACGCTTAAAGCCATGGGCATAACCCATATCGTTTGGTTGCCCGATTCGGAAACCGGTTTTCTTTACGAGGCGATAACCGCCGACGGGTCCGTAAAGCTGGTGCCCGTCTGCCGGGAAGGCGAGGCTTTGGCCGTCGCTGCCGGCCTTTGGGTGGGAGGTGCAAAGCCCCTGGTTTTGATCCAGAACACGGGCCTCTTCGAGTCGGGCGATTCCATTCGGGGCCTCGGTCTCGACGTCGGACTCCCGGTAGTAATGGTTATCGGCTACCGGGGCTGGCTGGGCGGCCGGCCCATGACGGATTCGGCTGGGATTTACACCGAGCCCATCCTTAAGGCCTGGGGCATCAACTACTACCTGGTCGAAACCGACCATGACCTGCCCAAAATCTTGGCCGCCCAGGACGAAGCCTTAAAAACCTCAAGGCCCGTGGCGGTCCTGATCGGCCAGGAGTACGAAAAATGATGGACCCAATCGAAACCTTGAAGACTCTGAGCGAGCACCGGACCGACCAGGTGGTAGTCTCCACCATGGTGGCCCTCCGGGTCTGGTCGCTGGTTTCCAAAAGGCCCGAACTGGACCTGCCCCTGGTCGGCTGCATGGGCAAGGCCTCATCCCTGGGCCTTGGGGTGGCCCTGGCTCGGCCCGACCGGCAGGTCTGGATAATCGACGGCGACGGCAGCCTCCTGATGAACCTAGGTTCCCTGGTGACCATCGGGAACCTTTCACCCCCGAACCTCATCCACTTTGTGTACAACAACAGCGTTTACGAGACCACCGGCGGGCAGCCGGTACCCGGTGCCGGCCGGACCGACTTCGTCGGGCTGGCCCGGGCGGCGGGATACCTACAGGCCTTCAGGTTTGACGACCTCGAAACCCTCAGCCTGCGCCTGCCCAAGGTGCTCAAGCTGCCTGGCCCCACTTTGGTGGACCTGCACGTGGGCCGGGCCACCGCCCTCGGGCCCCTCCCACCGGCCCGCCGGACGGCCGAGGCCCTGCGAACGGTAAAGGCGGCCCTCAGCCCCTAAAGCTGTTCGTGCTTTTTTTCACTTGCACCCGCCCCGAGGCTGTGCTATAGTCAGGAGGAAAACCTCGGGCTAAGCCCGACGGGAGGCGAAATGCTCGAGCAGTTCGGTTACATCGGCCTCTTTCTCGTCATCGCCCTGATATTCCCGGCCGGGGGGGTGTTGACCGCCTGGCTGCTGGCTCCCCGGAAAAGTGACCCTAACAAAGAGGCCCTTTACGAATGCGGGATGGAAACCATCGGGGATGCTTGGGTCCAGTTCCACGTTCGCTATTATTTTTATGCGCTTATTTTCCTCATCTTTGACATTGAGGCCGTCTTCCTCTTTCCCTGGGCGGCCCAGTTCAGACAGCTGGCCCTCTTCGGCTTCATCGAGATGTTTCTTTTTATAGCCGTTCTGCTGGTCGGCTACGTTTACGCCTGGCGGAAGCGGGCCCTGGAGTGGAGGTAAGGCAGTGGCGGAGCGCAAGCCCATCGAGTTTCTTCCGCCCGGCAAATACATCAACCGCCTGCAGACCCTAGATACCCAGACCCTTCATGACGCCACCCGCATCCCCTACGCCGACGACATAAGCTTTCTCGAACAGGATCTGCGCCGGAACATTCTGCTCACCACTGTCGACGAAATTGTTAACTGGGCCCGAAAGTCCGCCATCTGGCCCCTCACTTTCGGCCTGGCTTGCTGCGCCATCGAGTTCATCGCCACCGGAACCCCCCGCTATGACCTGGCCCGGTTCGGGGCGGAGCTGGCCCGTCCCTCCGCCCGCCAGGCCGACCTGATGATCGTGGCCGGGACCGTCTGCTGGAAAATGGCCACCGCCATCCGCCGCCTTTACGACCAGATGGCCGAGCCCAAATGGGTGATCTCCATGGGCTCCTGCTCCAACCACGGCGGCCCCTTCCGAGGGGCCTATAGCGTGGTGGAGGGCGTAAACCTGATCGTGCCGGTGGACGTCTACGTGCCAGGCTGCCCCCCCCGGCCCGACGCCCTCCTCTACGGCCTGGTCCAGCTTCAGAAAAAGATCGCCGCCCAGAGCCTGGCTCGTAAACAGCCCGAGCGGGCGGCCGTGGCGATGCGGACGGCCGAGGAGCTGGCCGAGTTGGCCCGCCAGCAGGCCGCCTACTTCGCCAAGAAAATTGGCATTCCCCTTCAGCCGCTGCCCGGGTCATGACGCGCATCGTTGCCCTAGACACCGCTCAGGTTGTCTGCCAGCTCGAGGCCGCAGTTCCCGGGGCGGTTGTCGACTATACCCCGGAGTATATCCGGATAAGGCTTGAGCGGCTAGTTGAGACCGCCCATTTTCTCAAGACGGCCCAAGGCTTGGAGTTTAACTACTTGGTGTCCATAACGGCCGTCGATTACTACCCTTATTACTTTGAGCTTGTTTACCACCTGGTATCCATGCCCCACCACCACAGCCTTGTGCTCAAGACCCGAACCCCCGACCGGGAGCGGGTGGTAGTGCCTTCCCTGGTCGGGGTTTGGCGGAGCGCCGAGCTCCAGGAGCTGGAGATCTATGACCTTATGGGCCTGATTTTTGCCGGCCACCCGGAGCTCCGTCGCATCTTCCTGTGGGAAGATTTCCGGGGCCACCCCTTAAGGAAGGACTACGTCGAGGAGCTTATTCCCCTGCCCCTGCCGGCCGAGCCGGCAGAGCCCCTGGGGTGAGGTGAACCGATGAGTCTGGAAACCCAGCCGGTTGTCATCAACTTCGGACCACAGCATCCGAGCACCCACGGGGTTTTCCGCCTGGTGCTAACGGTGGACGGGGAAGTGGTGGTGGACGCCAAGATGGTGTTGGGTTACCTGCACCGGGGCGTGGAGAAGCTGGCCGAGGAAAAGACCCACCTTCAAAACATCACCTTTACCGACCGGCTGGACTACCTCTCGGCCATGTCCAACAACTTTGCCTACGTCCAGGCCGTCGAAAAGCTGGCGGACATCGCTGTGCCCGAGCGGGCTGAGTACATCCGGGTAATTATGGCCGAGCTGCAGCGGATCGCCTCCCACCTGATGGCGATGGGCACCTTCTACCAGGATGTGGGCGGCTGGGGAAGCCCCCTCATGTACATGTTCAGGGACCGGGAGAAGATCTTAGACCTTTTTGAGATGGCCTGTGGCCAGCGGCTTACCTGCAACTACATGCGGCCCGGCGGGGTCGCCATGGACCTGCCCCCGGAGTTCATCCCCGAACTTAAAAAATTCATCCCGGCTATGCGGGCTTACCTGGACGAATACGAAGAGCTCATCGCCGAAAACGAGATCTTCAAGGTCCGAACCCGGGGGGTTGGCATCTTGCCCAAGGAACTGGCCATAGACGCCGGGGCGTCGGGGCCGGTCCTGCGGGCCAGCGGGGTTCGTTGGGACCTGCGTAAGGACGACACCTATAGCATCTACGACCGGTTCGACTTCGACGTTCCGGTGGGAACGGTCGGCGACTGCTACGACCGGTTTATGGTCCGGCTAGAAGAATGCCGCCAAAGCCTGCGGATCCTGGAGCAGGCGGTCCGGGACATCCCCGGCGGCCCCTGGATTAACCCGGGACTTCGGGGGAACATCTGGGCCCCGCCGGGTGAGGCCTACGCCCACGTGGAGGGGCCTAAAGGGGAGCTGGGCTTCTACCTGGTGAGCGACGGGGGCGTGGGGCCCTATCGGTTTAAGATCCGGTCGCCATCCTACATTAACCTAACGGCCCTTAAGGAGATGACGGTGGGCTGGAAGGTGGCCGACGCCATCATCATCCTGGGCAGCATCGACATCGTCATGGGCGAGGTTGACCGGTGACCTTGCTGGATTACCTGTACGACCTGTCCAATCTGGTCCAGGCCCTGGCCGCCTGGTTGGATACCTTTCTTCCGGGCTGGGCCGTTTACTGGATTGTTGGATTCATCGCGGTGGTGACCACCCTGCTCTTTGCCGTCAACAATACCCTGGCCATGAACTACATCGAGCGCAAGGTGATCGCCCACTTCCAGGTCCGCTTCGGGCCTAACCGGGCCGGTCCCTACGGCCTCCTTCAGCCGGTGGCCGACGCCATAAAAATCCTGCTCAAAGAACCCATCATCCCGGCCGTGGCCGACAAGCCCGCCTTCATTTTGGCCCCAATCCTGGGCTTCGTCCCAGCCATCATGCCCTGGGCGGTCATCCCCTTCACGTCCCGGATGGTGGTAGCGGACCTAAATGTCGGGGTCGTCTACGTCTTCGCCATGGGCTCCCTGGCCACCATCCCCATATTTATGGCCGGCTGGTCCTCCCGTAACAAGTTCGCCCTCCTGGGGGCGATGCGGGCGGTGGCCCAGATGGTAAGCTACGAGGTGCCTCTGGTGCTTTCCATCGTAGGGGTGGTCATAGCAGCCGGCACCCTCTCCCTCCGGGGAATCGTCGAAGCCCAGACGGTCCCGTACATTATTCCCCAGTTTTTGGGGTTTTTGGTCTTCTTCGTCGCCGGCCTGGGGGAGTTGAACCGCTCGCCCCTCGACATCCTGGAGGCCGAGTCGGAGATCGTGGCCGGCTACCACACCGAATACTCCGGCTTTATGTTTATCCTCTATTACATTGCCGAATACACCCACCTGTGGGCCTACAGCGCTTTCATCACCACCTTCTTCCTGGCCGGCTGGCGGGGGCCCCTCCTGCCGCCCTACGTCTGGTTTGTCCTGAAGATGGTCTTCGTCGCCTTCTTGCTTATCTGGCTGCGAGCCACGATGCCCCGGCTGCGGATCGACCAGCTTCTGGGGCTGGCCTGGAAGCTCCTTTTGCCGGTGGCCCTTATTAACGTCTTCATCACGGCCCTGGGCGTCTTCATCCTTGGGTAAGGTAAAGCGGCTATGCCGATACCGACGGTAAGCTACGGCCTTAAATACGGCCTGGGGATGTTGAGGGGGATGGCGGTGACTTTCCGCCATCTTTTCCGCCGGCCCGTCACCGTAAACTACCCGGAAGAGAAGTTCCATTACCCTTCCCGGATTCGGGCCCCCAGTTTCGTCTGGATTGAAGAGAATTGCACCGGCTGCTCCCTCTGCGCCAAGGCCTGCCCCGTCGGGGTAATTAACATCGAAACCCTCCCCCACCCTTCGGACCCCACCCGGCGATACGTCGCCCGCTACGAGATGCAGACCTCTTTCTGCCTCTACTGCGGCTTGTGCGTGGAGGCCTGCCCCTTCCAGGCCCTCTTCCACGGCCGGGAAACGGAGCTTGCCACCTACGACCGCTCGACCCTGCTTTATACCAAGGAACGGCTGAAAAAACTGCCCTGGCCGCCGAGCACCTACGGCCAGGTGGAGCTGCCGCCCGTCCCCGGCAAGCAGCGGGTGCCCCTTCTCCCGACCGGGGAGGTGCCCCACGAGACCCGGGTACCCCTTCCCCCGGAGGCCGAAGAATGAACACCAGCGAGCCCGCGGTGGTCGCCGCCTTCTACGTCCTCAGCGCCATCACCCTGGGCGGGGCGGCCGGGGTCGTTTTCGGCCGCAACATGTTCCATGCCGCCCTCTTCCTGGTGGCTTCTTTCTTCGGCCTGGCCGGAATCTACGTTCTCCTTCAGGCCGACTTTTTAGCTGCCGTCCAGGTGCTCATCTACGCCGGGGCAGTCTCTATCCTGGTCGTCTTCGCCATAATGCTTACCCGCCAGGTGGAGCGGGGCAACGAATGGAACCAGCTCCGGGTGCCTGGACTGCTCCTGGGGCTGCTGCTCCTCATCGGCCTGCTGGCCGTCTTCACCCAGACCCAGTGGGCGGCGGGCACCGGGCCATACCCGACCGACACCGTTCAGGTGCTGGCCCGCCAGCTCTTTGGACCTTGGGTCCTCCCCTTCGAGGTTGCGTCGGTACTCTTGCTGGCGGCCCTGGTCGGGGCCATTATTATCGCCCGGGAGGAATAGAGTTTGACCATTACCCTAACCCATTATCTGGTCCTGAGCGCAACCCTGTTCAGTCTCGGCCTCTACGGGGCCCTGAGCAAGCGCAACGCCGTGACCATTCTGATGTGTCTGGAGCTGATGTTCAATGCCGTGAACATCGCCTTTGTGGCCCTGACCCGGGTGGTGGCCCCCCAGCTCCTTACGGGTCAGGTGTTTGCCCTCTTTGTGATAACCGTGGCGGCGGCCGAGGTCGCCGTGGGCCTGGCCATCGTTTTGGCCATCTATCGCCAGCGGCGGACCATCGACGCCACGGAAGTCGACCTTCTAAAGTGGTGAGGGCCGATGTCCTGGATTTACTGGAAGACGGTCCCTAACCTGATCGTCGCCGAGATGTGGCGTGGGGTAATCGAGCTGGGCGGATGTCCGGTGAAGATCCTGGTGGACCCCAACCGGTTTGAGGAAGGGATGATGGCCCCCCACCGGCTCTTCGTCCCCCGGGGCAAGGAGTTTATCGCCGAGGAGGCGATGCGGGCCTGGTCCGGCGAGGCCGTTTACGGCCCGGCCTTGGCCGCCGGGACCCATGAGCGGGGCCTCGTCGCCGCCCTGGAGCGACTGGTCGCCCTGCGGGAGGCGAAGCGACGGGGCGAGCTTCCGCCGGCCCCCGGCGCCCTTCCCCCGGGGTCCCAGAGCGGGAGGCAAGGCTGATGGCACCCGACTTGGCCTGGCTCTTCATTCTGCTACCTCTCCTTTCGTTCCTGCTCTGCGTCTTCGTTACCCGGCCTTATCCCCGCCTCTCGGGCTACGTAACCATCGCCGCCGTCGGTGCCACCTTTCTGCTGGCCCTCCTCGCCTTCTGGGCCGTGGGCAACCTCCCGGCCGACCGCACCATCGAGTCCTCCATCCAGTGGGTGGTCATCGGCGGCTCGGTCCTTAAGGTCGGACTGGTCATCGACTCCCTCACGGCCATAATGCTCATCATCGTCAGCCTGGTTTCGTTCCTGATCCAGATTTACTCGCAGGGTTACATGGCCGGCGACCCCGGCTACTCCCGCTACTACGCCTTTATGTCCCTGTTTACGGCTAGCATGCTCGGCCTGGTCCTGGCCAGCAACCTGCTTCTGGTTTTCATTTTCTGGGAGCTGGTCGGCCTGTGCTCTTATCTTCTGATCGGCTTCTGGTATCAACGGCCGGCTGCGGCCGCCGCGGCCAAGAAGGCCTTCCTCGTTACCCGGCTGGGTGACCTGGGTTTTCTGACCGCCCTCCTGGTGGCCTTCAACGCGACCGGCAATCTGGATATCCGTCACCTCATCGACCTGGCCGAGGCGAAGCAACTGGCCGGCATAACTCTGACGGCGGTGGCCCTGGGGATTTTCTCCGGGGCCGTGGGGAAGTCGGCCCAGTTCCCCCTCCACGTCTGGCTGCCCGACGCGATGGAAGGCCCCACGCCGGTGAGTGCCCTTATCCATGCCGCCACGATGGTGGCCGCCGGTGTCTACCTGGTTGGCCGGACTCTCCCCCTCTTCCTGGCGGCCCCAGACGTGCTGCTGGTAGTGGCCGTTATCGGCGGGTTGACCGCCTTTATAGCCGCTACCATGGGCCTGGTGATGACGGATATCAAGCGAGTCCTGGCCTACTCCACCATCTCCCAGCTGGGCTACATGATGATGGGCCTTGGGGTCGGGGGATTCGTGGCGGGCATTTTCCACCTGTTCAACCACGCCTTCTTTAAGGCCCTGCTTTTCCTGGCGGCCGGAAGTGTCATCCACAGCCTGGGCACCCAAGACCTCCGGGAGATGGGCGGCCTGCGCCGGTTCATGCCGGTGACCTTCCTGACGATGCTGGCTGGGGCGCTCAGCCTCGCCGGCCTGCCCCCCTTCTCCGGCTTCTGGAGCAAAGACGAAATCCTGCTGGACGCCCTCCGCTTCGGCGGGGTCGGCCAAATACTCTATGTGCTGGGCCTAGTGACGGCCTTTCTAACCGCCTTTTACACCTTCCGGATGTTCTTCCTGGCCTTCGGGGGCGAGTACCGGGGCGTGGGCCCCGCCCCGGCCGGCCACAGCCACCATGGGCCGCCCCATGAGTCGCCACCGGTGATGACCGTTCCTCTGATTCTGCTGGCCGTTCCCTCGGTCCTTTCGGGATTCTTGGCCTTCGGGGGGATCTTCGGCACCTTCGGAGAGTTTTTAATCTCCCGCCTACCCTGGCATCCCCATTACGAGCCCGGCCTCGACACGACCACAATGGCCCTCTCGGCCCTGGTCTCCCTGCTGGGAATCTTCGGGGCCTACGCCTTCTACGGGGCCGGCTGGGTTTCGCCGGAGGCCTTTACGTCGGCCTTCCGGCCGATACATACCCTGCTGGTTAACCGCTACTACATGGACCACCTCTACAACTGGATTGCCCGCCGGGTGGTTCTGGGCGTGGCGGCCGTCCTCGATTGGGTCGACCGGTACGGGGTGGACGGAGTGGTCAACGCGGTGGCCGAACTGGCAGTGATGATGGCCGGGAGCTTGCGGCTGCTTCAGCGCGGCTGGGTCCAGTTCTACGCCCTGATGGTCACCTTTGGAATCATCTTGCTGGCGGCGTTCTTCGGCTTCTTCGGCGACCTCATAGCCTTGTTGCGAGGTTAAGGGGATGCTCACAGCCATAATCTTGCTTCCGGTGGCAGGGGCCCTCCTCCTAGCAGTACTCCCGCCTGACCGCCGGCTCATCCGGGCGGTTTCGGTCACTTTTACCCTTCTTCCTCTCCTCCTAGGGATTTACCTGTTGGCCAACTTTAACTTGACCCAGGCCGGACCTCAGTTCGTGGAACGGGTGCCGTGGGTCCGCATCTTAGGCTTCAACGTGGATTATTACCTGGGGGTCGACGGCCTGAGTCTGCCCCTCCTGATCCTTAACCTGCTTCTGGGCTTCCTGGCCGTCCTGGTCTCCTGGAACATCAGTTACCGGGACCGAGAGTACTTTATCTTGCTCCTCATTCTGGTCGCCGCGGTTTCGGGGGTCTTTTCGGCCCTGGATTACTTTCTGTTTTTCCTCTTTTGGGAAGTCGAAGTCATCCCCATGTACCTGCTCATCGGGGTCTGGGGAACCGGCCGCCGGGAGTACTCGGCGGTTAAGTACTTGATCTATACCCTGGTGGGCAGCGCCGCGATGCTTTTCGGCATCCTCTGGCTCTACTTTACCGCCGGCATCGGCACCTTTGATATGCTGGAGCTGGGCCGCCTTAACCTGGCCCGGGAGTTCCAGGCCCTGGTCTTCCTGGCCCTCATCTTTGGGTTTGCCGTCAAGCTCCCCGTATTCCCTTTCCACACCTGGCTGCCCGACGCCCACACCGACGCCCCCACCGCCGTCAGCGTTCTGCTGGCGGGCATTCTGCTGAAGATGGGCGGCTACGGCATCATCCGGGGAGTCGTTAACATCGCCCCGGAGGCGGCCCGGATATACGCCCCCCTGCTGGTGACCCTGGCCGTGGTGAACGTGGTATACGGGGCGTTGGTCTGCCTGAACCAGGTGGACCTAAAGCGATTGGTCGCCTTCAGCAGTATCAGCCACATGGGCTACGTGCTCATGGGCATTGCCGCCGGCACCCAGACTGCCCTCACCGGGGCGGTCCTGCAGATGGTCAGCCACGGGCTCATCACGGGCATGCTCTTCTCCCTAGTGGGGCTGGTGTATGACAAGGCCCACACCCGCCAGATCCCCGACCTGGGCGGGCTGGCGGCCCGGATGCCCATCATCGGCTGGCTCTTCGTCTTCGCCGGCCTTGCCGCCCTGGGACTGCCGGGCTTGAGCGGGTTCATTGCTGAATTCCTGGTGTTCCTGGGAACTTTCCCAGTCTGGCCGCTGGCGGCCATTCTGGGGGTTGTCACGGTGGTAATTACGGCCGGTTATATTCTTTGGGCGGTGGAGCGGGTCTTTTTCGGGCCGGTTAAGCGGGTCGCCCTGGAGCAGGTGGGGGATGCTAACTTCGTTGAGTGGCTGCCCCTGGCGGTCTTCGCCGCCATGATCGCTTTCATCGGGGTTTACCCCCGGTGGGTAACGGAGATAATCAACGTTACGCTACCCCAGTTGGTAGCCCGGCTTGGCGGCTAGAAATCGACACGGAGGACGGGTTTAGACCATGGACCTTACGCCGATCCTGCCGGAAATAAGCCTGGTGGGGCTGGCCATCCTGGTCATCATCCTGGACTTCTTTACCCGCCGCAAGGGGACTCTACTCCTGGTGGCCGTCGGCGGTCTGGTCGTCCCGGCTGCCTTCAGCGCCACCCTTATCGGCCGGACCGGAAGCTATCTTTTCGACACGGTCATTCTGGACCCCTACGCCGTGTTCTTCAAGTTCGTTTTTCTGCTGGCGGCCGCCCTAGTCCTGCTGGCCTCGGCCGACTACGTGGACCGCTTCCGGCTCTACGACGGCGAATACTACGCCCTAATCCTGCTCTCGGCCACCGGGATGATGCTCATGGCCTCGACCCGGGAGCTAATCTCCATCTACCTGGCCCTGGAGCTGGCCACCATCCCCCTGGCCGTCCTAGCCGGCCTCCAGAAGGACGCCCGGGCGGCCGAAGCGGCCCTCAAATACTTGCTGCTGGCGGGCCTTAGCTCGGCCTTTCTCCTGTACGGGATGGCCATTCTCTTCGGCCTGACGGGAGCCACCGACCTGGTCGGCATTAGCCGGGGCCTTCCCGAGGCCGCCGGCCTCAATCGGGCTGCCCTGGCCATGGCGCTGGTCCTGCTGGTTGCGGGATTCGGTTTTAAGATCTCGGCCGTCCCCTTCCAGTTCTGGGCCCCCGACGTCTACGAGGGAGCCCCAACCCCGGTAACGGCCTACCTTTCGGTGGCCAGCAAGATGGCCGGCTTTGCGCTGGTCCTCCGGTTCTTCTCTACCGCCTTTGCCAACGCCGCCCTGGACTGGCCCCTCATCTTCGCCGTCCTAAGCGTCTTCACCATGACCCTGGGCAACATCGTGGCCTTAGTCCAGACCAATATCAAGCGGCTCCTGGCCTACTCGTCCATCGCCGCCGCCGGCTACGTCATGGTCGGCCTCGCCAGTGGCGGGGACCTGGGGGCCTCCGGCCTCATCTTCTTCCTGCTCAGCTATGCCTTCACCAATTTGGGCGCCTTCATTGCCGTCACCGCCATCTCCCAGCAGGTCGGGAGCGACGACATCGCTGACTACGCCGGCCTTGCCCGTCGGGCGCCCCTGCTGGCCTTCGCCCTGACCTTCTGCCTGATCTCCCTGTTGGGTATCCCGCCCACAGCCGGCTTCGTGGCCAAGTTCTACCTGTTTGCCGGGGCCGTCCAGCAGGGCCTGCTATGGCTGGCCATCATCGGGGTATTAAACAGCGCGATCTCGGCGTACTATTACATCAAGGTCGTGCGGGCGATGTACTTGTTGGAGCCGAAGGTGCTGGGCCCGGTAAAGGTTTCAGCCCCGGTCGCCCTGGCCCTGGCCGCCTCGATGGCGGGCGTCCTTTTGGTCTTTATCTTTGCCTGGCCCATCATCGGGGTGACCGAGGCCGCCTCCCGCAGCCTCTTCGTTCGCTGAGGACGGCCTCAGCCTTCCCGCCGCCCGGCCCCAACGTCGACCCAAGTCCGCTGGCGCCAGCGCCAATAGAAGACGCCTAGAGCCAAGGGGAGAACCACCAAGGAGGTCACTTGGGCCTGCTTAAGGCCCATCCAGACCACCACGTTGTCCCGGCCGAAGAAGAGGCCGAACTGGCCGACCGCATAAAGGATGAGATAAAGGGCAAAGACCAGGCCATCGGGACGGAGGCGAAAGCGGACGTTCCAGAGGATGAAGAAAAGGACCAGGTTAAAGAGGAGCTCGTAGACGGCCGCCGGCTCGTAGGCCGTGGTGGGCGAGGCCACAAATGGGGACCGGGGATAGACCACCCCCCAGAGGTTAGTGGTGGGGTAGCCGACGATGTCGCCGTTTATCAGGTTGCCGATGCGGCCGAAAGCCTGGCCGACGGTGGCGAAAAGGGCGGCCGCATCCAGCAGGGGCCAGATCGGAACCTTATAAATCCGGCAGGCTACGACGATGGCAGCCAGGCCCCCGAAAATCGCCCCGTAGAAGGCCATGCCGCCCTCCCAGGTTGCCAGGATACGCCAGGGCTGGGCCAGGTAGGGTCCCAGGTCCTGCTGGAGGACAAAGTAAAGCCGGCCGCCCAGAAAGGCCGCCACCGCCGCCGGCCAGAAAACCTTCCAGATGTCCTCCTCTTTCAGGCCCTTCTGGAGGGCGTAGGGGAGGCTAACGTAGAGGCCGACCAGGATGCCGACGGCGTACATCAGGCCGTACCAGCGCACCGCCAGCGGCCCGATTTCGAGTATAACTGGATCGATATCGATGGTTACCATGCCATCTTTGAGTTTACCGCCGCAGAAACCGTCCCATCCAGCCCGGGTAGCCATCGCCTCAACCCTGGGGCCCATTCCCCGCTGGCTCCGAACCCTCATCCGCCAAGCTGTGCTGGCCACCCTGGCCGCCGAGGGGGTTGCGGAGCCGGTGCGGGTTGAGGTAGCCCTTACTGACGACGAGACGATACGGCAGCTCAAGGCCCGCTATTTGGGCATCGACGAGCCCACGGATGTGCTCTCCTTCCCGGCCGGAGACTGGCCCAGTCCGGGCCAAAGCCGCTTCCGGGAGCTGGGCCAGGTGGTCATCGCCAAGCCCTTCGTCGAGCGGCAGGCCCGGGCCCAGGGCCACCCATTTGAAAGGGAACTGGCCTTCCTGGTGGTACACGGGGTCCTGCACCTACTCGGCTACCGGGACGAAGACCCAGCGGGCTTAGAGGAGATGCACCGGCGGGGAACCGAAATAACGGACCGGATATTCGGCCAGGGGGCCCAGGCCAACGCCGGGACCGGCGGGGGCGGGCCGTGAAGGCCTACGCCATCCTGGCCGTCTTCTGCCTGCTGGCCCTGGGGGCCTACTACGTCCTGACCCAGGTGGTCGCGGCCGGGGAGCTGGCAGCCTTCGTTGCCGTGGTGGTCCTGCTGGAGGTCGGCCTTATCGCCTTCAGCCTGGCCAGCGAAAAATAGCCTGGGGTTGTAAGCAGTCTCTCAAGTTAACATAAACTCATTACGTTTATGTTAACCACGTTCGTTCGGCATCCTAGCCAGGATCTACCCATTAATGCTTACGTTTTCAGGAATGGTATAATCTGGCGCGCGGTGCTGGCTGAGCTGGTTCGGTGGACCTACACCCTCCTTGCCGTACTGGGCCTGCCGGCCGACGACCCCAGCCTAGTCATCTGGGTCGGATTGCTTTTTGGCACTCCCTCCTTTATCCTGGTGGTGTTCGTCGTCCTGGACTTTGTCCACCGCCTCACCTCCCGCCGGTACTACCTCCGCTGCCTGGAATGTCAATATGCCGGTTACACCCACCAGCTCATTGGTCGCTGCCCCCGGTGCGGGGGCGCCGTGAGCTACCCCAAACTGGCCCGGCTTGCCCCCGACCAGAAACCGGAGGGCGGCCCGGCCGAAGAATCTCCCGAGTACCCGTTTTATGGCGGAAGGTAGCCTTAGGGTTCCGGATCTGGCCGCCCTAAACCAGGGGCTCGTCAACTGTCGGCTCTGCCCCCGGCTCGTGGCCCACCGGGAGCGGGTGGGACAAATTAAAAAGCGGGAGTTTCGGGACTGGGACTACTGGGCCCGCCCGGTGCCGGGGTTCGGCGACCCGGCCGCCCGGCTCCTGGTGGTCGGGCTGGCCCCCGCTGCCCACGGGGCCAACCGCACCGGCCGGATGTTCACCGGGGACTCGTCGGGCAATTGGCTTGTCCGGTCGCTATTCAAGTTTGGGTTTGCAACCCAGCCAATCAGCCTGGGGCAGGATGACGGCCTGGAACTCAGGGACGCCTATGTTACCGCGGTGGTCCGTTGCGCCCCGCCCGACAACCGCCCCACCCCGGCCGAAATCGCCGCCTGCCGCCGGTACCTGGTGGCCGAGCTGGGCCTCTTAACCCGGGTTCGGGTGGTGGTCGCCCTGGGCCGAATCGCCTTCGCGGGGTTTCTCGCCGCCTATTACTGGCCCGACCGGCCGCCCCCGGGCCTGACATTTGCCCACGGAGCCCAATACAAACTGGACCGGGTGGCCCTCATCGCCTCCTACCACCCCAGCCGGCAGAACACCCAGACCGGCCGGCTGACGGAGGAGATGCTGGACCGGGTGTTCGCCGTTGCCCGGGCGGAGCTGGACCGACTCAGAGGCTGACCTCATAGAGCCGCCCGGTTTTTACGTCGTAAATGAATCCCCGAACGTTATCCTTGTACGGGATGAAGGGGCTGGCCTTGATCCGCCGGATGGACTGGCGAACGTCCTCCTCTAGGTTTTCAAAGGCCTCGAAGGCGAAGGGCGGCCTGATACCGGTTTCCCGCTCGAGCTGAGCCTTAAGGTCGTCGTCCTTAAACTTAAGCATGCCACAGTCAGTATGGTGGATGAGCATCACCTCCCGGGTTCCGACAAGCCGCTGGGATATCACCAGGGAGCGGATGACGTCATCGGTGACTACCCCGCCGGCGTTTCGGATGACGTGGGCGTCCCCCTCCTCGAGGCCCAAAGCCCGGGCCGGGTCAAGCCGGGCATCCATGCAGGCGACAATAGCCACCCCCTTTTTCGCGGTTATCGGGAGGTCACCCTTGGTGAAGGCGGCGGCGTATTGCCCATTATTAGCCAGCAACTCATCGATGACACCCAAGACCCACCTCCTTTGGGAATTTCGCGCTATTGTAACCCCACGTAGTTAGTTTGTCAAGTATGTATATCAACATATACACCTTTCCGGTTATTCCCGGCCATGCCGGCGGCGAACCGGTAGCCTGCAAAAACGCACGGCTATGTACCCCCGGGGCCCAACTGCTGCTCCCCATCAGGGGGATAACGCAACGGGAGATGCCGAGCGGCCATTACGTTGACACGGGCCATACGCACGGCGGCACCAGGCCTTGCCCCAGGCCGTTGCGGTTAGCCGCGGCTGGCGGGGCTATTCCCGCGTGGACCAGGAGGCCATCGAGTTCTACCTGGGTAACCACCAGGCGACCCGGAAAGCCAGGACCGAATTCCCCTTACGGGGGGAGCTGGTTGACCGCTGAAAGGGAGTTGCGCCGGTAAAGAAGCTTTTAGCCCCAGATGCCGATGTGGTTATCGAGTACTTTGCCAGGGTTGAGCCCGTGGCCTCGGCGGTTGCGGACCTGATTCGGCCGGGACGGGCCGCACTGGTGGTGGCGACGGCCTTCGAGTTGACCTGTGTCAAGACCTTGCCTTGCTGCTGGAAGCGTTGCCCGTTTTTGACCTGGACCCGACCGGCGCCCTCCGGGCCGGGACCCTTTACCGGCAGCGGAAGGCTTCGGGGATGAGGTTATTGGGCCCCTCGACCTACTTGTAACTGGCTGTTGTCCTCATTCCCCGGCCTTGTACACCTGTAACCTGGGCCATTTTGGCAGGATCCCCGAACTGATACTGCTCAACTTCGGCGGGCGGCCCTGATAACCGCCCGAACTTTCCCTGGAAAACCGGCCCCGGTCCAGGGCCGAGCTCCCTGCGGGGAGAATCAGGTAAGATCAACCGCGTGGACTTACCAGAGTTTTTAAAGCATCTCAACTGGGTCGACTGGGTGGTTCTGGCCGTCGTCGGGGCCGCCGTCCTCTCCGGTCTGGCCCGCGGCTTTGTCGCCGGCCTCCTCGATATCCTCGGCGTCCTGGTCGCCTTTGGGGCCGCCATTGCCGGCTACCGCTGGGCCGCCCGGCTCATCCTCAACACGGTCCCCGACCTGCCCCAGCCACTGGCCTTCATCGGGGGCTTCCTCGGGCTGGTCGTGGCCGGCCTGCTCCTTTACGGCCTCTTTGTCCAGCTCCTCTTTCTGGCCGCCGGACCTTTAAGGCCGATTTTAAAGCCCTTTGCCCCCATCAACACCCTACTGGGGGCAGTCCCCGGCCTCATTAAAGGGCTCTTCTACGCCACCCTCCTCGTCCTGCCCTTCGCCACCCTTCCCCTGGTCCCCAGCATCTCCGCCGATATCGAACGCTCTGAGGTTGCCCGGCGGCTGGTGGCGGCCGCGGTGAACGCGGCCCCCACCCTCGAGCGGCTGATGGGCCGGGAACTCAACGAAGGTTTAAGCTTCCTCGCCCCGCCCCAGACGCAGGAAGGGATGCGCCTCAACTTTACGGCCCTGGGCCGGCTTACGGTCGACCCCGAGGCCGAGGGGGAGATGCTTAACCTGATAAACCAGGAGCGGGCCCGGGCCGGCCTCGCTCCTCTGGTCATGGACGAAACCATGCGGGAGGTTGCACGCCAGCACAGCCGGGAGATGTTCGAGCTGGGGTATTTCGGCCACGAGTCGCCCGTTACCGGGTCCCCCACCGACCGCCTTTTACGGGCTGGGGTGCGGTTCCGGGTGGCCGGGGAGAACTTGGCCTACGCCCCCAACGTCCGGTTGGCCCACGAGGGGCTGATGGCGAGCCCAGGCCACCGGGCCAACATCTTAAACCCCCAGTTCCGGCGGGTGGGGATCGGGGCCGTGCGCAGTGAGCTGCGGGGAACCATGTTCACCCAGGAGTTCGCCGACTAAAGCGCGCCCCTTGCCCCCAAGGTTTATAATCACCGGGAACCCTGCAAGGAGGCTGAGCTGTGAACCCGACCGAACTATGTTACACCCCTGCCGTTGAGCTTGCCCACCGGATCCGCCGCAAGGAGCTTTCCCCTATTGAGGTTTTCGACGCCTTCGCCGCCCGCATCGAGGCCTTAAACCCAAAGCTCAACGCCTTCTGCACCCTGGTCCTCGACCGGGCCCGGGAAGAGGCCCGCCAGGCGGAGGCTGCCGTGATGCGCGGAGACCCCCTTGGCCCCATCCACGGCTTGCCGGTGGGCATTAAGGACCTAGTCCCCACTGCCGGCATCCGCACCACCTTCGGCTCAAAGCTTTACGCCGAAAACGTCCCCCAGGTCGACGGCGAGGTAGTCCGCCGCATCCGGGCCGCCGGGGGTATCATCGTCGGCAAAACCACCACCCCCGAGTTCGGTCACAAGGGGGTCACCGACAGCCCCCTCTTCGGCATCACCCGCAACCCCTGGAATCCGGACCGAACCCCGGGAGGCTCGTCAGGTGGGGCGGCCGCGGCCGTGGCCGCCGGAATGGTCCCCCTGGCCCAGGGCAGCGACGGCGGCGGCTCCATCCGGATTCCGGCCGCCTTCTGCGGCATCTTCGGCTACAAGCCCAGCTACGGCCTGGTCTCCCGAGCGCCCACCCTAGACTACTTTACGACCCTCTCCCACCTGGGCCCGATGACCCGGACAGTGGCCGATGGAATCCTCTTCCTAAAGGCCATGGCCGGCTACGACCATAAAGACCCCTACTCCCTGCCCTTTCCGACCGACCAGCTGGATAATGTGCCGGCTGCCGCCGAAAGCCTCAAGGGGCTGAAAATCGCCTGGAGCCCCGACTTAGGCTACGCCCCGGTGGAGGCCGAGGTTTTAGAGTTAACCCGCTTGGCGGTGAGGGCCTTTGAAGAGCTTGGGGCCATCGTCGAGGAGGCCAGCCCCGGATTCGAAAACCC
Source organism: Chloroflexota bacterium (assembly GCA_040289115.1). GTDB lineage: Bacteria > Chloroflexota > Dehalococcoidia > JAUQQI01 > JAUQQI01 > JAUQQI01. The sequence continues at coordinate 106,949 of PSKS01000002.1, forward strand.
CTTGCCCGCCTTCGAAGTGCTTTTCGGAACCCTCCTGGCGGTCCAGGTCGTGGACTACCTGCCCGACCGCCAGGCCGACATCGACCCGACCCTTTTGAAGATCGTCGAGCGGGCCCTGGGATTCACAGCCGTCGACTACGCCAAGGCTCAGGCGCAACGGAGCCGCCTTTACGAAAAGTGCATAGCCTTTTTCGAAAAGTACGACCTGCTCGTTACCCCGACGATGCCGATGCCTGCCTTCGAGGTCGGGGTCTACCCGCCGAAGTTAGTGGGCGGGGTGGAGCTGGACGAGTCCCTGGGCTGGACTCCATTTACGTTTCCCTTTAACCTGACCAACCAGCCGGCGGCCAGTGTTCCCGCCGGCTGGACCCGGGACGGCCTGCCGGTTGGCCTTCAGGTTGTGGGTGGGCCCCGCCAGGACCTCCTGGTTCTGCGGGCGGCGGCCGCCTTCGAGCGGGCCCGTCCGTGGGCCCACCGCCGGCCGCCGCTGGACTAAGAAGTTTCAGCCTGGCTCCGAAGCTTCTGCCAGACCGGGGCGGTTGGAGGCCGCTGGCCCCGCTTATAAACCATAATGGCGCGGGTAAATTCGATGACGGCCACCCCGTCCTGATTGTAGCCCACGGTCCGGACCTTGATGATGCCCATGTGGGGGCGGGAGTTCGACTCCCGCTTCTCGAGGACCTCGGTTCGGGCGTAGAGGGTATCTCCCTCGAACACCGGCTTCAGGAGCCGGACATTCTCCCAGCCCAGGTTTATCCCGTTCTGGCTCACGTCGGCCACCGTTAGGCCCGTCACCACGGCCAGCGTCAGGGCGCTGTTCACCAGGGGGCGTCCAAATTCGGTGGCCTCGGCGTAGTGCCGGTCGGTGTGGATGGGGTTCGGGTTGACGGTGAGCAGGGTGAACCAGATGTTGTCGGTCTGGGTTATCGTCCGGCCCATAGGGTGCTCGTAGACGTCGCCAACCTCGAAATCCTCGTAAAAGCGCCCCTCCCAGCCGGGCTTTACGGTCATGGCAGTTCCCTCCTTTCTAGACGACGCCCTCTTTACGCAGGCGCTCGATGGTTTCGGGGTCGAAGCCCAGCTCCCGAAGGACCTCCTCGGTGTGTTCCCCGACGGCCGGGATACGGCCCAAGCGGACCTCGGCGTCGGCGAAGTCAAAGGGCGGCAGGTACTGGCGGACTGGCCCTACAGGCGACTCCACCTCGACCCAGCGGTCGCGGGCCGCAAGCTGGGGGTGTTCCACGAACCCGGCAAGGTCCCGCACAAGCCCGTAAGGGACGTCGGCCGCCTCCAGCCGCCGGGCCACCTCCGCCACCGGCCACTGGCTCAGGACCTTCTCGATGAGCGGCTCCAGCCGCCCCCGGTTCCGGACCCGGAGCTCGATGGTGGCGTAGTCGGGGTCCCGGGCCAGCTCCGGCATCCCCAGAACCTGGGCACAGAAGCGGACCCACTGGGCCTCGTTTTGGATGGCGATATTTACATACCCATCGGCACACTTATAAGGCCCATAAGGCACGATGATGTTGTGGCGCATGCCGGCCCGCTCCGGCTGGCGGCCCGTGTAAAGATAGCCATAGGCGAAGGGCGAGACCCACTCAGCCAGCGCGTCGAAGAGGGAGACCTCTACCTTGGTTCCCCGGCCCGTCTGGGTCCGGCGGTAGAGGGCGGCCAGGATGCTGGCGAAGGCGTAGAGCCCGGCCCCGATGTCAGCCACCGAAACCGCCACCTTGGCCGGGGCCTCCGGGGTGCCGGTGAGGGCGATGACAGCCGTCTCCCCCTGGACCAGGAGGTCGAAGGCCTTGCGGTCGCGGTAGGGGCCCGCCCGCCCGTAGGCGGTGATCCGGCAGACGATAAGCTGGGGGTACCTTTCGGCCAGGCTTTCCCAGGTCAAACCGAGCCGGTCGGCCACCCCGGGCCCTAGGTTCTCCACCAGCACGTCTGCCCCCGCCAGGAGGCGGTGAAGGATTTCGATGCCCTGCGGGCTTTTCAGGTTAAGGGTGAGGCTCCGCTTCGTCCGGTTGAGCCAGGCAAACCAGGCGCTCAGGCCCCGAATCGCCGAGTCGTAGTAGCGGCCGAAATCCCCCTCCCCTGGTCGCTCGATTTTTATAACCTCGGCTCCCAGGTCGGCCAGGTGCCGGGTGCACAGCGGCCCGGCCACGGCCTGCTCCAGGGCCACCACCCGAATCCCTTCCAGGATGCCGGTCATGCCTCAGTAGCTCCGGGGGAGTCCCAGCACGTGCTGGCCGATGTAAGCCAGCACCAGGTTATTGTTTACCGGGGCAACCTGGTAAAGGCGGGTCTCCCGGAACTTCCGCTCCACGTCCATATCCACCACGAACCCCATCCCCCCGTGGACGTCCAGGCAGACGTTGGCGGCGTACCAGGAGGCTTCCGAGGCCAGAAGCTTGGCCAGGTTGGCCTCGGCCCCGCAGCGCTGTTCCTGGTCATAAAGCCAGGCGGCCTTCCAGCGCATCAGGTCGGCGGCCTCGACCAGGGCGTGGGCCCGGGCGATGGGGAACTGGACCCCCTGATTCTGGCCGATGGGTCGGCCGAAAACCACCCGCTGGTTGGCGTACCGGACGGCCCGCTCGATAAACCAGCGGCCATCCCCGATACACTCGGCCGCAATCAAGATCCGCTCGGCATTGAGGCCGTCCAGCAGGTACCTGAAGCCCTTACCCTCCTCCCCGACCAGGTTCTCGGCGGGCACCTCCAATTCGTCGAAGTAGACGGCGTTGGTCTGGTGGTTGACCATAACCTCGATGGGCCGGATCACCAGCCCGCCCCGGGCGTTGCGTAGGTCGACAATGAAGACGGACATGCCTTCGGTCTTGTTTTCCACCTCCTCGTAGGGGGTGGTTCGGGCCAGGACGAGCATCAGGTCCGAGTGGAGCGCCCGGGAGGTGAAGATCTTTTGGCCGGTAATGTAATACTTGCCATTGCGCCGGACGGCTCGGGTCTGAATCCGGGTCGTGTCCGAGCCGGCCTCAGGTTCCGTAACCCCGAAGGCCTGCAGGCGTAGTTCGCCCCGGGCGATGGGCGGCAGAAACCGCCGCTTTTGCTCCTCGGACCCATGCTTTAAAATTACGTTCATAATGTACATTTGGGCGTGGCAAGCGGCGGCGTTACCCCCCGAGCGATGGATCTCCTCCACGACGATGGACGCTTCACTGATCCCCAGCCCGCCCCCGCCATACTCTTCGGGGATCAGGATGCTTAGCCAGCCGGCGCTGGTAAGGGCCCGGACGAACTCTTCCGGGTAGGCACGGCGGCGGTCCAGTTCCCGCCAGTACTCGTCGGGGAACTGCCGGCACAGCTCGGCCACGGCCTTACGGACCATCAGCTGGTGCTCGGTGAGCCGAAAATCCATCTCGTCTTCTCCATCAGATTTCCTCGACGGTTCGGCGGCCCTCCCGGTGGATCCTGTCGATGACCTTTAAGGTCCCGTGCATCGCCTGGTTAAAGGGGGTCGGGATCCCCAGCTCCCGCCCGTACTTTACGATGACCCCGTTAAGGGCGTCCGCCTCCAGGGGCTTGCCGCTCAGAACGTCGTAAAGCATCGAACTCCGGGATGGGGGGAGCCGGTCGGCCCGCTCGACGATCCTTTCCACCACGTTGGGGTCCAGGTTGATGCCCCGGGCCCGGGCTACCGCTTCCGCCTCCCGAATTAAACCGATAAACACTTCCCGGCCCTCAGGCGTCCGCAGGATGTCGGTGTGGTAGCACCTGGCCAGGGCCGTCATCGCGTTCAGAGCGCAGTTAAAGAGCAACTTCGTCCACTTAACCTTGGCAATATCCTCCGAGATTTCCGCCGGGACGCCGGCCGCCTCCAGTGTCTCTCGGATTAGGACCGCCCGTTCCGACGGCCGCCCGTCCAGCTCGGCGAAAACCACCCGGCCGCCATCGGTGTGGGCAATGACCCCGGGGGCGACGATAAAGCTGTCGATATAGACCACGCCCCCGAGGACCCGTTCCGGCCCGAAAATCCGGACGAGTTTCTCCTCGTTGTCCACCCCGTTCTGGACGGTGAGGACCGCCGTATTCGGCCCGACCATCGACCGGATCTGCTCGGCGGCCGACTCGGTATCGTAAGACTTTACGGCAAAGATAACCAGGTCCACCGGTTCCACCGTTTCCGGCCGATCGGTGGCCGTAATCCGGACCTCAAAGTCCCCGTTAATGCTTTTGACCTTAAGGCCCCCGGCCTGGATAGCCTTAAGGTGGGCACCCCGGGCGATCAAGATCACGTCGTTTCCGCCCAGGGCCAGTCGCCCCCCGATGTACCCGCCGACTCCGCCAGCACCTACAACGGCAATCCTCATCGAGGCCCTCCTTCTCGGCGCAGAAATTCCCGGGCTAGGAAGAGCCCAGCAACCGTCTTGCAATCCCGAATCTCACCACATTCGATGAGGGCAATGGCCTCGGCCAGGGGAACCGTCAGCAACTCGATCCGCTCGTCAGGGGCCGCCTTCCCCCTGGCCGGCACCAGCTCCAGCGCCAGGTAAAGGTGCATAAGCTCCGTTGAATACCCTGGCGCCAAGTAGAACTGGGCCAGCGGCACCAGCCGCCCGGGACTGAAGCCCGTCTCCTCCACCAGCTCCCGCCGGGCGCATCCCTCCGGGCTCTCTCCAGGCTCCACACCCCCGGCCGGGATTTCGATGAGCTCTGCCCCGGCCGGCTTTCGGAACTGCCGGACCAGCACCACACGGCCGTCGGGCAGGACGGGGACAATTCCTACGGCCTCGCCGTGGACCACAATCTCCCGGGTCGTCCGAAACCCGTCCGGCAGTTCCACCGTCTCCAGCCGCAGGCTAACGACCCGGCCGCGGTAGATTTCCCGGGAGTCGACGGTACGCTCAACGGCCATTTGCCGACGTTATTATACTAGCCTGCCGTGAGCTCCTTCACAAACTCCGGGTAAACCTCCGCCAGCTCGGCCAGCACTGGTCCCCGAAGCACCCTCAGTTGTTCTTCGGTGGGCTCGGGGGTTGTGGGGGCTGCCTCCGGGATGTCGAACTCAAAACCGGTCCGCCCCACCACCTCCGCCAGGGTAACCCCGGGATGCAGCGACCTGAGCCGAAAGCGGCCCCGCTCCCGGTCGAAATCGAAGACGCAGCGGGGCGTGACCAGCGCTGTGGGCCCACCCGGCCGGTGGGCTCCCGGCGGTGTGGTTCCCGAAGCGGTGATGAAGTCCACCCGGGGCACGAAGACCCGCCGGCTGTGCTCCATTCGGAAGAGCACCACTCGGCGGGCCATATAGTAGAGCATCCCCGACCCCATGCCCCCCTGAAACCGGACCCGGGGCTGTTCGTAATCACCCACCACGTGCAAGTTGATGTTCCCCTGGCCGTCGATCTGCACCCCGCTTAAGAAAAACAGGTCGATGCCACCCCGCTGGGCCAGGTCAAAGAACTCCTTGCTCCCCTCCGTAAAGGGAAAATGACGGCGGCTCCCCAGGATGATTGCGGTGGCGTTCGGGGCATGGGTGTACAGGGCGAGCAGGGTTGCAGCCGCCGGGATAGGCGACCGGCCGCCCACCGCCGCCACATCCCCGTCCCGGATCTCCCCCGCCAGGACGGTGATCAGCAGCTCCTCAACCCGGTAGGCCCATCCCATAGGCCTGCGGCCGCAGGAGGTAACGGGTCAGATACTCCCGAAAGCCCGTCTCCGTCCTGGCCAAATCCACGTAGGCCTTGATTTCCGCCTCGTCCCGGCCGTAATACCCGGGACATGCCCCCGGTCGGGCCCCACCTGGGGCGACCACCACAGCCCCAACGTAGAAGGCCGCTACAAAGCCCGGGCCCCGTTCCAGGGGGCTCTTCTGGACCTCCTCCACCGTGACGACGGTGCACCGGCTGGCCCGGGCCATCAGGCCTGCATCCTGGGTCGGGTCCGTAAGCACGTTGCCCTGGGCATCGGCCCGAAAGCCGTGGATAAGGGCGAAATCGGGGCGGACAGCCGGGACCACAACCACCGGCTCCCCGGGATTATAGGGGTTTTCGATTACCCGGAACTCCGGACGTACCTTAAGGTAGTCGGTTCCGAGAAAGCCCCGAACGGGCATGAACGGTACCCCCAGGGCCCCCGCCTGGAGCCCCGCCAGTACGGCTGGTCAGCCGCTGTCTAGGGGCCGGAATTTCCCCGCCTCCACCAGGCGCTTAAAGGCCGGGGCAACCCCGTACTCGCCCAGGTGAACGCTGCCGAACTCGGCCGATTCGGCCACCCCCGCCCCGATGAGCAGGTCGGCGGCAAGCCCCCCGCTGGGGACCAGCACCAGGCGCAGCCCTCGCCGGCCCTGCCGGACGAGCTCCCGAACCAGGGCGAGGGGCGACATATCCAGGTTACCTGCCAGGGCCACCGTGGCCCCGTCTGGGACCAAGGCAGCCGCCTCCACAAGGCTGACAAAGCGAGGCATGGGCTTTATTGACTGAGCAGATCAGACGCCTCTGCCCGGCGAAGCACCGGGAGCCGGCGGTTCAGGGCGGCGAGCACGGCCCTGGCGGCGGCGGTGGGCAAATCACCCCGCACCCAGGCGGCCCCCAACAGCCGGCCCTCCAGCCCGACCACCCCCAACCGGTTCTGGCTGGCGTCGAAAAGCTGCTGCTCTCCCTCGGGCGCCACCACCTCAAGGCACACCAGGACCGTCCGGCCGGACTGAAGCTCGATCCCCCGAACCTCCCGGAGCCGGATTTCGGGTATCGTGTCGCTCAGCTCCCGGAGGGCCCGGAGGGTCGCCTCGGCGGCCAGCTCGGCGTCTCCCAGGGCATCCGACCGCTCGCCCAGGGCCTCGCCGGTGACCTCACGGGGCCCCAACTGCAGACTAACTTGAGCCCGCCGGTTCCCACGCTCCGTGGTCATCCGCACCGCCTGAAGCCGAACCCGGGGCGACCACGTCTCGAAGCGGGCCTCGTCCACCTGCACCAGGCTTATCTTGCGATAATCGAGTCGAACACCAAAAATCACCAGCATCAAAGATTCGATATCCCGAACGATCTGCTTGGGGTTGCGCCGGGACGAGGCCAAGACATGAATCTCCTGAATCTCGTTGTTCGGCGATAGGATAACCTGGGAGGCGTAGACCCCCCTCACCAGGTTAATCCGCTCCTCCACCGCCGTGGGATTCGGGGGCAAACTCCCTCTACGCATGGCAGACCAGCTCGAGTCCAAGTGGTAAAGCCTCCTAACACAGCAAGCCTACGTTATTATAGCCACCTAAAGGCCCGCCTGGGTCCCATTTTATCCGAAGAAATTTAGCACTACCCTGGGGAATGTGTAAAATCTTGATTAGGGGGTCTAAGCAATTTGCGGCTAGTCCTATTGGTGGACGACCTTTACTTCCGGGTAAGGCTTGCTGACCTGGCCGAGAGGCTGGGTATCGAGGTTTGTGACCCCGACGCCGTCCCCGACGACCGGCCGGTTCTGGCGGTCGTCGACCTAGCGGGACCGTCGGGCCGCTGGGCCCGGGCCGTAAAAGAGCTTAAGGCCCGCCTAGGACCCAAGCTTACAGTGCTGGGCTTCGGGCCCCACCGCGACGTAAGCCTCTTCCGCCAGGCCCGGACCGCCGGCTTTGACCATGTTTGGGCTCGGTCAAAGCTGGTGACCGACCTGCCAGCGTTTTTAGAAAAGCTCCTCAGGGAGGCGCCTGCCGATGCGGATCTCCGAGATGACCCTTCAGGACCGGATGGTAATTTTCGAGTATGAGGATAACTTCCCATTGACCGTCCATATCGACGGCCAGATGCGACGCCTGACCCAGGCCGAGGCCTGGGCCCTCCGACGGGCGGGAGTCGACTTCGACGTGGACGATAAGGAGGTCGAGCTTATCCTACGCCGCTACGGCACCTGCTGACCCGGGGCCTCCTCCCCCACCGCCCGGATGCCTCCTAGCGGCCGGGCCAGGTAAACGGCCCGTAAAACGGCTGCGGCTACCAGCTCCGCCGCGACCGCCCCCAAGAGGCTCACCTCGGCCCACTCCGGCCGCAGGGGCCCTGTGGAGAGCCCAAACATTGTATCCCCATCGTAGGCGGTGTGGACCGGCCAGATGGTCCGGGCCAGGCCGTCGTGGGCCATCTGAGCCAGCTTCTGGGCCTCGGCCTTGCTGAGGGCCACGTTGGTGGCCACCACCCCGATGGTGGTGTTCTGGGTCGGGAAGATCCGCCGGGCCAACAGCCTTGCCGGGTCGACCACCGGCTCGCCGGTGGCCGGGTCCGTGGGGGCAGCCACCAACCGGCCACTGGCCGGGTCGACGATGTTGCCCACCGGGTTCACCACCACCAGGGCCCCTACCACCACCCCGTCCGCCAGCCGCCGCGCCGCCGTACCCACCCCGCCCTTGTAAGCCCGCGCCAGGCCCAGGCCCTTGGCCACCGTCGCCCCCGTCCCCGCCCCCACCGAACCTTCGGCCACCAGGCCGGTGTTAGCCGCCTGGCAGGCTGCGTACCCGGCCTCGGGGCCCGGCCGCCGGTCGGCCCGGCCCACATTTAAGTCAAAGATCACCGCCCCAGTTACGATGGGCACCCGGACGGATCCGACCGGCAGGCCAATACCCCGCTCCTCCAGCCAGCGCATCACCCCCCCGACGGCATCCAGGCCGAAGGCCGACCCGCCGGTGAGGAGCACGGCGTGGATTCTCTGGACGGTTGCCGTGGGGGCCAGGGCGTCGGTGCCGTACGTCCCGGGAGCGGAGCCCCGCACGTCCACCCCGGCCACGGCCCCGCCTCGGCACAGGACCACCGTGCAGCCGGTTACACCCTCCAAGTCGGTCCAGTGGCCGACCTCGACCCCCGGCACATCCGTGATGCTACCCTGGGACCTCACCGAAAAACCTCCGCAGGTAGGTTACCGCCTCATCCACGGTCTCAACAAAGGTCAGATGGCGCAGGTCCTCCGGGATAATTATCAGGTGACCGGCCAGAAAGTCCACCAACGCCCGCCAGGGGTTGGCCAGGAGCAGAATTGGCCGTTGATTTAGGGCCCCGATAACGGCCAGGTTCCAGACGTAGGCAAGCTCCAGCAAAGTTCCGGTACCGCCCGGAAGGACTACGAAGGCATCGGCCAGGTCGTAGAAGCGGTCCAGCCGCTCCCCGAGCAGCCTGGCCCGGACCTCGGCCGTAAGCCAGGGGTTCGGTTTGAGGGGGTCGAAGAGGCTGAGGGTTACGCCGTGGATGGTCCCGCCGGCGTCCCGGGCGCCGCGGCTCACGGCCTCCATCGCCCCCTCGTAGCCCCCGGTTACCACCTCGAAGCCCGCCTCCGCCAGCCGGCGCCCCAGCCGATAGGCTTCCCTGTAGAGGGGATGGGCCTCGTGGACTCGGGAGCTGCCGAAGACCGCGACCCGCCGGCTCAAATCCTAAGGATATATGCTGCGCAGCCGGATTGCCTGAGCAACCCGGGAAATGGCCAGGATGTGGGCGGCCAGTCGGAGGTCCACCCCCTCGCTCCGGGCCAGGTTGACCACTTCCCGGAAGGCCCGGACCATCACCTTCTCCAGCTTGGCGTTAATGTCTTCCTCGTCCCAGAAGAAGGACTGCAGGTCCTGGACCCACTCAAAGTACGAGACCGTGACCCCGCCGGCATTGGCCAGGATGTCGGGGATGACGAAAATTCCCCGCTCGTTAAGGATCCGGTCGGCCTCCGGGGTCGTCGGGCCATTGGCCCCCTCAGCGACGATGCGGGCCCTAATCCGGTGGGCGTTGGCCACCGTAATCTGGTTTTCCACGGCCGCCGGAATCAGAATGTCGCATTCCAGCTCCAGAAGGTCGGCGTTGGTTATCGGGGTACCAAACCCGAAGACTGTCCCCTGGGACCTGACGTGCTCATCCAGCTCCGGCAAATTCAGGCCGTTGGGGTCGTAGGCACCCCCCTTAATGTCCGAAACTGCGACGATCCGGCAGCCCTGGGCCGCCAGAAACCTGGCCGCCGCCGAGCCCACATTGCCGTAACCCTGAATGGCTACCCGGGCCCCAATAAGGGACATTCCCAGAAGCTTGGCCGCCTCCCGAACGACCAACATCACCCCCCGCCCGGTGGCGTCCTTGCGCCCCTCGGAGCCCCCGATTTCCACTGGCTTGCCGGTCACCACGGCCGGGACGCTGTGACCCTGGTGCATACTGTAGGTATCCATAATCCAGGCCATAACCTGGGGGTTAGTGTTCAGGTCAGGTGCCGGGATATCCCGGTCGGGGCCGATGAGGATGGAGACCTCGGTGGCGTAGCGGCGGGTAAGCCTTTCCAGCTCGCCCAGGGAGAGCTGTTTCGGGTCGCAGACTACTCCCCCCTTGGCCCCGCCGAAGGGCAGCTTAACCACCGCACACTTCCAGGTCATCCACATGGCCAGGGCCCGCACCTCGTCGAGAGTGACCCGGGGCGAATAGCGAATCCCCCCCTTACACGGACCCCGGGCGGTGTTGTGATGGACCCGGTAGCCGGTGAATACCCGGATCGTGCCGTCATCCATCTTGACGGGGAAATGCACAATGAGCTCCCGCTTGGGGTGACTAAGAATGGCCTTCAGGCCCTCCTCAAGGCCCATGTGGTCGGCCGCCCGCCTGAACTGGGCCAGGGCAACATCCCATGGGCTTACCGCCTCCTCGCGACCAAGCACCGCTGCCGGTCCTTTCGCCATTGAAAGCTACCTCCCGCTTCGGAGATTTTCTAGTCGATGATAACATCCAGGGGGTCGATGCGCAACATCCCGCTTAAGCCCGTCCTGCTGACCGCTTTGGAGGCTGTCCTGTACCTGCTAGCGGTGGGCCTCGGCCTCCTGATAACGGGCCTAAGCTACGCCGGCCTCCGGGCCCAGACTCCTGGGCCCCTTGAAGTCCCCATCGCCGATCCCCTCTTTTGGCCCCTGCAGGCCCTGGGCGTAATCCTGCCGACGCTGTTCTTCCTGAGCCTCCACCGACCCGAAAGATTCCCCGACTTGCTCCGGTCCATCCCCGGGACGCTCGTCGGCGGTGTCCGGGGCCTTGGTTTCGGCCTCGGCTGTGCCGGCCTGAGCGCCGCCCTGCTTTTTCTCTGGCCGGCCGTCATTGGTCCGGGCTCAGATGTTGGAGCCCTCAAAACCTTCTGGGTTCAGTTAAACGTGGCCCTGGCCGAAGAGGCGATTTTCCGGGGCTATCTCTGGTCCCTTTTTGAGTTGCGCCTCGGGCTCCGGGCGGCTTACTGGGCCACCACCCTCCTCTTTGCCCTCGCCCACGGGGCAAATCCCGGCCTGGGGCCATTGGCGGCCCTGAACCTCCTACTGGCCGGGCTGCTGCTGGGTATCCTGCGCCGGGGGTGGGGGTTCGGGGCGGCCGTGGGCTGGCACCTGGGCTGGAACTTCGGCCTGGGCGGCATTCTCAGCCTGCCGGTAAGCGGCCTCGTTTTTCCGGGCCTGGTGCGGGTTTCCCCGACGGCCCCTGAGCTGTGGGCCGGGGGGACCTTCGGCCCCGAAGGGGGTCTGGTCGCAACCCTGGTGCTGGCCGGGGCGGTGGGCGGGTTTGCTGGGTGGAAACAGGCGGCCGCGATTATACTAAAGGTGCGGAGGGTACGGCGATGAGAAGGTGGATGGGATTAGTAGCTTCCTTTGCAGCGGGCCTCCTAGTCGGAAGCCTCCTACTTTCCAGCGTTGGGGGTCTGGCCACCCAGTGGCTCTGGGCCGGCCCCCCCGACCGCCCCCGGGTGGTCAGCGCCGCCGGAGTGGTCCTCGACGAGGAGTGGCTTATGGACCTATATGACCGGGCCAGCCCCAGCGTGGTCCGGATAACCCAGACCCGGGGCGACAACCAGGTCGGCCTCGGGTCCGGCATCGTCCTGGACCGGAGCGGCCACATCCTCACCAACAACCACGTGGTGGCCGGCGGCGGGCGCCTCATCGTCACTTTGCCGGACCGAACCCGGGTGGAGGCCCGCCTGGTCGGCCGTGACCCCGGCAACGACTTGGCCGTCATTAAGGTCGACGTCGACCCGGCCAGGCTTACCCCGGCCATCATCGGAGACTCCTCAAGGGTGAGGCCGGGCCAGTTTGCCATCGCCCTGGGCAATCCCTTCGGCCTGGACCGCACCATCACATTGGGCATCATAAGCGGGGTCGGCCGGACCCTGCCCACGGGCGGGCGGCCCTTGCGCTCGCTGATTCAGACTGACGCCCTGATCAATCCCGGCAACTCGGGCGGGCCCCTCCTTAACGCCCAGGGCGAGGTTATCGGCGTAAACACCGCCCTCGACTCGACCCAGCTGTCCGGAGACGGACGCGGCGCGGCCATTGGGCTAGCCGTCCCGATAAACATCGCTAAGCAGGTGCTGCCCAGGATGCTGGCGGGCGAGACCGTCAAACACCCTTGGCTCGGGATCTCCAGCCTGGAGCTGGACCCCATCGTGGCCCAGGACCGAGGCATCCCGTTAACCAACGGGGCCATGGTCCAGCGGGTCGTCCGGGACAGCCCGGCCGACCGGGCTGGAATCCGGCCGGGGGACGTCATCGTCAGCATAGACGGCCGCCAGGTCCGGCGGGTGGACGACATTGCCGACTACCTGGACACTGCCAAGGCCGTGGGGGATACGGTTACCCTAGAGGTCTGGCGGGACGGCGAAACCTTCAGCCTCGAGGTGACCCTGGGCGAATGGCCGGAGACGCTGGGCACTCGGTAACCGGAGTCGCCGGACCAGATGCGGTGGTCCCCACCCACCACCGCTGGGCGGCGACCGGGGTGGGCCTTTTGCTGCTTTTTACCAGCGCCGGGATCGGCTTTTACGGCTTCAGCGCCTTTGTCAAGCCCCTGGCCGCCGAGTTCGGCTGGGGCCGGGGGGAAATCAGCCTGGCCATCACCGTCCAGTTCCTGACCACGGCCGCCGTCGGCCCCCTGGTCGGCCGGATGGTGGACAGATACGGCCCCCGCCGACTGATGCTGGTCGGCCTCGTCCTTTACGCTCTGATCCTCCTGGGCCTGAGCCGAATGACATCCCAGGCCCACCTGCTGGCCGGGTTTGTGGGCCTAGGCATCGGCAGCTCCCTTTTCGGCACGGTGCCCGTCCAGAGCGCCCTGGCCGCTGCATTCGGGGCGCGGCGGGGTCAGGCGGTGGGGCTGGTCACCGTGGGCATAAGCCTAGGGGGCGTCCTTATGACCCCGGTGGCTGTCCTGCTTGTGGATGCCCTGGGTTGGCGGGCAGCCCTAACCGCCCTGGGCCTGGCCGTCCTGGCGGTGATGCCGCCGCTGGTAGCGGCCGCCGTCCGGGTTCCGGCCCCTTCGAACCCCCTTCAGGGGCCGGGGGACGGGGCCGTCTCCCTGGGGGCGGTGGTGCGGCGGCCGGTCTTCTGGCTCCTTGGCCTGGCCATCTTCACCGGCGGCCTGGGTGCCCTGGCCACCCTGTTTCACTTGGTAAGCTTCTTTACCGACCGGGGCCTCGACCCACTGACGGCTTCCGTCCTCTTGAGCCTCACCACGGCCTTCGGCATCGTGGCCAAGCTCATCTTCGGACCCCTCTGTGACCTTATAAGCGCCCGCCGGGTGATGGTCCTAAGTTTCAGCCTGCAGATCGCCGGCCTGCTGGGATATCTCCTTTTACCCCCGTCGGTGGCCGCCTATACCGCCACGGCCGTGGTCTTCGGCCTGGGAATGGGCGCCAATTCGGCCATCCACCCCATCCTGACCAGCCAGACCTTCGGACTGGCTGCCTTCGGAACGGCCTTCGGGGCCCTGGTTGCCTTCTTCCAGCTGGCCTCGGCCCTGGGCCCGGCCTTCGCCGGCCTGGTGTATGACCTGACCGGCAGCTACTCGGCGGCCCTCCTCACCTTTCTGGCCGGGCTGATGGTGGGCCTTGCAAGCCTGGGCCTAACCGACCGCCTCATCGCCGCCGGCCGCGCCTAGTCCAGCCCGAGGGTTCGGGCCACCTGCTCCCGCTGGAAGTCCAGATCGCCAAAGCGGACCTCCAGGGCCTTGCCACGACGGGTGTAAAGCTGCAGGTCGTAGTCCCGGGTAAAGCCGATGGCCCCGTGGATCTGGTGGGCCTCGGCGAACACCCGCCGGCAGGCCTCGCTGGCCCAGCCCTTGGCAATGGCCACCTCCCGGTCAGACTCCAGCCCCTCGCCTAGGGCCCATGCCGCCTGGTAGGTCACGAACCGGGCCCCGTCCACGTCGGTGGCCATGTTGGCGCACTTATGCTGGATCGCCTGGAACGACCCGATGGGCACCCCGAACTGGACCCGGGTCTTGGCGTAGTTAACGGCCATCTCAAAGGCCTTCTGCGCACCTCCCACCAGGTACGCACACGCCGCCACCGTCGCCCGCTGGATGGCCCGCCGGAAGACTGCTTCGCCGCCCCCGGGCTCACCCAGGACGGCGTCCCGGCCGACCCGCACTTGGTCGTAAACCACCTCGGCCTGCTTGTCTTTGGCGATGGTCTTGAGGAGCTCAATGTTCAGGCCAGGGGTATTTGCCGGCACCAGAAGGGCCGTAAGCCCTTCCGGGGTTCGGGCGGCCGTAAGGATGTAGTGGGCCACGTTGGCCCAGGGCACGAAGAGTTTGGTGCCCCGCAAAACGTAGAAGTCGCCGTCGGGCCGGCCCTCGAGGGCGATGGTACTCAGGTCGTTCTCGCTGCCGGGCTCGTCGATGGCCATGGTTGCGAGCAGCTCGCCGGCAGCGATCTTGGGCAGAAGCTCCTGCTTCTGGGCCTCGGTCCCGTGGTCTAGGACCGCCAGCCCCACCACCATCGTCTCAATGTAGGGGGCCGGCAGAAGGGCCCGCCCCATCTCTTCGGTCAGCAGGACCATCTCCAGGTAGCCCATCCCCAGACCCCCATATTCGGTCGGGAACGGCAGGCCGAGCCAGCCCAGGTTCGCCATCTTCTGCCAAAGGGCCGGCGGGTAGCCCCGCGGGTCCTGCTCCATCTCCCGGACCAGCCTCGGGGGACACTCGACCTCCAGGAAGTCCCGGGCTGACCTACGCAGCATCTCCTGCTCTTCGGTGAATCCCAGGTCCATCGTTTAAGCTCCTCCCTTAAAAGGTCCGGTTTAAACCCGCCGGTAGGCCCCGAAGGGCCCCAGTGGGGCGCCACCCAGCAGGTGCATGTGCAGGTGGAAGACCACCTGACCCGAGTCCGGGCCGGCGTTAATCACCAGCCGGTAGCCTGTAGATTTTACCCCCTGCTTTTCGGCCACGATCTGGGCCACCCGGAACATCCGCCAGACGGTCTCGGCGTGCCGTTCTTCCAAATCGTTGACCGATGGGATGTGCTCCAGGGGCACCACCAGGATGTGGACGGGGGCCCGGGGCATTATGTCCTTAAAAGCAATGATAGCGTCGTCCCGGTAGACGACGTCAGCCGGTGCTTCGCCCGCGATAATGCGACAGAAGATGCAGTCCCGGGCCATCGCCCTTTAATTTAAGCCAACCCCGGTCCGAAGTCAAATCGGCCCTGGACCGCCGCGTCAAATGGACTCCAGACGGCGCTGGGCCGGTCCCGGAGGGCCACCTCCACCCGCACGGGATTCGCCCCAGCCTGCTCGAAAACCTGCCGGACCGTCCGCCGAGCCAGCCGGGGCGAATTGTTCACGGCCGAAAGGTGAGCCAACCAGACGGTCCGGGGCCGTCCGTCGGCCACCCGGAGCAAAATTTGGGCCGCCTGCTCATTGGAGAGGTGGCCGTTCGGGGCGGCGATCCGGGCCTTAAGCCGACTGCTGTAAGGCCCGGCCAGCAGGCGCCTGAGGTCATGGTTGGAGTCCAGAATTATCAGGTCAGCCTGCCTCAGGGCGTAAACCAGGTCTTCGCAAGACTGCCCTAGGTCCACCGCCAGGACCACTCGCCAAGGCCCCAGCCCGACCAGGTAGCCCACCGGTTGCAAGGCATCGTGGGGCAGGCCAAAGCTCGTCACAAAAAAGCTTCCCATTGCCAGGGTGGTCCCCACCGGCTGGGAAACCCCATCCACCCGGAGGCCCAACCGATAAAGGCCGTCCAGGGTACCGGGACTGGCTATCAGGGGAACGTCGTAGCGGCGGCAAACGGCCCCCACCGCCGAGGCGTGGTCGGCATGCTCGTGGGTAAGGCACACCCCCACCAGCCGGGGCCGACCGGGGATGCGGGCCAGCTCAGCCTGGACCGCCCTTAACGGGATCCCAGCGTCGACCAGGAGGGCCTCATCCCCGGACCAGATAAGGTAGGCGTTGCCGCTGCTTCCGCTGGCCAGCGATTTAACCCGAAGCGTGGGCAACCTCCCGGAGCAGAACCTTCGAGATTATACCCGAAGACACCACCCACTGGTCACATGTATCAGTATCCGGTAATATTTAAATGCGATGGCCTTCTCCCCGCCCGAGACACCGACGGCCGCCTGCGGGTGCAGCCTCGAGGCCGCCCCACCCCGGCCCTGGGACCGGCTGAAGGCTGCCTTCGGCCTGCTGGTGGCCGGAGTTCTACTAGTTGGGCTTTTGGGGGAACGGCTCGGCCTCCTCGGCCGCCTGGAGGAGGCGATCCCCTTTACCCTCGGGGCGGCCCTGGTGGGGGCCGCCGGCTTCCCGGTCTTCCGGGAGGTGCTGGGGGCGGCCTGGCGGGGCCATGTTACACCCCACACCCTGATGACCCTTGGGGCCCTGGCCGCCCTCGGGACCGGTCAGTGGACCCCGGCCCTGGTCGTGGTCTTCTTTATGCGGGTTGGCGAGACTGTCGAAAGGTTCACCGTCGAGCAGGCCCGGCAGGGGATAAAGGCCCTCCTGCAGCAGGCTCCCCGGCGAGCGATGGTCCTCCGGGACGGGCAAGAGGTCGAGGTCCCCGTTTCTGACCTGCGGGCCGGGGAGACGGTTATCGTCCGGAATGGGGGCCAAATTCCAGCGGACGGGGTGGTGGTTGCCGGCCGGGCCGCGGTGGACCAGTCGGCCCTCACCGGGGAGGCGATGCCGGCGGAGGTGGGGCCGGGCGACCCGGTCTACGCCGCTACCATCGTCCGACAGGGCTACCTCCAGGTCAGGGTGGACCGGGTCGGCCCGGATACCACCTTCGGGCGGGTCGTCAGGCTGGTGGCCGAGGCCGAGGCCCACCGGGGGCCGATGCAGCGCTGGGCCGACCGGTTCTCGGCCTACTTCCTCCCGGTTGTCCTCGGCCTGGCGGCGGTAGCCTTTGTCACGGGCGGCCCCCTGGCCGCGGCTGCTGTCCTGGTGGTGGCCTGCTCCTGCGCCTTCGGCCTGGCCACCCCGGTGGCCGTGCTGGCCGCCGTCGGGGCGGCCGCCC